>VYBN01000011.1 GCA_009844425.1 Gammaproteobacteria bacterium | reverse complement strand
GTTTGGGAGGGCGGGACGCCCTCCCTCCCAGGGGTGGCGGGCTTGGGCTCGGCGCCGGCCGGCGTCTCGGCGGCGCCCGGCGTGTCGGTGGGCGAGGACTTCTCGCCGCGGTAGATCCAGACCTTCACGCCCACCACGCCGTAGGTGGTGAAGGCTTCCGCCAGGCCGTAGTCGATGTCGGCGCGGAACGTGTGCAGCGGCACGCGGCCCTCGCGGTACCACTCCGAGCGGGCGATTTCGGCGCCGTTCAGCCGCCCGGAGACCTTGACCTTGATGCCCTGGGCGCCGAGCCGCATCGTGGTGCTGACCGCGCGCCGCATGGCGCGGCGGAACATCACGCGCCGCTCGAGCTGCGAGGCGATGTTCTCGGCCACCAGCCGGGCGTACAGCTCGGGCTTCTTGATCTCCTTGATGTTCACCCGCACCTGGTGCAGCTGGGTGTCGATCAGCTTCGCGAGGTCGCGCCTCAGCCTCTCGATGTCCTCGCCCTTCTTGCCGATGACGGTGCCGGGGCGGGCCGTGTGGATTTGAATCTGGGTGCTCTCGCGGTGGCGCTCGATGTCGATATGGCTGACCGCGGCGTCCTTGAGGCGCTTGCGCAGCATCTCGCGGATGCGGTAATCGGACTCGACCAGCGCCGGGAAACTCTTCGAATCGGCGTACCAGGTGGACGACCACGGCCGGGAGATGCCCAGCCGAATGCCGATGGGATTGACTTTCTGGCCCATGACTAGCTCTCGTCCTCCTCGTTGTCCCACCCGGACCCGCGCTGATCGGAAACGGTCAGGCTGATGTGCGTCTGGGGCTTGAGGATACGCGCGCCGCGGCCGCGGGCCCGGGCCCGGTAGCGGCGGTAGGGCTTGGCTTCGTCCACCAGGACCTTGCTGACATACAGTTCGTCGATGTCGGCGCCGAAATTGGTCTGCGCGTTGGCGATGGCCGAGTTGAGCACCTTGCCCATGAGCTGCGCCGCGCGCCGGGGCGTGAACGCCAGGGCGTTGGCGGCTTCCTCGACGTGGCGGCCGCGGATCATGTCGGCGGCCAGCCGCGTCTTGCGGGTGGAGATCCGGGCGTAGCGCAGGCGGGCGGAAACTTCCATCGTCATTCTCCGGGGGCTTGGGGCCTGTCAGCCCTAGTCCTTGGCCTTCCGGTCGCCGGAGTGGGCGCGGAAAATGCGGGTGGGCGCGAACTCGCCGAGCTTGTGGCCCACCATGTTCTCGGAAATCAGGATCGGGATGTGGTCCCGCCCGTTGTGCACCGCGATGGTGAGCCCCACCATGTCGGGCACGATCATCGAGCGGCGCGACCAGGTCTTGATCGGGCGCGGGCTGCGGTTGGCCGCGGCCACCTGCACCTTCTTCATCAGGTGCAGGTCCACGAACGGGCCCTTGCGAAGCGAACGGGGCATCACTTGCCCTTCCTGCGGCGCACGATCATGCGCTCGACGCCCTTGCGGCGGCGGGTGCGGTAGCCCTTGGTGGGCACGCCCCAGGGACTGACCGGGTGGCGCCCGCCAGACGAGCGGCCCTCGCCGCCGCCGTGCGGATGGTCCACCGGGTTCATGGCCACGCCGCGCACCGTGGGACGGATTCCGCGCCAGCGCTTGACGCCGGCCTTGCCGTCCTTGCGCAGACCGTGCTGGTCGTTGCCCACCTCGCCGATCGTGGCGCGGCAGGCGACCGGCACCTTGCGCATTTCGCCGGAGCGCATCCGCAGCGTGGCGTGCGGGCCCTCGCGGGCCAGCAGTTGCGCGGAAGCGCCGGCGGCGCGGGCCAGCTGGCCGCCCTTGCCGGGCTTCATCTCGATGTTGTGGATCTGCGTGCCCAGCGGAATCCGGCTGAGCGGCAGGCAGTTGCCCGTGCGGATCGGCGCCTCCATGCCGGACATGAGCTGCTGGCCGGCCTTCACGCCGTTCGGCGCCAGGATGTAGCGCCGCTCGCCGTCGGCATAAACCAGCAGCGCCAGGTGGGCGCTGCGGTTGGGGTCGTACTCCAGCCGCTCGACCCGCGCGGCGATGCCGTCCTTGTCGCGGCGGAAATCGACGATGCGGTAATGGCGCTTGTGCCCGCCGCCCCGGTGCCGGGTGGTGATGCGCCCGGCGTTGTTGCGTCCGCCGCGGCCCGGCAGCGGCTTGGTGAGCGGCCTGTAGGGCGCGCCCTTGTGCAGCTCGGGCGTGACCACGCGCACCGCGAAGCGCTGTCCGGGCGACGTGGGATTGAGTGGTTTCAGCGCCATGCTACTGCCCCGTTCCGCTCACGAAGTCGAGGTCCTGGCCCGCCGCCAGGGTCACGTAGGCCTTCTTCCAGTTCGGGCGGCGGCCCAGGGTCGTCCCGCGGCGCTTGACCTTGCCCTTGTAGTTGATGACCGTGACCGAATCCACTTCGACGTCGAAGAGTTCCTTGACGGCCTTTGCGATCTCCGGCTTGGTGGCGTCCACGGCCACCCTGAAGGCGAGCTGCTTGCGCCCTTCGCTCTCGGCCAGGTTGAGGGCCTTCTCCGAGAGGTGCGGCGCCCGGATCGTGTTGAGCAGGCGCTCGGAAAGGTTCTCGGCGCTCATTGCAGGCGCTCCTTGAGCTCCTTGAAGGCGCCCTCGGTGATCAGGATGGGGCCGGAGCCCGCCAGCGCCACGGGATTGAGCTCGCGCAGATCGATGATGTCCACGCCGGGAAGGTTGCGGATGCCCAAGCAGAACTCGCGGTAGTCGTCGTACGACTCGACCACGATCAGGCCGCCGTCGAAATCGAGTTCGGCAAGCAACGTTAGCGCCGTTTTGGTGCGGTGGTCGGCCGGTTCGATCTTGCGGGCGACGGTCAGGCGCTTGCTGCGCGCCACTTCGGCGAGCAGGCAGCGCATGGCGCCGCGGTACATCTTGCGGTTGATCTTCTTTGAGTGCGAGCGCGGGGTTGCGGCGAAAGTGCGGCCACCGCCGCGCCAGATCGGGCTGGAGCGGGTGCCGGCGCGGGCCCTTCCGGTGCCCTTCTGCCGCCACGGCTTGGCGCCGCCGCCGCGCACCGCGGAGCGGTTCTTCTGCGCCTTGGTGCCGCTGCGGGCGCCCGCCAGCCAGGCCACGACGGCCTGGTGGACCAGCGACTCGTTAAAGGGAACGTCGTCGGAGAAGGGCTTGTAGACCTTTCGGGTCGGCTTTGCCTTCTTTGACTTCGCAACGGCTGGTTTCTTTTCCTGCCGGTCGGTTTTTTCTGCCGTTGCGTTCATGATCTATGCCTGTTGGGTGTTCTTAGTCGGCATATTGGAGGGCGAGATGCCCTCACGCCCGGGCATTTTCACGGCGGGACGTACCAGTACGCGGCCCATCGTGTGGCCCGGAATGGCGCCCTTGATCATGATGAGGTTTCTCTCCTCGTCGATCCGCACCACTTCGAGGTTCTGGACCGTTCGGCGCACGTTGCCCATGTGGCCGGACATCTTCTTGCCCTTGAACACGCGCCCGGGCGTCTGGTTCTGGCCGATGGAGCCGGGCACGCGGTGGGCCTTGGAGTTGCCGTGGGTGGCGTCCTGGCCGCGGAAGTGGTGGCGCTTGATGGTGCCCGCATAGCCCTTGCCGATGGTGGTGCCGGTGACGTCCACATGCTGGCCCGGTGCGAACACGCCCACGGTGATTTCCGCGCCGGGCTGATAGTCCTCGAGCTGGGCGGGATCGTCGAGGCGATGCTCGAACAGGCCCTCGCCGGGAGCGTGATCGGCGTACTGGCCGGCCAGCGCCTTGCCCGGGGCCTTGCGCGCCTCGCCCACCGTGACCTGGACGGCCGCGTAGCCGTCCTTGTCGGGCGTGCGCTGGCGGGTTATGCGATTCGGGCGCGCTTCGATCACGGTGATGGGCACACTGGCCCCTTCCTCCGTGAACAGGCGCGTCATTCCTCGCTTTTGGCCGATCAAACCAATGCTCATAGTAGTTACTTGGGAGTGCTAGCCCGCCTTTACTGGCCCCCTCCGTCCGGGGGACGCATGAATCCATCCCTGGAGCTCTGTTCCGCCCTCCCTGGCTCACAAGCCCCCGGACGGAGGGGGCCAGTAAAGGCTACCGGGCAAAGACCGTCAATTTTAGCGACCATGTCTTTTTAGTTCAAGCGAATTTGGGCGTCCACGCCGGCGGGGAGTTCGAGCTTCATCAGCGCATCGACGGTCTTGTCGCTGGGCTCGATGATGTCCAGCAGGCGCTTGTGCGTCCTGAGCTCGTACTGGTCGCGGGCGTCCTTGTTCACATGCGGCGAAATCAGCACGGTGAAGCGCTCCTTGCGGGTGGGCAGCGGCACCGGGCCGTGCACCCTGGCGCCGGTGCGACGCGCGGTTTCCACGATCTCGCGGGCCGACGAATCGATCAGCCGGTGATCGAAGGCCTTGAGCCGGATTCGGATGTTTTGCGGTTCTGCCATATTCCTACTCCACCACGCTCGATACGACGCCGGCGCCGACGGTTCGGCCGCCTTCGCGGATCGCAAAGCGCAGACCGTCCTCCATCGCAATCGGCGCAATCAGGTCCACCTCCATGCGCACGTTGTCGCCCGGCATCACCATCTCCATGTCCTGGGGCAACTGCACCGCTCCCGTCACGTCCGTGGTCCGAAAATAAAACTGCGGCCGATACCCCTTGAAAAACGGCGTGTGCCGGCCACCCTCCTCCTTGGTCAATACATACACCTCGGCATTGAACCGGGTGTGCGGCGTGATCGAACCGGGACGCGACAACACCTGGCCTCTTTCGACCTCGGTGCGCTTCACGCCCCTTAGAAGAACCCCGACGTTGTCGCCCGCCTGACCCTCGTCCAGCAGCTTGCGGAACATCTCCACGCCGGTGCACGTGGTCTTGGACGTGTCCTTGATCCCCACGATCTCGACCTCCTCGCCCACCTTGACCACTCCGCGCTCCACGCGGCCCGTAACGACAGTGCCTCTTCCGGCAATCGAGAACACGTCCTCGATCGGCATCAGAAAGGCCCCGTCAATGGCCCGCTCGGGCTCGGGGATATAACTGTCCATGGCCTCGACCAGGGCGCGCACGCTGCCAATCCCGCGGTCGCCTTCCTGGCCCTCCAGCGCCTGCAGGGCGCTGCCCACGATCACCGGCGTGTCGTCCCCCGGAAAGTCATACTGCGACAGCAAATCCCTTACTTCCAACTCGACGAGCTCCAGCAGCTCGTCGTCATCGACCATGTCCGACTTGTTCAGATACACGACGATATACGGAACGCCCACCTGGCGGGCCAGCAAAATGTGCTCGCGCGTCTGCGGCATCGGACCGTCCGCCGCACTCACCACCAAGACCGCGCCGTCCATCTGCGCCGCGCCCGTGATCATGTTCTTCACATAGTCCGCGTGACCCGGACAGTCCACGTGCGCATAGTGACGGTTGTCACTCTCATACTCCACGTGCGCCGTCGCAATCGTGATCCCGCGCTCGCGCTCCTCGGGCGCATTGTCAATCTCGTCAAACGCCTTGACCTCGCCTCCGTGCTGCGCCGCCATGATCTTCGTCAACGCCGCCGTCAACGTCGTCTTGCCATGGTCCACATGACCAATCGTCCCCACGTTCACATGCGGCTTGGTACGCTCAAATTTCGCCTTGGCCATAAGTGATTGTCTCCTTGCAGTTCGGCTCTCAGCCGGTATGAGTAAGGTCCGCCGCCACCTTGGCGGGGACCGGAGTGTAACGGGAAAATTCCATCGAATAGGTCGCGCGGCCCTGCGACATCGAGCGCAGCGTGGTGGCGTAGCCGAACATCTCCGCCAGCGGCGCCTCGCCGCGCACCACCTTGCCCGCGGGCGACTCCTCCATGCTGTGCAGCTCGCCGCGCCGGCGGGTCAGGTCGGCGCTCACGTCGCCCATGTAGTCGTCGGGCGTGACCACCTCGAGCTTCATCGTGGGCTCCAGCAGGATCGGCTTGGCCCGCCTCATGCCCTCGCGGAAAGCCTGGGCCGCGGCCACGCGGAAGGCGACCTCGCTGGAATCGACTTCGTGAAACGAGCCGTCATAGAGCGTCGCCTTGACGTCCACGACCGGGTAGCCGCCCAGCACGCCTTCGCCCATCTGCTGCTGCACGCCCTTGTTCACGGCCGGGATGTATTCCCTGGGCACGGCGCCGCCCACGATCTTGTCCTCGAACTCGTAGCCGCCGCCGGACGGCAGCGGCTCCAGGCGCAGGAACACGTGGCCGTACTGGCCGCGTCCTCCGGTCTGGCGCACGAACCGGCCCTCCTGCTCCACGGCCTGGCGGATCGTCTCGCGGTAGGACACGCGCGGGCGACCCACGTTGGCCTCGACCTGGAACTCGCGGCGCATCCGGTCCACGAGGATCTCCAGGTGCAGCTCGCCCATGCCGGCGATGATGGTCTGCCCGGACTCCTTGTCGGTGGACACCTTGAACGACGGGTCCTCCCTGGCCAGCTTCTGAAGCGCCAGCGACATCTTCTCCTGGTCGGCGCGGGTGCGGGCCTCCACGGCCACGTGGATGACCGGATCGGGGATCGTGATGCGCTCCAGCGCGATGGGAGCGCCGACTGCGGTAAGGCTGTCGCCCGTGGTCACGTCCTTCAGGCCCACCGCGGCGACGATGTCGCCGGCGCGGATTTCCGAGACTTCGGCGCGGTCGTTGGCATGCATCTGCAGCAGGCGTCCGATGCGTTCCTTCTTGCCGCGGGTGACGTTGAGCACGCGGTCGCCGGACTTCAGGCTGCCCGAATACACCCGGATGAACGACAGGTTGCCGACGTACGGATCGTTGGCGATCTTGAAGGCGAGCGCCGAGAAGGGCGTCTCGTTGTTCGGCGCGCGCTCGGCCGTTTCTCCGGAACCGTTGATGCCGGTGATCGGCGGTTTTTCGGCCGGCGAAGGCAGGTAATGCACAACCCCGTCCAGCACCGCCTGCACGCCCTTGTTGCGGAAGGCGCTGCCGCACATGGCGGGCACGATCTCATTGCGCAGCGTGCGCTCGCGCAGGCCCCGGCGGATTTCGCCGGCCGTGAGCGGTTCGCCGCCCACGTATTTCTCCATCAGCTCGTCATCGCTCTCGGCGGCCGCCTCCACCATGCGCTCGCGCCATTCGGCGCACTCTTCGGCGAGCTCTTCGGGAATGTCGTCCTCGCGGTACGTAGTGCCGAGGTCCGTCTCGCTCCAGTAGATCGCGCGCTCCTCCACCAGGTCCACGACGCCGGCGAAGTCCGCTTCGCTGCCGATCGGGACCTGGATCGGCACGGGCTTGGCGCCCAGCCGGGACTCGATCTGGCCGACGACGCGGAAATAGTCCGCGCCGACGCGGTCCATCTTGTTGATGAAAGCGAGCCGCGGCACGCCGTAGCGGTTGGCCTGGCGCCACACGGTCTCGGACTGGGGCTCGACGCCGCCCACCGAGCAGAACACCGCCACGGCGCTGTCCAGCACCCGCAGCGAGCGCTCGACCTCGATCGTGAAATCCACGTGTCCCGGCGTGTCCAGGATGTTGATGCGGTGCTCGGGGAACTGGCGGCGCATCCCGCTCCAGAAACAGGTGGTGGCCGCCGAAGTGATCGTTATGCCGCGTTCCTGCTCCTGCTCCATCCAGTCCATGATGGCCGCGCCGTCATGGACCTCGCCCAGCTTGTGCGACACGCCGGTGTAGAACAGGACCCGCTCCGTGGTCGTGGTCTTGCCGGCATCGATGTGGGCCATGATGCCGATGTTGCGGTAACGGCCGATGGGCGTAGCGCGCATGGTTCTATACCGGTACCGTGAAGGCCGAGGGACGGGCGGACCAACAAGGGATCGATGCCGGCGGCCGGCCTACCAGCGGTAATGCGCGAAAGCCTTGTTGGCCTCCGCCATTCGATGGGTTTCCTCGCGGCGGCGGGCGGCGGCCCCGGAGTTCTCCGACGCTTCCATGAGTTCGCGCGCCAGGCGCTCGGCCATGGTCTTTTCGGTGCGCCTGCGGGCCGCGTCGATCATCCAGCGCATCGCCAGCGTCTCGCGGCGGGCGGCGCGCACTTCGACCGGCACCTGGTAGGTGGCGCCGCCGACCCGGCGGGAGCGCACCTCGACCGTGGGCTTGACGTTTTCCAGGCCCTCTTCCAGCAGCTGCAGCGCCTCTTCGGGGGTCTGCTTGCGGATCCTGGAGATCACGTCGATGGCGCCGTAGACGATGTTCTCCGCCACCGACTTCTTGCCGCTCTTCATGATCATGTTGATGAAGCGCGACAACAGCTCGCTGCCGTACAGCGGGTCGGCCAGAACGGGCCGGCGCGGGGCGCGGGAGCGGCGGGACATGGCTTCAGCGCGGCCGCTTGGCGCCGTACTTGGAGCGGCCCTGGCGGCGGTCAGTTACGCCGGCGCAATCGAGCGTGCCGCGGATCGTGTGGTAGCGCACGCCGGGAAGGTCCTTTACGCGGCCGCCCCGGATCAGCACAACCGAGTGCTCCTGCAGGTTGTGACCTTCGCCGCCGATGTAGCTGGTGACCTCAAAGCCGTTTGTGAGACGTACCCGGGCCACCTTGCGCATCGCCGAGTTCGGCTTCTTGGGCGTGGTGGTGTAGACGCGCGTGCACACGCCGCGCTTCTGCGGACTGTTCTCCAGCGCCGGAACGCTGGTTTTCGCCCGCCGCGGAGCGCGCGCCTTGCGCACAAGCTGATTCACCGTGGACATTGCTTAACGGCCTGCCCCTTGCCCTTGTCTTGCGGTTGGAAAAACCCGGCTTGCAGCGTTCCTTGAGGACGCCCAACTAGGCAGCCTCAGCCGCAAGCACGGAATCCGCGAATTATGCGGAATTCGCCCGCAAAGTCAATATCGTGCCGACCCCTCGCCCGTTTTCGACACTCCCCTTTCCGGGAGGCGCCATCCCTGGCTCGGTTCCGCCATCCTGGCTCCAACGCTCCCCGAAAGGGGAGTGTCAAAAACGGTCTTTAGCGGCAGAGGGTCAGGCGGTGACGGTGGGGGCTTGCTCCTCGGCGGAGGCGTCTTCGGGGGCGACGGTGGCGAATTCGGCCTCGGCGGCTTCGGCGGCCTCGATCTCGAGGCGCTTCTCGCGCCGGCGCACGCGCTCCTGGTGATAGTGGAAGCCGGTGCCGGCGGGGATCAGCCGGCCGACGATCACGTTTTCCTTCAGGCCCTTGAGCTCGTCGCGCATGCCGATCACGGCGGCCTCGGTGAGCACCCGGGTGGTCTCCTGGAACGACGCCGCCGATATGAACGAGCGGGTCGCCAGCGACGCCTTGGTGATGCCCAGCAGCAACGGACGGTAGGTGGCCGGCGTCTTGTCTTCCACCTCGATCTGCTCGTTGATCTCGACTACCTGCGAACGCTCGAGCTGCTCGCGCTTGAGCAGGCCGCTCTCGCCCGGATCGATCACTTCGACGCGCTTGAGCATCTGGCGGATGATCACCTCGATGTGCTTGTCGTTGATGCGCACGCCCTGCAGCCGGTACACGGCCTGGATTTCACCCACCAGGTACTCGGCCATGGCCTGCACGCCGCGCAGCCTCAGGATGTCGTGGACGTTGGGCTCGCCGTCGGCGATCATCTCGCCGGTTTCGACGCGCTCGCCGCCGAACACGTTCAGCGGGCGGTCCTTGGGCACCAGCATCTTGACTTCCTCGCCCTGCTCGTCGGCGATGATCAGCCGGCGCTTGCCCTTGGTGTCCTGCCCGAAGCTCACCACGCCGCGGTGCTCGGCGAGGATCGCGGCCTCGCGCGGCTTGCGGGCCTCGAACAGGTCCGCCACCCTCGGCAGGCCGCCGGTGATGTCGATGGACTTGGCCTCGCTGGCCGGCACGCGGGCGAGCACGTCGCCGGTCTCAACCTTGAGCTTTCCGGACGCCTTGGCACCGCCTTCCTCCAGTCCGCGGGACTTCTGCCAGGCCGCGGCCAGCATGGGGTCGAGCACCGATCCTTCCGGCATCTTGTGCTCCACCGGCGCGTCCGTGCCGCTGAAGTGCAACACGGCGCCGCTCTTGTCGGTGAGGCGGATCCGCGGCTCCTTGTCGGCGCCCGAAGACGGCCGGCGGCGGCGTTCCAGCACCGCCACGGTCGAAAGGCCGGTGAACTCGTCGATGCGCTCCTCCACCGTGATACCTTCCAGCAGGTCCTCGAATTCGATCCAGCCCACCACTTCGGAAATGATCGGCCGGTTGTGCGGGTCCCAGGTGGCCACGGTCTGGCCGGCCTTCACCTTTTCGCCGTCGTTGACCAGGATGGATGCGCCGTAGCTGACCTTGTGGCGCTCCAGCGCCCGCCCGTCGGCATCCACCAGCGCCAGTTCTCCGGTGTTGCTCACCGCCACCAGGCGCTTTTCCTTCTTGTGCTTGAGGGTCTTCAGGTTCTGCAGCCGCACCACGCCGTCGCGCCGCACCTCGATGCTGCTGCGCGCGCCGGTCCTGGACGCGGCCCCGCCGATGTGGAAGGTACGCATCGTGAGCTGGGTGCCGGGCTCGCCGATCGACTGCGCGGCGATCACGCCCACCGACTCGCCGATGTTCACCCACTTGCCGCGGGCCAGGTCGCGCCCGTAACAGTTGCGGCACACGCCGAAGCGGGTCTCGCAGGTGATCGGCGAACGCACGGTGACCCGCTCGACGCCATGCTCTTCGATGAGCGCGGCCAGTTTCTCGTCGAGCAGCTCGCCGGCGGCGATCAGTTCCTCGCCGGTGGCCGGCGAAACGACCGGACGGGCGGTGGCGCGGCCGAGAATGCGGTCGGTGAGCGACTGGATCTGCTCGGTGCCGTCCAGCACCGCTTCCATCACGAGGCCGGCGGTGGTGCCACAGTCCTCCTCGGTCACGACCAGGTCCTGGGCCACATCCACGAGCCGGCGGGTCAGGTAGCCGGAGTTGGCGGTCTTCAGCGCCGTGTCGGCCAGGCCCTTGCGGGCGCCGTGCGTGGAGTTGAAGTACTGCAGCACGTCCAGGCCTTCGCGGAAGTTGGCGGTGATCGGCGTCTCGATGATCGAGCCGTCCGGTTTGGCCATCAGGCCGCGCATGCCGGCCAGCTGGCGCATCTGCGCCGCCGAGCCGCGGGCGCCGGAGTCGGCCATCATGAAAATCGAGTTGAAGGACTTCTGGGTGACCTCCTCGCCGGCCGCGTTGGTGACCTGCTCGGTGCCGAGGTTGTCCATCATGACCCGCGCCAGCCGGTCGCTGGTATGCGACCAGATATCGACGACCTTGTTGTAGCGCTCGCCGTCCGTCACCAGGCCCTGCGCGTGCTGGTCCTGGATTTCCTTCACCTTCTCCTCGGCCTCGGCGAGGATTTCCGGCTTGTTCTCGGGCACCTCCATGTCGTTGATTCCGATGGAGATTCCGGCCGAAGTGGCGAACTGGAAGCCCATGTACATCAGGCGGTCGGCGAAGACCACGGTCTTCTTGAGGCCGGCCTGCCGATAGCAGGCGTTGATGAGCTGCCCGATCTCGCGCTTGTTCATCGTGCGGTTGATCAGTTCGAAATCGAGTTCCTCCGGCAGCAGCGCGCCGAGCAGGGCGCGGCCGACGGTGGTCTCGATCAGTTCGCCGCCGGCGCGCAGCTTGACCGCGGCGTGCAGGTCGGCGGCCCCGGTCTCGTAGGCGCGGTGCACTTCGTCGCGGCCGCTGAACACCATGCCCTCGCCGCGCGCGTTGATGCGCTTGCTGGTCATGTAGTAAATGCCCAGCACCACGTCCTGCGACGGAACGATCACCGGTTCGCCGTTGGCCGGCGACAGGATGTTGTTCGAGGCCATCATCAGGGCGCGGGCCTCAAGCTGCGCCTCCAGCGACAGCGGCACGTGCACGGCCATCTGGTCGCCGTCGAAGTCGGCGTTGAAGGCGGTGCAGACCAGCGGGTGGAGCTGGATGGCCTTGCCCTCGATCAGCAGCGGCTCGAAGGCCTGGATGCCGAGGCGATGCAAGGTGGGCGCGCGGTTCAGGAGCACGGGGTGCTCGCGGATCACCTCTTCAAGGAAATCCCACACGATCGGCTCCTCGCGCTCGATCAGGCGGCGCGCGGCCTTCACCGAGGTGGCCTCGGTGAACACCTGCAGCTTCGACAGCACGAAGGGCTTGAACAGCTCCAGCGCCATCTTCTTGGGCAGCCCGCACTGGTGCAGCTTGAGCGTCGGGCCCACCACGATGACCGAACGGCCCGAGTAGTCCACGCGCTTGCCCAGCAGGTTCTGGCGGAACCGGCCCTGCTTGCCCTTGATCATGTCGGCCAGCGACTTGAGCGCGCGCTTCTTGCTGCCGGTGAAGGCGCGGCCGCGGCGGCCGTTGTCCAGCAGCGCGTCGACGGCTTCCTGGAGCATGCGCTTTTCGTTGCGCACGATGATTTCCGGCGCGTTGAGGTCCAGCAGCCGGCGCAGGCGATTGTTACGGTTGATGACCCGGCGGTAGAGATCGTTCAGGTCGGAGGTGGCGAATCGGCCGCCCTCCAGCGGCACCAGCGGCCGCAGTTCCGGCGGCAGCACCGCCAGCCTCGTGAGCACCATCCACTCCGGCCGGTTGCCGGAATCGCGGAAGGCCGTGAGCAGCTTGAGCCGCTTGGTCAGGCGCTTGATCTTGGTTTCCGAACCGGTGGCGTCGATCTCGCCGTGTACCTTTTCGATGGCTTCATCGAGGTCCACCTGGCGCAGCAGCTTGCGGATCGCCGCGGCGCCCATCTCGGCCTCGAAGGTGGGGCCGTACATCTCCAGCGCCTCGCGCTTGAGCTCCTCGGTCAGGAGCTGGCCCTGCTCCAGGTCGGTGTCGCCGGGATCGGTCACGACGAAGGCCTCGAAATACAGCACCCGCTCGATCTCGTGCATGGTCATGTCGAGCATCAGCCCGATGCGCGAGGGCAGCGACTTCAGGAACCAGATATGCGCAACCGGCGTGGCCAGGTCGATGTGGCCCATGCGCTCGCGGCGCACCCGCGCCTCGCGCACTTCCACGCCGCACTTTTCGCAGATCACGCCGCGGTGCTTGAGCCGCTTGTACTTGCCGCAGATGCACTCGAAGTCCTTCAGGGGGCCGAAGATGCGGGCGCAGAACAGGCCGTCGCGCTCGGGCTTGAAGGTCCGGTAGTTGATGGTTTCGGGCTTGCGTACTTCGCCCCAGGACCACGACTTGATCATTTCCGGGGACGCGAGTCCGATCGTGATGGAATCGAAGTCTTCGAATCCGGGGGCGGCCTGGGCCATGCGAGTGATTTCTCTCATGCATCGCTCCTTAAAGCGTAGGGTTCTTGATGTTGCGCACAATCGCGGTGCGGGAGGCGCTGTCGTGCCCTTCCTTCCGGGGAACGTCTGAGGCATGGATGCCGAAGCCGAGCCCACAGGGACGTGCTTGCCGGCGGTTCCCCGGAAGGAAGGGCACGACAGCGCCGCGGGACAGCGGAAGGGGTTGCGAGCAGGTGGTACATCAGTTGCGGGTCAGCTCCACGTTGATGCCGAGCGCGCGGATTTCCTTCACCAGCACGTTGAAGGATTCCGGCATGCCGGCCTCGACCCGGTGGCGTCCGTCCACGATGCTCTTGAACATCCGGCTGCGGCCGGACTGGTCGTCGGACTTGACGGTGAGCATCTCCTGCAGCGTGTGCGCCGCGCCGTAGGCTTCCAGCGCCCACACCTCCATTTCGCCGAAACGCTGTCCGCCGAACTGGGCCTTGCCGCCCAGCGGCTGCTGGGTCACGAGGCTGTAGGGGCCGGTGGAGCGGGCATGCATCTTGTCGTCCACCAGGTGGTTGAGCTTGAGCATGTACATGTAGCCGACCGTCACCGGGCGGTCGAAGGCGTGCCCGGTGCGCCCGTCATACAGTGTGGTCTGCCCCGACTCCGGCAGTTCCGCCAGCTTGAGCATGTCCTTGATCTCGGCCTCGGTGGCGCCGTCGAACACCGGCGTGGCCATCGTCACGCCGTTGGTCAGGTTATCGGCCAGGTCGGCGAGATCGTCGTCGTCCAACGACTCGACGCTCTGGCCGCCGCCCGTGCCCGAGTAGTCGTAGATCTTCTCCAGCGTCTTGCGCAGGGTGCCGGTCTTGCCGTCCTGCGAGATCAGCTCGCCTAGCTGCAGGCCCAGGGCCTTGGCGGCCCAGCCGAGATGGCACTCGAGAATTTGTCCCGTGTTCATGCGCGAGGGCACGCCCAGGGGATTGAGCACCATGTCAACCGGCGTGCCGTCGTCCAGGTACGGCATGTCCTCCACCGGCACGATCGTGGAGATCACGCCCTTGTTGCCGTGCCGTCCGGCCACCTTGTCGCCGGGCTGAACCCGGCGCTTGACGGCCATGTACACCTTGACCATCTTGCGCACGCCGGCGGCCAGTTCGTCGCCGGCCGTGATCTTGCGGGCCTTCTCCGTGAAGCGGCTTTCCATTTCCTCGCGAATCTGCTGCAGCCGCTCGCGGGCGCGTTCCAGGTTCTCGTTGAGCTTGCGGGTGCGCATGCTGATCTCGAACCACTGATCGCGCGGCAGCGCCTCGAGCTTCCGGGGCGTGACCTTGCCGGGCCGGAACCCTTCCGGACCGCCGTCGGCCATCTTGTTCTCGATCAGCTCGCGCACGCGCTGGAACAGGTCTTCCTCGATGATCCGGCGCTGGTCGTCCAGGTCCTTCTTGACGCCGGCCAGTTCCTGGTCCTCGTTGGCCAGCGCGCGCTTGTCCTTCTCGACGCCCTCGCGGGTGAACACGCGCACGTCGATCACCGTGCCGTCCATGCCGGCCGGGACCCTGAGCGACGTGTCCTTGATGTCGGAAGCCTTCTCGCCGAAGATCGCGCGCAGCAGTTTCTCCTCCGGCGTGAACTGGGTCTCGCCCTTGGGGGTGACCTTGCCGACCAGGATGTCGCCGGCCTTCACTTCCGCGCCGATGAAGGCGATGCCGGACTCGTCCAGCTTGGCCAGCGCCGCCTCGCCCACGTTGGGAATGTCGGCCGTGATCTCCTCGGCGCCGAGCTTGGTGTCGCGCGCCATGCAGGTCAACTCCTCGATGTGGATGCTGGTAAAGCGGTCCTCGTGCACCAGCCGCTCGGAAATGAGGATGGAGTCCTCGAAGTTGTAGCCGTTCCAGGGCATGAAGGCCACCAGCAGGTTCTGGCCCAGGGCCAGCTCGCCCAGGCTGGTGGCGGCGCCGTCGGCCAGTACGTCGCCGGCCTCGACCCGGTCGCCCCTGCGCACCTGCGGACGCTGGTTCATGCAGGTGTTCTGGTTGGTGCGCTGGTATTTCACGAGGTTGTAGATGTCCACGCCCGGCTCGCCGGCGCCGGCGTCCTCCTGCTCGACGCGCACGACGATGCGCGAGGAGTCCAGGTAGTCCACGACACCGGAGCGGCGCGCCACGGTGCAGGACCCGGAATCGATCGCCACCGCCCGCTCCATGCCGGTGCCTACCAGCGGCGGTTCGGCCCGAAGCGTAGGCACGGCCTGGCGTTGCATGTTCGAGCCCATCAGCGCGCGGTTGGCGTCGCCGTGCTCGAGGAACGGAATCAGCGCGGCGGCTACCGACACCGTCTGGCGCGGCGAGACGTCCATGTACTGGATGCGCTCGCGCTGCATCAGCGTGGATTCGTTGCGGTAGCGCACCCGCACCAGCGGCTGCGTGAATCCGCCCTCGCCGGTGAGCCTGGCGTTGGCCTGGGCGATCACGTACTGCCCTTCCTCGATCGCCGACAGGTAGTCGATGGTGTTGGTGACCTTGCCGTCGGTGACCCGCCGGTACGGCGTTTCCAGGATGCCGTATTCATTGGTGCGCGCATAGACCGCGAGCGAATTGATCAGGCCGATGTTCGGACCTTCCGGGGTCTCGATCGGGCACACCCGGCCGTAGTGGGTAGGATGCACGTCGCGCACCTCGAAGCCGGCCCGCTCGCGGGTCAGGCCGCCGGCGCCCAGCGCCGAGACCCGCCGCTTGTGGGTGGTCTCGGCCAGCGGGTTGTTCTGGTCCATGAACTGCGACAGCTGGTTCGAACCGAAGAACTCCTTGATGGCCGCCGACACCGGCTTGGCGTTGATCATCTCCTGCGGCATCAGGCCGTCGCTCTCGGCCATCGACAGGCGCTCCTTGACCGCCCGCTCGACCCGCGCCAGACCCTGACGCAGGGCGTTCTCGGCCATTTCGCCCACGCATCGCACCCGGCGGTTGCCGAGGTGGTCGATGTCGTCGACGTTGTCCTTGCCGTTGCGGATGTCCAGCAGAACGCGCAGGACCTCGACGATATCTTCGGGGCTCAGGATCGAACTGCCGGTAATCTCCTCGCGGCCCACGCGGCGGTTGAACTTCATCCGGCCGACGCGCGAGAGGTCGTAGCGGTCCGGGCTGAAGAAAAGGTTGTTGAACAGGTTCTTCGCAGCCTCCTGGGTGGGGGGCTCGCCGGGCCGCATCATCTTGTAGATCTCGACCAGCGCCATGTCGCGGCTGCGGGTCTCGTCCACCCGGAGCGTGGACGATATGTACGGCCCGTGCTCCAGCTCGTTGACGTAGATGGTCTCGATCTTGCCGATGCCGTGCGCGATCAGGCTGCGCAGGATCTCGTGCGTGATCTCGTCGTTGGCCCGGGCGAGCACTTCGCCGGTTTCGGTGTCCACCATGTCGCAGGCCAGGGTCTCGCCGATCAGCGGATGCTCGGCTTCCTCGTCCTCGGCGCCGGTGGCGGCATCGCCGTTTTCTTCGTAGCGGGGCAGGTTCGGCAGCTCCAGCCATTTCAGCCGCGATTTCTCCAGCATCCGCACGTGGCGCTGGGTGATGCGGCGGTCCCTGGGCGCGATCTGTTCGCCGCCCACGACGATGTCGAAGCGCGCGGTGAGGCCGCGAAGGCGCGCCGGCTCCAGGCGCATCTTGACCTTGCCCTTCTTGTCGATGCGGTACTCGTCGCGCTCGAAGAACAGGCCGAGGATCTCCTCGGTGGAGAATTCCATGGCCCTGAGCAGCACCGTGGCCGGGATCTTTTTCTTGCGGTCGATGCGGGTAAAGACGCAGTCCTTGGCGTCGAACTCGAAGTCCAGCCAGGAGCCGCGGTAGGGGATCACGCGGGCGTTGTGCAGCAGCTTGCCGGACGAATGGGTCTTGCCGCGGTCGTGGTCGAAGAACACGCCCGGGGAGCGGTGCAACTGGGAAACGATGACCCGGTCGGTGCCGTTGATGATGAAGCTGCAGTGCCCGGTCATGAGCGGGATCTCGCCCAGATAGACCTGCTGCTCGCGGATCTCCTTGACCGCGCGCGTGGCGCCGCGGTCGAAGATCACCAGGCGCACCATCAGGTTGAAGGGCGCGGCATAGGTGGCGCCGCGCAGCCGGCACTCCTCCTCGTCGAAGGGCGGTTCGCCGAGGCTGTAGCTCACGTACTGCAGCTCCACGTTGCCGGTGTAGCTCTCGATCGGGAATATCTGCGAGAAAACGGAGTGCAGGCCGACGTTCTCGCGCTCGGGCGGGGGGATGTCCGCCTGCAGGAACTGCGCGTAGCTGTCGCGCTGCATCGCCAGCAGGTACGGCACCTCCAGCACGGTGGAGCTCTTCCCGAAGCTCTTGCGGATACGTTTCTTTTCGGTGTAGCTATAACTCATACGTAATTAGTCCTCAATAAACCTGCGGCGCGATGCGACGGACGAGCCGGGACGCTGTCCCCTCGCCTGTCTCGCGCCATCCCCTCCTCGGGAGGCGCCATCCTGGCTCGATTCTCGCTGTCCCTGCTCCAACGCTCCCCAGGAGGGGATGGCGCGAGACAGGCTTCCGTGGGTGCGCGCGGTTGGCACCGCCGCAGCCCTGCTTGTGCCCCCTTCTTCCAGGAGCGTTGGAGCAGGACAGCGAGAATCGAGCCAGGATGGCGCCTCCGGGAAGAAGGGGGCACAAGCAGGGCGGGATCGAAGCGCCGTACAGGGTTGCACGACGGCAATGCCCTCCCTCCAGCGTGGGGCGCAATGCCCAACTACTTGATTTCAACCGTCGCGCCGGATTCTTCTAGCGTGGCCTTGAACTTCTCGGCGTCTTCCTTCGACACGCCTTCGGATACGGGAGCGGGGGCGCTCTCTACCAGGTCCTTGGCCTCCTTGAGGCCGAGGGTGGTCAGCGAACGCAGGGCCTTGATGACCTTGACCTTGGACTCGCCGAAGCCTTGCAGCACGACCGTGAATTCGGTCTGCTCCTCCTCGGCGGCGGCTTCCTCGGCCGGGCCGGCGGCGGGACCGGCGACGACGGCCGCGGCCGCGCTGACGCCCCACTCTTCCTCGAGTTCCTTGATCAGTTCAACCAGTTCGAGCACCGGCATCTTGCCCAGCGCTTCGCGGATTTCTGCTCTTCCTGCGGTCATGACTTGCTCCTTGGGGGTATGAATCGATAGTGGGTATGCAAAAGCCGGCTCATTCGGCTTCCGCCTGTTCCTGCCGCGCGGCCAGCAGCCGCGCCAGGCGGCCCTGCGGCTCGGCGAGCGTCGCAACCAGTTTCTGCATCGGCGCCTTGAGCGCGCCCAGAAACTTCGCGCGCGCCTCGTCCAGCGTCGGCAAAGTGGCGATCCGGCCGGTCTGATCGCCGGAATACAGCACGCCGTCGAGAACGAAGCCGCGCGGTTGAAGCGCCTCGTGCTGTTTGGCGAAGTCCTTGAAAAGCCTGGCGATCGATCCCGGGTCGTCGTCCGAGAACGCCAGCAGCGTGGGACCGTTCAGCGCCTCGGCGAGACTCTCGCAGGGCGTGTCCTTTACCGCGCGCCGCGACAGCGTGTTCTTGACCACGCGCAACGTCACGCCGGCGCCGCGCGCCCGGCGCCTCAGGTCGGTCATTTCCTTGACGTTGAGGCCGCGATAGTCGGCCGCCGCCGAGACCACCGCGCCCTCGGCGGTGGAACGCAGGTCTTCGACCAGGTCTTTCTTCTGTTGAAGGTTAAGGGGCATGGGTCCGCTTTCCGTAATCGCTATTGCAGCTTTATGCTCGACTGGTCGATGCGCACGCCGGGCCCCATCGTGGAGGACAGGGTGATGCGCTGCATGTAAACGCCCTTGGCCGCGGGCGGCTTGGCCTTTACCAGTTCGTTCAAAAGCGCCGTAAGGTTTTCGAGGATCGCTTCCTCGCTGAAATTCTTCTTGCCGATCGAGCAGTGGATGATCCCGGACTTGTCGGTGCGGTAGCGCACCTGGCCGGCCTTGGCATTGCGGACCGCCTCGCCCACGTTGGGCGTCACGGTGCCGGACTTGGGGTTGGGCATCAGACCGCGCGGTCCGAGGACCTTGCCGAGCGCCCCGACCACGCGCATGGCGTTGGGCGCGGCGATATACACGTCGTGCTCGATCTTGCCGCCCTTGATTTCGTCGGCGAGTTCTTCCAGGCCCACCGCGTCGGCGCCCGCTTCGACGGCGGCTTCGGCGGCTTCGCCGTCGGCGAACACGGCCACGCGGATTTCCTTGCCCAGTCCGTGCGGGAGCACGGTGGAACCGCGCACGATCTGGTCGGCCTTGCGCGGATCGACATTGAGGTTAACGGCCACGTCCACCGACTCGCCGAACTTCGCCGGCGCGCTCTCGCGCACGACGCGGATGGCCTCGTCGATGGGCAGCGGGTCCCTGCGTCCGGGCGTCTCGCGCATGGCCTTCTGTCTCTTGCTCAAACGGGCCATGACTACACCTCCCCTCCGGCCACGGTCAGCCCCATGCTGCGCGCGGTCCCGGCGATGGTGCGCACGGCGGCGTCCATGTCGGCGGCGGTGAGGTCCGGGTCCTTGGCGCGCACGATTTCCTCGAGCTGCGCGCGGGTCACCTCGCCCACCTTCTCCAGGTTGGGCACGCCACTGCCCTTGTCCACGCCGGCGGCGCGGCGCAGGAGCACGGCGGCCGGCGGGGTCTTGGTAATGAAGGTGAAGCTGCGGTCGTTGTAGATCGTGACCACGACGGGCGTGATCATGCCGGGCTCCTGGCCGGCGGTCTGGGCATTGAAGGCGTTGCTGAACTCCATCAGGTTCACGCCGTGCTGGCCCAGCGCCGGACCGACCGGCGGGCTGGGGCTGGCCTGCCCGGCCCCGACCTGCATCTTGACCACTGCCATTACGTTCTTCGCCATAAGCTTCCGCCCTCCCTATGCCTTGCGCACCTGACCGAAACTGAGATCGACCGGCGTGGAGCGCCCGAGGATCTGCACCGCCACCCGCAGCCGGTTCTTCTCGTAGTTGACCTGCTCGACCACGCCGTTGAAGTCGTTGAACGGCCCGTCGACGACGCGCACCACTTCGCCGGGCTCGTAAACCACCTTGGGCCGCGGCTTCTCCGAGCCTTCCTCGACCTGCTGGAGGATGCGGTCGGCCTCCTCGTCGGTGATCGGCTCGGGATGCTCGCTGGTGCCGCCCACAAAGCCGAGCACCCGAGGGACGCTGTTGACCAGGTACCAGGAACTCTCGTCGAGGTCCATTTCCACCAGCACGTAGCCGGGGAAGAAGCGGCGCGAGGACCGGCGCTTGACGCCGTCGCGCATTTCCACGACTTCCTCGGTGGGCACCATGACGCGGCCGAACTTCTCCTGCATGTTCTCGCGCTCGATGCGCTCCTGCAGGGCGGCCTTCACCTTTTCCTCGTAGTTGGAGTACGACTGAACGATGTACCAGTGCATGTCGCCCTACTCCTCCCTCAGGCGCCGGTAAACTGGCGGGTGATGGCGGCCAGGCCCATGTCCAGCAGCCAGAAGAACACGCACAGGATCAGCACGATGACCAGCACGGTGGCGGTGGTCTGCATGGTTTCCTGGCGGTTGGGCCAGACCACCTTGCGCAGCTCGGCGCGCGAGCTCTGGACGAACTGCCAGGCGTTCTGCCCGCGGGCGGTCCTGAGCAGGACCACGGCGGCCAGCGCCAGGCTCACCAGCACGCCGCCCACGCGCACGAAGATCGGCAGTTCCTCGAAGGCGTAGTAGGCATAGACCCCGGCCACCAGCAGCAGCGCGGCGAGCAGTAGCCACGCCACGTCGAGGGAGTTGCCGGTCTTGATGGGGTTGCTGTCTTTCATCGCCTGTCATGCGGGGGTTTGCTGGCAGGCCAGGAGGGACTCGAACCCCCAACCTGCGGTTTTGGAGACCGCTGCTCTGCCAAATTGAGCTACTGGCCTGTTGTGTTTCAAATTCCTGCTCCTGGGAGCGAAGGCGTCTCGCCTTCGAGGAGGGCGGGACGCCCTCCTTCCTATTCCACCACGCTCGATACGACGCCGGCGCCGACGGTTCGGCCGCCTTCGCGGATCGCAAAGCGCAGACCGTCCTCCATCGCAATCGGCGCAATCAGGTCCACCTCCATGCGCACGTTGTCGCCCGGCATCACCATCTCCATGTCCTGGGGCAACTGCACCGCTCCCGTCACGTCCGTGGTCCGAAAATAAAACTGCGGCCGATACCCCTTGAAAAACGGCGTGTGCCGGCCACCCTCCTCCTTGGTCAATACATACACCTCGGCATTGAACCGGGTGTGCGGCGTGATCGAACCGGGACGCGACAACACCTGGCCTCTTTCGACCTCGGTGCGCTTCACGCCCCTTAGAAGAACCCCGACGTTGTCGCCCGCCTGACCCTCGTCCAGCAGCTTGCGGAACATCTCCACGCCGGTGCACGTGGTCTTGGACGTGTCCTTGATCCCCACGATCTCGACCTCCTCGCCCACCTTGACCACTCCGCGCTCCACGCGGCCCGTAACGACAGTGCCTCTTCCGGCAATCGAGAACACGTCCTCGATCGGCATCAGAAAGGCCCCGTCAATGGCCCGCTCGGGCTCGGGGATATAACTGTCCATGGCCTCGACCAGGGCGCGCACGCTGCCAATCCCGCGGTCGCCTTCCTGGCCCTCCAGCGCCTGCAGGGCGCTGCCCACGATCACCGGCGTGTCGTCCCCCGGAAAGTCATACTGCGACAGCAAATCCCTTACTTCCAACTCGACGAGCTCCAGCAGCTCGTCGTCATCGACCATGTCCGACTTGTTCAGATACACGACGATATACGGAACGCCCACCTGGCGGGCCAGCAAAATGTGCTCGCGCGTCTGCGGCATCGGACCGTCCGCCGCACTCACCACCAAGACCGCGCCGTCCATCTGCGCCGCGCCCGTGATCATGTTCTTCACATAGTCCGCGTGACCCGGACAGTCCACGTGCGCATAGTGACGGTTGTCACTCTCATACTCCACGTGCGCCGTCGCAATCGTGATCCCGCGCTCGCGCTCCTCGGGCGCATTGTCAATCTCGTCAAACGCCTTGACCTCGCCTCCGTGCTGCGCCGCCATGATCTTCGTCAACGCCGCCGTCAACGTCGTCTTGCCATGGTCCACATGACCAATCGTCCCCACGTTCACATGCGGCTTGGTACGCTCAAATTTCGCCTTGGCCATGACTTCTCCTTATCCGGATCGCGCGCGCCCGCGCGTAGCGTGTTGATCAGGTTGCAAAAAAAAGCCCACAACCGGACTTGAACCGGTGACCTCTTCCTTACCAAGGAAGTGCTCTACCGACTGAGCTATGTGGGCGACGTATTCCCCCTTCCGATTGGAGCGGACGATGGGAATTGAACCCACATCATCAGCTTGGAAGGCTGAGGTTCTACCATTGAACTACGCCCGCAATGCTCCGCAAGCCCTGTTGTGTCCATTCCCGGCCGGGTACTCAAGAGATCCAGGGGAGCCACCACCTCGCAAACTGGAGGGGGTAGGATTCGAACCTACGAAGGCTGAGCCAGCAGATTTACAGTCTGCCCCCGTTGACCGCTTGGGTACCCCTCCGTGGACGTAACGGCCCATCATGTCACAACAGTATTACTGAGTCAACCCACCTGTCACCACCCCGCGCGTCCAATCCCGACATGCTTCTCGCCTTCGGTAGCCCTTCCTCCTGGCTTCCCTTTCCGGGAGTATTGGAGGCAGGGATGCCGGAGCAAGCTACAGGGATGTATTCATGCGTCTCCAGGAAAGGGAAGCCAGGAGGAAGGGCGGGCACGCGCGCGTTCCGGGGCGAATCCGGGAGGAGAGGGTGGGGCGAATTGGTTTATTGGAATTATGGTGGAAAATAAGGCCCCATGCGACGCATAACCCTTCCGCTGCTGATCGCCATGATCACCGCCGGACTCATCGCCCTGCTGGTGATCACGCGCCCCAGCATGGCGCCGGTCGAGCAGGCGGAAATCCGGTGGCCGGTGCGGGTCGCCGTCGCCCGGTTCCAGGACCTGCGCCCGGTGCTCGAACTTTACGGCGAAATCGTCGCCGGGCGCGAGAGCGAACTCCGGGCCCTCACGCCGGGGCCGATCGCAGTGGTCGGGGACAACTTCCGGGAAGGGGCCCGGGTGGAGGCGGGCGAACTGCTTTTGCGCGTCGATCCGTTCGATTACGAGATCGCGCTGGCCGAACAGAGCGCCGCCGCGGCCGAGGCCGAGGCGCAGTTGCGCCTGAAGGAGCAGGACATGGAGCGCATCGAGGCGCTCTTCGCCGAGGGCAACGTCTCGGCCCAGCAGCGCGATACCGCGGAGCTGGAGCTGGACATGGCGCGCGCCGGCCTGGAACGCAGCCAGGCGGCAGCGCGGCGGGCCGAGCGGGACCTGCGCGACACCCGGCTGGTGGCGCCGTATGACGGCGTCCTGGTGGACGTGAACGCCAACCTGGGCAAACAGTTGTCCACCTCGGACCGTGTGGCGCGCATCGTGGACCCGGCGTCGCTGGAGGTGGGATTCCCCCTTTCCAACGAACAGTATGGCCGGCTGATGTCCGAGGGAAGCCTGATGGGCCGGCCGGCGCGGATCTTCTGGAAGGTCGGCGAAGTCGAACTGGAATACGGCGCGCGGATCGAACGGCTGGGCGGCGAGATCGCCGCGGCCAGCGGCGGCGTGCGGGTCTTCGCGGAATTGCTCGACACCTCGATCGACACCCCGCTCCGCCCCGGCGCCTTCGTGCGGATCGAACTCGACGACCGGCTCTATCCCGCCGTCGCGGCGATCCCGGAGACCGCGCTGTACGGCGAGGACCAGGTGTTCGTGGTCGAGAGCGGGCGGCTGAAGTCCCGGCTTGTCGAACTGCACGGCTACGACGGCGAATTGATGTTGCTGGGCAGGGCGCAGGAGAATGCGCTCAGGGACGGCGAGCAGGTGGTCATCACCCAGCTCCGCGAAGCCGGCGAGAACGCCCGGGCGGTGGTCGTCGAGTAATCGGACCGAACCGATATGGCCGCCAACCGCATGCTCGTCTTCTTCGCCCGCCACAAGGTGGCCGGCAACCTGCTGATGGCGCTGATGATCCTGTTCGGACTGCTGGGAATGACTCAGCTCAACCGCCAGCTCATGCCCGATTTCACGATCGAGCAGATCCAGATCGACATCACCTGGATCGGCGCCAGCACCCAGGACATGGAATCGAACGTGATCGAGCCGCTGGAAAGGGAGTTCATGCGGGTGGACAGCCTGGACCGGGTCAACGCGACCTCCTTCGAGGGGCGCGCCGTACTGCTGCTGGAGTTCGATTTCGGCAGCAACATGGCCAAGGCCCTGACCGACGTGCAGTCGGCGGTGGCGCGGGTGGCCACCTTCCCGCAGGAAATGGAGCGCCCGATCGTTCGCCTGCTGGAGCCGACCGAGGTCATCTGCAACATCGAGATTTCCGGGCCGTTCCCCGAGAGCGCGCTGAAGGCGTACGCCTGGGAAATGCGCAGCGGCCTGCTGCAGCGCGGCGTCAGTTCGATCCGCATGAGCGGCCTGCGAAAGAGTGAACTCAGGGTGGAAGTGCCCGCGGAGACCCTGCGGCGGCTCGACCTGACGCTGGACGAAATTGCCCAGCGCATCGCGCGCTCCAGCCTCGACCTTCCCGGCGGGACGCTGGAAACCGACCGCATCTCGCGCCAGATCCGCAGCGAGCGGCGGGCCCGCACGGCGGCCGAACTCGGTGAACTGGAGGTCCTTTCCAACGAGTCGGGAGAACGGCTGCAACTGAAGGACATCGCGCGGATACACGAGACCGCCGCCGACGGCGAAGTGGCCCGGCAGGTCGGCGAGCACTCCTCGATCAACATGAACGTACGGCGCAGCCGGGGCGTGGATTCGATGGTGGCGCAGCAGTGGGTCATGTCGTACCTGGAGGATTTCCGCGCCAGCGCTCCCGCCAGCCTCAAGGTGGAGCTGTTCGACGTTTTTGCCGACCAGGTGACCCAGCGCGTGAACATGCTGCTGGTCAACGGGGCCGGCGGGCTGCTGCTGGTGCTGGCGGTGCTCTACGTGTTCCTGGGCGGCCGGCCGGCCTTCTGGGTCGCGATCGGCATCCCGATTTCCTTCCTGGCGGCGATGGCCGGCATGGCGGCGATCGGACTGACCCTGAACATGATCAGCATGTTCGCGCTGATCATGGGCATCGGCATCATCGTCGATGACGCCATCGTGGTGTCCGAACACGCCGGCACCCTCTACAAGTCCGGCGTGCCCGGACGCGAGGCCGCGGAGCGGGCGGCGCGCGTCATGTTTCCGCCGGTCCTGGCCGCGTCGCTCACCACGCTGGCGGCGTTCCTGCCGATCCTGATGGTCCAGGAGGAAGTCGGCAGCGTCGTCAAGGAACTGCCTCTCACGCTGGCCTTCGTGATCGCGGCCAGCCTGGTGGAGTGCTTCCTGGTGCTGCCCATGCATCTGCGCACCGCGTTGACCAAACAGGGCCAGCCGGCGCCCTGGCGCGTCCGCTTCGACGAGGGCTTCGCGCGCTTCCGCCGGGGCGCGTTCACCCGCTTGCTCAAGACGGCGCTGCGGCAACGCTATGCGAGCGTGACCACCGCGATTTGCCTGTTTCTTCTGTCGATCACGATGATGGCCACCGGGAGACTGGGCTTCGACTTCTTCCCGGCGCCTGAATCCGACCTGGTGTTCGCCAATTTCTCCTTTACCCCCGGGGCCCCGCGGCGCGACTCCGAATTCATGGTGGCCGAACTCGGCAGGTCCTCGCGCGCCGCCGAGCGCAACCTCGGTTACGCGCCCGGCGAACTGATCGCCTTCGGCGTGGGTTCGGTGGCCACGCGCGATCCCGGCGTGGGCAACGCGCCGCTGGAGGTCAGCGCCGACCACCTGGGCGTATATACGATCGAACTGGCGCCCGGCGACACGCGCGAGGTGCGCAACGAGGCGTTCATCGAGGCGTGGAAACGGGAGGCCGTTCGCGCCCCCGGCGTCGAGAAACTGATTTTCTTCTCCCGGCAGGTGGCGGGGCCGCCCGGCAATGACGTGGAACTGAGCCTCTCGGGCGCCAGCCTGGAGGACATGAAGGCGGCCGCCGTATATGCCGCTGGATGGCTGTCGGCGGTACCGGGCGTGGACTCGGTGGACGACGACCTGCCGCGCGGCAAGCAGGAAGTCCTGCTCGAGATCACGCCGGCCGGAGAAGCCATGGGATTCAGCGCGGCCGAGGTCGCGCGCCAGGTGCGCAACGCCTACGAAGGGGCGCTGGCCGACCGTGTCCCGCGCGACGAGGAAGAACTTCGGGTGCTGGTGAAGCTGCCGGAAGCGGGGCCGGGCGAAGCCGGCCTGCGCAGTCTCTACCTGCGTTCCCGCTCGGGCGTGGAGGCGCCGCTGACCGAGATCGTGGACCTTCGCCAGCGGGTCGGCTTCTCCCAGATACGGCGCACCGACGGGGTGCGCCAGGTCACGGTTTCGGCCGACATCAACCCCACGATGACGACCAGCGGGCAGGTCATTCGCGCGATGCAGGAACAGGGCGTCATGCGCACGATACGGGAGCGGTACGGCGTCGCGATCAACTTCCTCGGGCGAGCCGAACAGCAGCAGATGGCGCTGGAGGATTTTCAGATGGCGGCGATCGTGGCCCTGGGCAGCATCTACATCGTGCTGGCCTGGGTGTTCGCCCGCTACGCGATGCCGCTGGTCGTGATGAGCGTGATTCCGTTCGGGCTGGTGGGTGCGATCCTGGGCCATCTGGCGATGGGCTTCAACCTGAGCATGTTCAGCCTGGTTGCGCTGCTCGGGCTGGCCGGCGTGCTCGTGAACGACTCGATCATCCTGGTGTCGGCCGTGCAGCGCCACCGCGACGAGGGCGAGTCGATGATGGATGCGCTGGTGCACGGCGCGCAGGAGCGCCTGCGGCCGGTGCTGATGACCAGCATGACCACGATCGTGGGCGTTACGCCCATCCTTTTCGAAGGCAGCCTTCAGGCGCAACTGGTGCAGCCGCTGGCGATCACGCTGGTGTTCGGACTGGCGCTGGCGCCGCCGCTGGTGCTGGTTTACGTGCCCTGCGTCATGGCGATCGGCGGCGACCTGTACCAGCGCTCCGCCGCCCGCCGTGAACGCCGCCAACCCACCGCTCGCCCCGCTTCCCTGCCCGGCTGACCTCCATCAAGGCAGGCTGCGTACGGGCGTGGCGTATAGCTGTGTTGTTGCACGAGCGCTGGCGGGCCTTCTTCCTCCACTTCCCCGGTATGGAGGCGCCGTCCATGGCTCGATTCTCGCTGTCCCTGCTTCAACGCTCCATACCGGGGAAGTGGAGGAAGAAGGCCTGTATCCGCTAGTTTTCGCGCCAACCAGACTGGCATTGAAGTCGGTGCGCTAAACGGGCGAGAGGCCTTTAGGCGCCGACAGCTCTCAGCGGTTGCGCCGTGGGTCTGGGTTCGACCAGCGGCACCGGATCCAGCACCCAGGCCTGCGACTTGCGCCGCGCCGGCGACGGAATCGCATAGACCACGTTGCGTTTCGCCCGCATGCGCTTGAGCTCGTCGGCGTCGATGCGCCAGCCCATGTCGTCCCACTGCTGCAGGCGTTCCCGGTAAAGCCAGATCACCTTGTCGGCCGGCATCAGCAACTCGCGGGTGCTGCGTTCGGCCGGCGTGCACACCGGGTCGAGCTTCTCGATCACCGTGCGGTCCTGCTCGGCGATCGCGAAATTGCGCTTGTCCATGTTGTCGTCGGCGATCTTCAGGAACCACTTGTTCTTCGGGATCATGCAGTTGCGCATCGACACCAGGAAAGTGTGCAGGTAGTGCTCGTCCACCGGTGTTTCCCAGACGTACTGGTGGAACCACTTGGTGGGCGTGAGGTGGATGTAGGTGTAGAGGCCGTTCGGGCCGTGGTGGCCGGAGCCCGCGTCCAGCGGACCGTCGTAGTTGCGGATCCTCTTCATCAGCCAGTTCTTCAGCGGCGGCGACTGGAAGGTGTGCATGAACTCGAAACCATGGTCATGGTGATCGATCCGCAACTCGTTGACCTTGTACTCCGCGCGCTCGCCGGAGTAGCCGTGGGTGGGATGCACGAATTCGTTGTGCGCCGGATCCAGGCCGTTCTCCACCGCGCGTTCGTAGTTCGCGTTCCAGTGGTAGTCCATGGTGTTGGCCCGCCAGCCGTCCTTGCCCCACTCGGGAATCGGCATGATGGGCGGACGCTCCTCTTCCGGCAGGTCGCCGAGGAACACGAAGATCAGCCCGTAGCGCTCCTCGGTGGGATAGCCGTCCACCTGGCCGCGCGGCGGCACCTTCTTGCGCCCTTCGGGACCGAGCGAGGGGATGCTCACGCAGCGTCCGCTGCCGTTGTACTGCCAGCCGTGATACGGGCACTGCACGCAGTCGCCCATGACCTTGCCGCCGGACAGCGCCGCGCCGCGGTGGATGCAGGTGTCGCTGAGGCAATGCGCCTTGCCCTTGGAGTCGCGGAACAGCACGAATTCGTGGCTGAGCATGCGAACGCGAATGGGCTTGTCGGCAGTGAGCTTTTCGGAACGCTCCGCGGCGTACCAGAAATTGATATACATGATCTGCCTCCTCAAAGAAGGTCGGGTATCTGATTGTAGCGCAGCCCGCGCAAGGGGAAATTCGCCCTTTTCGCGGATTTCGGATTCACCGGGCCGTTGCCGCCAATGGCCGCGCATTCCGCCATGTACATTCGGGTATCAGCGGTGTCATATCTTCTCGAAGATCACAACAACGCGAAAACGGTGATTGGTGCTCTTGACCATCCCGATCAGCCCGACAATGCGCCATTGGTCTTTCCGATACATCGGCAGCACCTGGTCAAGCCACACGACATGCGTTCCCGGCGATGCCTTCCGCCCGAGGGCGCGCATCACCAGATTGCGCTTCACCATCGTGGGCTGATAGTGGTCCGCATCCTCTATCGAGTAGGGCGGATCGGCGAGAATCAGGTCGTATTTCTCAACGGGAACGCCCGCCAGCTTTTGCGCGTCGTCAAGATAGGTCGGCTCGAGATCCGGATTCAGGTCCACGGTGTCGCCCGGAAGAACGGACAGATCCACTCGCCCCGAGAACAGGTGAAGGACCTTTTGCTTTTCCGGGAAAAGGGCCTTGATCCGCCTCAGATACCCGGCGGGATAACCACCGTAGTAGCCACTGCGAACCTGGTAGTTGTTGCCCATGATCCACATGCCAAGCAAGCGCCCGTCTTCCCCTATATACAGACTTTGGGGAAAGGGCAGCGCCGCGTAATGATTGATACGATCTTCGAGCGTTACCGTCAGGTCCTCATCGCGGGAAGGCGGGTTCTGCACGGGCGGCGCTCAGAAGTGGCCGGCCAGCAGCAGGATCAGTTGGCGGAACCAGCGGGTGACGGGCAGGATGACGGTCTGGAAAATGCTCCAGTTTCTTCCCAGCTGGGCCCCGAGCCAGGGCAGCACGAAGAACAGCGCCAGCACGATCGCGAAACCGTGCCGGTCCAGGCGCGCCAGGGGCGCCGCCAGCGAGTTCGGCAGCAGTCCCACGGCCACACGGCCGCCGTCCAGCGGCGGCAGGGGCAGCATGTTGAAGACGGCCAGCAGCACATTGAAGTAGACGGCCATCTGCAGCACGTCCACCAGCCAGGCGTCGAGGGCGGTGGTGAGCGGACCGCCGGCGGCGTGCAGCAGCAGGGCGGCGACCCAGGCCTGCAGCAGGTTGCACGCCGGACCGGCCGCGGCGACCTTGACCATGTCGATGCGCGGATTGCGCAGGCGGTGGAAGGCCACCGGGACCGGCTTGGCGTAGCCGAACATGAAGCTGCCGCCGGACAGGGCCAGCAGGATCAGGGGCATGGCCACGGTGCCGACCGGGTCGATGTGACGCAGGGGATTGATGGAAATGCGGCCCAGTCGCTGGGCCGTGTCGTCGCCGAGCTTCAGCGCCGCGTAGCCGTGCGCGGCCTCGTGCAGCGTGATGGCGAGCAGCAGCGGGACTATCCAGATGGACAGTCCATAGACGAGGTTTCCGAGCGAGTCCATTAATCCGGGCGAGTCCATCTGCGCTTCCCTGCCGGAAGTCTATACGCGCCTAGTCTTCCCTGAGCAGATCGTCCATTTTCTTGAACCACTGATCGCTCTTGTAGCCGGGAAGCTCGTAGGCCCATCCCGCCAGTGCGGCGTTCAGTTCGCCGGCCCGCTCCTTTGCCGTAACGGGCGACGTCTCCGGCGCCGCGTCCACGGCGCTGACGGTCGGCTCTTCCCGATCGGCAGCTTCAGCGGCGCCGGCGCTGAACAGCACCCAGTAGCGCGGGTCGGTGTCGTTTTCGGCGGCCTCATCGTCCCCCGCGCCGGCCGGCAGTTCCTCGCGAACGTCCAGCTCCAGCTCCAGCCCGTCGAAGGTCTCGTACAGCGCAAGGACCGCGCGCGCCAGGCCGGCCACCTCCGCTGCCGGGCGCACGTCGTTGGCCTCGACGTTGGCCAGGGCGCCCGCGATACTGTTGGCCACGCTGCCGTAGCTCAGCTCCCTTCCCTCGGGGATGTCCCGGGGCGTGAAGTTGATGTCGTCCCGGTCCTCCTTGGCGATCTCCAGCCGGTCGCCGTCGCCGCGGTCCAGCTCGACCCGGCGCACTTCTCCGGAACCGAGATCGATGATGTCCCGGTCCACCCAGTCGCGCGTCTCGTCGGAAAGGCTGAGCTCGGCGCTCACCATCCAGCTCTGCTCCTCGCCGGCGGTGCGGATGTAGATCATTCCCGTGCCGGCCCGGTTGCCCAGGATGAAACGGTCCTCCGGGCGACTGCCGCCGTAGCCGAGTTCGAACAGGTAGCCGCCGGCGTCCGGGGCGCTTACGTCCTCGACGCCGATCCGCGGGTAAAACTCGGGCAGCGCGGTCTTCCTCTCCACCCGGCGGGCCTCGGACAGCGCCAGCAGGCTGCCCCGGAAGCGTTCGAAGTCCACCGGGTGCCCGCCCCTCTCGGCCACTCCCCAGCCCTGACCGGAACGTTCGATGGTGGCCACGACCTCGTTGCCGGCGCGCGTTACCCGCAACGATTCCAGTTCGCCCAGCCGGTCGGCCAGGCCCGGCGCATGCAGCGCGCCGAGCGAGTCGTCGCTCGGGAAGTCCAGCCGCGTCAGGAGCAGGACCGCCACCAGCATGGCGCCGACGACGCCCAGAACGATGAGCGAGCGCCGGGTCACGATCCGCGCCCTTTCCGCTCGCGGCGGCGCAGGAACGCAACGGCCAGTCCGCCGACGCCGATCAGCAGCGGAATCAGCCCGATATTGATGATCTTGAGAAATGCGCCCAGGCGCTGGATGCTGGCGTCGAGGTTGCGGCGGACTTCGCGCAGCTCGCGGCGTATGCGCAGGCGCTCGTCGGTGAACTTCTCCAGTTCCGCTTCCTGCTCCGGCGTGAGACTGAGGGCGAACTGGTCATCGCGCGCTTCCTGCAGCTCCGCCAGGCGGTTCTCCGTGCTGACCAGTTCCTGCTGCAACCGGTCCTCGGTGAGCCGGAATTGCGCTTCCGCCTCGAGACGCAACTCGTCGACTCGGTCGAAGGGCCGGGAAAAGGCGGCCCTTCCGCGCAGACTCATGAGATCGGAACTTCCGGCCAACTGGTCCAGGGCGTTGACGACAAAGTCGCCGTTGCTGGCGAAAGCGGTCACCAGGCGCTGGCCGAAAAGGCTTTGCGCCTGCGCCCACATCCGGTCCGACAACAGGTCGGTGTCCGCCACCACGATGAGTTGCACTTCGCCCTCGGCAACATGCTCCGGCAACTCCGGCTCGTCCGCCTCGCCCTCTCCGGAAGACCCTGGGGGAGAGGGCGTCCCGCCCTCTCCCATCGCTTCCGCGAACGGATTCGCGTCTTCCTCTTCTCCGGACGCCTCGGGCCGCCCTTCCGGGAACGCGCTGGCCACCGTTCCGCCGAGCCGGGCCGCAAAGGTCACGGCCTCGCCCTGCGGGTTGAATCCGGACCACAGGCTGTTGATGTCGGGCGTGAAGGCCAGCAGGTTGGGATCCAGAAACCCGGCGTCGGAACTCGAGCGGACCAGGGGCACGACCTCAAGGGCGGCCTCCTCGCCCGCCTTGAGGTAGCCGGCGAATCCCAGGTTCAGCACGTCCAGTTCGGCGGTCACCACTTCGCCGGAGTCCGTATCCGCGAGGTCCACGCCGATATAGGCGGGATGGCGGGCCAGGGTGCCGTCGACCTCGCTGACCCGCAGCGCGTAGCGGCCGTCCCCGACCACCGTTTCCGCGGGCATTTCAAGGCCCCAATGGCCAAGCAGGAATTCCAGGTTGGACGAGCGGTCGGCGGGCATGCCGGCCATCGGGCCGCCGGGCGGGCTCGCGGGATCGGCCTCGGCCAGGGGATCGATGAAGACCAGCGCCCGGCCGCCGCGGAACAGGTACTGCTCGAACGCGTACAACTGCCGGGGCGTGGCGCCCTTGGGATGCACGAGCATCAGCACGTCCAGCTCCCCGTCGATGTCGTCCTCGATGAGGTCGAGGTACCTGAGATCGAACAGATCGCTGATCTGGGACGTGATGATCCAGGGTTCCGTCACGGCCGTCTGCATGGGATCGAAGCCGCCGGCCAGGGGCAGGCTGCTCACCAGGCCCACTACCGGTTCGTCGGAGCGCGACAGCGAATGGACCAGCTTGGCCAGGTCGTACTCGAGGAACTGCTCGCGCTGCGGATCCATGAAGGCGATGAACTCCTCGTCGCCGACGGCGTTCGAGCCGGCCACGCCGAAGTAGAGCGGATCGTCGCTGATCTGAAGGCGCATGGCCTGCAGGCCGAAGGCCGCGGCGCGGTCCTCGTCCTCCGAAAACGGCGCGGGGTCGATGACGCTCACATCCAGCCGTCCGTCCGAATGGGCTTGGAATTCGTTGAGCATGTCCTCCACGCGGTCGGCCCAGGCGCGCAGGCCTGGGCTGTCGGACAGTCCTCCGCGGGAAATGAAAAAGTACAGCCGCACCGGTTCGGGAATGCCCTCCAGCACACTTCGAGTGCCTTGCGACAGGGTGTAGAGGCCGGCCTCGGTGAGGTCCAGGCGCGCTCCGCGGAAGACGACGTTGACCAGCGCCACGGCGGCCAGGAACACCAGCAGCAGGACGCCGAGTCCGAGCTGCCCGTATCGCGGTCTGATGCCCTGGGTCATTCGTCTGTCGTCCCTAGTTTCCTCTTCCCAGGTCGAGGACGATGGCGTTGGCGTAGAGGAAGGCTGCGATCACGAGCAGGAAATACAGGATGTCCCGGGCATCCAGCACGCCCTTGCTGATCGCGTTGAAATGCGTAAGAAAGCCCAGCGAGGCGATCGTGTCCACCAGCACGTCGGGCGCCCAGCCGGCGAACGCGTCCAGGACCAGCGGGAAGCCGGCCAGCAGGAACCCGAAGCAGACGACGACCGTCGTGACGAACGCCACCACCTGGCTGCGGCAGGCGGCGGAAATGCAGGCGCCGATCGCCAGGTAGGCGCCGGCCATCAGGACGCTGCCGCAGTAGGCGGCGAGGATCACGCCGTTGTCCGGATCGCCGAGATAGTTGACCGTGATCCAGGTGGGGAACGTGAGCGCCAGCGCCACTGCGATAAAGCACCAGGCGGCCAGGAACTTGCCCAGCACCGCCTGCCAGGGCGCGATCGGCAGCGTCATCAGGAGTTCCACGCTGCCCGACTGCCGTTCCTCGGCCCAAAGGCGCATGGACACGGCCGGCGCCAGCACCAGGTGCAGCCACGGATGAAAGCCGAAGAACGGCGTGAGGTCGGCCTGTTCGCGCTCGAAGAAATTGCCCAGATAGAACGTGAACACGCCGCTCAGCGCCACGAAGATCACGATGAAGACATAGGCGACCGGAGTCGCGAAGTAGGCGCGCAGTTCGCGGCGGGCAATGGTCCGGACGTGGTTCACGACAGCTCCCCGCCCGCGCCGGCGCGCGACTCGCCGGTGGTGATCCGGCGGAAGACGCGATCGAGGCGGTTGCTGTCCGACTGCGCGGCCAGCGCCGCGGGGCTGTCGTCGGCGACGATGCGCCCGGCGGCGATGATGATGGCGCGGCTGCACACCGCCTCCACTTCCTCGAGTATGTGGGTGGAGATCACGACGATCTTGTCGCTGGACATGCCGCGAATGAGTTCGCGCACCTCGTGCTTCTGATTCGGGTCCAGGCCGTCGGTCGGTTCGTCGAGCAGCAGCACCGGCGGGTCGTGAAGGATGGCCTGGGCCAGGCCGACGCGTCGGCGGAACCCCTTCGACAGGGTCTCGATCCGCTGATCGAGCACCGATTCCAGTTGCAGCAGGCCGGTCACTTCGCCGATGCGTTGCGCGCGGCGATCGCCTTGAAGCTCGCGAACGTCGGCGATGAAGTCGAGGAATGCGCGCGGCGTCATTTCGCCCCACAGCGGCGCTCCCTCGGGCAGGTAGCCGAAGGTCTTGCAGGCGGCGATGGTCTCGGTCAGCAGGTCGAACCCGTGCACCTGCACGCTGCCGGATGTGGGCGCCAGGTAGCCCGCGCACATGCGCATGGTGGTGGTCTTCCCGGCGCCGTTGGGACCGAGCAGGCCGACGATCTCCCCCGGCTCTATCGTGAAGGAGATTCCGTCAACCGCTCTGATCGCGCCGTAGTGTTTGCTCAGCGACTCCGCACGAATCATGGCCGCGGTATTTTAAGTCGATTGCCGTAGCGGCCTGGACTGCCCCCTGTCTGGGAGGAGCGTCGGCGGCAGGAGCCGCCGCCGAGCCCCATGGATGGGTTCATGCGTCTCCTCCCAGACAGGGGGCAGTCCAGGCCGCGGCGCCAGCGCCCCGGCGAAAGATGGAAACTAACGGGCTATCTAGGCTTCGGGTTTGCGGAAGCGCAGCGTGTAGCGGTCGCTCTCGCCGATCTCCACGTATTTCTCGCGGTCCTCGTCGCCCAGGCGCAGCGTCGGCGGCAGGGTCCAGACGCCTTCCGGATGATCGCGCGTGTCCCTGGGGTTGGCGTTGATCTCGGACTTCGCTTCCAGCACGAAACCGGCCTTCTCGGCCAGCGCGATCGTGTATTCCTCGGTCACGTACCCGGACACGGCCTTCGGATCCTGTTCGCTGCCCGGAGCGGCGCGATGCTCGACGATCCCCAGAACGCCGCCGGGCTTGAGGGCATCGTAGAAACCCTGCATGACCTCGTCCTGAAAGTCGCGGGACATCCAGTTGTGCACGTTCCGGAACGTCAGCACCATATCGACGGGTTCCGGCGCCAGCGCCATATTGCCCGTGTACATCTCGGTGATCTGTGCGCTGCCGTAGGCCTCGGGATTGGCTTCCAGCTTGGCCTTGTAGGCGTCACGGGCCCGATTGAAGAACTCCATATCGGTGCCGCCCGGGAAATGCGCACCATAGAACTGCCCTTTTTCGGCGACGAAGGGGGCAATGATCTCGGTGTACCAACCGCCGGAAGGCCAGATCTCCACCACGCTGGAATCGGGCTGAAGACCGAAGAACTTGAGGGTCTCGACAGGATTGCGCGCGCCGTCGCGGGACGAATTCGGCACGCCGCTGCGGCTGGCGCCGCGATGATCGCCCGCCAGCACGGCGGCCATGGCGTCATCCCAGGAAGCGCCCGCATCCTCGGCCGGCGCCAAAGCCGGAGCGGCAATCAATACAAAGGCCGCGGCAGCGGCAATAACGGATCGGTTCATGTTCGATTCTCCAAATTCAGGGAGTCATGCTTTCATCAGACGCAGGCCCGAACGCAAGCCCGGGCGCAACGCCTATCAATTCCTGGAAGAGGGCCGGGCCATGCACCGGAAGCGGCCCCTGAACCGGACCGCAATGCGCGAAGGACGTCCCCTTCCCCTTGTCTTGCCGCGTGGGCGAACGACGCCCACGCGGCCGCGGAATCAGTTAGCCGGCGGCTTCCTCGCCACCATCGTCGCCCGCGTCGTCGCCGCCTTCGTCACCGGCATCGTCGGCGGCGTCCTCACCGCCGTCATCACCGGCGGCGTCACCAGCGTCATCGGCTGCGGCTTCGGACGTCGCGTCGGCAGCATCGGCCTCCTCGGCCGGCATGGCCTCGGCCGGGGCCGCTTCCTCGGCCGCTGCGCCGTCATCCGCCGCAGCTCCGTCGCCTGACGGGGCGCCTCCTCCACAAGCCGCCAGCGCCAGGGCCGCGGACAAAATTACCAGGTTCAAACGGACCATGGTGTTCCTCCAGAGTTGTTCCTCAAGAAATCAAAACCGCGCTTTGCGACGCGGCATCAACAAGCCTACCAGAATCAGTCCGGAAAGAAAGCCGCCGATGTGGGCGAAGAACGCAACCCCGCCCTGGCCCGGCTGAATCACGGCGCTGGAGGCCAGTTGAAACAGGAACCAGAGGCCCAGCACCAACCACGCGGGCACGCGAATCGTGTAGAAGACGATGAACAGAGGAACCAGCACCCGGACCTGGGCGTGCGGATAAAGCCGCATGTAGGCGCCCAGCACTCCCGATATGGCGCCGCTGGCGCCGATCATCGGAATCATGGACGTCGTTTCGGAAACGGTCTGCACCAATGCCGCCGCGACGCCGCAGAGAAGGTAGAAGGCGACAAAGCGCCCGCGTCCGAGCGCGTCCTCCACGTTGTCGCCGAAGATCCACAGGTACAACAGGTTGCCGCCAAGGTGCAGCCAGCCGCCGTGCAGGAACATCGAGGTGAAGACGGTGGCCCAGGCCGGCGCCCACTCGAGCTGCGGCGGCAGAAGAGCGCCGTGAACGAGGCGCGCCGGTATCAGTCCGAAGGCGTAGACCGCGGCGTTGCCGGCCTGCAGCTGCCACAGAAAGGCGAGAACGATGGCGCCGAGCAGCGCGTAACTTACGACCGGCGTGCGGCTGGTCCTGTTTTCATCGCTCAGCGGAATCATTCCGCGGGTATTTCGCGGCGGCGCCGCTTACTCGCAAACGGGACGCATGCCCCGGCCCTGGGCGGTGTTATACCGTTCCAGCGCCGCGCTCATCCGGCCGATCAGGTTGCCCATGCGGTCCTCGGGGGCCGGATGCGTGGACAGGAACTGCGGCGGGCGCACGCTGCCGGCCTTGTCTTCCATGTTCTTCCAGAGGGTGACGCTGGCGCGCGGATCGAACCCCGCATCGGCCATGTACAAAAGGCCGATATCGTCGGCTTCCCGCTCGTGCTTGCGGCTGAACGGCAGGGTCAGGCCGATCTGCGCGATCGCCTGCATGTCCTGCTGGGGCACGCGCATCGCGGCCCCGGCGACCGCCGCCGCGCCGGTGGTCATCATCCCACGGTTGACCTGCGCCACCTGGTGCTCGCGCGTCACGTGGGCGATTTCATGCCCGATCACCGCGGCAAGCTGGTCCTGGTCCTGAGCCACGTCGAGGATGCCGCTGAACACGCCGATCTTCCCGCCTGGCATGGCGAAGGCGTTGGCGTCGGGCATGTCGAACACTTCGATTTCCCAGGCGCGGCTGGCGTAGGGCTCCTCGACCACCCGCAGCACCGCCTGCGCCACGCAGAATATGTAGGCGCGCTCGGCCGGGTCCTGCGAGATCGGCATCTGCCGGCGCATCTGCTGAAATTGCGTGTTGGCTTCCACGCGCAGCGACGACTCGCTGACGCAGCCCACCGCGGCCAGGGCCAGAACAAATACTGCCAGTTTTTTCATTTGCTGCTCCTTCTCCGCGTCTCGGGGCCAGTGCCGTGTCAGACACTGCACTGGGAGAGCGCGGGATTCATCGATTGCAATTCCACCCCTGCATTGTTTCCCATCAAGGCGCGCTCGGCCCGGTAACTCGAACGCACCAGCGGCCCGGCCACGACCTCGGTGAAGCCCGCGGCCAATCCGTACTCGCGCCAGTCGGCAAATTCCTCGGGCGGCACGTAACGCTCCACCGGCAGATGGTGCCGGGTGGGACGCAGGTACTGCCCCAGCGTCAGCAGCGACGCGCCCTGCAGACGCAGGTCGCGCATGGTGCGGGCGATCTCGTCCGGGCGCTCGCCCAGACCCAGCATGATGCCGGACTTGGTCAGGATGCCGTCGCCGTGACGGGCGGCGGCTCTCAGCACCTTCAGCGACTGATCGTAGCCTGCTCGCGGATCGCGCACTCGCGATGTCAGGCGGCGAACGGTTTCGACGTTATGGGCGAATACCGCGGGCTTCGCTGCGAGCACCGTGCGCACGGCCTCCTCGCTGCCGCGAAAATCCGGAGTCAGCACTTCCACGGCCGTCTTCGGACTGCGGCGGCGGATGGCGCGAACGCAGCTTGCGAAATGCGATGCGCCGCCGTCGGGCAGGTCGTCGCGGTCAACCGAGGTCAGCACGACATAGCCGAGGTCCATGATGCGAACGGTCTCGGCGGCGTTGTCCGGCTCCTCGGCGTCGAGCCAGCCGGAGGGATTGCCCGTGTCCACCGCGCAAAAACGGCAGGCGCGCGTGCATACGCCGCCCATCACCATCAGCGTGGCCGTGCCGGCGTTCCAGCATTCGCCGATGTTGGGACAATGCGATTCCTCGCACACGGTGGCCAGCCGATGCTCCCGCATGATGCCTTTCAGACGCAGATACCGTGCCCCCGACGGCAACTGTGCCCGCAGCCAGCGCGGTTTGCGCCCGGCCCGGTCCGGTTCCGGGTCCGCGCGGCGCTTCATGCCGTTTCTGACGGCGCTGAATCCCTGCGGCGTGCGGTATTTCTCGCCGCTTACCACCGGTATAGCGGCCAATGCGTTGTGCGCCCCGCCGGGAGAAGTCATGCCGTACCGGCTGCTTCGGCCGCCAGCAGACGCTGTTTGCGGTTGAGGCCGCCGCCGTAGCCGCACAGGCCGCCGTCGCCCGCCACAACCCGATGGCAGGGCACCAGCCAAGCGACGGGATTGGCGTTCATGGCCCCGCCCACGGCCCGTGACGCGCCCGGCTTGCGGGCACGCCGGGCAAGCCCCCCGTAGGACTCGGTGCTGCCGGCCGGGACCCCCAGCAGCGCCTGCCAGATGTCCAGCTGGAACGCCGTTCCGCGCAACAGGACTTCCACCGAATCGTCGCCGGAGGAAAACAGGCTGTCCGCCCTGCCCTGCGCCCACTCGTCGTCGCGCCGAAGGTTCGCTCCGGGCCAGCGATGGGCCAGCCGTTGCCAATGCTTATCCTCGAAGCCATTGACTTGGAGGGCGGGACGCCCTCCCCCCCAGGCGTCCACGTAACCCACGCGGCACAGGGCGCCGTCCACCTCCGCCAGCATCAGCCGGCCCAGCGGGCTGGAGGCAAACCCCGCGGTCAGCGAGCGGCCCCGCGCGGGCGTCCGGTCGCGGTCTTCAAGACGGGCTCGAACAGGTGGAGGAATGAGATCGATATTGCGCATGGCGATTACTTCGGAAAACGAATTAGTGTGCTGTCCCGTGAGTTCCTTGCCTTTCAGAGCGGGCCTGAAGCGTCAATGCAAGGCGCCGTCCGCAGGGAATACGTCCGTATTGCCCAGGACGGCAACGCCGCAGTGGCGCTTCAGGCCCGCTCCCGCAGGGCGTGTCTCCTGTGGCCCGTGGCCGCGTTGCGTCCCTTGGCAATGGGAGAAACCATTACCGGCGGAACGCGCCTTGCCACACGCCACATGGGACACGCTGAAAGGCAAGGAACTCACGGGACAGCACACCTGCTCAAGTTTATCCGCTTTCGGGCGCGCTCCCCGGCCAAAGCGACGGAAGCCTGCTTTCGCCCGATTCGGTACTCGTCGTCAGGGACGGCGGACGGCGCGCAGCCTGCAGCAACACTTCGGGATTCCAATGTGGCCGGCCCGGCCCGTACAGGGCTGCCGACAGACGCCGGCATTCGGTTTCGGCCGGTTCGCCGAAGCGCCGGCCCAGTTCGTCCAGGTCGCGCGGCGCGTCGCCGGACCAGTGGGCCCGCGCCCAGGTCAGCAGGGCCTCCTCGACCTGCCGGGCGTCTTTGCCCCGACATGCCGCGGCAAGCGCCGCCAGGGGGCCGGCCAGGGCATCCCGGCGGCGGGAGTCGCGCCGCAGGGCCGACTCCATCCTCCGGCGCAGCCGGCGGTCCGCGCCCATACGGTGGGTAATCCACCAGGCAAGTCCGGTCAGGAACCAGCCGAACGCCAGCAGCGGCGCCAGCCAGCCGGGAGGCCCGGCGGGTTCCGGCGGCGGTTCATCCGGCTGAAGGAAGTCCTGCCCGATCGGCGCCTGCGCCTGCAGGATGCGCCGGGGCAATTCGGCGATCTCCCAGCGTTCGCTCGTGGTGTTCCACCAATTCAGCCGGATTGACGGCAACACCACATCGCCCGCGCGCAGTGCGAGCAGCGCCGCGCGCTGCCGGCGCACGCCCACCAGCCCGCCGGCGGTAACGGTGTCTTCGAACCGGGCGCGTTCGACAAAGTGACGAAAGTTGGGGCCGTCGCCGGGCCTGAGTTCGGGTATCTGGCGCGCGGGCTGGCCCTCCACCCGCACTCCCAGCAGCCGAATCAGCGGCTCGCCCGCGACCAGATCGCCCGGCTCGCGCTCGAACTCTTCCCACAAATGCACGTCCGCCGCCGCCAGCCATCGGCCGGCGGGAGGCGACGGCACGGCCCGGACCACAAGTCTCTCCGGTCCGGCGTCGGGAACGAAACTGCGCGTGCGGAACCCGAAATCCTCGCCGATCCATTGCAGGCTCGCGGGCTGAAGCAGCATTTCGCCCGTTGACTGCGGGTACAGCGCGTAGCGCCGCTCCAGCACCAGGGAATCGGCGTCTTCCGACCGGAAGTTGTACTGCCGGTCGTTTCCGAGCTGCTCGATCAGCGCCTCGCCCCTGAGCAGCACGGGGTCGTTCAGCCGCCGAATGCGTCCGAAGCGGCGAGCGCCGGCTGAGCGGAAAACGCGCACCGTGTAGAGCACCTGCGAGCGTTCCCAGGGGCTGCGGGAACTGATCTCGGCGCGCACCACGAACGGGTTCTCCTCGGCCGGAGCCTGCGCCTTCGCGCTCGTCAGCGGCCATGCCGCCAGCGCCAGGAACGTTAATACGGCGCGCCGGCCTACCACGGCTCGGCCTCTCCGCCCGGCCACAGGGGGTTGCCGTCCTGGTCCACGCCTTCGGCCCGGTACTGGCGCAGGAACTTGCGCCTCAACAGCCCGCCCGGATCGTCCGGAACCTGCAGCAGCCAGCTCTGCGAGCTTTCCGGGAGCAACTCCCCTTCGGGAAGCTCGACGTCGCCGGCCAGCGGCATGGTTTGCTGCTCGCGCTCGGACTGGCCGGCGCGATCCTCCAGAGCCTCCGCCGGTGTCTCGGCCGGTTGCCCGCTCACCCCCGGCGCCGGGTCGAGAAGCTGCTTGAGAACCTCCAGGTTATGGTGCGCGTCGGCATGGTCGGGCCGGTCCAGCAGCAGTTGTTCGTAAAGGCGAATGGCCGCCTCGATGCTTCCGGCCAGGGCCAGGGCCGTGGCCCGGTTGTACCGCGCCGTAACCCCGTTCAGGCCCCGCAGGACCTCCGCGCTTTCAATAAAGCGGCCCTGGCGATGCAGGGCGGCGGCCCGCCATTCGGGGTCGTCGAACAGCTCGGCGGCCCGCGCATATTCGCTGTCCGAAAAAGCGCGCATGCCCTGCTGGTCCGATGTCGTGAACCAGCCGTCGGCCGCGTACGCGCCCGGCGGCATGGCAAAAACCAGCAGCACGAGGATCCAGCCGCGGCGGAAAGCCAGCGCCGCCAGCGGCAGCAGGAACAGAAGCAACAGCGGGCCCTCGTCGCGCCAGCGCCTGGCCTGCAAGCCTTCCTCCCGCCCGCCGGCGCCGGCGCTGCGCATCCGGCCCAGCAGGTCGCGCAAGTCGCCGTTGTCGGCCGTCATCCGGCGGTAGCCGCCCCCGCCCTCGCGCGCCAGCCGCAGCATTTCGTCCTCGTCCGGCCGGCTCACCACCAGGCCCGCCCAGTCGTCGCGCAGAAACCCGCCGCGCATATCGGGGACCGGGGCCCCGTCCGGTGTGGCGGCGCCCAGGACCAGCAGCCTGTGTCCGTCGGCGCGCAGTGCGCGGGCGGCGGCCACGGCCCTGCGCCCGCCTGATCCGTCGGTCACCAGCAAAACCGTTCCCTCGCTGGCGTCCGCCTGGTTCAGCAGGCGGTGGCCCCTGACGAGGGCCGCGGCCACGTCGCTGCCGCGGCTGGGCATCACGTCCGGCGCCAGCACGTCCAGCAGGTTGACCAGCGTGGCCGCGTCGGTCGTGACCGGAGCGACGGTGAAGGCGTGGCCGGAAAAGGCCACCAGCCCGTTCTGGCCGGCGGCGCGCATGCGCAGCCCTTCCTTGATCTTCAGCCGGGCGCGGTCAAGACGGGTGGGCGTGAGGTCGGCCGCCAGCATCGAACGCGACACGTCGAGCACCGCCACCAGCGCATCGCCGCCGCGCATGGCCGTCACCGGTACCTGCCGGTAGGCAGGCCCCGCAAGCGCCAGCAGGCAAATAGCCAGCGCCAGGGAACAGACCAGCCGCCAGTTCGACCCGGCCCCGGTCCCGCGGCGGTCGATGAGAAACGGCGCCAACGCCGGATCCAGGACCTTCGCCCACGGCCCGCGGGCCTGCCTGCCCCTGAACCAGGGCAGCGCGGCCAGCGGCAGCGCCAGCAGCCACAGGGGGCGGATCCAATGCAGGTCGAGTTCCATGCTCGCCTTCCCTATGCTCGACGCGCCCGCCAGGCCAGCGCCAGACCCAGGAGCAGGGCCAGGACAAGCGCCGGCAGATGCGCCGGGCGGCCGGAGCGCAGCGCCAGTTCGTCCAGTTCCGCCGGCTCCAGCAGATCCAGTTCCGCGTAAATCTGTTCCAGCCGGCCGGTGGCCGCGGCCCGAAAGTAGCGGCCGCCGGTAAGGTCGGCGATGGCCAGCAGGGTTGACTCGTCGAGTTCCGACGAAACGCCGGGCTGTGAATTGCGGGATGAGCCGATGCCGATCGTGTAGATCTTCAACCCCGCCTCGCGGGCCAGTTGCGCCGCCTTCAGGGGCGTGAGCACCCCGGCGGTGGCGGCGCCGTCGGTCAGCAGCACCAGCACACGATGCTGGGGCGCGGCGCCCTCGTCCGACATGCGCTTGACGGCCAGCGCGATCGCGTCGCCCAGGGCGGTCTGGCGCCCGGCCAGGCCCACGGAGGACTCTTCCAGGAACGCTCGCACCGTGGCCCGGTCGAAACTCAGCGGCGCCTGCAGATAGGCCTGTCCACCGAACAATATGAGGCCCACGCGGTCGCCGACGCGCCGCTCTATGAAATCCCCGGCCACGGACTTGATCGCATTGAGCCTCGACTGGGACCGTCCCGCCAGTCGTGCGTCGCGAACCTCCATGCTGCCCGACAGGTCCACCGCCAGCATCAGGTCGCGCCCGGTGGCTGGGGCCGTCAGCGCCGTGTCCAGCAGCAGCGGGCGGGCGGCGGCAAACAACAGGCACAGCCACATGAGCGCGGCAAGGAGCCAGTCGGGGCTGAAGCGCGGCGTTGTTCCGGGGGTCGTTCCGGCCCGCGAAAAGCGGTCGCGCTCCGGCACCTTGAGGGCCTGGCCGGCGCCCCGCCTGAGCGGCGCCACGAAGCGGTACGCGACAAGCGGCAGGGGCAGCAGGAGCCACGCCCAGGCCCACTCGAAAGCCAGCCTCACCTCGATCCATCCTTGTAGCTGCGCGCGCGCCGAATCCAGGCAGCGGCGCTGCGGGCGAAGGCGGCCGCATCCAATTCGACGCGCTTGCGGTACGCGCCGTCAACCAGGGCTTCTTCTGGCGCGGGGCAGGCGCCCCGGCCGAGCGCCCGCAGGCATTCGATCCATGCCTGTCCGGTCAGGCCGGCGACCTCCGCGCGATCCTGCAGCTTGAGCGCACAGGCACGCAGCAGTACCGATACTTCCGCGAGCAGCCGGGCCGCGTCGCGATGGCGGGCGAAGTCCGCCTCGGCGGATTTGAGCCGCGCCAGCGCTTCGCGTTTCCATGCCGGCAGGCGCCGTAGCCACCACAGGGCTGCCGCCAGCAGGACCAGCGCGACCAGCCACCAGCCGGACTGGGGCGGCCACCACGCCGGCGCCTGCGGCAGGTGGATGTCGCGCAACAGGGACGCGAGATCGCCGCTACCGTTCAACGTGTTGCTCTCCGGGACGAAGCGCGCGGGCGGCGCGCGCCAGGCGGAGGGGCGAAGCGGCGCACGGCGGGGTCCTCATCGGTGCGGAACTGAACGTAGGCCCCGCCGTGTGTGCGGGCGATCTCCGCCAGCTCCCGCGAACCGCGCACAAAATCATCCTGCCAGCGCCGGCGGGCTGCGTCCTCGCCGGTATGAAAAACCGCTTCCCCGCGCCCGTCGCGAACGGCGTAGCGCCCGGGCGGCGGCAGGTCGCGGTCAAGCGGATCGTACAGGCGCACGATCAGCAGGGGACGGTGCGCCGCCAGCCGCCGTGCGGCGTCGATGCATCCCGCTCCCATGAAGTCGCTCACCAGCACCAGGCGGCTGCCGGACGCCGCATGGCGCTGCAGCGCGGGAACCGCGTAGATCAACTCCGCCCGGTCGCCGGCGCCGCCTGCGCTCAGGAAGGCGCCGGCCAGCGCGCGGGCCAGCCGCTGGGCCCCGCGGCGTCCGGGCAGCGGCGGAGTGATGTCGAAACCCCCCGGCGACAGCACCAGTCCCGACACGCGGTCGCGCGCGGCCACCGCCGCCCAGGCAATCATCATCGCGACCCTGGCCGCCAGCACCGACTTGAACACGCCCACCGTCGCAAAGTGCATGCGGGCGCCAAGGTCCGCGCAGACCACCGTCGGGCGCTCGCTTTCCTCGTGGTAGAGCTTGGTGTAGGGACGGCCGGTGCGGGCCGTTGCCTTCCAGTGCATGTGACGCGGATCGTCGCCCGGCTGCCAGGCGCGCACTTCGTCGAACTCCATTCCGCGGGCGCGCAGGGGCGCCAGTTGTGCCGGCCCCGAGCGGATGTCGCCGCCGAACTGGAACCACGATCCGAACGGCGTGTGCCGCAGCGCCAGCAGTTCCGGCAGTCCGATCCAGGTACGCCCGCGCCCGGGAATTGCTTCCCCTGCGGAGTCCTGCACTAGTGTGCTGTCCCCCACACTAGGACACCGCCACGCAGTCCAGCAGCCGGCTGACGACCTCCTCGGAACTACGGCCTTCGGCCTCGGCTTCATAGGTCAGAATGATCCGGTGGCGCAGGACCGGCGGGGCCACCGCCTGGATGTCGCCGGGCGTAACGAAGTCCCTGCCGCGGAGGTAGGCGCGGGCCCGGCCGCAGCGGTCCAGCGCGATCGAGGCGCGCGGGCTGGCGCCGTAACTCACGAGGCCGGCCAGTTCCCCGTCGTATTTCTCGGGCGCTCGCGTGGCCCGGACCAGTTCGACGATATAGCGCTCGAGTCGCTCGGCCAGGTGCAGTTCGAGCACCCGCGCACGGTCCTTCATGACTTCCTCGACCGAGTAGCCGTCTTCGGCCTTGCTTCCGCCGGTCGCGCCGGCGGACGCTTCCCGGCGAGTGAGCTCCAGTATCCGCTGCTCCTGCTCCGCGCTCGGATAGCTGATCCGGGTCTTCATCAGGAAGCGGTCGAGCTGGGACTCCGGGAGCGGATAGGCGCCCTCCTGTTCGATGGGGTTTTGCGTGGCCATGACCAGGAACGGCTCCGGCAGCGGCCAGCTCTTCTCGGCCACCGTGACCTGCCGCTCCTCCATCGCCTCGAGCAGGGCGGACTGCACCTTGGCCGAGGCGCGGTTGATTTCGTCGGCCAGCACGAGGTTGTGGAATATCGGCCCGGCGCGAAACTCGAACTCACCCGTCTGCGGCCGGAAGATATCGGTGCCGGTCAGGTCCGAAGGCAGCAGGTCGGGCGTGAACTGGACCCGGTGGAAGCTGGCCTTGAGGCAACGGCCCAGGACCTTCACCGCCCGCGTCTTGGCCAGCCCCGGCACGCCCTCCACCAGCAGGTGGCCGCCGGCCAGCAGCGCGATGAGCATGTGCTCGATGAACTCCTCCTGGCCCAGCACGCGCGCTTCCATGCGCCGGCGCAGCGCGGCCAGCGGCAGTTGCGCGATTTCCCGCGGCGCGGGTTCGGCCGGTGTCATCTCAATCTGGCCCACAACAAGTCATGCGCGCCCGATTGTAGCGGGTACATACTTGCGCCGTGGAAATCAGGGTTTTGGCACTGGCGATGTTGCTGCTGGCCTGGCAAGCGGCCGGCGGACAGAATCTCGACCGGCTGCCGCAGGCGAAGGGAGTGCTGGCGGCATCCGCGGGGCAGTGCGTGTTCCTGGACTTGTGGCTGGCCCGGACCCGCGAGCAGCAACTCCGCGGCCTGATGCACGTGCGCGACGTGCCCGACGGGCGGGGGATGCTGTTCGTCTACGGCCGCGAACAGGAAATCGGCATGTGGATGAAGAACACCCATGTTTCGCTGGACATGCTGTTCATCCGCGCCGACGGCAGCATCGCCAGCATCGCGACCGACACGCGGCCGCTGAGCCTGAAGACCATCCGCTCCGGCGAGCCCGTCTCCCGCGTGCTGGAGCTGAAAGCCGGCTCGGTGAAGCGCTGGGGCGTCAAGCCGGGCGACCGCCTGCTGTCGCCTTAACGGGTCAGGGTTTCAGTCCGTAGAGCGGTTGCTCGCCTTCGACCTCGCCAAGCACGATTGCCGGCTCCCTGCCCTCCGGCCAGGCCTCGACGTGGAGATACACGCGGCGGCGAACGCCCGCTTCCGCATTGCCTTCGAGACTCACCGGCTCGAACACCGAAACGTACTGAACCTCGCATCGATCAGGCCTTATGCGCGCTACGAAGAACCCGTGCGCGTCGGCGTCCACGTAGTTCATGTACGGATTCACCTCGGGATCCGAGACCTGGAGAACCTCCGCCGGACCCGCTCCGCTGAACACGGCGTCGGCGGACGCGGCGCCGTGCAGCATCCAGGCGTTCAGCGAAGGCATGATCGCCTGGTCGTGGCCCTGCGCATTGCCGTCGAAGGTCACGAGTCTGCTGACCTCGGGATCGTGGGCGGACAGTTCCCTCTGGATGATCATCCGGCTGACCGCGCTGACCGCGCCGCCCGCGAATTCGGGCATTACGGCCACCGGACCGTCGGCATCGAAGTCATCGTAAATGACCCCCGCCAGGTGCGCGTGGCGGTCGCCGGTCAGGGAAACGACATTGACGATCCGCTCGTCCCGAATGAAGGAACAGATCTCGGTTCGTTCGACCGGGTAGCCGTCCCATCCGTCGGTCCATAGCAGTCCGTTCCTGTGGCCGCCTTCGCGGAAACTGTCGTCGAAACCATGGCGGATCAGGCCCACGTTCAAGCCCAGCAGCTTCCACCTGGCTCCGCTGTTCTTCAGGCCGTTCTTCAACCAGGTCTTCTGACGCCGGCCAAGCATCGAGCCCATCGGCATGTCCCTGCGCGGGTTCGGCAATGTCGTGCCCAGGTAAACGATTTCATCCGGCGGATTGCCGCCATTTGCGGTGCGGCCCGCGTTCAGGGTGCGGATCAGCAACGGATCCACCGGCGCTTCCGGATAGGGGTGGCGCCCGATCGACAGCAGCTCCTGGGACAGCCCGCGCGGTCCCCTGTAGCTGCGGCCGTCGATCACGAACAGTTCCGCGAGATCGCCCCACTTCAGCGAGCGATAGATCGTCATCGAATTGATCGCCGCCAGATTGTTGGGCTCATGGCTGAGGTAGTGATCGTCAAAGTCGCCGGCGGGCGTCGCGGTCGCGTCAACCGGCTCGAAATCGCTCGCATGCGATTCCTCGCCGTCGCGGCCCCCGGCGCTCAGCGCCGCGGGAACGTATTCGAACCATGCCTGGTTGGACGCGACCTTCAGTTCCGCGATGGACTGCTCCCGGTAGTAGCTCTGCCAGTAGTCGTTCAGCAGTTCATGGTCGTCCCAGATCTGCACGAACGGATACAGCGCCCTGGCCTCCTGTAGATCGGGGTCCGTCAGGTACCTCTTGTACAGCCAGCGATAGTCGTCCAGATCGACGGGGGCTATCCAGTTTCGTCCCGCCACTCGCCCGCCGGACGGAAACGGCTCGCACCGGCGCACGCTGCCGTCGCTGTTCATCAGTTTCAGGCGGTTGCCGTTGTGGTCGGGTTCCGCAATCGTGTCCGGTCCGCGAATCGATTCGTAGATGTAGTCGCCGACGTGCATCACGAAGTCGATCCGGTCTTCGGGCCGCGCGGCCCGGTCGTCGAGAATCAGCCGCCGATAGGCGGTGAAGTAGCCCTGTTCGTAGTCCTGGCAGGAAAACACCGCGATATTGAGCTGTCTTGCCTTTCCGGCCGGCGCCGTCCGGGTCCTTCCCGGGCGGCTGCTGCCGCCGTCCGGGTCGATAAAGCGGTAGTAGTAGAACCGGTCGGGACCGAGGTTCGTGATCAGGACCCGAACCGTGTGGTCCAGTTCGGGCAGCGCGGCGATCCCGGTCTCGGCGATCACGGAGTCGAATGACGGGTCCGTCGCAATTTGCGCGGTCAGACGCACGGTATCCGTATCCCCTTCCACCCGGGTCCAGATCACGACGGCGTCGGATTGGGGATCGGCCGATGCGACGCCCTGCGGGAAAGAGAACCGCGACGGGCGCCCGCCCGGCCTGGCGCAGCCGCCCAATGCCGCGGGGGCCGCGCCGACCACGAAGCAGCCGGCCGCGGCCGAGAAATATCGGAGCAGATCGCGCCGGGAAATCACGCTTGCCGGTGCCACTGTCACGGTCCGCGCGGCGCGCTCAGGACCCCGCCAGGCGGTCGCGAATCTGCCGCAGCAGGTTGACCTGATGCGCCCGGTCCGCGTCGTCGAAGGTGGTCGCCAGGTAAACCGCGACCAGATCGTGCCGCTGATTCACATAGATCATCTGTCCGAGCCCGCCCGACGCAAGCAGTTCGCCCTCGGAACTGTTCGCCACGCGGAACTGGTTATGGTAGAAGACCGCCGGTCCGTACCGGGCCCGCTCCTCTTCGTTATTCATTGCCTGGCGAACGCCGTCATTGCCCGCTATCGTCCGCCGGATCCATGACCGGGGAACGATCTGCCGGTCGAAGAAATGCCCGTCGCCTTCGATCATCAGTCCGAGCCGGGCAAGGTCGCGCAATGCGGCGCCTATACCCGCGGTCGCGAATCCATGCCCGGCCGGGTCGACAATGACGATGGCGTCGCGTTCCGCGCCCAGCCTCGACCAGAGCTTCTCCGCCAGCACCTCCTGCCAGTTGCGCCGGTAGGCGCGCGAAATCGACCAGGCGACAATTTCCGTATTCACGGGCGAGTAGAAGAAACTGCTGCCGTGTTCGCCGTGCGCGGGAACCGTGGCGGCCAGTTCCAGCGTATTTCGATAGGGAAACTCGTCGAAGCGGCGATGGAAACCGCCGGCCATGAAGTTCAGAAGCCGATAGGAACGCGGATCGTCCCAGCTCATCAGCGTCTCGACGCCGACGGCCATGTCGAGGGCGTGCTGCAGACCGGCGTTCGCCACGCCGGCGCCCGCCAGTTCGGGCAGGACGTCGCCGAGAGGCTGCTCAAGGTCCAGACGCCCTTCCGCATGGGCGATGCCGGCGAGCAGGCCGACGAACGACTTGGAAACCGAGTTGAGTTGATGGCGTGCGTCCGGCGCAAGGCCGTTGTAGTAGAGCTCGGCCAGGATCGCGCCCTGATGGACCAGGATGAAGCCGTCCGTGCCGATCGAGGCCAGGATCTCCTTCAGCGGCGCAGGTTCGCCGTTCTTTCCGGCGAATGAAGCCGTCGCGAGCGTGCAGTCGCCATAGGAAAGTTCGCTGACCGGGCCTTCGCCGCGGCTGATGGGATCGACCCTCAGAATCTTCGACACGTTCTGGTGCGACCACAGCACCTGCTCGTAGTTCCGGGCCCAGGCGAGTCCGTCGGTAACGATCCGGTCCGGCGCGACCGGCACGCCGCGCATGTACTGCGACCGGTTCGTGGGTTCGAGCCGTTCCGGGGCGCAGGTCGAGCCCTTGGGCTTGGCGGCGCTTCGATCCCGCCCTGAGCTTGCCCGCGCCTCGTGGGAGACGCATGAAGTCGTCCTGACGCTTGGCGGCGACTCCTGTCGCCGACACTCCCACGAGGCGCGGGCAAGCTCAGGGCTTCGGGAGGCGTGGCCCCGGTCGAGCGATGCGTCGATTTCCCGGATCAGATCGACCTGGAAATTGCGCAGCGGTCGCGACGGGGTCACCGACAGAAATACGGCGACGACGTTCGACTCCATATTCACGTAGATGCGTTGCCCCATGTGCCCCTGGGCGACGAATTCGCCCCGCTCGCCGTTCAGAACCCTGAAGTGATTGCGGTAGAAGGCGACGTGGGGCCGCTTGGCGGCTTCCTCGGAAGCCTGCCAGGCCGCCAGCGCCCGGGCGTCGCCGGTGCGCACGTCGTGCAGCCAGTCCGCGGGCAGGATCTGCTCGCCGTTCAATCGACCTTCCTGCTCCAGCATCAGGCCGAAGCGCGCGAAATCGCGGAGCGTGGCGCTGAACCCGGCCGTGGCGAAACCGTGCCCGCCCGGATCGACCGTGATCAGCGCATCATGCTCGGCGCCCAGCCGGGACCAGATGCGCTCGGCGAACGCCTCCTGCCAGTTCCTTCCTTCCAGCCTCGAAATGATCCAGCCCAGCGTTTCGGTGTTGCCCGGGTTGTACAGGCCGGCTTCGCCATGCGTTCCGGCCTTCTCCACCGACTGCAGGAACTCGAGCGTGTTCGCAAAAGGAAAATCGGCGGACCGCGACTGAAATCCGCCGGCCCTGGAATTGAGGTCCACTTGCGAAGTGGGATCCGCCCGGTCGTGATTCCAGACCACGTTCGTGGTCATGTCCAGGACCTGGCGAATGGTCGCGTCGCCGTAACCGGAAACCGCCAGTTCCGGCAGGTAATGCTCGACCGTCTGCGCCAGGTCCACGCGGCCTTCGTGAATCAGGATGCCCATCAGCGAGCCGACCAGCGACTTCGTGACCGAGAACCCGATGTGACGGCCGCCCGGCCCGAAACCGTTGAAATAGACCTCGGTCCGCACGACGCCGTCCTTCAGAAAAATGAACCCGTCGACTCCCATGTCCTTGAGAATCCGCTGCAGCGGCGCGCGCGTCGAGTCCGGAGCCATGAACGGCTGCTGCAGCAGCCCGGTCCGTTCGTAGGCCAGCGGAAGAACCGGTCCGGCGCCCCGGCTGACAAATTCCGTCGGCAGGATCTTGCTTATGTTCTGGAACGACCATTTGCCCTTGTCCGGGTCGAGCGCCCAGGAGTGGTCGCTGTCAACGAGCCTGTCGGGCGGCGGCGGAAGTCCGCGCATGTAGTCCGTCTGGAACTCGCGCTCGACGATTACGTACGGCGGTTCGGCGGACGGTGGGTCCCTGGGAGGTTCGCACGATGCAAGTGTGAACGCGGTGGCGGCGAGCAGCGCGAGCGTTCTCCCGGGAGGGAAGGCGTCCCGCCTTCCGGGAGGACGGGACGTCCTCCCCCCCAGGCGACGCTGGGCGATCCCGCCGCCAACGCCCTTGCCGTAGCTTGCGACGGGCGGACAGCTGGTCATCAGGCCCTATTTCAGTTGCGTCGCGGAGACGAGAACGCCGTCTTCGTCGCAATAGACCCAGTGGCCCGGCCGGAATCGAACGCCGCCGAAGTCGCGAAACTGGGTCGCGCAGGTCGAGCTGCTGTCCTCGTGGTCGTCGGACAGGTCGGTGGTAGGCCGCAATGTAGCCTCAGAACTGGGCGGTGGCCCGCAGTCCCCACTCCGCCGGCCTGCCGCGTTGCCGCCAGTTCGCGCCCACGACCCGGCTGTTCACGAAGCCGTTCATGTCGTAGATCTCGTCGGTCACGTTGCGGCCGAAGGCCGTGAGCGACCAACGCTCGAATTCGTAGGTGGCGCTCACGTTCAGGAGACCGTACGAATCCTCGCCGTCGCGCTCATCGACCGCGCCGGTTGCGTCCCACAGCAATTCGTCACGCCAAGAGTAGTCCGCCCGCAGACGCAATTCGCGGCCGTTCGCCAGAGGAGCGGAATAAATCGCCGACAGCGAATACGAGAGTTCCGGCGCGAACGGGAGCGCCTCGCCGACCACCAGCAGCACGTCGCCACGGAATTCGTCGATCACGTCCTCGTTGTACTGCGTATCGAGGAACCCGACGCTGGCCTGAATGACGAACCGGTCGCTCGCCAGCGCCGAGATCTCGGCCTCGAGTCCGCTGGCCTCGGCGCTGCCGGCATTGAAGAATGTGCGGACCTGGGATCCGCTGTTCGGATCGAACAGCGTGGTGCGCACATGGAGGTCCTCGTAATCCATGAAGAAGGCCGCCAGATTGGCCCGAACCCGGCCGTCCGCCCAGTCCGCCTTCATACCCACTTCGTACGACCAGAGCGTCTCTTCGTTGAACGGGAGCAGGAAGTTGTTGCCCTGGCTGTCTACGAGAACGGTGTCGCCGATCCCTCCCGACTTGAACGCCTGGGCTGCGGTGACGTACAGCATGGTCGCGTCGTTGAGGTCGTACTCAAGAGAAACCCGGGGGGACGTATTGGACCAGTCGCCCTTGGCCGATGCGCTGATGGTCGCCGGCCGGGTGCTGCGCCCGCGGGTCGACGAACTGGCTTGCGACTTCTCCTCGTTCATGTAACGAAGGCCGAGCGTCACCCGCGCGCGTTCGGTCAGGGAATAAGTGCCGCTGGCGTAGAACGCGTAGCTGTCGAGATCCTGCTGAATCGAATTGCCCGTGTTGTAATCGCGAATGCGGGGCACGATCCCGACAAACGGAATGGCCGAATTGGAGTTGCCGGCCGCCGCACCGAAATCCAACTCGTCGCGGAGGTAGTAGACGCCGGTCGTCAGGTTCAGCCGGTCCTGCAGGTAAACGCCATTCAGCTGAAACTCCTGGCTGAACGTTTCGCCGTCCAGCCAACGCCGGTTGTTCGACACCTCCAGGACCGAACCGTCGGCGTCGAAGCCATCCGACGTTTCGTAGGTCTTGAACGAGGTAAGCGAAACAATGGTTGCGGCGCCGAATTCGAATTCCAGCCGGCTGGTGACGGATTCCTGGTCGGTCTTGTTTCGCGCCAGCGGGTCGGTGGCGTTCGAACTCAATGGATCGGTGGCAATGGACGATTCTGCGTAGCGCGGACCCGGAATATGGCCCCCGTCCACCAGCGCGTTGTATTGCGCGGGCAACCGCGCGTTCGGGTTGACCCAGGCGTGGTAGATCGGCGATCCGTTGGAATCCGTGCGCATCTGGTCGGCGCTCAGCAACCAGGTCGCCGTATCCGACAGGTTCCAGAGTGCGGCAATGCGAAAGCCCGTATTGTCCTGACTTCCGAAGTCCAGGTCGTTCGGTGTTTCTATGTAGCCGTCGGCATTTCGGGAAATGGCCGACAACTGGAGGGCAAGCTGATCCTGGATCAGGGGAATATTCACCGAGGCCCTGGCATCGACCCGGCTGTAACTGCCGAGGGCGGCCGACACTTCACCGCCCGTTTCGGCCGTGTTCGGACGCCTCGATATCACGTTGATCGCACCGCCCAGCGCATTCTTGCCGTACAGGGTCCCCTGCGGTCCGCGCAGCACTTCGATGCGCTCCACATCGAGCAGGTCGAAAAGGCCGCCCCAGACGTTGGTCCGGTAGATTCCGTCCACGTAGGTGCCAACGCCCTGGTCGAGATTGACGCGGTTGGAGGTCTGCCCGATCCCCCGAATGAAAACGATGGCGTTCTGCGAACCGGTGCCCGATGTTCCGATCTGCAGGTTGGGCGTGGAATCCGCAATGCTGAACAGGTTGCTGATCGTACGATCCGCGAGTTCCTCGCTTGTGAACGCCGTAACGGCCACGGGAACATCCTGAAGGCTTTGTTCGCGTTTCTGGGCCGTGACGATGATTTCCTCCAGTTCCGCCTGGGCCGACGCGGTCTGGACCACGGACAATCCCAGGAGCAGGGCGCCGGCGGCGCCGAACAGCCTTGAAATTCTCGAATGACGCATGATTTCGTCCCCAAAAGAGTATTGGTTTATTCTAATTCAAAATCCAATCCTGTCACAACGTGGAGGAATTGGTAAACTGAACTTTGTATTACTTTGCCGATCGGCGCAATTCATGACCCATACTAGCGTCGTGACACGCTCATATTGCCGCATCAGCGCGTCTCCCCTGGTTCGTGGCAAGGCGCGTCCCGCCGGGAATGGCGCGTCCCATTGCCAAGGGGCGCAACGCCGCCACGGGCCAGGGGAGACGCGCCCTTCGGGAGCGGGCGTAGCGCGCCCCTGCGGCGTTGCAGCCGTTCGCAATACGGCGAGTATTCCGTGCCGGCTGCGCCTTGCAGGGACACGCTACGCAAGCTCTGATGCGGCAATATGAGCGTGTCACGACGCTAGAATGCCGGCATGGCCGAACTGAGAAACGGCGACCTAGCGCGCAGGACGGCGCACGAGATCCTGGTCATGATCCAGTCCGGCGACATCAAGCCGGGCGACCATCTCCGGTCGCAGTCGCTGGCCGACAAGTTCGGCGTTTCCCGCTCACCGGTGCGCGACGCAATGCACCTGCTGTCCGACAAGGGTGTTCTCGAGCAGCGCAGGAACCGCGGCTTTTTCGCGACCGACAAGCGGCCCGGCCGGATCGAGCAGCTGGTGCAGGCTTCGTCGCAAAACCTGGAAGACCAGGACGTCTATCGGCGGCTCGCCGAGGACTGGCTGACCGACGCGATCGACGAAGAGGTCACGGAGCTTTTCCTGCAGACGCGCTACGACCTGACCAAGGCCGAGCTGAAGGACATCCTGCTTCGCGCCACGCGGGAAGGCTGGGCGGAGCGCAAGAAAGGATACGGCTGGCGCTTCCTTCCGGTGGCGAAGACGCCGCAGGCCTTCGAGCAGATCTACCGCCTGCGCATGACGATCGAACCCGCCGCGATACTCGAGCCCACGTTTACCCCCGACAGGAAGCGATTGACGGAACTGCGCGACGACCAGGAACGACTGCTCGAAACCGACGTCGAGAAGCTGCGTCTCGAACGTCTTCTGAACACCGGTTCCGACTTTCACGAGAGTCTCATTCAGCTTTCCGGCAACCCCTTCTTCCATATGTCGCTGGTGCGGGCCAACCGCATGCGCCGGCTTCTCGAGTACCGGGCGAAACTCGACGCGGACAGGCTTTATTCGCAGTGCAGGCAGCACATCGAGATCATCGACCTTCTGGCCGCGGGCGAACTCATCGAAGCATCCTATGCGCTGAAGAAGCACCTGCAGGGAGCGCTCGCGAAGAAGACCGCTTCGCGCCGCCCCGATCTCGTCGACTTCTAGCGCGCGGCGCCAGCTTAAGCCCTTCGTTCGTCCCCCTCCTCGTGGGAACGTTGAAGCAGGACAGCGAGAATCGAGCCAGGATGGCGCTTCCAACGAGGAGGGGGACGAACGAAGGGCGGAAGGGTTAGCGGCGAAGTGCGCGCAGCCGGACTACGGCGGCCGCCACAAAGATCGCTGCCGCAACGGCGGTCAACGCCAGCGAGATCGGCCGGGTGATGAAGATCCGCAGGCTCCCGTCACCGATCAGCAGAGACTGGAGGAAAGCGTTCTCCGCCATGCCGCCGAGCACGACGGCGAGAACCGTGGCCGCCGGCGAATAACCGAAGCGCTTCATGCCGAAGCCCAGCAGGCCCGTCGCGAGCAGGATCCACGTTTCGATCATGCTCGAATGCAGCGCGAACGTGCCCACAATACAAAGCGTCACGATCACGGGCACGACCAGGCGGTAGGGAACGTCCAGAAACTTGATGAACAGGGGAATGGCCACCACGCTCATCAGCACCAGCATCAGGTTGCCCAGGTACATGCTGCCGATCAGGGCCCAGACGAAGTCCGGATTATCGACGATGAGCATCGGTCCCGGCTGCAGGCCCCACATCAGCAGGGCGCCGAGCAGTACCGCCGTGGCCCCCGATCCCGGGATTCCGAGAGAGATCAGCGGCACCATCGCCCCCGCGGACGCCGCATTGTTGGCCGCCTCGGGCGCCACCAGGCCGCGGATGTCGCCCTTGCCGAATTCCCCGGGGTCCCTGGCCACCCTCTTCTCGACCGAATAGGCAAGAATCGAACCAATCGTTGCCCCGGAGCCCGGCAGCACGCCTGCGATGAAACCGATCAGCGATCCGCGCGCGAACGTGAAGCGGGAAATCCGGAAGTCTCCGGCCCGCGGCCAGAACGCCCTGGAAAAAATCGTCACGCTGATGCGCTTCGCGGGCTTCTTGTGTTCGCCGGTGTAGATGCAGTTCAGGAGTTCGCCGATTCCGAACAGCCCGATCGCCACCGGAACGAAGTAGATGCCGTCTATCAGTTCCGGCGAACCGAACGTGAACCGCTGCGCGCCGCTGATGACATCCACGCCGACGGTTGATATGGCGAACCCCAAAAGCGCGGAGATGATGCCCTTGAGCAGGCTGTCGCCCATCAGCGTAGCCAGCAGCAGCAGCCCCAGGAAAACAATGAGGAAGTATTCCGACGGGCCGAATGACGCGGCGAAACTCGAAAGCGCGGGAGCGAATGCGCATATCAGGACGACGCCGACCGCGCCCCCGACGAAAGAGGCGACCGCCTGCATCACGAGCGCCGGCCCGGCCCGCCCGGCCTGCGCCAGCGGGTAGCCGTCGAGCGTCGACGCCACGGTGGCGGACTCGCCCGGGGTGTTGATCAGAATCGAAGTGATGGTTCCGCCGTACATGGCCCCGTAGTAGATGCCGGCCAGCAGGATGATCCCCGTCGTGGGTTCCAGCCCCAACGTCATCGGAATCAGGATCGCGATTCCCGCGGCCGGCCCGAATCCGGGAAACAGGCCGACCAGCATTCCCACGGACACGCCCACAACGAGGAAGACCAGGTTCTCGAGCGACAAGGCCAGAGCGAGACCCGACGCAAGATTGGCAAAGAGGTCTTCCATTAGTACAACGGCGCCAGCACGCCCTGCGGAAGTCCCGCCTGCAACACGACTTCGAACAACAGGTAGACCGCGGCCGAGAAGGCCACGGCGTATACGGCGTTGAACCATCCCCGGCCGCGATTGAACCGGTAGAGATACAGGCCGGTAAACGCGAATATCGTCAACAGGCTGCCGGCATACGGCAGCAATACCAGGAAAAGGGCGATCAGGCCCGTCATTTCGGCCACGTCGCGCCAGAGCGCGTCAAGCGCCGTCCCCGCCTCCCGTTGCCTGCGATACTCGCGGATGCCGTTGGCGGCGGTCGTGGCGATCAGCAGGACGCCGACGATTGCGGGGAAGAAACCCGGGCCGAGGCGATCCGCCCTGTCAAGCAGGTCAAGGGAATACAGTGCGTATCCCGTATACGACAGGGAAAACGCAAGCAAGGCCATCGAAAAGAGGAAACGCATCGCGGGCCCTGGCGTCCGGTCAGTGGATTGAACCGAACGAATTCAGGATACGGCGATATTCCGAGTCCGTCCTGCCGAGATAGTCCCCGAAGTCATCCCCCCAGAGCACGGCGGCCGACAGGCCCCTGGATTCCAGGTAGTTCTTCCATTCCGGGGTGGCGACCACCTTCTTGAGCACGTCAATCCACCAGTCGCGAACATCGGCCGGAATGTCGGCGGGCATGACGATACCGCGCGGCACCGCGAATTCGACCTCGTAACCCTGCTCGACGAAGGTCGGAACCTCCGGATAGACCGTGCTCCTGGAATCCGCCGAGTACGCAAGCACCCGGAAGTTGCCGGCCGCGACCTGGCCCATGACCTCCGACGGATTCGAGACGAGGGCGTGGAGACTGCTGGACGTCAGGCCGGTCAGCAGGCCCGATCCGTTCTGAAATGGAACGTAGGTGAATTCGATTCCGGCCGATTCGGCCAACAGGCCCGCAACGACCCGGTCCGGTCCGGTCGCCCCGTTTCCGCCGATCTTCATATCGGATTGCCTGGCGCGGGTGACGAACCCGTCAATCGAGACAAACGGGGAATCGGTGCGCACGACCAGGAACATCGCGTCGAGGGCAAGCAATGCGATCGGCGTGAAATCGCGCCAGGTCCAGCTTGTTTCCGACACGATGGGCGTGGTCAGGAAGCTCCCGCTGGTCGATGTAATGACATAGGCGTTCCCGGCCTGCCGCGCCACGCGGCCATATCCGATCGCGCCGCTGCCGCCGGGGCGATTCTCGATCCGAACGTGCTGGTCGCCGTACAGCCCGTATTGCCTGATAATGTCAACGACCGTGCGCGACATCAGATCGTTGCCGCCGCCGGGACCGAATGCAACGGTATAGGTCAAACTCCTGACCGGGTACGTGGAGTCCGCCTCGGCATCGGCCCACGCGAAAGCCAGGGCAAGTATCAATGCGACGCGGGACATATCCAGACGATTATGGGTTTTTGCACAACAAAATACACAACCGTCCCCGAAATTCGTTCTTTTGGCACCGATATTGCATTTTGTCACACATTTAGCCAATATGTAACGCTTCGTCACGGCCAGCGGCGCGAAACACGATGAATTTCCTGGTATTACCTTGCGACGGCATCGGACCGGAAATCATAGAAGTTTCGATGAAGGTGCTCCGCGCACTGGACGGCAAACTCGGGCTGGACCTGGACTACGAGTATGACGACGTCGGCTTTGCGAGTCTCGAAAAGCACGGTACGACCCTGCGCGACGAGGTGCTTGAAAAAGCGCGGGATTGCGACGGCGTCATCCTGGGAACCCAGTCGCATGCCGACTATCCGCCGCCGGAGAAGGGAGGGCGAAACGTGTCCGCCGGATTCAGGGTGGGGCTGGACCTCTACGCCAATATCCGGCCTGCGCGCACGCGGCCGTTTCTTCCGTCCAATCTCGCCGGGGGCAAGACGATGGACCTCGTGATCATGCGCGAGGCTACCGAGGGCTTTTATCCCGATCGGAACATGACGCGGGGCTGGGGTGAAGTCATGCCGACTCCGGACATGGCGTTGTCGACGCGGAAGATCACGCGCCACTGCAGCGAGCGCATTGCCCGCCAGGCGTTTGCATGGGCGATGAAGCGCAGGAAGAAGGTCACGGCAATCCACAAGGCCAACAGCTTTCACATGACCGACGGCCTTTTTCTGGAGGCGGTGCGCGACGTCGGCCGGGATTTCCCGGAAGTGGAACTCGAGGAGCTCCTGGTCGATGCGGCGGCGGCTCACCTGGTGCGTACTCCGGAGGCGTTCGATGTGCTGGTGACCACCAATTTCTACGGCGACATTCTGAGCGACCTTACCAGCGAACTCTCGGGCAGCCTCGGACTGGCCGGATCGGTCATGGCCAGCGACACGCTGTGCTGCGCCCAGGCGCAGCACGGTTCCGCACCAGACATCGCGGGCAGGAACATCGCCAACCCGGCGTCGATGATGCTTTCGATCGCGATGCTGCTGTCCTGGATCGGCGAGCACCGCGACCGGCCGAAGTATCTTGAAGCGGGATCGATCATGACCGCCGCCGTGGACAAGGCGCTGGAGGACCCGAATACCAGGACCAGGGATCTCGGCGGCGGCGCATCGACCGCCGCGTTCTCGGAGGCAGTCGCAGACGTCATCTGAGGCCGAACGCCGCACCATGGACCAACGGCGAATCACCGTCATTCACGCGACCGAAGCGTCGATGGCGCCCGTTGCCGATGCGTTTGAGCGGAACTGGAGCGATACCGAACTGACCCATGTCCTCGACGACGGCCTGTCGCGGGACCGCCAGCGCCAGCCGCAGCTGACGGAAGATCTGCGCCGGAGAATTCACACGCTCGCGGCTTATGCCGCCGATTGCGGCGCCGAGGCGATACTGTTCGCCTGTTCGGCGTTCGGCGAAGCGATCGAGGCGGCGGCGGGGCAGATGTCCATTCCCGTACTGAAACCCAACGAAGCGATGTTTCGCGCCGCGCTGGATTGCGGCGACGCGCCGGCGCTTCTGGTCACGTTCGAGCCGGCAGGTCCGGCCATGGCCGCCGAGTTCGCGGAACTGGCGGACTGCGCGCGGCCCTCGGCTCGCCTGACGACCGTTTACGTTCCCGGTGCACTCGACGCCTTGCGCCGCGGCGACGAGACGACGCACAACTCGCTGATTGCGGCCGCCGCCGGCCGGGTATCGGACGCCGACGCCATCATGCTGGGCCAGTTCTCCATGGCCTGCGCGAACGCGGATTGCGAACGCGCCACCAGCGTCCCGGTCTTCACCAGTCCGGATTCGGCCGTCGGGCAGCTTCGCGCTCTACTTGGCGGGGACTGAGGCGCCGCGATATGTTGCTCGGAGTCATCGCCGACGATTTCACCGGCGCCAGCGATATCGCCAACGCCATCTCGCGCGGCATGGCCGGCGACGACGGACTGGCGGCCACGATTTTCCTGGGCGTGCCGGAAGGCGCCGATACCCGGGCGGTCGATGCCGGCGTCGTGGCATTGAAGAGCCGATCGATCGCGGCGGGCCGTGCCGTCAGCGAGTCGTTGCGGGCCCTCGAATGGCTGCTGTCGCAGGGCGCGAGCCAGATTTTCTTCAAGTACTGCTCCACCTTCGACTCGACCCCGGAAGGCAACATCGGCCCGGTTGGCGAAGCGCTGGCCGATGCCCTGGGCGTCAAGGGCGTCGTGGCCTGCCCCGCTTTTCCCGAGAACGGCCGCACGGTGTACCAGGGCCACCTGTTCGTACAGGACCGGCTACTCAACGAGTCCGGGATGGAAAACCACCCGCTCAACCCGATGACGGACCCGGACATCCGGCGCTGGCTGCGCGCCCAGACTCAGGCGCCCGTGGGCCACGTGCCCCTGGACACCATTCGCAAGGGACCGGCGGAGGTGTCGCGGACCCTGGACGAGTGCGCCGAATCCGGCAATGTCCTGGTCATCGCCGACGCAGTCGAAGACGGTGATCTCGCGATACTTGGCGATGCCGTCAAACACTCGCCCCTGGTGACCGGAGGCTCCGCCATGGCGGCCGCCCTGCCCCGCAACTTTCCGGCAAGCGCCCGCAGCTCCCGGCCCATCGACGCCGCGGGGGCGGTCGATGGGCCGGGCGTCATTCTGGCCGGAAGCTGCTCGAAGGCCACGCGGATGCAGGTCGAAAACCATGCCGGGAGACACCCGTCCATCGCCATTGACATTGCCGCCGTGATGGAGGGCCGGTTTGCGGCCGCCGAGCTGTTTGCGTCGCTCGAGCAATATCGCGGCAGGTCGCCGCTGGCCTATTCGAGCGACGCGCCGGACAGCGTCTCCCGGCTCCAGAATCGGTACGGCGTCGAAAGGATCGCCGCGCGGCTGGACGAACTGTTCGGAAGCACGGCGGTCTTGCTGAGGCAGGCAGGCTTCGAACGCATCGTCGTGGCCGGCGGCGAAACGTCGGGCGCCGTGATCGATGCACTGGCTCCGGCGCGGCTCGCGGTGGGCCGGGAAATCGACCCGGGCGTGCCGGCCCTGTACTCGCCGGATGCGGGCGATGGCTATGCGATTGCGTTGAAGTCGGGGAATTTCGGGGCGCCGGACTTTTTCGAGAAGGCCCTGGCCGTAATGGCGGGACAATAGTGTCGTGAATACTGAAAACAGGCTGCGGGACGAAATCGCCCGGCTCGGCCGTTCGCTTTTCGAGCGCGGGCTGACGTCCGGCAGCACCGGGAACCTGTCCGCGCGCCTCGACGACGGCGGATACCTGGTGACGCCCACCGACACCAGCCTGGGCTTTCTCGATCCGGCCAGGCTGTCGCGGCTCGATTCCGAAGGCAACTGGATCGACGGAGACAAGCCGACCAAGGAAGGATTCATGCACCTTTCCATGTATCGCGCGGACGCGGACCGGCGAGCCGTCGCGCACCTGCATTCCACCTACTCCGTGTGCCTGTCCTGTCTTCGCGGTCTGGATACCGAAGACATGCTTCCGCCGATTACGCCCTACGTGCTGATGAAGGTCGGCCGGGTGGCGAAGGTCCCCTTCTTCCCGCCCGGCGATGAAGCGCTGGGCCCGGTCATCGAGGAAAAGGCCCGGACCCATTCCGGCATCATCATCGCCAATCACGGCCCGGTCGTGGCCGCCCGGTCGCTGCGGGCCGCCGTGTTCGGCATCGAGGAGGTGGAAGAAAGCGCGAAGCTGGCTTTTCTCCTGCGCAACGAGGATGTCGAGTTCATTCCCGAGGACTACCGGCAGACCCTGCTGAAGTCGGGGAAATAGCGTGGACCGAAGAGAGTTTCTTTACCAGGCGGGCCTGTTCTCCGCGTCGGCATTGGTCGGGATGCCGGGGGCTGCGACTCCGCAATGGTCTGAAGGCCGGATCAGGCACCTGATTCCCCTGTCGAACCACGACAGCATTCGGATCAAGGCATCGTTTGCCGAACCGCAGTCCGGGCCGCATCTGAAGATCGGCGCATCGGTATTTCCGGGCCGGCGGCGCGACAGCCAGGGTCGCTTCTGGTCGTTCCATGCCACGGGGCTGGAAAGCGACACGGAGTACGAGTTGCTGCTGCAAGCCGGCGGGGGCGGCCCATTGGCGGAAAGCTGGCCGGTGCGAACGGCGCCTGCCCTGGATGCATCGAAGGAGCACCTGCGGGTGCTGATGTACACCTGCGCCGGCGGTCCGGACGATGCGCAATGGCTGAACGGCGAATGGCGATTCCTGCCGGTGTCCACCCGCCGGAGACTGCTGCGGCGGGCGCTGGACTTCAGGCCCGATATCGCGATCGGCATCGGCGATCAGACCTACTTCGACCAGTGGATTTCGCCCCGCAAGCGCGGCGGGCAGCACGCGGCGAACCGCGAGCGGATCTACGGCCGTTACGGCAAGTTCGACCGCGACAGGCCGCTGTTCGGATCGAACAACGAGATCGTGCTGACCCGGTGCCTGGACGAACAGATCGCGAGCCTGTACGGGACCGACTTTCGCTCGATTCCGCTCATCCTGACCCAGGATGACCACGATTACTTCGAGAACGACGAGGGAACGGACGAATTCGTGACCTTTCCGCCGGGTAACTTCAGCGCCCGTCTCGGACGGGCCCAGCAGAGCCTGTATTTCCCGGAATTCCTGCCCGACCCCATGCGCCCGGTCCATCTCGCCGGTTCGCATGCCGACGGCATCAGCGAATCGTATGGTTCCTTTCGCTGGGGCGAGCTCGCCGAGTTCCTCCTGTACGACTGCCGCCGGTTCATATCGCTTGCCGGACCGTCGGCGAGATTCGTCGAAGAGGACGCCGAACGCTGGATCACGGCCCGCACCCGGGACGAGACGTCCGTTCGCCACCTCGTGCACGTTCCATCCACACCCTTCGGCTGGACGGCCGGCAAGTGGGGCGAGTGGTATCCGGATGTGCTGCAGGCGGACGGCCGCCTGGGAGTGGAACAACCGAAACCGTATTGGCAATCGGGATGGTTCAGCCAGCACCAGCGGCTCCTGTCGGCAATCGGCGGACAGAAATCCCGGGTCCCGGTCGTCGTGTCGGGCGATTTGCATGCGGTCGCGGCCGGCCGAATACTCGAGAGCGGTGGGACGGGTCTTGACTCGCCCGTCAACGTCTTTCTCTCCGGATCGATCGGCACGGGGAACGGTTGGCCAAGCAACGCCCGCGGAATCGGCGCGTCACCGCCGAACGATGTGACGATCGACGAACGCCTGGAGCCGGTGGAAAGAAACGGTTTCTCGATCCTGGATATCGATCCCGACGGATTGACGGTCAGGCAGTTCGCATGGGACCGGGAGCTGGGAGTTGAAGCCATCGACACGCTTGAGCCCCTTTCGGAGATACGACTGGATCGCGGGTAACGAGAATGAAACTGAGCCCAAACGAAATCGAAGCCTTTCACGCGGATGGAGTCGTCGCCCTGCGCGGCGTCGTTGACGCGGAGTGGCGGCGAGTCATTGCCGACGCCATCGAGGCCGACATCGCGAACCCGGCGCCCTATTTTCACGGCTATGAGCCGGAGGACGGGAAGGGACGCTTTCACGGCAACCTGCGCACCTGGGAATTCCACGACGGCTTCCGGCGCTTTTGCTTCGAATCACCCCTGCCGCGCATCGCCGCGCAGATACTCGACTGCAGCAGGGTGAACCTGCTCTACGACCAGCTCTTCGTGAAAGAACCCGGCACGGCCAACCGCACCCGCTGGCACAACGACCAGCCGTACTGGTCCGTCAAGGGCTACCAGATCCTTTCGTTCTGGGTGGCGCTCGATCCCACCACCGCCGAGACCGGCGCGCTCGAGTTCGTGCGCGGCTCCCATCGCTGGGGGCGGTTCTATCAGCCGGAGGTTTTCGGGCGGACCAACGTCGACGAATATGAAAGAAACCCGGACTACGAAACGGTGCCCGATATCGAATCGGCGCGGGGCGACTACGACATCGTCAGCTTCGATCTCGAACCCGGGGACGTCTACGCCTTCCACGCGCTGACGCTTCACGGCGCCGGCGGCAACACCAGCGAACAGGTCCGCCGGCGCGGCTACACGGTCCGGTACACGGGCGACGACGTCATCTATTCCAACCACCCGGGCACCAACCGGGCCCTGCGCAACAGCCTGCTCAAGGACGGAGACCGCCTCGACAGCGACCAGTACCCGCTGGTCTGGAAAGCCTGACGCCAAACGCGGCCAGCGACCCCCTGCCCCAGCCCAACCGGAAAGTGGACATATAATGTGTCCACTTTATCATTTTACGGAGTACGTCATGAAGACCGTGGGCGCGGCGAAGTTCAAGCAACAATGTCTGTCCCTGCTGGATCACCTCGATCCCGAGGGCCTCGTGGTGACCAAGCACGGCAAGCCGGTGGCGCGGGTTGTGCCCTACGAACGCGGGTCCGCTCCGCTGATCGGGAGTCTCAAGAACAAGATCGTCGTTAATGGTGACCTGCTGAGTACCGGATCCGTTTGGCAGGCCAATGCTGAATCTTGATACCCACATCCTGGTCCACGCCCTCAGCGACGGTCTGCGCCCCCGCGAAAGGGAGTTGCTGGAGCGCAACGAATGGAGCATTTCGGCAATCGTGCTCTGGGAATTAGCCAAGCTGGCGCAACTGGGCCGCATCACGCTCGAACTCGATGACCGCGAAGTCGTTCGAGTGATTAGCGGAATTCACCAATGGCCCATCAGTCTGGAAATCGCGCGAACCTCGACCCGGCTCGATTTCACCGGCGACCCGGCCGATGAGTTGATAGCCGCGACCAGCGTGGTGCATCAAGTGCCGCTGCTTACACGCGACGCTGCCATCCTCGGTTCCCGCGTCGTTCCCTTCGCTTAGATTGCTTGTCGGCAGCCGCTTAAGCGGCTGCTTTCAGCATTTCATATGCCGAGGTCCTCGAACAACTTCTCGGCGCTGTCGAAACGCTTGCCCTTGCCCTGTTCCAACTCTTCCATCGCTTTCCGCGTAGCTGGATTAGGCGTGCTTTCTTCCGGGTTGGAGGGCGGGACCGCTGTGAGGGCAATGCCCTCACTCCCAGGGGGCTCATTCCCCTTGTGTGCAGAGGGTGGGAACTGCTCTCTCACGGGGTTAGTCGTCGCTGGGTTTGAAGGCTTCTTCGAGGGCCTTCTGGATCGGGGGAGGGGCGGTGGCGTAGTGGTCGAATTCCATGGTGTAGGCGCCCTCGCCTCCGGTCATTGACTTCAGCCGGGTCTGGAAGTCGCCCAGTTCGCCGATCGGGGCCTGCGCGGAGATGACCACCTGGTTGCCCGGAACGGAGTTGTTGCCGCTGATGCGGCCGCGCGAGCCGGACAGGTGGCCGGCGATGTCGCCCATGTGCTGGCCCGGCGTCGTGACCTCGATCTTCGCGATCGGCTCCAGCACGATGGGCCGGGCCTTGCTGATCGCGTTCAGGAAGGCCTTCTTGCCGGCGGCGACGAAGGCGACTTCCTTGGAATCGACCGGATGGTGCTTGCCGTCGTACACGGTCACGCGGATGTCCTGCAGCGGGTAGCCGGCCACGGCGCCTTCCAGCAGCACCTGGCGCACGCCCTTCTCGACCGCCGGCATGAACTGCGAAGGAATCACGCCGCCCACCACCTTGTCGACGAACTCGAAGCCGCCGCCGCGCGGCAGCGGCTCGATGTTCAGGAACACCTCGCCGAACTGGCCCGCGCCGCCGGTCTGCTTCTTGTGGCGGTGATGCCCTTCGGCCTTGCGCGTCACCGTCTCGCGGTAGGCGATGCGCGGCTGCCGGGTCTCGACCTCGAGGTTGAACTCCTCGCTCATGCGGTCGAGGATGACCCGCAGGTGCAGCTCGCCCATGCCGCGCAGGACGGTCTCGTTGGCCTGCGAATCGAACTCCAGCAGCAGGCTGGGGTCTTCGGCCGTCAGCTTGGCCAGCGCGTCGGACAGCTTCTTCTCGTCGCCGCGCCGGGTGAGTTCCAGAACGACGCCGTGCATCGGCGCCGGCAGCGGCGCGTCGCCGAATTTCAGTTGGTCTTGCGCGTGGTCCGCATGCAGGACGCCCCCGTACGAGAGTTCGTTGATTTTCGACAGCGCGGCGATGCCGCCGGGGCCGACCGACTGGACTTCATGCGACTCGGCGCCCTGCAGCGCGTACAGGTGCGCCGCCTTGATCGCCTTGCGCTGGTCGTCGAGATAAAGCGAATCGCCGACGTTCACCTGGCCCTGGAAAACGCGGAAGACGCCCATCTTGCCGACGTACGGATCGACGTTGATCTTGAACAGCAGCGCGACCGCGTCCGCGTCCTTGTCCGCCTTCAGCGTGACCGCCTCGCCGTTCAGCGAGCACGCCGGCGGATTGCCCTCGCGCGGCGACGGCGCCAGCCGGTTCATCGCGTTGAGCAGCTGGTTGATGCCCGACCCGGTGGCGGCGGATACGAAACACACCGGCACCAGGTGGCCGCGGCGCAGAGCGCGTTCGAACGCTCCGTGCAGCTGCTCCGGGTTCATGTCCTCGCCCTCTTCCAGGTACAGCTCCATCAGGTCGTCGTCCAGCTCCACGACCTGGTCGACGATGGCGGTGTGCGCCCCGGCGACCGAATCGAAGTCGGTGTCCGCGTCTTCCGGATTGAAATAGCAGTCGGCGACACGCGCGGCGTTGCCGGCCGGCAGGTTCAGCGGGATGCACTCGCGCCCGAAGGAATCGCGGATCTGCTCCATCAGGCCGGGCAGGTCGGCGGTCTCGCTGTCGATATGGCTGACGACGATGAACCGGGCCAGCTTCATCTCTCCGGCCGCGTCCATCGCCCTGCGGGTCATCAGTTCGATGCCGGCGGCGGCGTTGATGACCACCATGGCGGTCTCGGCGGCGGGCAGCACGCCCAGCGCGCGCCCCGCGAAGTCCGCCGAGCCCGGCGTGTCGATCAGGTTGACGCGGGCGCCGTCGTGCTCGAAGTGGCAGAGCGCGACATCGGCCGAGTACTGCAGGCGTTTTTCTTCCGGGCGGTAGTCGCACACCGTGGTGCCGCGTTCGATGCTGCCCGCCGTCTTGATCGCACCGGAAGCCTCCAGCAGCTTCTCGGCCAGCACGGTCTTGCCGGCGCCGGAATGGCCGAGGAAAACGATGTTGCGGATGGAGGCGGTGGATGGATGGGTCATGCTCGGCAGTCCTCGGCGTTACTCTCAGGGCGACAGGGGATCTAGGTGGCCCGGGTTTCCGTTTGCGTTTCCCCCGAAGCGTCGGAGCCGCCGGGGGTTTCCATGATCGCCGGTCCGGGTTCGAGTTTGGGCTGGTTTTCCAGGATCTCCTTGAGATTGGCCAGGCCCTGCTCGTATGCGGGACCCACCATGCCGTCCATCATCAGCCCGACATAGCGCGCCACCGGGTTGCCGCCAATGTCCGTCTCCAGCGTCCAGGTGAGGATCGACCCGCCGGCGCCTGCGGCATCGATGAGATAGTCGGCGTTGGCGAGGCCGCCGGTGCCGAAGTCAAGCGCCATGCGCACCCTGGAGTACGGCTCGCTCAGGGTGATCTCCTGCATGCCGCCGGCCACCTGGGGATGATCGCTGTACCAGGTCATGCGCGATCCGGCGCCGGTGGCGGGCCCCTCGTAAACGTAGCGGGTCGAGGGATCGATCTGCGCCCAGGGCTGCCAGCGGTTGAACTGCTGGAAGTCGTTGACCATCGTGAACACCGCTTGCGGCGATGCGTCGATTTCCACCGAGCGCTCGACGCGAACGTCGCGCGGAAGCAGGAAGCCGACGACGAAAAACAACACCAGCAGCGCCACGATGCCGATCAGTATTCTCTTGATGATGACCATGCCGAACCCCTCTTGCCGGAACCCCTGCCCGCGCGTCGGACAGGGTGCGGGAATTTACCACAGCCCCGCCGGTTTGAGGCAATATGCGCTCTCGGGCGGCGTGCCGCGACACCGGCACGCCGCCCGCAACCAAAAAGGGAAAGTCCATGTCAAACGCTCCACCGCTGCGCTTAAGCCGCGCTTTCGCCGACACGGCCAAGGGCCGCATTCACTACCGTTATCACTTTCCGGGTTCGGCGCAGGGCACGCTGCTGATGCTGCACGCCTCGCCCACGTCGTCGTGGAGCATGCGCACGCTGGGCGGGGCGCTGGCGGAGACCCTGAACGTGGTTTGCCCGGACACGCCGGGCAACGGCGACTCGGACGCGCTCGAGATGGAGCAACCCCGCATCGAGGATTTCGCCACGTCCATGCTGGCGCTGCTCGACACGCTGGGAATCGAAAGCGCCTCGGCCTATGGCAGCCACACCGGCGCGCACACGGCCATCGAACTGGGCATTGCCGCGCCGAAGCGAATCGGCAAGGTCATCCTGGACGGGATTGCGCTGTTCGAGGGCGAGGAGCGTCAGGACATGCTGAGCAACTACGCGCCGGAGGTGCACCCGGACCTGGAAGGCCGTCACTACCTCTGGGCGTTTCAGTTCATGCGCGACCAGAACATCTTCTTTCCCTGGTTCAAGCGCGACAAGCAGCACCTGCGCGGTACGGGCATTGTTGCGCCCGAATTGCTGCACAAGGCGACGGTGGAAGTGCTCAAGGCGCTCACGACCTATCACAAGGCCTACCGGGCGGCCTTCTCGCACCGGGTTCGCGAACGCATGCCGCTTTTGACCTGCGAAGCGCTGGCGATCTGCGACGCGCAGGACCCGCTGCTCGAACACACCCGCGAAGCCGCGGCGCTCGCCCCGCGCGCGAGCTTCGTCAACATGCCGCCTTACGAGAACCCCGAATTCCTGACGCGAAAGGTTGGCGCCATCCGCAACTTCGTTACCGGTTGACTCTAAACACGGTTACAATGGATCAAGGCGCAGCCCGCGGCGGGGATCAAACCCGCTCCCAGAAGGTGACAATCCGTCGGAAGGCGTCAGCCCGCGGGCCACGCGCTGTGCATTCTATCCAGACCGCCGGGATAGATCCCGCCAGTGTGAAGCGTTTTGATCAGAGGAGGGGGCCGGGGTCGTCGGGGCCCATCATCGCCTCGCGCAGCGCCGGCAGCGGCGCGTTGCCCAGCGACAAAAGTTGCTCGTGGAACTCCTTCCAGGCCGCGCGCCCGCCCCGGTCCGCGGTCCAGTCCTCGCGCATCTTCACGATGATCAGCTTGCCCAGCGTGTAGACGAAGTAGTCGGGATCGTAGGTGCCCCTGAGCGCCTGCTGCTGCGCGTTGCCCGGATCCAGGTAGGCCAGTTCCGCAAACATCCGTTGCGAGGTCTCGACGTCCATGCCCTCCACGTGCAATCCGATGGATGACAGGAAGCGCACGTCGCGCATCAGCGCATCAAGGATCTGACCCACCTTCAGCAGCGGCTTGCCTTCGGCCAGGCCCGCTTCCTGCATCAGCTCCTCGGTGTAGTGGGCCCAGCCCTCGCTGAGCATGGCGTTCCAGATGATCTTGCCCATCCGGTTGCCGGAGCGCTTGATATAGAGCGAATGCAGGAAATGCCCGGGCCAGACCTCATGCACCGACGTGTTGAGCAGGTCGGCTTCACCGGGCACGTACTGCCGCTGCACTTCCGGCGGCCACTCCGGATCCGGGCCGGCGATGTAGTAGATGGCGGGCAGGCCTTCCTCAAAGGCGCCGGGAATCTCGATGTAGGCGGAATTGGTGCGCCGGTAGGCGGGCGCCTCCGCCACGAAGGCGGTCTCGTCGCTCGGAATGCCGACGATGTCCGCCTGGACCAGGAACTCCCGGAGTTCCGGCAACTGTTCGTTGGCGCGCGCCACGGCGCCCTGCCCGGGCTTGTCGTCGCGCACCATGGCGGCGCATTCGGCGATCGTGATTTCCGGATCGACCTGCTTGCAGGTGGTCCGCAGGAGCTCGAGGTTGCGCGCCAGGTCGGCCTGCGCCACGCCCTTCAGCGTCTTCCAGTCCAGGTCGATCCGGTAACGGCGCCAAAGCAGCTCCCGGTAGCGTTCCTCGCCGAGGGCGAAGTCGCCGCTCGCGTCCTCGAGGCGCAGTTCCAGCCAGGTCTCGACTTCACGCAGGGCCTGCACGGCAAGCGCCAGCGCTTCGGAAAACGCGGCCTGCAGGTCCTCGTCCGCGATGTCGGCGAACAGAGCGGGCACGTCGTCCTCGAGATGCGACGCCAGTCCGCCGAAGTTCACCAGCGCGGTGCGGACGAACGGCCGCGCAAAAGGCGGCTCAAGCGTGCCGCGCATCTGCTCCAGGTAGGCCGGGACCTTCTGCAGGTGGGCGGTCAGCGCCGCCAGCCGCTCGTCGCCGGGGGCGTAATCGCGCGATACGTAAACGCTGGGGCTCAGTCGCCCCGCATACCAGGCCGGGTTGCGCAAGTGATACTCCGCCACTTCCACGCTGAACAGCATGCTCTCGATGGAGGCAAGGAGATGCCGGCGCTCAAGGTCCTGTTCCTGACTCAGGACTTCGGCGGAAAACTCTTCCTGCGCCCTTCGGACGTACCGCCGCAGCATGTCGCCGCGCTCGCGGATCGCTTGTGCGCTCACGTCCGGAAGTTGCCCGTCGAATTCGTGCCGGCCGGCCCACACGGCGCGGGTCGGGTCGGCGGCGAACAGGTCCTCGATGAACTCCCCGGTGAATCGTTCCCACCCGGATTCGGCCATGGCCACCTGCTGCTCCTCCTCCGGCGCCTCTACGCCGCATCCCGCAATCGCGCCGGCCGCCGTCGCCAAGGCGGCAATCAGGCCAACGGAAGTTTCGCGCAGGTTCATTGGAAGAAGCCTGCAAATTGTATCTGGCACGCGGGCCGGCGCCGTGTCGGGCAGCTAGTCCTCCTGCTCGAACCGGAAATCGCGGTGACAGTTCCGGCAGGCGTCGGCCAGCCGTCTCAGCGACTGCACCATGAATTCGCGGTCTCCGGACCCGGCCGCTGCAACCAGGTTGCGGCCCTCGCGCTCGGCCGCCTCGGCCCTGTTCAGGAACTGCTCCGGCCTTTGCCAGATGCCCGGCAGGGCCGAGGTGTCGCCTTCGTCGGACCCCGGCGGAAACAGCGAGCTGACCAGTTGCGCATTCAACCCCAGCGAAGTGGCCTGGGTTTCGACGTGACCTTCATCCAGCTCCAGGCCGCCGGCCAGCAGTTCCGTCAATGCCGAAAGGTGCGCCGCCATGCTCAGCATGACGTCCTTGCGGTAATCGATCATGCCCTGTTCGTCCGCCGTGGCGACGGCCAGCAGAACGACGGCCCCCATGGCTGCCGCGAACCCTCGGGGCATGGCGCTAGAGCTCGCGCAGGGCCGAGGTGACCTGGGCGGTCGCCGCCCGCACCGCGGGAAAGATCCCGCCCACCAGGCCCACGATCAAGGCCGCGACGATTCCTCTTCCGAGCAGGTCCGGCGTCACCGCAAAATTGAACACGACCTGGCTGAAACTGGAGGCCAGGGTGGAGGCCTGAAAACCGTTCAGGGCGAACCAGGCGATGGCGCAGCCGAGAACGCCCCCGAGGAACGCCAGCACCACCGACTCCAGCAGGGTCGCCAGCGCGGTGGGAAAGGAACCGAAACCGACCGCCCGCAGCGTGGCCAGCTCGCGCGCCCTGGCCGCGATCGACGCGTACATCGCGTTAAGCGCGGCGAAAACGGCGCCGATGCCCATGAGAATGGATATGGGCAGGCCGATATTGTTGATGAGCGAGGCCGTGTCCTCGGCCTGATCGGAGTAGAACTGCTTCTCGCTCCAGACGTCCACGCTCAGCCGTTGGTCGTCGCCCAGCGCTTCTTCCAGTTGCAGGCGGCCGTCCGCGCCGTCCACGCGGGCGCGCACCACCTGAAACCCGTTGCCCAGCTGATACGCCGACTGGAGCACGTTGACGTCGCACCAAAGCTCCGATTCGAACACCGAACCGCCGGTCTCGAACATCCCCGTCACGAGCCATTCGGTCTTGCCGAAACGGATGGTCTGCCCCGGTTCCAGGCCCATGAACTGGCTGCGCGCGCCGCGGCCGACAACCAATTCAAACCGACCTGGAGTGAATTCCCGGCCCTCCGCCAGGCGGTAGTCCTTGCGCAGCGAATAGCCGGTGGGCTGGATGCCGCGCAGCGCCACGTTGGCCTCGGTCCCGGACGACTTGCCCACCGCGTTGACGATCCAGAACAGCTCCGCGGAAACCTCGGGCTCTCCCTCCGCGTCCCTGGCGATGCCCGGGGCGTATCGAATCACGTCCGCCTGCTCTCCGGTAAAGCGGCTGTTGAGTTCCGCGGTGGAACCGCTGCGCAGGACCAGCGCCACGTCTGCCCGCCCGGTCCCGTCCATGGTCTTCTCGAATCCGGAGGCCATCGAAAGCACGCCGGCGAAAACACCGGTCAGCGCGGCGATCCCGGACATGGCCACGGCGGCCGTGCCGGGCCTGCGCGGCAGGCTGCGCAGGTTCAGGGCCGCGAGGGCCGCCGTCTGCGTCAGCCAGCCGAACACGGCACTACGTGGTGCGCAACAGCGCCACGATATCCAGCCTGAGCGCCAGGATGACCGGCGGCAGCACGGATCCCAGGCTGATCGCCAGCATCAGCGCCAGGCCCAGCGTTATGGAAAAGGCACCAATTTGCAGGCCGGCCGGGAACATGGCTCCCATGGTGCCGGCCACGAGCGTCAGAGCGCCCCATCCCAGCAGCATCGCAAGGATGCCCACGGGCAGGACCAGCAGCAGGCCCTCCAGGACCGTCAGCCGGAAGATGCTTCCGGAGGTGAAGCCCAGCGTCTTGAGCACGCCCATCTCGTGGATCCGCTCGCGCACCGACTGCGCCATCGTGTGGCCGGTCACGAGCAGGATCATGAACACCACGGCGCTCAGGATCAGGGTCACGATCAGGCCGATGTTTCCGAACTGCTGCGCGTATTCCTGGGCGAAGGCCGCCTCGGTGTTGGTCTTGGTCTCGGCCGGCGAATTCTCGAATTCGGCGTCGATCGAAGCCATCACGTCCTCAATCGGCATGGATCCGTTGCCCTTGGACACGTACCAGCCGATGGTGCCCTTGCCGAAGGCCCGGGCCTCGTCGAAATAGTCGTAATGGAACAGCACCACGCCCGCATTCATGCCGGCGTCGGTGTCGTCGAATATGCCCTCGATATCGAATTCCCAGACGTCGCTGCCGTTGTTGCGCGTCCAGATGCTGGACCTGAGCGGCACCCGGTCGCCCAACTGCCAGCCGTACTGGTTCGCCACCGGGCGTCCGACTATGGCTCCCATCCGGTTGCCCAACCAGGCCTGCTTCTGTCCCTCGTCCAGCTTGATTTCGGGGTTGAGCGCCAGGTATTGCTCGGCCTCGACCGGGTACTGGGCGAATTCGGGATTGTCCTGATAGCGGGCCCCGAACCAGGTGCCGTGGGAGACGGCCTCGACCCCCGGAAGACGCGCGATCCGGGACTCGTAGGCGATGGGCAGCATCATGATCAGCGAAACCTTGTGCGAGGTCAGCAGCCGTTCCTGGGCCGCCGGGCCTACGTCGGACAGGGAGAACGCGATCCGCAGGCCCTCGAGCAGGGTAAAGAGAAAGAACACCACCAGCACCGCCAGCATCGTGAACACGGTGCGGATCGGCTTGCGCCAGAGGTTTCGCCAGATCAGTGTGAAGCGGTTCATTAGTGGATCTCCTCCGGCGCCGCGCCCAGTTCGCCCTTGTCCAGGTGCAGCACGCGGTGGGCGAAGGAAGCGGCGCGCGGATCGTGGGTGACCATGACGATGGTCTTGCCGTAGTCGCGGTTCAGGCGCTGCAGCAAACTCATGATTTCGTCGGCGGTCGCGCGGTCCAGGTCGCCGGTGGGCTCGTCGCACAGAAGTATGGGCGGATCGGACACGATGGCGCGCGCGATCGCCACCCGCTGCTCCTGGCCGCCCGACAACTCCCGCGGATAGTGCTTGGCCCGGTCCGCCAGGCCCACCAGTTGCAGCGCGGTGTTGACGTGCTTCTTGCGCTGCGAGGCCGACAGGGACGTCAGCAGCAGCGGCAGTCCCACGTTGCGGGCGGCGGTCAGCACCGGCAGCAGGTTATAGAACTGGAAGATGAACCCGATGTTGCTGGCCCGCCACTTCGCCAGCGCGCCCGTCGAGAGATTGCTGATGTTCCTGCCGTCCACCTCGACGTCGCCGCTGGTCGGCTTGTCGAGACCGCCCAGCAGGTTCAGGAGCGTGGTCTTGCCGGATCCGGAAGGGCCCATCAGGCCCACGAAATCGCCTTCTTCGATGGCCAGCGAGATGCCTTCCAGCACGCGCACCAGCTCGCGCCCCTTGCGGTAATTCTTGCTGACCTCCGCCAGACGGATCAATTCTCGGGCCATGAATCGCGCTCTTGTATTCCCTGCGGGGTCAAGGATATTGAATTTCCGCCCCGTCGGATAGCCCCGCGGGCGGATCGAGGATGACCCTGTCGCCCGGCGAAAGTCCTGAAAGAACCACCACTCTCAGGCCGTCCCGCTCGCCCGCCGCGACGCTGCGGCGCACGGCCCGTCCGTCTTCCGCCACGTACACCCAGTGATTGTCCGCCGGTCCCTGCAGGGCCGAAGAGGCAATGCTCAGGCGGTCCGGGCCGGCCACGGCAGCCGGAGCCGGCTGTCCCGGCTCGATGAACGATACCTTTGCGCCCATGTCCGGAAGAATGCGCGGGTCGCGCTGGAGAATGCCCACCCGCACCCGCACCGTGGCCTTCTCGCGGTTGGCCGCCGGCACGATCGCGATCACCTCCGCCGGAATGCGCCAGGAAGGATAGGCGTCCAGCCGCGCCGTCACCGCGCCGCCGGGCTGCACCCGCTGCAGGTAGGCCTCGTTGACGTCCACCTCGATTTCCAGCGATTCCATGTCCACCAGCGTGCAGATGCCGGTGCGCGTGAAACCGCCTCCCGCGGAAACGGGGGAAACCATTTCGCCCGGCTGTGCGTTCTTGTCGATGACCACGCCGGCAAAGGGAGCGCGAATGACCGTTTCGCTGTGCGCCTGCCGCTGCACCGCCACCGCGCGCTCCGCGACCGTCACCGCAGCGTCGTTGGATTCAAGGCGGGCGCTCAGCCGGTCGCGGGCGGCCGTGGCGGCGTCCAGCTCGGCTTCGCTGGCGAGCCCCCGGTCGTGCAATTCCGACAGCCGAGTGTAGGACAGTTCGGCTTCGTGAAGCTCGGCGCGGGTCTCGCCCAGCGCGCTGCGCGCCGAAGTCAGCTGCGCTTCGGCCAGGCGCAACTGCGCCAGTTCCGCCGCGTCGTCCAGTTCGGCCACCACCTGGCCCTCTTCCACGGTCATGCCTTCCTCCACGAGCACCCTGCGGATTCTTCCGGTGCGCTGGGACGAAACGGTGGCGGCTCGACGCGCGGTCACGTAGCCGCTGGCGTCCAGAACGCTGGCGGCAGCGCCCGCCGACGACGAACGCACCGTTTCGACCCGCACTGCCGTGGCGGAGTCGGGCCAGAACCAGGCGGCCAGCAATGCAAGTGCGCCGGCCACGCAGACCGTGCCGATGGCCGGCCAAAGGAATCGCTTGAAGCGGCTTTCCGGGGGCTGCTCATCCCGCGGAATGCGCAGCCCCTCGAGGCTCGGGCGGTCGCCCGTCTCGCTCATTGGGCGCCGGACTGGGCCCCGGCGGGATCAACCTGGGAGGGAAGACGTCCCGTCTTCCCGGAGGGCGGGACGCCCTCCCCCCCGGGTGCGGGATTGCCGGGATGCTGCGACAGGATCGTATCCATGGCCTGGAAGAACGCCTCGACGACCGGTTCGCCGTAGCGGCCCACCGGCGTGCCGTTGTAGATGACCCGCGTCCCGTCCTGCACGAACTCGCGCACCAGGGGCTCGTTCCAGTCGGGATAGTCGATGGGATCGTAGCGGCTGTATTCGTCGAAACCCTCGTAATTGACCATGGCGTGTCCGAAGGCGGTGTCGGTGTTTTCAGCGAAGAAGGAAACGGGTAGGTTCACGACGTAGTCGTAGCCGGCGTTGATGCCGTTCCAGTACGCCTCGTTGGTCGACAGGTACCGGTCGTCGGGATCGTTCAGCGGATCGGCGAAATTCTCCTGGCTCACCACCACCTCGCTGCGGGAAAAGCCGTAACTCTCCAGCACTTCGCGGACGTCGTTCTCAACCGCTTCGAGATACGGCGGGCCCAGTTCCAGCCAGGCCTCGTGCGGAACGTTGTCCCAGGGCATTCCGTGGCTCGATATCACCACGTTTACGGAATCCGCGGGCGAAAACGTGTCCAGCCGGTCCCTCAGCATCTTGATGTAGGCGGTGCGAATGACCGGGATGTCGCCGAGTTGCGGAGTGATGATCACCTTGATGTGCTTGCCGTTGCGCTCCTCCCACTCGTGGATGTAATGCATGGCGTGCTTGACGCTGCCGTTGAATTCCTCGTGGTGCGAATAGACCGGCCGCGGGATGGCCAGCAATACCGTGTCCACGCCGGTGTCGAGCAGGTCGTACATGGCCTTGCGCGCCATGCCGAAGTGTTCGGCGGTCACCCAGGCCCAGGGGATGTCGCCGTACTTTTCGTGCACCCGCTGCATCGCGTCCTCGGCGAGGAGGCGGCTGCCTTCCTCGTGAGGTACCCGGCCGTCCATGAATCCCTTGCCGGGCGCGTAGTAGAACACCCGGCACTTGGTGATCAGCCTGGCCGCCGAGGTGGACATGCCGGCCTTGCGGCCGGGAAGCAGGAAGAACCCCTGGGACATGTAGGTGGCGGTGGAGGGCGGCGACCAGACGACTTCGCCGGTCGGGTACTTGTCCGCATAGGGCACGCCGTCGTAATCCGTATCGCGCCCCATGTGATCGATCAGCCGGGTGGGCGTGAATTCCTCGAACTCGTAGTAGCGCTCGGCGTCCATGAGCACCACGCCCCGGTCGGCGCCGGCGATATTGCGGATCGGCCAGGGAATGTACTGCAGGCTCTTTTTCGACAGCACGTAGTAGTCCTCGAAACGCAGTTCCTCCGGCTGGATGAGGTGCGAGATGAAGATTCCCACGCGGCCCTCGGGCACGGTGTCCTGGGCCTTGTAGTACTCGAAATAGTTCGGCTCCGCCAGTTGCGGCGGAGTGCGGTTCATGTACTGAAACACGCCGAAGCCGGCCACCGCGAGCGTAAAGACCGCGATCACGGCCACGACCAGCACCTTAAGCAGCATCTTCATCTTTTCAACTCTCCCGCTGTTCGCGAAGTGAATCGGCGCCCCGGGCGAACGGCACGCGGTCCAGCCAGGCGCGCGCGTCAACGGCGGTTTCGCGCGGCGCTTCCTGTATCGCCATGTGCCCCACGCCGGGGTAAATGATAGTCTCAACCGAAGGCGCGCTCGTCAGCAGCCGGGCCAGTTCGGCGGCCAGTTCCACGCGCACCTGCGGATTGTCCTCGCCCCACTGGATCAGGACGGGCGCCGACACCTGCCCGATCAGTTCCTCGATGTTGCCGGAAATGTACTGGCGCAGACGTTCCAGGTGCGCCGGGCGCTGTCCTTCCAGCCGCCACAGGTCGTGCCAGCGGTCGACGAGTTCGGGCGAAACCCGCTCCGGGTCGCTGAAGCCGCCCTTCAGCATGAATTCCGGAAGCGCGCGGGGCGTGATCCAGCGAACCAGGGCGGCAACCGGCGAAATGCTTGGCGGCGCCTCGCGACCGCGAACGCCGGGCTCCAGCGAGCCGGGCGAAATCAGGCCCAGGCCGGCCACCTTGTGCGGATTGCGGACCGTGTAGTGTATGGCGACGGTGCCGCCCAGCGAAGTCCCGACGATCGCGCAGCGCTCCACGCCCAGGCGATCGAGCAGCCGCTCCATCAGGTCCACCGTGCGGGGCAGGCTGTAATCGCCCGTCGCGTCGGCGCCGGACAGGCCGTGACTGGTCATGTCGAAGCGAACGACGCGATAGCGGTCCTTGAGCGCGTCCACCCAGGGGTCCCAGCCGATCAGGCTGGCGAAGTTGGCGTGGATCAGCACCACCGCCGGGCCCTGGCCCTCGTCGCGGTAGTGGATGCGGGCCCCGTCGATCTCCGCGAATTGCGACGACGGCGTGCCGTAGCGGGCTTCCAGCGTCTCGGCCGGGATGTCCCGCCAGATCCAGGCGGCAACGCCGAACCCGATCAGCGTAAGAGCGATCAGCCCGCCGGCGGTCCAGGCGAGCGCCAGAAAAATACCGCGCAGAATCCTCAAAGGGGTTGTCCCGGGCGCGGACCCTCGGCGGCCACCAGCAGCAGCGGCCCTTCGGACACCACCACGCCGCCGCGCTGTTCCAGCGTCACGGCGAAGGCCACCGGCTCAACCACGTTCAGCTTTGCGTCCACGGGGACAACGATATCGCCATCGGCGGAGGCGTCAAATACGCCGCCGTCCACCGGATGCCCGGAGCGGTCCGGGTCCACGATCCACAACTGGTATTGCTGCGATTCGGGATCGTTCGGCGGCAACCCGGCGAAATGCATCTCGCCGGCCTGCAGCGTATCGCTCCAGACGATTTCGCCGCTCACCTCCTCGTAACCGCTGATGTCCGAGCGCCAGGGCAGCCTGACGACGTCCGGCGCCGACTGCACCGACATGCTGTCCGGGACGCCTGGCTGGCGCGGCAGCAGCACGGTGCTGACGACCCAGACGATCACCATGGCCGTGGCCGCGGCCCATCCCCAGCGGGCCGGCCAGTTGGCCCGCCTTGCGCGCGGGGCGCTGTCCACGGCGCGGGCGCGGGCCATGCCCAGCAGGCGTTCGCGCAAATCCCCGGGCATCGGCCGCCATGCCTCGCGGTCCTGCGCCAGGAACGCGGCCTGACCCAGGGCCGCGGCCTCGCGCATGGCGTCGCGTTCGCGGATACGGTCGGCGGCGGGCATGTTGGCCAGCAATTTCCGCAACTCGCCGAACTCCGCGTCATCGAGCCGCTCCCCCACGGCCTCGTCGGCGAGCAATTCGCGGATTCTGTCAGCGGGCGTCACTTTCAACCTCCCCTCGCTCCACTTTGAGCGCTGCCCGCAGCCGGATAAGGCTGCGGCGGATACGCGTCTTGACCGTTCCCAACGGCATATTCAGGCGCTTCGCGATCTCGCTATGTGAATAGCCTTCGTAAAGGGACAGCGAAAGGATTTCCCTTTCGTTCCCGGACAGCTCGCGCAGCAGCGGTTCGACCCGCATCATTTCGAGCTGCGCGTCCAGCCGGGCCTGGTCGCTGCTGTTCTGATCCACCTCGTCGCCCACCAGCGGCACGGCTCCGGAAAAACGGGCCTCGTGCCGCACCTGGTCCACGATCCGCCGGCGCGCAACCGTGAGCACGAAGGTTAGTTCGCTGCCGCGTTCGGGGCGGAACCGCCCGGCGCTGGACCAGAGCGAAAGGAAGGCTTCCTGCACCGACTCCTGGGCGATCGGGGAGGCGCCGAAATAGCGCCGCGCCAGCGACCAGACCAGGTCGCCGTACTGGTCGACGAGTTCGTTCATGGCGAGCGGGTCGCCGTCCGCAATCCGCTCGAGGATTGCGGGGCCGGACGCAGGCGAAGCGCCGACCGTTGCCGCCTTGCCTCTGTTCACGCGATCATCCAAGCAGCCGTTCGGACCCGAGAAAGCCCGGATTGTATTCGCACCGGATACATAGGCAGCGGTCCTAGTTGCCTGCGGCGGACACTATCGCGGCGCCGGTCGGGAAATTCGCGCCCCGTCCCGATGTGGGCGGATGCGGCTCACTCAACGCTTTTGAGACAAAAGGCCTCATACCGGGCGCAATTCCTCATAGAAATTCGAGAAATGGTGGCGAGAATTTGGCTTGACGAATGCACCATATATGGTACGTTAGACTGTGAATAGCGTCAAAAGGCTGCCGGCTCGTTTCTTCGAGTCCGACAGTGGACGGATGCCGGTTCGAGAATGGCTTCTCGATCTGGCGAGAGACGAGCGAAAGCGTATTGGAGATGATATTCGAACAGCGGAATTCGGTTGGCCTGTCGGGATGCCCCTTTGCCGCAGCATCTCAAGCCACAAGGGGCTATGGGAAGTACGCACGACCCTGCCGGGCAACAGAACCGCTCGTGTTCTCTTCTGTGCTTACAAGCGCGAAATGATCCTCCTCCATGGCTTCGTCAAGAAAGCGCAGAAGACCCCCAAAGCCGATCTCGACCTGGCGACGAAGAGAATGAGAGGTTTGGAATGACACACGGCAATGCAGAGAAAGGGCGCCCCGGGCAGACCTTCGATGACTTTCTAAGGGATCAGGGCGCCTATGAGAAAACCACGGAGCAAGCCGTGAAGCGCGTACTGGCCTTCCAGCTCACGGAAGCAATGAAACGGCAAGGTATCTCCAAGGTGGAGATGGCGCGCCGCCTGTGCACGAGCCGGTCGCAGATCGACCGTCTGCTTGATCCGGCGCATGACGGAGTAACGATCAGCACCCTTTCGCGCGCCGCGAAAGCGGTCGGGCGAGAACTACGGCTTGAGCTTGGCTGATCCAGAAAAGTCTGGCCGAGCAGCCGAATCCCAAGCGCCGCAATGTGAATCAGGAAGATCCGCCACAAGAACCAGATGCATAGCCGGACGCAAGGGCACGGTAGTTCTGGGCTTGAAGCATGCGTAACCCGGCAAGCTAGTGCCCGAGAATCTGATCACACTACCCAAGAAATGGGGGTGACTGCCCAAGAAACTACCCAAGAAACCGATCCGACTACCCAAGAAAAAATCCTGGCCTTGCTTCGCGCAAAATCGGAAATCTCGCAGCGCCTCATAGCCCAAAGCATCGGCAGTACGCAGTCCGGCTTGACGCGGCCAGTGTGGGAGCCAGAGTCGCGGCCAGAGTCACAGCTAGAGTCGCTGGAGCCGAAGGTGGAGGCTGCGGGTCAATGAGATTCGAGACAAGAAGATGAAAACGCTGTGGGGATCCTGCAATGTTGACGCCAGGCGCATCTGGCTGAATCTGGAATTGGCGAAGAAGCCGGTGTCCTGCATGGCTTACGTGCTTGTGCACGAAATGGTTCACCTGATTGAGCGCCGCCATAATGATCGCTTTTACGAATTGATGAGCCAGTTCATGCCGCAATGGCAATTGCACCGGGACGCACTCAATCGTGCGCCGCTGGCGCACGCGAACTGGAAGTACTGAGGAGTGTTGCCTTGAACTCCCACGGCCTTCCGAATAACAGGCTTCCTCAAGCGGCTGCAAGGATGGCGCGCGAATGAATCGGCTCGGTAACGAATCCAGTCCGTACCTGCTGCAGCACGCGGACAACCCGGTGCACTGGCGCCCCTGGGACGAAGAGGCCCTGCGCGCCGCTGGGGAATCGGGGCGTCCGATCCTGCTTTCGGTGGGCTATTCGGCCTGCCACTGGTGCCACGTCATGGCCCACGAGTCGTTCGAGGACGAAGCCACCGCCGAAGTCATGAATGAACTGTTCGTGAACGTGAAGGTGGACCGCGAGGAGCGGCCGGACCTGGACAAGGTCTATCAGACCAGCCACCAGTTGCTGACGCGCCGGGCCGGGGGCTGGCCGCTGACCGTGTTCCTGACCCACGACGAACTGCTTCCGTTCTTCGCCGGAACGTATTTCCCCAAGGCGCCGCGTTTCGGAATGCCGGCGTTCACGGACCTGCTGAGGAACGTCGCCGCATACTATGCCGGGCGGCGCGAGGAGGCGCGCACCAACGGCCAGGCGGTCCGGGAAATGCTCGGGCGGATCGCGGCGCCCGGCGCGTCATTCGCGGGCGAATTGGACGATCAGCCGCTGACCGGCGCGCTGGAGCAGATGCGCGCGGCCTTCGATCCCGTGCACGGCGGGACCCAGGGCGCGCCGAAGTTTCCGCGGCCGGCGGACATGGAACTGCTGATCCGGCGCGCCTCGCAGCCGGGCGGCGAGCCGGCCCGCGAAATGCTCGAGACCACGCTGGACGCGATGGCGGCGGGCGGACTCAACGACCACCTTGGAGGCGGGTTCTTCCGCTACTCGGTGGACGCGCGCTGGGAGATCCCGCATTTCGAGAAGATGCTTTACGACAACGCGGCGCTGTTGTCGGCCTACTCCCTGGCGTATCAATTCACCGGCAAGCAACGCTACGCGGAGGTCGCCGACGCCACGGCCGGTTGGCTGCTTAGCGACATGCGTCACGAGAGCGGGGCGTTCTTCGCCGCGCTGGACGCCGATTCCGAAGGCGAGGAAGGCCTCTATTACCTGTGGACGCCCGAACAGGTGAGGGAACTGCTGCCGGAAGACGAATACGACGGCTTTGCGGCCCGCTACGGACTGAACCGGCGGCCCAACTTCGAGGAAAGCGCCTGGCACCTGGTGGAGCGGCCCGCGCCGGACGCCGCCGAAGCGGACTTTCCCATGGCGCGGCAACGCCTGCTCAAGGAGCGCACCCGGCGCGAGCGCCCGATGCGCGACGAAAAGCTCCTGACCGCCTGGAACGCGATGGCCGTGCGCGGGCTGGCGATCGCAGGCCGCTGCCTCGAACGCCCGGACCTGACCGCGGCGGCGGAAGAGGCGGCCGACTTCATCATCGCCGAAATGATGCGCGACAGCCGGCTGCTCTCCTGCTGGACCGACGGGCGCGCCGGCGGAGAGGGTTTTCTGGACGACTACGCGTTCTTCATCGACGCCTTGCTGGAGCTGGGCGGGGACCGCCAGACGACGGCCGAGGCGCTGGCGCGGACCATGCTGGACGGCTTCGAGGATGCGGAGAACGGCGGGTTTTTCTTTACCTCTCCGGACCACGAGCGGCTGATCCACCGGCCGCGCTCGCTTTCCGACGACGCGCTTCCGTCCGGCGCGGCGGTCGCGGCGCGGGCGCTGCTCAGGCTCTCGCAGGTCGCGCCGGGCATGCGCCATGCGGCCGCCGCGGAGCGCACGCTGAGGACCGGCTGGGAGCACATGAGCCAGCATCCGCTGTCGCACACGGCGCTGTGCCTGGCGCTGGACGAGTGGCTTCGCCCCAACGCCTGCCGCCTGGACGGAACCTGCTGATCCCGGCGGCAAGCGTTTTCGCCGTGGCGAAAACGCTTGCCGCAAGAACAAGGCGGAATCGAAGCACCACCTCTCGTAAGGCGTGGTATAAACGCGCACTTCAACAAGGGAGGATCACTCATGAATTCAGCACCCCGCATCCGGAACATCGTCAAGCGCACCACGCTGATCGTCCGGGACATGGAGAAGAGCCGCCGCTGGTACGAGCACGTGCTGGGCATGAAGACCTGGATCGACATGCCCTACACGCTTTCGGGGAAGGGCATAGCCGCCGGCAAGAAGGGCGACGTCACCCATCTGGTGATCATGCAGTGCGAAGACCCCAGGATCGGAATGATCGGCCTGCTGCAGTGGGTGGATCCGCCGCTTCCGGCGCCGGAGATTCCAACCTCGGTTGGGTACGGGACGCCGGTTTTCGTGGTCGATACGGAAGACGCGGCCGAGGTCGCGCGCCGGGCCGCCGAGCTGGGCACGCGAGTGCATACGCCGGAAAGGACCTTCAAGGTCACGGGGTCGAAGGGCGAAACGCGGCATCTGCTGGGGTGCGCGATATTCGATCCGGACGGCTACTTTTACGAGTGCAACCAGGTGCTGCGAATCGACGATCCCGAATAGCGTTGTCGACCTTCCTCGCCTGTTCTCCTACCCCTCCCTGTGGGGAGGCGCCATCCTTGGCTCGGTTCCGCCATCCTGGCTCCAACGCTCCCCACAGGGAGGGGTAGGAGAACAGGCTTTAGCGGGTGAGCAGGCCAGGCGATGCGCGTCGATAGAGGCTGCTAGACTTCGGGCGAGATGATCGAATATCCGCAGTTCGATCCCGTGGCCCTGCGCATCGGGTCGCTGGCGATACGGTGGTACGGGTTGATGTACCTGTTCGGCTTCGTCGCCGCCTGGTGGCTCGCGCACCGGCAGGCCCGCCGGCCCGGCAGCACGTTCACGCCGATCATGGTGCAGGACCTGATCTTCTATTCGTGCCTGGGCGTGATCGCGGGCGGGCGCCTGGGCTACCTCCTCTTTTACGGCTGGCAGCAGATACTCGACGATCCGCTCTATATCGTACGGATCTGGGAAGGCGGCATGTCGTTTCACGGCGGGCTGCTGGGCGTGTGCGCCGCCGTTCTCCTGTTCGCCCGCAAGCACTCCAGGACGTTTGTCGAAACCGCGGATTTCGTCGTTCCGCTGGTGCCGATCGGCCTGGGCGCCGGGCGTATCGGCAACTTCATCAACGGCGAACTCTGGGGCAAGCCCAGCGATGCGCCGTGGGCATTCATCGTGGACGGCGTCGGCCGGCATCCAACTCAGTTGTACGAGGCTTTTCTCGAGGGACTGGTGCTGTTTGTCGTGCTTTGGTGGTATACGGCGCGGCCCTTGCCGTCCGGCGCGCGGCGCGGCCTGGGACGCGCCACCGGATTGTTCCTGGCCGGCTACGGGATTTTCCGGCTCCTGGTGGAGTTCCTGCGCGTGCCGGACGCGCACCTCGGTTACCTCGCCTTCAACTGGCTGACCATGGGACAGCTTTTGAGCCTGCCGATGATCGGCTTCGGCCTGTGGCTGCTCGCCCGGCGCGCGCCGTAGCCGGTATAGGCGCATGCGGCAATACCTCAGTCTTCTCGAGGAGGTGCTGGAAACCGGAACCGAGCGCCGCGACCGCACCGGCACGGGCACCCGGGCGCTGTTCGGGCGGCAGCTCCGCTTCGACCTGGCCGCCGGCTTTCCGATGCTCACCACCAAGAGGCTTCCGCTGCGGGTGATCGCGGTCGAACTGCTGTGGTTCCTGCGCGGCGGCACCAACGTGCGCTGGCTGCAGGAGCGCGGCGTGAAGATCTGGAACGAGTGGGCCGACGAGGACGGCAACCTGGGGCCGGTTTACGGGGCGCAATGGCGGCGCTGGCCGGACGGCAACGGCGGCGCGATCGACCAGGTGGAACAGGCCCTGGAAATGATCCGAAACGACCCTCACTCCCGAAGAATCATCATCAACGCCTGGAACGTAGCCGAGATCCCGCGAATGAAACTTCCGCCCTGCCACATGCTGCTGCAACTGCACGTCAGCGGCGGCAGGCTGTCGGGCCAGCTTTACCAGCGCAGCGCCGACCTGTTCCTGGGCGTTCCCTTCAATATCGCATCGTATGCCCTGCTGCTTTCCATGATGGCGGAACAGACGGCGCTGGAACCCGGAGATTTCGTCTGGACCGGCGGCGACTGCCACCTCTACAGCAACCACTGGGAACAGGCACGCGAGCAACTGTCCCGCGAACCGCGCCCCCTTCCCGAACTCAGGATCAGGGCGGGACGAGTATCCATCGACGACTACGTGGAAACCGACTTCGAGCTGATCGGCTACGATCCGCACCCCCATATTCCGGCGCCTATTTCGGTATGAAGTACATCAGACAGGAGAACAAGATGAGCAACAAGCCAGACCCCGTGAACCAATCCGGCCTCGACAGGCGCACGATCCTGAAGGGCCTGGGAGCGGGCGCGCTGGGCGCGCCGGCGCTGTCCGGATGCGCGGCCGAGCAAGGCGTTCCACGCGAACCGCTGGACCTCAACGACCCCGTTGCGCGCTTTCGCGCACGGGTCAAGGTGTTCGGGTCTCTGGCCGAGGAAACGGTGCACCGCGTCTCGCGCGGTCACGTCTGGGGCTATGTCCACGAGGGCAACCTTGAGCCGCTGTTCAGCATGATCAACTACAACGTGACCCGCTGGCGGCAGGCGGAAGAGCACAAGTACGTGGCCACGATGAACGAAACGGCGCTCTTTACCCGCTTCGACACCGACGAGGTGATCGAAGAGTGGGACAACATCTACACCGGAGAAACGGTCGAAGTCCAGCACTACTTCACCGGGCCGATCACCGTCGAGAACACGCTGGAAGGAACGATCACCGACGAGACGGCAACGATGAAGCCGAAGAACATGGAATGGTGGACGGTGGGCGGCAGGCTGTTCATTCCGATTCGCTCGCAATTCAGGTTTCCCAACCCGCTGCGTCCGGAAGTCTGGCCCAAGGCCTCGGTGGGGCCCATCTTTCACTGGGACTCGTTCATGTTCCTGATGGCGGAACTCGCCGACGTCGAGAACCCGGAACTGTCCAGGGCGCCGGCAATCAGCCACTACCAGGAAACCCTGAACTGGAACCACTGGATGCTGATGGGCCAGCGGCCCGGGCGCCAGCTCTCCCGAGGCTACGGCTGCAAACTGGACAGTCTCGACGAGATGCCCGCCAACCTGCGCGGCACCCTGGAGGAGCACGCGCCGGAAATGTTCGACCTCGAGAACTGGACCGAGGTGAGGGACGACATGGTGGAATTCATGAAGAACCGAACGCCCGCGTCGGTCGAGCCGGAAGAATGATCTCGGGCGAGGACATTCACGTCGAGGTTGAGCCGGCCTACCTGGGGCAGGATTCGCAGGGCGACCGCTACGTATTCAGCTACACGATCACGATCTTGAACCGGGGCGGGGAGCCCGCCCGGCTGCTGACGCGGCACTGGATCATCACCGACGGCAACGGGCACGTGGAGGAGGTGTTCGGGGACGGCGTGGTGGGCGAGCAGCCCCGGCTGCTCCCGGGCGAGAGCCACCGCTACACGAGCGGCGCGATTATCGACACGCCGTTCGGGACGATGCAGGGCAGCTACGGCATGGTCACCGACGGCGGCCAGGACTTCAAGGCGCCGATACCCATCTTCCGCCTTCAGACCCCCGGCGTCCTCCACTGAGTGGTTGCCCGCCTGTCCCTGCACCGCCCCTTCCGGGAGTGTTGGAGGCAGGGGTGAGCGCCGCTGTCCCGGCGCGAACGAACCAAGCTCCATGGATGGATTCATGCGTCTCCCGGAAGGGGCGGTGCAGGGACAGGCGGAGCACTGCTTTCAGGGTGGGCTAAGTGGCGGTATGGGCGGTGGGGGATGTGCAGGGGTGTCTCGAACCCCTGAATGCGCTGCTGAACCGGATCGGGTTCGAGCCGGGGCGCGACCGGCTCTGGTTCTGCGGAGACTTGGTCAACCGCGGGCCGGACTCGGAGGGCGTGCTGACGCGGGTTCGCGAACTGGAGGACTCGGCCATCATCGTGCTCGGCAACCACGACCTGCACTGGCTGGCGCAACAGGCCCACGAACGGTACTCCGAGGTGAGCGCGCATGCCGAATGGCTGCGCCGGCGGCCGCTGGCGCATTTCGACCGGGACCTGAACTGCCTGCTGGTGCATGCCGGGGTATTGCCCGGCTGGGGCCTGGAGCAGGCGCTGGCGCGAGCGGCGGAGGTGGAGAGCGTTCTGCGGGGGGCGCACTATCGGGACTTCCTGGCCGAGATGTACGGAAACGCGCCCAACTGCTGGCAGGACGGGCTATCGGGAACCCGGCGCCTGCGCATGATCGTCAACGCCTTCACGCGGATGCGGATGGTGGATGCGCGGGGCCGGCTGGATTTTTCCTACAAGGGGCCGCCCGGCGGGCAGCCGCCCTATCTCGCTCCCTGGTTCACGCGTGCGGGGAGACTGCCGTCCGGGTGCCGGGTCGTGTTTGGGCACTGGTCGGCGCTGGGGTGCTTCGTTACCGATCGGCATATTGCGTTGGATTCGGGCTGCGTCTGGGGCAGGGCGCTCTCCGCGGTCCGGCTGGATGGCCCACCCCAGTGCGTCAGCCTGCCCTGCGTTTGACGCTTCGATCTCGCCCTACTTTGGCCCCCTTCCTCCGGGGGACGCATGAATCCATCCATGGAGCTTGCTCCGGCATCCCTGCCTCCAATACCCCCAGAGGAAGGGGGCCAAAGTAGGGCTTACGCCGACACGCTCGCGGCGCCGTCAGCTAAAGGTTTCTCTTGCGCCCCTGTTCCGGGAACGTCGGAGGCATGGATGCCGACGCCGAGCCCACAGGGATGTGCTTGCTGGCGGTTCCCGGAACCGGGGTGCAAGAGAAACCGAGGGACTGCGGCTAGTCGAGGTGCTCGGAAAGGCGTAGATACGCTTTCACGGGGATTTGTTCGGGGCGTTGGGTGGGGTCGATGCCGGCGGCGGTGATCTGCTCTTTGTTCGCCAGGCCGCGCAGGGCGTTGGCGATGGTCTTTCGGCGCTGCGAGAAGGCCTGGCGCACCACGCGATCGAAGGCGTCGGGGCGGCGGATGCGGTAGCGCGAATTCGGCGTCAGCCTGACCACCATGGAATGCACCCTGGGGCGGGGTTCGAACGCGCGGGGCGCAACGGAAAAGCACGGTTCGGCGTGGCAGCGGGCCGCCGCCGTGACCGACAGGCGGCCGTAGCGGCCGCTGCCCGGAGACGCGCACAGCCGCTCGGCCACCTCGCGCTGCAGCATGACGGTCATGTCGCGGAACCCGGCCGCGCTCTGAAGCAGGCGGAACAGCAGGGGCGTGCTCAGGTAATAGGGCAGATTGCCGATCAGGCGCAGGCGCGCATCGGGAACCCCGATGCCCTCCAGCGCCGAATAATCGAACTCCAGCGCGTCCGCCAGGTGCACGCTCAGCCGCTCGTGGGGGAAACGCTCGCGCAGTTCCTGCGCCAGCGCCGGATCGATCTCGACGGCGTGAACGACCGCGCCCCGCGAGAGCAGGGGCCCGGTCAGCGCACCGCGACCCGGACCGATCTCCACGAAGTGTTCGCCGGCGCCGGGCGCCGCCGTCGAGATGATCTGCTGAATGACCGAGGCGTCGGTAAGGAAGTGCTGCCCCAGCCTGGGCCGCCGCTTCATTGCGGCTTGTGACCGGTCCTGCGCCGCACCATGCGCGCCGCCGCCTCCACGGCCCGGACAAGGCTGCCTTCGTCGGCCTTCCCGGTGCCGGCAAGATCGAACGCCGTGCCATGGTCCACGGACGTGCGCACGAACGGCAGACCAAGCGTCACGTTCACCGTCGCGCCGAAACCGGCGTGCTTGACCACCGGCAAGCCCTGATCGTGATACATCGCCAGCACCGCGTCCTGTCCGGCGAGATTGGCCCGCGTGAAGGCCGTGTCGGCCGGCCAGGGACCGGTCACGCCGGGATCGCCGAATTCCGCGATCGCCCGCGCCACGACATCGCGGTCCTCGGCGCCCAGTTCGCCACCCTCCCCGGCGTGTGGATTGAGACCGAGAACCGCCACCCGCGGTTTCTCTATTCCGAAATCGCGCTTCAGTCCCTGCACCAGCACTTCGAGGACGGCCGCCAGGCGCTCGCGGGTGACGGCCCCGGGCACCGCGCTCAACGGAATATGGGTCGTGGCCAGGGCCACCCTCAGCGGCGTGCGACCGGACCCCGTCTTGCCCGCCAGCAGCATGACCGGCATGGGTGCGCCGCTGAGCCGCGCCAGGTATTCCGTATGTCCCATGAAATCGAGTCCGGCCTTGCGCATCAGCGCCTTGTTGACCGGTCCGGTCACGAGCGCATCGAACTCGCCGCTCAGGCACCCCTTCGCTCCCCGCTCCAGGGCCGCCAGCACGGCCGGCGCGTTGCGGGCATCCGCCCGGCCCGCCCGGCATGAATGAGCGAACGGCATGTGCGCGACGCTCAGGCCGCGCGCCCGATCTCCGGGGTCGTACGAACGCGCCCGGAAGTCGCGGTCCAGCATTTCCGCGCGTTCGCGCAGCACACGCGGATCGGCGAGCAGCACGGTATTGAACCGGCTCAGTTCGCGGGCCGCCTTGATTACGATGTCCGGCCCGATTCCGGCCGGTTCGCCCACGCTGACCGCCAGTTTAGGGCAGCGCATTGTGCTTGCAGGCCCTTGCTACTTCTTGTATTCCACGAACGCCTCGGCCCGCAGCCTTTGCAGCCAAAGCTGGGTTTCCTCCTGCACCTTGCGTTCCCGCAAGGCCAGCGCGGCGCGCTGCCGGCGCACGTCCTCGCTCACGTCCTGCATGCGGGTACCGGAACGTTGCGCGATATGCCATCCGAAGGAGCTGCGTATGGGTTCGCTGATCTCTTCGCCCTCAAGTTCCGCCACGCCGGCGGCGAATGCGGGATCGAGGTCCTCGGGAGAAACCCAACCGAGCATGCCGCCTTCGCCGGCGGAACCGGGGTCGGCGGAGTAAGCGCGGGCCAGGGCGCCGAAGCTCTCACCGGCCAGGATCTGCCCGCGAATCTCGGCGATCTCGCCGCGGGTCGCGTCGTCGTCGCGTATCTCGTTCGGCTGAAGCAGTATGTGCCTGAGTTCCCACTGCTCCTGAATGATGGGGTCCCCGCCGCGCGTTTCGTCCAGGCGCACCACGTGCACCCCGCTGCCCGTGGTGATCAGCTCGGCCACGCCGCCGGGTTCGAGCTGAAGAACATGCGCGACGAATGCCGTGGGCAGCGCATTGCGTTTGCGCCAGCCCAGGCTGCCGCCCTGCAGCGCATTCTGCGCCTCCGAATAGGCGATCGCCAGTTCGGCGAAGTTCTCCCCTTCCAGCACGCGTTCACGCAACCTCTCCGCGCGCTCGCGGGCCGCGTCGCGCTGACCCGCGGTGGCGTTGAGCGGCGTGCCGATCAGAATGTGCGACACCAGGTACTCCCGGTTCGCCTCCTCTCCGGCTTCGGCGCCGCGCAGGAAATCGTCCACTTCCCTTGGGTTGAGGTACACCCGCGCAACGACGTCGCGTTGCCTGAGCGTGTCCAGTTCGATCTGCGCCCTGAGCTCCTCGCGGTAGCGGGCGTACTCGATGCCCTGATCGGCCAGCGCGTCGGGAAGATCGCTCAGCTCGACCCCGTTCTGCTGGGCCACGAAGCCGAGCGCCCGGTTGACCTGTTCGTCGGAAATCTCGATGCCCAGGCGTCTGGCGCGCTGCAGTTGTATTTCCCGCAGAACCAGCCGCTCCAGCACCTGCGATTCGAGCACCGCCGAGGGCGGTGACCTGAGGCCCTGGGCGCGAATGTTCGCGCGCACGCCAGCCAGTTCCTGGTCCAGTTCACTGGTCAGGACAACGCCGTCATTGACCACGGCCACGATGCCTTCCAGAAACTCGCCATCATCGCTGAGCTGCCCCCACGCCGGCCCCGCAACCACCGCCAGACACACCAGCACCAGCGCGCCGCGCAGGGTGCGCGGGTGCGCAGTTTCCTCCCCCCCGTCCTTCCGGGAGACGCATAAATCCATCCATTGAGCTTGGTTCCGGCATCCCTGCCTCCAACACTCCCTGAAGGACGGGGGGGAGGAAACTGCTCCGGCAGGCGGTGCGTGGATCACGGCGGTTTCTGGGGCTGATACTCAGCGGCTGGGGTAGCCGAGCATACCACGCTCGATCATCGCCCTGGCGTCCCCTCCGAGGCTCGTCAGGCCCTTCAGAGTGACCTGCAGATAGACCGACGCACCGCCCAGCGTGGCGTCGCGCTCGACATGCCTGCGCCACAGCAACGCGACGTTGATGCAGCAGGACTCGTATTCGAATCCGAGGTAGCGTTCCAGCTCCACGTCTTCGGCAAACGAGTAGTTGTAGCGGCCCACCGCGGTCCACCGGTCATTGACGGCCCACCGGAACGCCAGGTCCACGTTCTCGGTCCGCGCCCAGCGGCTGCGGTAGGCCAGGCGCACGGTCCGGCGCGGGTCCCTTCGGTAGAGCACGGCGATCTCGGACCGGCTGGCGTTGTCGATTTCGGCGTCCCACAGGTAACGCATGTCCACCTGCCAGTCCTTGCCCAGGCCATACGCGAACTCGGCGATGTAATCCGAGGCCGCGTCCTCGTGCGAACTCAGCCCCTCGAGACTGACCTTGCGTCCGCGGAAGTTGTAGCGCTGCCCCAGGGTAAAGCGCAACAGCTCCTTGCCGTCGGAGCCGCGCTGCAGAACGCCCTGGACCCCCGCGCTCAGGTGCACCGAGTCGCCGACCCGGTCGAACCCCAGGTAGCGGTTGGGGCGGAAGAGCTGCACGTAATTGAAGTCCGGAATGATCGTATCGAAGACCGGGAGATAGTCCTGGTTCACCGTGGGAATGATGCTCAGCATGGCCCGCGGACGCAGCGTCACGTCCAGCGCCTGCGACCCGAAACGCCGCCAGAGGCCGGCGCTGGCGTCCACGGTCGCGATCGGCAACAACCGGTAGTAGTTGTCGGCATCATTCCGAAACGGTTCTTTCACGTGGTAGCCGGTCACCATCAGCGACAGGGACGGATTCACCTCGACCGGACCCGCGCGGTAGCGGGCCGTCAACTCCGGTTCGAAATGGACCCGGCCGCCCGAGGTCCTTTGCGAATGCTCGAACCAGCCCGTTTCCATCCACAGGCGCCCGTCCACCCGGGGCAGCAGTTCCGGCCACCGGCCGTGCAACCGGATCTCGGGCAGCCGCACATGCGGGCGAAACAGGCGCTCCACGTCGGGATGCACGACCTGGTGTCCGGTCACCCGGAACAGGACATCCATGCGCTCGCCGCTGTAGGTGGCCGCCAGTTCCCGGCGCAGGTGGGTCTGGGCCTGTTCCCAGAAACCGCGCCCGATATCCTCGATGTAGAGATCGTCGGACACCCAGCGGCCATCGGCGAGCAGGCTCCACCTGTCGGAAAGGGTGGTCTGCGTCTCCAGGTTGACGTCGTAGCGCGAGCGGTTTCGCAGCTTGTCCTGGGGCAGGTAGCCGAGTTCGATCCGGCCCGACGAATTTCGCGTGATGTAGCGGTACTCGGCGCCGGCAAAAAAGCCCAGGCGCGACAGGTAGCGCGGCGTGAACGTGGCGTCCATGTTGGGCGCCATGTTCCAGTACCAGGGCGCGTCCAGCTCCAGCCCCCGGCGGCTGGAGCTTCCGATCTCGGGCACCAGGAAACCCGACTTGCGGGCGCCCCGGGCCGAAAAGGACAGCGACGGCAGGTACAGGATCGGCACGTCCAGCAGTTCCAGGCGAATCCTCCGCGCCCGGCCGAAGCCATTCTCCTGTTCCACCTCTATCGAACCGGCGCGCAGTTCCCAGTGGTTGCGGCCGGGCAGGCAACTCGTGTAGCTGACTTCCTCCATGCGCACACGGTCCTGCTGCGCGTCCAGAACGATTTCCTCGGCGCTGCCCCGCGCCAGGCTGTCCCGCAGCGCGTACTCGGCGGAGCCGAACCGGAGCCTGTCCTGATTCAGGTCGAGCGTGGCGTCCATGGCCCGCACGCGGACCGAGTCCCCCGAATACATCACTTCTCCGCCGAATTCCACCCGGTTGCTGTCCTGCAGCAGGCTGGCGTTCCGCACGTCCAGCCTGTTATTGCCCAGGCAGAAGGACACATCGCCCAGGAATTCCACGCGATCGCCGACCTTCCAGCGTATGCCGTTTTGCGCGGTAAGGCCGATCGTGGTGTCCGAACGCTGCGCGGCAATCTCGCATGCCAGATCGGCGCCGGGGCTCTCCTCCCAGATGCCGGACTGCGCCGGCGCGATACAGGCCGCAGCCAGCGGGGCGAGCAATGAAATCGGCACGCGGCTGGTCCCCGAGGGTCAGGCGGGCAGCGGCGCAACGGCGCGCGAATGGGGATTTGCTTTCATGGGCTGAACCTTCACTTTACCGAAAAGCCCGCTCCGTGTGCGGTTTGTTCGCGCCGATGCGAAGGCAGCTTTCCGGCGTGACGCAGAGTGCTGTCCCATGAGTTAATTGCCTTTCAGCGTGCGAAAATCGCCACTCGGGACACCATGACCAGCGCGCGAAACGAGTTCCGGCCCACGAGGGCGATGATTCTGGCGGCCGGCCGCGGCCGGCGCCTGCGGCCGTTGAGCGACCGCCTGCCCAAGGCGCTGATGGAGGTTGAAGGGAAGCCGCTGATTGAACATCTGCTGGCGGCCCTGGCCGCCGCAGGAGTACGGGAGGCAGTAGTCAATCTTTCCTGGCTCGGCGGGATGATCCGCGCCAGACTCGGCGACGGGTCCCGGCATGGCTTGAGAATTCGCTACAGCGAGGAAGGCGAGTCGGTGTGGGACACCGGAGGCGGCATAAGACGGGCCTTGCCCTTGCTGGGAGAGGAGCCCTTCTGGGTAGTCAACGCCGACGTCCGCACGTCTTTTCCGTTCCCGGCGGCCAATCCCCGGGCGGGCGATCTGGCCTGGCTGATGCTGGTGCCCAACCCGGAGCACAATCCGGCAGGCGATTTCCACCTGAGGGAGGAGCGGGTCGGCAAGGACGGACCACGCTATACCTTCGGCGGCGTAAGCATCCTGGCCCCCGAACTGTTCCGGGACTCCGCGGAGAAAGTATTCGGCCTCGCCCCGCTGCTGCGCACGGCCGCCGATGAAGGGCGCGTTGCGGGCGCGCTGTACGAAGGCTACTGGGCGGACGCCGGCACGGTCGAGCGGCTGGAAGCGATCCGGCGCCGGCCGCCCGAAGCGTAAAGGCGGGACAGCAGGCAAGGCTGCAGTTCGGCGGCCGCGTCGGCGAGGTTGTCCGGGCCGCCGAGGCTTGCGAAATTGACCGCGCCCAGACCCTCGAAGCCGCAGGGATTGATCCGGGAGAACGGATCCAGGTCGGCGCAGACATTCATCGCCATGCCGTGATACGAACACCCGCGCCGTATGCGCAGGCCGATGGCGGCCAGCTTGGCGCCGGCCACGTATACGCCGGGCGCTCCGGACCGGCGCGATGCGTCGATTCCGTATCCCGCGGCGCAATCCATCACCGAGGCTTCCAGGGCGCAGACCAGGGTCCGGGGCCCAAGCGCGGCGCGGCGCAGGGACACCAGCGGGTAAACCATCAATTGCCCGGGGCCGTGGTAGGTGACCTGACCGCCGCGGTCGGACTGTTCCACGGGAATATCGCCGGGATCGAGGACATGGGAAGGTTCGCTCTTGACGCCCAGGGTGAAGACCGGCGGATGCTCGCACAACCAGATCTCGTCGTTCGTGCGATCGCCGCGTTCGGCGGTAAACCGCTGCATGCGTTCGACGGCCTCCCTCCAGGGCAGGCGCCCCAGCCACCTGATTCTAGTGTCGTGGCCTACTCGAACCACAGCAGGACGGCATCCCGGGTGCGCTGCCACAAGCCCCCCGACGGCACGGCGCGTTCGGGCACAAGCGGCAGTTCCGCGAGCGTCTCGCCGTCCCGGATCAGGGCCACCCGGCCGACCGGCCGGCCGGCCTCGAGCGGTGCAATCAGGGGCTCGTTCACCGTCACCCTGGTCTCCATCCCGTCACTTGCGCGCTTGGGCAGGGTCATGATCACATCGTCCTCCACCGTCAGGCCGACCACAGTGTCCTCGCCCTTCCATACGCGCGCAGATCCGAAATCGGCGCCTGCTTCCAGCAGCGTGCGGGTCTCGAAGTAGCGGAACCCGTAGCTCAGCAGCCGCAACGCGTCCTGTGACCGTTGCGACTCGCTGGCCGCACCCATGACTACGGCGATCAGGCGCATGCCGTCGCGCACCGCCGAGGCCACCAGGCAGTATCCGGCCGACTCGGTGTGCCCGGTCTTGACGCCGTCCACCGTCGCGTCACGGTTCAGCAGCGAATTGCGGTTCGGTTGCCGTATGTCGTTCCAGGTGAACTCGCGCAGCGCATGCATGCCGTACAGGGTCGGGTAGTCCCGGACCATGGCCCGGGTGAGAATTGCCGTATCCAGCGCGGTCGTGTAATGGTTTTCGCCGGGCCAGCCCGTGGAGTTCTCGAAGTTCGTGCCGGACATCCCCAGACGCTGCGCGATCGAGTTCATCAGGACCGCGAAGTCCTCCTCGGCGCCGGCCAGGTGCTCGGCCAGTGCGACGCTGGCGTCGTTGCCGGACTGGACGATCATCCCAAGCAGCAGGTTCTCCACGCTGACCCGGCTGTTGAGGTCCAGGAAAGTCCTCGAACCCTGCATGCGCCAGGCCTCTTCGCTGATGACCGCCTCTTCGTCCAGCGAGGTTTCTCCCGCGGCCAGCGCCTCGAACACGGCGTAGGCGCTCATGATCTTGGTGATGCTGGCGGGCTCGACCCTCAGGTCCGGCTCCAGCGAGGCCAGAATCGTTCCGGTTTCCTGCTCCATCAGAACGAACGACGAAACGCTCAGGGCAGGCGGGCTCGGCAGCCCGGCGACCGGCCGCGGCGACTGGGCGGCGGCCGAACCAGCCGCCAGGGCGGCCGTGAGCAGAATGGCGAATACGCTGGTCCTTCTCATTGAATTCTTCTCGTCTGTTGTGCCCGGTTCAGCCGGGCGGAGCGACACCCTGCACACGGACGGTTCCCGAAATGCCGATATTGGCCAATTGGCGCCTGAGCCGGGCCGCGTGCCTTGCGTCGTCGAGCGGACCCACCCAAACGGCATACACGCCATTCCCCTTGCGGCGCAGATATACGCCGGATATCCCGGCCTGGCGAATTCGGTTATAGAGCCTGGAGGCGTTCTCGCGATAGGCGAAAGCGCCGGTCTGCAGATAAGCGTAGCCGCCCGCCGCGGGCGACGGTTCCGGCGAACCGCCCGCCTCCAGCGCCTCGACCCGGACCCTGGCCGTCCCGCGCCGATATACGCCAAGTTCCCTCGCGGCGCTGTACGACAGGTCGATCACCCGATCGTCAACGAACGGCCCGCGGTCGTTCACCCGCAACTCGGCGCTGCGGCCGTTCTCGAGATTGGTTACCCGAACGCGCGTCGGAAGGGGCAGCGTCTTGTGCGCGGCGGTCATCGCGTACATGTTGTAGGGCTCGCCAAGCGCGGTGGGCCTGCCGTGAAAGTCCTCGCCGTACCAGGACGCGATTCCGGTTTCCACGAATCCTTCGGCCGAGATCAACGGGCAATAGGTCTTGCCGAACTGGTTGTAGCAGTCCTGTCCGGGACGGCCGCCGGACGAACCGCCCCAGGGTCCGCCGACCATGCCCACGATTGCCGAACAGCCCGCTGCAAGAGTCATGCAGCCCGCAAGGAGCAGCACCCTATAGGCTGATTTCATCCCGTGGCCGGTGAGGTGATTGCCTGTCCGAGTTGATGCACGACGAGGGCGTACATATAGCTGCGGTTGTAGCGCGTGATCACGTAGAAATTGGGAAGCGCCACCCAGTACCCGGGACCGTCCGCGCCCTGCATCATCAACAGCCCGGCAGGGGTCTCGTCCGGCAGAGCGCCATCGAACAGAACGCCGTCCGAGCGCAGTGCTCCGAGGGTCGTGGGTGGAGACAGGCCCCGTTCCTGGGGCACGGCACGGCTGTTCGCGGCCAGCGTTGCCGGCATCGCTACCGCGCCGCCGCGGCGCCAGCCGTGATCGCTCAGGTAGCCGGCCACGCTGCTGAGCACGTCGCGCCAATTGGAAAAAAGGTCGCGACGGCCGTCGCCGTCGCCGTCGACCGCATAGCGGCGGTAGCTGGACGGTATGAACTGCGCGCGGCCCATGGCCCCGGCATAGGACCCCAGGACTTCCGCCGCGTCGAGCGCGTCCTCGTTGTGCAGCACCAGAAAGTCCTTCAGTTCGCGGCGGAAAAAATCGCCGCGCCGCGGATGACGAAACGCCAGCGTGGCCAGCGAATCCAGCACCAGATGCCTGCCGGTGATCCGCCCATAACGGGTTTCGACGCCGAGTATGCCCAGCACCACCGAAGCCGGAACCCCGGTGTCGCTTTCCACCTTGGCCAGTGTCCCGGCGTGCAGGCGTGCGAAGGCCTTGCCCGAGGAGATCCTTCCCGAGTCCATGAATATCGCCCGGTAATCGCGCCATTCGACCGTGCGCTCTGGAGCGCGGCTCATGGCTTCGATCACTTCGGGGCGGAACTGCGCCGACGCGAGCAGCTCGCTGGCAGCCTCCCGGTCCAGGCCCTCGTCGCGCACCAGTTCGTCGATGAACGCGCGAACCTCGGGAGCGTCCACATCGATGGCGCCCGCCGCGAGCGGCGCGCACAGGACGGCCAAAAGGAAATATTTGTGCAACACGGACTGACTAGCGGGCGAGATAACGTCGATCGGAACGAATGGCCATGAGGATACCGAAGCCGGCCAGGAAAGTCACATTTGCGCTTCCGGCAACACTGACCAGCGGCAGCGGCAATCCTACCACCGGCAACAGCCCGGTCGTCATGGCTGCGTTCAGGGCAAAACTGAAGAAGAATCCCAGCGCCAGGCTGGCGGCCGCGATGCGGGAGTAGCGCCACTGCGCGGCGAATGCGATCTGCAGCATGCGCACCGTAATGGCGATGAACAGCAGCATCGCCACGACAACGCCCACAAAGCCGAACTCCTCGCTGATTACCGCGAATATGAAGTCCGTCGTCGGTTCGGGGAGAAATCCGAACTGCGCCTGGCTGCTCTGCATGAAGCCCTTGCCGAAAGCACCGCCGGAACCGATGGCGATTTTCGACTGAATGATGTGGTAGCCGGCGCCCAGCGGGTCGGATTCCGGGTTCAGCAAGTTCAGGATTCGCTCGCGCTGATAATCGCGCAGACTTACCCACAGCCCCGGAATCGCCAGCGCGCCGAGCAGCGCGCCGCCAAAAATGAACCTGCGTTTCAGGCCGGCCAACAGCAGGGCGATCATACCGAAACACCCGATCACGACCGCGGTTCCCAGGTCGGGCTGGACAATAACCAGGCCCACCGGCGCCGCGATCAGCAGCAAGGCCAGCAGGGTCTTCCCAAAATCTGGGCGCTCTCTCGAAGCATGGAAAAAGCAGGCCAGCATCAGCGGTATCGCCAGCTTGGCGAATTCGGACGGCTGAAAGCGAACCCCGAGGTCCAGCCAGCGGTTGGCCCCGCCGCCTTCCTTACCGATCAGCAGCACCAGCACCAGAAGCGCGGTTACCGCGCCGTATGCCCAGGGCGTGGCGCGAAGCATGATTCGAGGGGAAATCTGGGCCAGAACCAGCATCAGCCCGAACCCGATCAAGAGACGCGAGGTTTGAAAAAGCAAAACGGCGCCGCTGCCGCCGGATGCGCTGAACTGAATCGCCAAGCCGCCCGCAATCAGCAACAGGAGCCAAACAAGCAGCCAACCGTCCAGATTCAGGCGCTGCAGCACGCCTGTGCCCTGCTGAACCGCCAGCACGTTCATTGCGCCCGCGCCACCAGGTCCGGCGGCGCATTGCCCGCCAGGTAGGTCTCCAGAAGGCGGCTGGCGACCTGGGCGGCCGCTCCCGACCCGGAGCCGCCGTTCTCCACTATCACGGCAAGGGCGATGACGGGGTCGTGAACCGGGGCGAACGCCACGAAAAGCGAATGGTCCCGGAAGCGCTCCTCCACCTCTTCGGGAACCTGTTCGCCATCCTGCGGCAGCGCCCTTACCTGCGAGGTGCCGGTCTTTCCCGCGATCCGGAAGTCGAGCCGCCCGCCGGTAGTCCTGGCCGTCCCGAGCGGACCATGCGCGACGGCAACCATGGAATCGACCACTGTGTTCCAATGCTCCACCGCTTGCGGAGCAAGCGAACCGGTCTGTATCGGCGGCATCCGCACCAGGCTGCCGCTTGCCGGATCACGGATGGCCTCCACCAATCGCGGTTTATAACGTTTCCCGCGCATCGCAAGCTGCGCGGCCGCCTGAGCGAGCTGCAGGGGCGTCACCGTCAGATAGCCCTGTCCTATGCCGGCGACCACCGTATCGCCGGGGAACCACGGCTGCTGCGCCGGATCGCTGAAATTGGCCCTTTTCCAGGCCCTGGACGGCACGATCCCGGCGCCCTCGCCGACCAGGTCCACGCCGGTCGGCGCCCCGAATCCGAACTGAACGAGACTCTCGTTCAGTCCCTCGACATTCATGTCACGCGCCAACTGGTAGAAGTACACGTCGCAGGACTGGGCGATGGCGTCATGAAGGTTCATCGCGCCATGACCCTCGCGCTTCCAGTCCCGAAAGAGCCGTCTGCTGCCCGGCAGCCGGAAACTCCCCCGGCAGTCAATGGTGTGGCCGGCATCGCGGCGGCCTGTGGTTAACGCCGTAAAGGCCAGCATCGGCTTGATGGTCGAACCGGGAGGATAGGCTCCACGCACCGCCCGGTTGAACATCGGCCGGTCCGTGTTGCGGGTCAGTTCGGCAAAGGCGCCGCGGCCCATGCCAACGACGAAATCGTCCGGATCAAAAGCCGGGCTGCTCACCAGAGCCAGAACGCCGCCGCCGTTGGGATCGATGGCGACCACGGCGCCCCGGCGCGAATCCATGGCGGCGTACGCTTCCGTCTGGAGGTTCCTGTCGATTGCCAGGAGCAGGTCGGATCCCGGTTCGGGCTCGAGCTCGCGCCTGCGGGAAAGCGGCCGCCCGTAAGCGTTGGTAACGATCTGCTCGCTGCCGGCACTCCCCCGCAGGTAGTCCTCGTAGCTGCGCTCCACGCCGGTCTTGCCGAGGTGGGAGATTCCGGCGTACCGCTCCGGTTCCAGGCCAACCTTGTCCTCGACGCTGACCGCGGTCACGTAACCCAGTGCGTGAGCGCCGGCCGCACCCAGAGGATATTGCCTGAGGAGCAATCCTTCAATGTCCACGCCGGTGAATTGGTGGCGCACAACGGCAAACCGGGCGACGATTTCATCGCTCAGGCGGCTCCGAACCGGGACAGCCTCAAAGGGCTGCGAGCGTCTTAATATATCAACCAGTTCGGATTGGTTCTCCGGTTTCAGAATTCCGGAATTCGCCAGACGCCCGAGCGTCCCGGCCATGTCATCGACCTGTTCCGGCACTACGATCAGCCGGAATCCGGCGCGGTTCGCCGCCAATACTTCGCCGTTGCGGTCGAGAATGATTCCGCGGCGCGGCGGAACCTTGCGGCCCTGCGCCCGGTTGCCCAGGGCCTGCCCGGCGTAATAGCCGTGCTGGACCAATTGCAGGTAACTGAGGCGTGCAAGCAGCACCAGCGACAGCACGCCGAGCAAAAAGGCCATGTAGATCGCCCGCCGAACAAGCGTTCCCGGCTCGACGAGTTCGCCTTCCAGTCTGGTCGCCATGCGCGGGCTCCGCGTAACCTGGCGCGGGCAGGCCCTAGACCTTGAGGAAAAGGAACGCGATCAGGATCAGCACGCCCCCGCTCATCAGGCTGTTTGCGATACCGGCCCAGGAGCCGGCGTAATCGAACCAGCCTCCGATCAGCGCCGCCAGACCCAGGTACGCCGTCATGATCAGCATCGCCAGGAAAAACCTGAGCCAGGGCGGCGAGGTGACGATCCGCTGGCGCATATTGCCGGCAAGGAAAACCAGGACAGTGGCCGTCAGGGCGTGCAGACCCAAAGGCGAGCCCACCAGCAGGTCCTGTAGCAGCCCGGCTGCTGCAGCCACCGTGAGCCGTGCGTCCTCCGGAGCGGCAAGGACCAGCCAGATCAGCGCGACGGCAAGCCACGGAGGCTGCCACAGGCCCAAAAGCTGCGGCAACGGCACGACGCTCATAAGCAAAGCTGCGCCCAAAAGCGCGTAATTCCGCATAACGGCGCCTTCCGTCATGATCCCGCAGCCGCGGCGCCGGGCAACTCCGCGCCCGGCGCCGTTTCCCGTCCCGGCGGCCGCGCCTGGGAACGCAGCAACAGAACCTGGCGGAGACTTTCGAGGTTGGCGGAAGGCGACACGAACGCCTCCAGGAAAGCCTCGCCCGAAGAGTTACGAACATTCTCCACCACGCCGACCCTCAATCCCGCCGGAAACAGGCCGCCGGCCCCGGAGCTGACCACCGTATCTCCCCGGATCACATCGGCATGGAACGGCATAAAGGGAAGCAGCAGCCGGTGATCCCTGCGGCCGGTGCCCAGCGCGATCGCCTGCAGTCCCGTTCGCTCGAACATCACCGGCAGAGCGTGACTGGCGTCGCTGATCAACAGCGCCTCCGAAGTGACCAGGTAATCGCGCGTGACCTGGCCGACCACCCCGCCGGAACCGACTACCGGCTGACCGACATACGCTCCCTGCCGGCTGCCCTTGTTCAGGGTCACGCGGTGACGGGAGGGATCCGGATTTCCAGGCAGGGTCTCGGCCGTGAGATTTTCCGAGCCGAGCTGGGCGTTCAGCTCGTGCAGTGAACGCAACACTTCGTTCTCGGATTTCAGCGACGCCATTTGCTGCAGATCCACCTCCTGCCGCAACAGTTGCGTGCGCATCTCCTGGTTTTCACTCATCAGCGACGACTGATCGCGGAAATAGCCCTGCACACCGCGAAAACCGCCGGAAACGAGGCGCACCGCCGCCTGAACCGGCACAAGCATCAATTCGCCGATCCCGCGCACCTTCTGGACGGCGGGAATGTTCGCCTCGACTACCAGCAGACCGAAACTCAAAAGGCAGATCAGGAGGCATTGGCCCGCCCGGGCCGGACCTTTTCGCCTTCGGAAGCGATCCGTCGTAAGCGTTGCGGTCTCCTGGGTCACACTAGGACATCGGACCCCTCAAGTCCACTGCGCGCCGTTGATCCGGCTGGCAAAACCCACCATGCCCCGGGCTTCAACCAGGTGACCGCAACCACGCACAACGCAGGTCAACGGATCTTCGGCCAGGAAAGCGGGCACTGCGGCGCGTTCCCGAATGAGCGCATCCAGCTTCGGCAGCAGCGCGCCGCCGCCGGCCAGCACCAGGCCGCGCTGACTGATGTCGGCGCCCAGTTCCGGCGGGGTATGCGAGAGGACATCCAGCACCGCCTGCACGATTTCCTCCAGCGTATCGTTAAGGGCGTCACGCACCTCGTTGCTGTTCAGCGTGAACTGCGAGTGCAGGCCGCGCGACAGGCTGCGCCCATGGAGTTTGATCTCCCCAATTTCCTCGCCCGGGTAAGCGCTGGCCACCTCCCGCTTGATCGTTTCCGCCTGACTCATCCCGATCGACATGCCGTGGTTGCGCCGCACGTACTGCACGATGGCCTCGTCCATGCGGGTTCCGCCAGCCTTCACGGAGCGCGCATAGACCACGCTTGACATCGACAGGACCGCGACTTCGGAGGTGCCGCCGCCGATGTCCACCACCATGTTGCCGCAGGGGCGGTGCACCGGCAGCCCCGCGCCGATGGCCGCGACCATGGGCTCGTCCACAACGAACACCTCGCGCGCGCCCGCGTCGCGGGCCGATTCCTCAATGGCCCGGCGATCCACCGGCGTGGCGCCATGAGGCACGCAGATCACCAGACGCCGGACCGCCGGGCGGAAGAAACCACTGCCCAAAGCCTTGATCATGAAATGCCTGAGCATCTGCTCGGCGACTTCGTAGTTGGCGATGACGCCATCCTTCAAGGGCATGACGATTTGCAGGTCGCGCGGCGTGCGTCCCAGCATGCCGAAGGCTTCTGTGCCGATGGCCAGCACACCGCCCGAACGGATGTCGGCGCCGCGTCGAAGCGCGACTATGGAAGGTTCGTTCACGACAATTCCCCTTCCGCCGGCGTACACAAGGGTGTTGGCGGTGCCCAGATCTATGGCCAGATCCACGGCCAGCCGCTCAGATAAACCACGGACAAAATTGCTCATCGGCGCAGCGCATCCCCGGGAGCGGACACTCCCTTGAAATCCCCCAAATCATAGCAGATCGGGCAAAACAGCCCTATAGTATTCGCCGCGAAATGAACAACCTCCAGACACCCAGGGACCCTCAGCCGGCCGATGATTTCTCGGACGAGGAACTGCTGCGCGTGGCGCAACTGACCCGCCTTGCGCTGGAGGAAGGCGAGAAGGAAGAGCTGGTCGGCACCCTGCGCCGGATCATCGGATTCGTGCAGGTATTGCAGCAACTCGACACCGGGGGCGTGGAACCCATGGTGCATCCGCTGGATCTCGCGCTCCCCCTGCGCGCCGACGAAGTGACCGAGGCCGACGTGCGCGCGGACGCCCAGGCCTGTGCGCCGGATGTCGTGGACGGCCTGTACCGCGTGCCGAAAGTCATCGAATAGCCGGAACGGACCCTCATGATCGACTTTTCCCTGAGCGGTCTTCGACGCGCGCTGGACACGGGCGGCATCGGCAGCGTCGAACTCACGCAGGCATGCCTGGACCGCATAGAGGAACGGAACCCCGAGCTGAACGCGTTCCTGACCGTGTGCGGCGAAGCGGCGCTCGACGGGGCGCGCCGGGCCGATGCCGGCCGCGCGAACGGCGGGGCCCTGGCGGGGATACCCATAGCCCACAAGGACATCTTCTGTACCCGGGGCGTGCGCACCACGGCCGGATCGCGAATCCTGGACAACTTCGTTCCGCCCTACGACGCCACCGTCGTGGAACGGCTGGCGGCGGACGGGGCGTTGCTGATCGGCAAGACCAACATGGACGAATTCGCGATGGGCTCGTCCAACGAGACGAGCTATGCCGGGCCGGTTCGCAATCCCTGGAACCCTTCCCGCTCGCCGGGCGGATCGTCGGGCGGATCGGCCGCCGCCGTAGCCGCCGGCCTGGTTCCGGCGGCGACCGGCACGGACACCGGCGGATCGGTGCGCCAGCCGGCGGCCATGTGCGGGCTGACCGGCTTCCGGCCGAGCTACGGGCGGATTTCGCGCTACGGAATGATCGCGTTCGCCTCGAGCCTGGACCAGGCCGGCTCTATTACTCGCACGGCCGAGGACGCGGCCCTGCTGCTGGACAGCATGGCCGGCCACGATCCGCGTGACTCGACCTGCGCGGAGCGCGACGGCGAGGACTACTCGGGCTCCCTGCAGGGTATGAAGGGCAATGTGCTCAAGGGCGTGCGCGTAGGTATCGTGAAGGAGTTCATGGACGAGGGCCTGGACGCCCGCTGCCGGCAGGTGTTCGTCGACAACATGGAAACCCTGCGCGGCATGGGGGCGGCCGTTACCGAAGTTTCGCTGCCGCGGCTGCCGCTCTCGGTTCCGGTCTATTACGTCGTCGCGCCCGCCGAGTGCTCGTCCAACCTGTCGCGCTTCGACGGCGTGCGATTCGGTCTCCGCGAAGCGGGCGCGGACAGTCTGGAGGAACTGTATACGAGGACCCGCCGGGCGGGCTTCGGCGAGGAGGTCCGGCGCCGCATACTGGTGGGTGGGTGGGTGCTGTCCAAGGGTTACTTCGACGCCTATTACCTGCAGGCGCAGCGTGTGCGCCGGCTGGTCGCGGCCGATTTCGGCAAGGCCTTCGAAACGGTGGACCTGCTGGCGGGACCGACCGCACCCGCTCCGGCGTTCGGGATCGGCGAGAAGATCGACGACCCGATCCAGATGTACTTGAACGACGTCTATACCATCGGCGCCAGCCTGGCCGGAATCCCCGCCATTTCGATTCCCGCCGGTACGGTGGACGGGCTGCCGGTGGGATTGCAGCTCATGGGCCGGCCGTTTGCCGAGGTGGACGTATTGCGCGCCGCGCACGCCTACCAACTGGAAACGGACTGGCATCGACTGTGGCCGCCCGGCGAGTCGGCGCCCGTCGGCTCGGCTTGACGGGGGATCGCGCGATGGAATTCGAGGTGGTCATCGGGCTGGAAATACACGTCCAGCTCGCCACGCGCAGCAAGATGTTCTCGGGCGCATCGACGGTGTTCGGGGCCAGCCCCAACACCCAGGCCTGCCTGGTCGACCTCGGGTTTCCGGGCACGCTGCCGGTCGCGAACCGCGAGGCCGTGGCCATGGCCGCCCGGTTCGGACTGGCGACCGGCGGCGAGGTCGCGCGCCGTTCGGTGTTTGCGCGCAAGAATTACTTCTATCCCGACCTGCCCAAGGGCTACCAGATTTCGCAGTTCGAACTGCCCATCGTGAGCGGCGGTTCGGTGGAGGTGGCCGTTCCCGGCTCGCCGGCCCGGCAGATCGAACTGACCCGCGCGCATCTCGAGGAGGACGCCGGAAAGTCCCTGCACGACGCCATGCCCAACGCCACCGGCGTGGACCTGAACCGGGCGGGCGCTCCGCTGCTCGAAATCGTGACCGAGCCGCAACTGCAATCCCCGGAAGAGGCCTCCGCATGCATGCGCGGCATCCACCAGCTCGTCACTTGGATCGGGATCTCCGACGGCGCGATGCAGGAGGGTTCGTTGCGCTGCGACGCTAATATCTCGCTGAAGAAGCCCGGGGACACGGAGTTGGGGACGCGCACGGAAATCAAGAATCTCAATTCGTTCCGGTTCGTGGAACGCGCGCTGCACTGTGAAATCCTGCGCCAGGCCGAGGTGCTGCGCCAGGGAGGAACCATCGCGCAGGAAACCCGGCTTTACGACTCGGTGCTGGATACGACCCGGCCGATGCGCGACAAGGAGCAGGCCAACGATTATCGCTATTTCCCCGACCCGGACCTGCCGCCGCTGGCGCTGGAGCCGGGCTTTCTGGAGGAATTGCGCGCTACTCTTCCCGAACTGCCGCGCGAACGCCGCGCCCGGTTCCGTTCGGACTACGGTCTGTCCGCCGAAGACGCCCGGCGGCTGTGCGAGAGCCGGGCGACGGCCGACTATTTCGAGAGCGCCGGCGAGGCCTGCGGGGACATGCAGCTGGCGGCGCGCTGGACCAGCGGAGAACTGGCCGCCGCGCTGAACCGCGACGGGCTTGACATCGCCGACAGCCGGGTGAGCGCCGGCGAGCTGGGATTGTTGCTGTCCCGTCTGCGCGACGGTTCGCTTTCGGGCAAACTGGGCAAGGAGGTGTTTCAGGCGATGTGGGCGGGCGAAGGGAGCGCAGACGACGTCATCAGGAAACGCGGGCTTCGCCAGATATCGGACGCCGGATCGCTTGAAGGCGTCATCAAAGAAGTCATGGAGAAGCACGCCGAACAGGTCGGGCAGTACCGCGAAGGCAACACACGCGTGTTCGGTTTCCTGGTCGGCCAGGTCATGCGCGCCACCCGGGGCCAGGCCAACCCACAGCTCGTCAATCAAATGCTGCGTGAACGCCTGTAGCAGCATGACATGGCGCTTCGATATCGCCCTTCATTGCCCCTTTCCTCCGGGGGACGCATAAATCCATCCATGGAGCTCGGTTCCGCCATCCCTGGCTCACAAGCCCCCAGAGGAAAGGGGCAATGAAGGGCTACGGTAGCGGTGGAGCGAGGGTGGGTAGATGAGCACGTCGGCGATACGTACGCGGGAACTGACGCGGACCTACCGGATGGGAAGCGCTACGGTGGTCGCCTTGCGCGATGTGAGCCTGGCGGTGCGGCCGAACGAGTACCTGGCGGTTACGGGCCCGTCCGGATCGGGAAAATCGACGCTGATGAACCTTCTCGGCTGCCTGGAGACGCCCACCGCGGGGGACTACTGGCTGAACGGCGTGCACGTGTCGCGCATGAACGGCCGGGAGCTGGCCAGGGTGCGCAACCGGCAGGTGGGTTTCGTGTTTCAGACCTTCAATCTGCTGGAGCGCTGCAGCGCCGTGCAAAACGTGGAGGCGCCCCTGATCTATGCCCGGATGCGCCGCCGCGAACGCCTGAAGCGGGCGACCGAGGCCCTGGAGCGGGTCGGGCTGGCCGACCGTCTTGCGCACCGGCCCAGCCAGCTGTCGGGAGGGCAACGGCAAAGAGTGGCCATTGCGCGCGCGCTGGTGACCCGGCCGAGCATCTTGCTGGCGGACGAACCCACGGGTAATCTGGACTCCGCGACCGGAGCGGAAGTCCTGACATTGTTCGATTCCCTGCACACTGACGGTCACACGCTGATCGTGGTTACCCATGACGCCGGCATCGCCGCGCGGGCCGGGCGCAGGATCGAGATGCTGGACGGCAGAATCACGGCCGACAGCGGCCCCACGGCTAAAGCCAGTGCGTGAATCCCCCTTTGCGTGGAGCGTCGGCGGCAGGACAGCCGCCGCCGAGCCCCATGGACGGGTTCATGCGTCTCCACGCAAGGGGGGAATCACGCACCGGCGAGGGACCACGAGAACGCTCTGGCGCGTCGGCGCGGCTTTCGGGCTAGTGCTGGTCATGGCCGGCTGCGCCGAAGAACCGGCGCCCGAACCGCAGGCCTACGACCAGGCGCCCGTGGAGCTTCGCGACATCCGCGTGTTCGTGGAGGCCGCCGGCGCGGTCGAACCGCTGCGCACCGTCGAACTGAAATCCAAGGCTTCCGGCGAGATACTCGCGATCAACGCCGAGAACGGCGATCCGGTTGAGCGCTCCGCCCTTCTGGTGCGGATCGACAAGCGCATCCCCACCAACAACCTGGCCCAGGCCGAGGCGGCGCTCAAGGCCGCGGAATCGCGCCAGTCCATCGCCGAACTGCAGATGGAGCGGGCGGAGAGGCTGGTGGCCGACAACACCATCACCGACAGCGAGTTCGAAGAGACGGCGCTGTCGCTTTCGGAAGCCGAGGCGCAACTGGTTCGCGCCCGCGTGGACGTGGAAAACGCCCGCATCGCGCTGGACGACACCGACGTGCTGGCGCCGATCGACGGCACCATCATCGAGCGCAATGTCGAGCCCGGACAGGTCATTTCCTCGCCGACCCAGGACGTGGGCGGCGGCACGCTGCTGTTGCGCATGGCCGACCTGCGCAGGGTGCTGGTGCGCACCCGCGTGGACGAGACCGACATCGGCAAGATCAACGCCGGCATGCAGGCGCAGGTCAGGGTGGCGGCCTATCCCGCCCGCGAATTCACCGGTTACGTGGAGAAGATCGAGCCGCTGGCCGTGGTCGAACAGAACGTCACGATGTTCTCGGTCCTGATCCTGCTCGACAACCCCGACTCGCTGCTGCTGCCGGGCATGAACGCCGAGGTTCAGATCAAGATCGCCGAGGAACTCGAGGCGCCTGCCGTGCCGATGGCGGCGCTGCGCACGATCGACGACATCGAGGCGACGGCGCACATGCTGAACTGGCCGCACGGCAACCTCCACGACGCGGTCATGAAGAAACGGGAAGAGACCGGCGGCGCGAGACCGGGCAGCGATCCCGGCCGGCGCTTCCTGAGGCAGGAGCCGGATTACGACTTCAGGGCGGAATATTGGGTGCTGGTCATGCGCGACGACGGGCCGTCGCCGGCCTGGGTCCGCACGGGCTTGAGCGACTTCGAGTACTCGGTCGTGATTGCGGGGCTCGAAGAAAACGACGAGGTTCTGCTGCTGCCCAGCGCGGGGCTGTACGAATCGCAGTCCAACCTGCGCAACTGGATGCGCCGGCGCGCCGGCGGCCTCCCCGGCATCGGCTAACGTGACTTTGTCGCCAACCCTCGCCTTCACTTTGACCCTTTCTTCCGGGAAACGCATGGAACCCATCCATGGGGCTTGGTTCCGCCATCCATGGCTCACAAATTCCCGGAAGAAAGGGTCAAAGTGAAGGCTACGGCAGGTGCGCGACCCACTGCACGCTACAGATATTCCAGTATTTCGATCGCGGCGCGTTCGCCGGACTCCATTGCGCCCTCCATGCCGCGATTCAATTGCGCGGTGTGCTCTCCGGCAAAGTGAATGCGGCCATGCGGCTCGGCGATCGTCTGGGCGAACGCGGTGATCTGACCGGGCTTCCAGTAGGCGTAGGCGCCGCCGGCATACGGATTGTTGGACCATTTCCACAGGTAGACCGGTTCGAGCGCGTCCTTGAGTGACGGGCGCAGCCGGAACAGCTCCGCCGTCACTTCGGCGATCGCGGCCTCCTCTTCCATCTGCGCAAGCTTCAACGCCGAATGGCCATTAACGTAGGCCAGGCAACTGGTGACCGAGTCGGGGCTGCCCGGGTCGTTCTTCAGCGCCATGAACCGTCCGGGCAGCGCGTCCGTCCACATGCTCGGCGCCAATCCGTCCTGTTCCCAGTAGGGTTGCTTCACCGCGTAGTGGATCTGCGTGCACGGGGTATAGCCGAGCTCGTCGATCGCGGCTTTCTGCGCGGCCGGCGGCTCGGGATCGAGCGCGATCCTCCGCAACGCCGAAAACGGAATGGCGATGATTGCGCGCGCGGCATTCAGTCGGCGCCCGTCCTCCAGGCTGATTCGCACCCGATCGCCCTCGTCGGCGATCGCCGCAACGGGGCTGTCCAGCAGCACGTCGCCGGTCAGGTTGCGCGCCATCGCCTCCGGAATCCGCTGGTTACCGCCCTTTGCGGCCCCGCCCTGGTCCGGCCAGTTGGCCTGATGGATCGCAAAACTGATCGTGTGAAACATCATCAGGGCGGACAGGTCGTGATGATCGGTTCCGTAACTCGAATTGTGTCCGACTCCGAGCTCGACGCCGGCTTCAGCCAGGCCGGCCTCGGTGAGCACCTCGCCGACCGGCCGGTCCCATTCGGCGAACTCCGGCCGCCGCCAGGCGCCCAGGTCCGATTCCGGATACGGGTTCAGCTCTGCATAGACCTGGTAGGGCGGTCGCGACGGCATCATTTGCCGGGCCCAGTCCTGCCGGTACGGATTGAGCGCATGACCGGGCCAGTCGTCTTCACTGATCAGCTGGTCCTGAACGCAGTACAGCATCTCGCCCTCGCGGGGCTCGGTGCGCGGGCGCACGGGCCCGATCTCGACGCCGTACTGCCTCGCCGCGTTCAGCAGCCGCGCATAACCGCCACCCATTCCGCTTGCACCCAGCTCCGGATACCCGGGAACGATGTCGTCGGCAACGGTATGGAGCCGGCCGCCGAACCGCGACGTCGCCTCCACCACCATCACGCTCACGCCCAGTTCCTCCAGCAGCAGCGCCGCGTTCAGCCCGGCCAGGCCGGCGCCGATCACGATCACTTCCGCATCGAGGCCACCCCCCGTCTGTGCGCCCCGCAAGCCACGCGGCAGCATCCACGAACCGGCCAGCGCGGTTCCACCGGCCAGAAACCGCCGGCGCGTAGTGCGCCCGACCCCCTTCGGCGCTGTCATGTTTATTGCCCTGGTCATCTCGGAATTCCTGTATTTCGCATATTGATTCTTCCCACTCGGACGTGGTCGCCCGGATCCCCAGTTGAGTTTGCACCATGGACGGGCATGAATCCAACGCCTGCTGCCGGGTCCGCTGTCCATTCGGAGGTTTTCGACCGGGCTCCCGGAGCGTTCAGTTATATTTCCCGCAGGATCGCTCTACGCCGGAGGTGGCGAATGCCCGAGCAAGCACTTCCCGGAAAACCCCGTCACCTGTCCATGGACGCTGGCGGTTATTCGCGCAGGCGCTTCATCGGATCCGGCGCGGGCGCGCTGGCATTGGCCGGGCTGCCGGCCGCGGCGCGCGCGGTCACGAACTACAAGGGTCATGACGTCATCGTGGTGGGCGCCGGCCTGTCGGGCCTGTACGCCGCCTGCATCCTGCAGGAGCAGGGGCTTGACGTGCTAACGCTGGAGGGGCGGAACCGGATCGGCGGCCGCGTCTACACGCTCATGGACGTGCCGGGCAAGCCGGAGGCCGGCGGCGAATGGATGGGCGCCAACTACGCCCGCATGATCGACACGGCCAACAGGCTTGGACTGGAAATGCTGGGGCCCGACGAAGCGAGCGACATTCGCGAGTGGTGCTACCGCATCCGGGGCGAATACATCCTGGCCTCGGACTGGGAAAGCCATCCGCTCAACCCCACGGAGGGCGACGACCGGCGGATCCTGCCCCACCGCATGCTGTTCGAACTGTCGCACAAGAACAATCCGCTGTCGGGCCAGCCCCTGGATGCCTGGATCACGCCGGAGTTCGCGCGCTTCGATATACCCCAGACGCACTACCTCAAGGAGTATCTCGGTTTCGACGACGAAACGATCCGCCTGATGAACGTGGTGATCCATACCGACCACATGGACAACACCTCGGCCCTGCACGAAATGCGCCGCTATGCGGTGGGAGAATTCAACGCCTCGCGAGCCCTCGCAATGGCGGGCCAGCCCGCCTGGGTGCAGATCAAGGGCGGCAACTCGAACCTGCCGGAAGCCATGGCCGCGTCCCTGGACAACCCCGTGGAACTGAACAAGACCGTTTATGCTTTCGAGGACAAGGGCAATGAGGTGACCGTGCATTGCATGGACGGCACGCGCTACACCGCCCGCCAGGTTATCTGCTCGACGCCCTGGCCGGTCCTGCGCAAGGTCAAGTTCACGCCACGCCTGCCGGCGCGGATGGAACGGGCGATCGACGAAATCGACTACGGCACGTCCATCCAGGTGCACTTCCTGCTCAAGAAGAACTTCTGGGAGCTTGACGAAATGCCCGGCAGCATGTGGACCGACGAACCTTTCGAGCGCTTCGGCGTCCATCACCGCGGTCCGAACGGCGAGGCGACCTCCGCGGTCGCCTTCATCAACGGCAACGAAGCCTACAAGTACGACTTCATGAGCGACGAGCAGGTCAGCGAATACACGATGCGGGAACTCGAACGGGTGAGGCCTTCGCTCAAGGGCGCGCTCGAACCGATCGGGATCCAGTCCTGCCATCGCGAAGTCCACGGCGGCGGCGACTGGGTGTTCTGGCGCCCCGGCCAGGTCGGACAGTTCGCCGCCCACATGCGCGAAGCCCACGGCAATATTCATTTCGCCGGAGAACACACGGCCCTGATGGAGCGCGGCATGGAAGGCGCCTTCGAGTCGGGCGAGCGCGCGGCGGTGGACGCGCTGCTCCGTTCCTGAGTCCCGCCATGAGAGTTCTGCTCTTAGCGCTCCTGTGCGCTCCATTGGCCGCGGCCGCGGCGCCCGAGAATGATCCGTTCGCGCGCGACCTGCTCGTCCTCACCGACTGGTTCGAAGGCGAGTTTGACAACGAGGAGCAGCGCTGGTTCCAGGCGGATCCGCGTTCGAATACACCCGAGGAAGAACGGCATGTTCGCATTCACACGACGCACAAGCGCATTGGCGCGCCGGACTTCGGCGAGCACGTCTTCTACGTGGAGGAGTACACCCACGGCGACCCCGAGAGGGTCTACCGCCAGCGCCTGGTGATCTTTTCCTCGGCCCCGGAGGACGGCGGGATCCGCATGCGGCAGGGCTTCTTCAATGAGCCGGAGCGCTTTCTCGGCGCCCAGCACAAGCCTGGCCTCTTCGACGATCTCACGGCCGGGGACGCGTTTTTCCTGGACGAGTGCGACGTCTACTGGAAACGCGTGGCCGGGCAGTTCGAAGGCGGCATGCGGCCGAAAGCCTGCGTGTTCGGCGAGGGCGAGTTGCGCCGCTATTCGGTCCACGATCTCTATCTTTCCGAGACCAAGTACTGGAGAGTGGATTCCACCTTCCTGGTCGCCGACGACAGCCTTCATATCGGGATGCCGGCGGACCAGCCCTTCGAGTTGCGCCGCGTGAAACGCTTTACCTGCGGCATCACGTTCGACCCGCGCGGACCGGAACCCCAGGAGATCGCGGACATCCCGCTGCACAGCCAGGGCGGATCGGCCGACATAACGCGGATACGCGATGGCCAGGAGTTCACGCTCCTGATGCGCGACAAGGAATACCCGTATTACTCGACCCGGCCGGATTTCATCTATTTCTCGATCCGCCGCAAGGGAGAACTCGCCTCAGTCGTGTTTACCGTCAACGACCCGGATTCGCGCTCGCTGGCCGTGAACACCGGAGACTTGGTGGCCTCCTGCTTTCGGGACGGTTACGAATTCCGTGAGTCGCTGGAGGAGTTGGCGATCGCCGGCGGGGAGCGCTGAGATGCCCGGGAAGTACCTTTACCCGACCGCGTTCGGTCGAACCGCCGCGACGGCATTGCTTGCCGTCCTGATGCTGGCGCTGGCCGCCGGCGCGGACGTGCCCGGCCCGGCCGCAGGGCCGCTGGGACAGGTTTCCGATGCCGTCACCGGCGAGTCCGCCGATGCGCCCAAGGCCGCTTCGGAACAGCCGCAGGTCCAACAGGACCCGGCAGCGATGCGGCGCGGGCGCATCCTGTTTCTGCAGTGCACGGCCTGTCATTCCCTGAAGGAGGGCGAGGAGCACAAGGTCGGCCCCAATCTTCATCGCGTGATCGGGGCTCCGGCCGCGCACAAGCCAGACTACAACTACACGGACTCCCTGAAGGATTCGGGAATCGTCTGGTCGCGGCAGAACCTCAGCCGTTTCCTGGCGGACCCTTACGAACTCGTTCCGGGTACCGCCATGGTCTTCATCGGGATAGAGAGAGGCGCCGATCGCGCGGCGTTGATCGACTACCTCGAACAGGAAACGCGCTAGCTAGCCGATTTCGGCCGGGTCTACGTCGACGGACCAGCTGACGCGGCGCGGACGCTTGAGTTCGCGAACAGCCTGTATCCAGCGGCCGAGGAAAGCCTGAAGGCGGGCGCGGTCGGTCGAGCGCGCCAGCAGGTGCGCGTGGTTGCGGTCGCGCCGGCGCTCCATCAGGGCGGGGGCCGGACCCAGCACCTCCACCGCGGACCCGGCGCCGCTTTCCGGGACGGCCGCTTTCGCTCGATCGAGGAACTCACGGGCGCTCGCCGCTTCCGGCGCGTTGGCCCGCAGCACTGCAAGGTGCGCGAACGGCGGCCAGCCGCTGAGCCGGCGCAGGTCCAGCGCCGAGGCGGCAAAGCCACCGTAACCCTCCTTCAGCAACTGTTGAAGCAGGGGGTGCTGGGGGAAGCGGGTCTGCAATACCAGCAGGCCAGGCTGCTCGCGCCGTCCCGCCCTGCCGGCAACCTGCACCAGCGTCTGCGCCAGGCGTTCGGGGCCGCGGAATTCCTGTGAAAACATGCCCTGGTCGGCGTCGATCACCCCCACCAGCCCCAGGCTCGGGAAGTCATGGCCCTTGGTGAGCATCTGGGTGCCGAGCAGGATACGGTAATGCCGCTCGCGAATTCCGCCCAGGATGTGCTCCAGCCTGCGCCGGCCGCGCACGTTGTCGCGATCCATCCGGGCCACCGGGTAGTCCTCGAAGCGCGCCTGAAGTTCCTCCTCCAGCCGTTCCGTTCCGCGCCCGATGGTCTGAAGCGGCGAGCCGCAGTTCTCGCAAGCGGGCGGAGGCCGGCGTCTGGCGCCGCAGTGATGGCAGAGAAGCAGGTCGCGCCTGCGATAGAACACCAGGCGGGCGTCGCAGTGGGCGCATTCCTCCGTCCGGCGGCAATCCGGACACATCAGCACCGGCGCGAAACCGCGGCGGTTGAGATACAGCAGCACCTGCGAACCCGACTCGAGCTGTTCCGACATGGCTTCCAGAAGCGGTGCGCTCAGTCCATGCTCGGGCGGATGCCGGTTGAGGTCCACCAATCGGGCCAGCGGAGGCCGCGTGCCGGTGACCTTCTTCGTCAGTCGCCGGTGCGCATAGCGCCCCCGCTGCACGTTCAGCAGGGACTCCAGCGCCGGCGTGGCGGAGCCCAGAACGATCGGAATGCCGGATCGGGATGCGCGCATGACCGCCAGGTCGCGGGCCTGATAGCGGAAGCCGTCCTGCTGCTTGTAGGACGGATCGTGCTCTTCGTCCACCACGATCAAACCGAGTTCACGGCAGGGCACGAATACGGCCGAGCGGGTGCCGACCACCAGCCGCGCCCGCCCGGCGCGCGCATCCGCCCAGGCGTTCAGGCGCTCGCCGTCATTCAAGCCCGAATGCAGCACCGCCGCGGGCACGCTGAAACGGGCCTTCAGCCGCTCGGCGAGCTGCGGGGTCAACCCTATTTCCGGCGCCAGCAGCAGGCATTGCCGGCCCGAGGCCAACACTTGCTCCACCAGGTGTAGATAGACCTCCGTCTTGCCGCTCGCCGTAACGCCATCGAGGAGATGACAGGCAAAGCCCCGGTCCATCGACATGGCGCTCACCGCGGCGGACTGCTCGCCGCTCAGCGCAAGCGGTTCCTCGCGCAGCATGTCCGCGGGTTCCGGGACCTCGGGCTCGAACGGTTCGGCCAGCCCCTTCTCTTCAAGTATCCGGACAATCCTCCGCCAGTCGGGCGTAAGCGAGGCGAGCGCCTGCTCCGCCAGGCCGCCCCGCCCGGCTTCCAGCAGCCTGTCCCGGAACTCGCGCTGCCTGGGCGCGCGCGCCAGCAGCTTCGGCGCTTCGTCCGAGGCGATCCCGCAGGCCCGCCAGCGCAGCGGCGGCGCCGGCAGTCGGCCGCCGCTGCGCAATTGCTGCGGCAGTGCGTAGGCGAGAACCTGCCCGAGCGGATGGCCGTAGTAGTTCGCGGCCCAGCACAGCACTTCCAGTGTGACCGTGTCCCAGAGCGGCTCGGCATCCAGCGCCTCCAGTACCGGCCGCAGGCGTTCGGCCGGTACCTCCGATTTGTCGAGGTGCTCAAGCACGAAACCGGTACGCCTCCCCTTGCCCAGCGGCGCCGAAACACGCGCCCCCACGGGGGGGACGGGACCCTCGGCGGGCGCGAGATAGTCCAGCAAGGGGGCCGCGAAGCGCGGCCCCACCGCCACCCTCAAAAGAGAACCGGACGACATGACCGGAGCATATCCCGGACTTTGCGGCTGGCGCAGTTCAAAAAAGAGGCGCGTTGGGGCCCTATTGAACGACGTCCGCGTTCCAGTTTTCGGTCGGGCGCTCGATGATGTTGATCATCATCCCGTCCGGATCGCGGCAAGTCATTTCAAGCTGGCGCAACGTGTGCACCGCGAGCAGTTGCGGTTCGCACACGACCTCGCCGCCCAGTTCCACGATGCGGTCGCGCACCGCATGAATGTCCGTGGCGAAGAACACCATGCAGCCCTCGCCCAGATTGGCTCCCCGGTTCTCTCGTCTGAACGAAGGGGGTGAAGGCTTCGCCTCGAACAAACCCACCATTCCGAAGTTGAATTCGTCGGCCTTCACGATCTCGTAGCGGATCACGCTGTCTTCCGGAACCCCGATCAGCGCATGCCCCACCTTGTGCTCAAGCACCCCGTTGGCATAAACCTCGCGATAGCCCAGAGCCTCCCTATAGAAGCGAACCGATCTTTCCAGATCGGATACGAAAATGGCCGTGCGCACAATGCGGCTGACTTGCGGCGTGTCATTCACTTCAGACCTCCCTTATGGATTGCAAGCGGTATCCCGCCCGACGGAAAATATGGGCATTGGGAGACAAGTTCTTTAGGATTGCATCTTTCCCAACTCCAACGCGGAGAATCTTGTGCCACGCTTTACTGATCGTCAATTGCTATCCTCAAGGGATTGAGATGAACGTTCAGACGCACGAAGAGCTGAAGGCCAAGATCTGGGAGATCGCGAACCGGCTGCGGGGACCGTACCGCCCTCCCCAGTATCGCCTTGTGATGCTGCCCATGGTCGTGTTGCGGCGGCTCGACTGCGTCCTTGAGCCCACCAAGGCTGCTGTTCTCAAGAAGCGCGACGAGCTTGAGTCGAAGCAGATGCCCGACCCTGCCATGGAACGCCTGCTCGGCAAGGCAGCCGATCCAAATCGGAAATATCCGCTTTACAACACGAGCTCCTACACCTTCGCCAAATTGCTCGGTGACCCCGAGGACATAGCACAGAACCTCGCGGCGTATATCAACGGCTTTTCCCTTACCGCGCGGCACATCTTCGAGCGATTCAAGTTCGCCGAGCAGATCGAAAAGCTCGACTCCAGTAACCGCCTCTTCAATGTGGTCAAGGCGATGGCCGATCTTGATCTTCACCCGGACAGGATCGACAACCTGCAAATGGGTTACCTGTTCGAGCATCTGGTAATGCGCTTCAACGAACAGGCCAATGAGGAGGCGGGAGATCACTTCACGCCGCGCGAAGTCATCCGCCTGATGGCGAACCTCATCTACACCGGGGAACGCGATGTCTATAAACCTGGTATCTACCGCACGATCTTCGATCCGGCCTGCGGAACAGGCGGCATGCTTTCCGAATCCGCCAAGCTGATTCTCGATCAGAACTCGCGGGCGTCACTGGCCCTTTACGGTCAGGAATACAACGACGAGTCCTGGGCGATCTGTTGCTCGGACATGCTGATCAAGGACGAGGACACCGGCAATGTCGTTCTCGGCGACACTCTCGGCGACGGCAAGACAAGGGACGGCTTCGAGGGCAAGCAGTTCCATTACCTGATGGCCAATCCGCCTTTCGGCGTCGAATGGAAGGACCAGAAGCACGTTGTCCGAGGCGAGCACGAGACACTCGGCTTCTCGGGCCGGTTTGGCGCGGGCCTGCCGGCCATCAATGATGGCTCGCTACTCTTCCTTCAGCACATGATTTCCAAGATGTACCCCCACAAGGAAGGAGACGAGGACCAGCCCGGCTCGAAGATCGCCATTGTGTTCAACGGTTCGCCGCTCTTTTCAGGTGACGCCGGATCGGGGCCGTCCAACATCCGCCGTTGGATCATCGAGAACGACTGGCTGGACGCCATCGTGGCGCTGCCGGATCAGCTCTTCTACAACACCGGCATCTTTACCTATGTCTGGCTGGTCACGAATCGCAAGCCGCCGGAGAGAAGAGGCAAGGTGCAGCTCATCGACGGCACGCGCCTCTTCAGGAAAATGAAGAAGAGCCTCAACAACAAGCGCAACGAGATCGGCGAGGAGCAAATCCGGCAGCTGACCCAAATCTACGGTAACAACAAGGACGGCGAGACGGCCAAGGTCCAGATCGACGGCGAAACCGAGACCCGCGTTGTCTCCCGCATCTTCGAAAACCGGGAGTTCGGCTTTCTCAAGGTTACGGTGGAGCGTCCCTTGCGGATGAACTTCGAGGCGACGCCCGAACGGATTGCCAAGCTCGACGAACAGACCGCCTTCGCCAATCTGGCGAAATCGAAGAAGCGCAAGGACACGGCAGCGGCTCAACGCGAGGCCGAGGAAGGGCGAAAGCAGCAGGACGCGGTCCGTACCGTCCTTTCGACGCTCAAAGACAGTGGACGCTATATGGACCGCGCAGCGTTCGCGGCCGACATGGCCGAGGCGGCAGAGCATGCTGGCGTCAAGATTCCTGCTGCGATCAGGAAGGCCGTTTTCATGGCACTCGGGAAGCGCGATCCAGACGCCGAAACATGCCGCGACGCCAAGGGACATGCTGAGCCCGACAGCGAGCTTCGCGATACCGAGAACATCCCTTTGCCGCCGGAAACTGCGCTGCCCCTGCCGATGGATTTCGGGCCGGACAAGCCCAACGACCGGCTGATTGAAACCCTTCGCGACGAAATCGACGCCTACATTGCTCGCGAGGTGCTGCCCCACGCGGCCGATGCCTGGGTGGATTACACCAAGACCAAAGTCGGCTACGAAATCCCGATCAATCGCCACTTCTACGTTTACAAGCCGCCCCGTCCGCTCAATGAGATTGAGGCAGACATCAACCGGCTCGAAAGCGAGGTCGCCGGTTTGCTGAAAGGGTTGACGGCATGAGCGGACAGAACCAAGCCAAGCCTGGCGGTGAGCTATTGATGTACCCGACCAGCAAAGAAGCAACACCCATTCGCGTGCTGCTCGAAGGCGAAACGGTATGGTTGACGCAACGCTTGATCGCAGATCTCTACAACACGTCGGTTCCCAATATCAGCCAGCACATTAAAGCGATCTACAAACAGGGAGAACTGCAACCGGAGGCAACTCTTAAGAAATACTTAATAGTTCAATTGGAGGGTGAACGAGAAGTCAAACGCCTCGTTGAGCACTACAACCTGGAGATGATCATCGCTGTCGGATACCGCGTGCGCTCCACCCGCGGCACTCAATTCCGGCAGTGGGCCACCGAGCGTCTCAGCGAGTACCTGGTCAAGGGGTTCACGCTCGACGATGAGCGGCTCAAAGGAACTTCCAGTACGATCGATTACTTCGACGAACTTCTGGCGCGCATCCGCGACATCCGCGCCAGCGAAGCGCGGGTTTACCAGCGTATCCGCGACACTTTCGCCCTCGCCAGCGATTACCACGAAGGCGAGCGCGAAACCCGGCTTTTCTTTGCCACCATGCAAAACAAGATGCACTTCGCGGCCACTGGCCTTACTGCGGCGGAGATCATCCACAAGCGGGCCGATGCCGGGAAACCCAACATGGGCGCAACAAACTGGAAAGGTCGCCGAGTACTCAAGCGCGACGTCGGCACGGCCAAGAACTACCTCGACCACCGGGAGATCGACACGTTGAATCGGATCACTGTCATGTTCCTCGATCAGGCCGAATTTCGCGCCGGACGGCGGCAGGACATTCGGATGAGCGATTGGGAGAACTTTCTTGACAAATTCCTCACGGGTACCGAATTGCCCATCCTTGAAGGCGCGGGCCACATCAGCCATCAGGACGCCCTCGACCACGCCAACCGACAATATGCAGCCTTTGCGGAGCGCCGTCGAACGGCTCTGGAGGCTAAGGCTGACGCCCGGTATGTCGATGACTTGAAGTCTTCAGCGAGACTGCTAGGCAATGCTCGCAAGCAAGCAGGGAAGAAAACGGGAGGGGGCCGCGAAAACGGGAGGGGGAGAACATGATCAGGCTCGTCTACGAAGCTTGGATCTATCAGTATCTCTACGTCTACGAGACTACCTGCCCTTTCAATGAGATCGAGGCGGAAATCTCAAAGCCGGAAGAAAGTACTGCGAGGCTGTTGAGGGAGCTGCCGACATGAGAATTGTCGCGCTAACACCTGGCAACTGGACACGGGCAACCGTCGGCAAATTCTGCGACGTACAACTTGGGAAGATGCTGCAGAACGAACCATTCTCAGAAAAAGATGAATTCAAGCCTTATCTCCGAGCAATCAATATCGGAAAGAAGGGATTGGATCTTAGTTATGAGTTCAGCATGTGGATTCGCCCTAAGGAAACTGAGCGATTCCGTCTCATAAAGGGAGACATTCTTGTAAGTGAGGGTGGTGATGCCGGACGCACTGCGATCTTTGATGCCGACGGCGAGTACTATTTCCAGAACGCGATTAATCGTGTACGTCCAGACCATCGCGGCAAGATAGAACCAGATTACATCTACTATTGGTTCACCTTTCTTAAGGCCGCAGGCTATGTCGAGATGATGTGCAATGTGGCCACTATTCCACACTTCACAGCCGAGAAGGTGAAGGCAGCACCTTTGGCTTTCCCACCTCTCGAAACCCAGCGACGGATCGTGCGGTTTCTGGACGAGAAGACAGCGCGGATCGATGGGCTAATCGAGAAGAAGCGTGAACTTCTGGATCGGCTGGCCGAGAAACGGCAGGCGCTCATCACCCGCGCCGTTACCAAGGGCCTCAATCCCGACGCTCCCATGAAACCCTCCGGCATCGACTGGCTCGGCGACATTCCTGCGCATTGGGAGGTGAAGCCGCTAAAGAACATAAGTCCGCGGATCAGCGTTGGTATCGTCGTTACGCCTGCCGCGTACTATGCTGATGAGGGCGTGCTCGCTATCCGCGGACTCAACCTAAGACCGATGGGTTTTGACTTCTCAGACTCGGTGAAGATCAGCGATAAAGGGCACGAACTACATCTGAAATCAGAACTTCACGAGGGCGACCTCGTAGCCGTTCGAACCGGCGAGCCAGGCACCACTTCGGTGATCTCGGCAGACTTGGAAGGGACCAACTGTGTTGATCTCGTGATTATCCGCAAATCACCTAACGCATCTTCACGCTTCCTTGGTTGGTTCCTGAATAGCGATGTTTCCAAGGTCCAATATGCAATTGGCTCGGAAGGTGCATTGCAGCTTCACTTCAACGTGGAAACCTCACAGGAATTAACGGTTGCATTTCCGCCGAGAGAGGAGCAGCGGCAAATCGCCGAATACATTGACCGTCGCCTGAAGAATGAGAATGAACGAGCCGAAAGAGTTGCAGAGAGCGTTGAGCTCCTTCACGAATATCGTACGGCACTGATCACTGCAGCCGTGACCGGCCAGATCGAAGAACTGCTATAGCGGCCACTATCCATGCATACAATTGGACAATGGTGACATCCGCCTTGCCGAACTACACTGGTATGAGGCTCACGGCATCGGTCGCCGCGAGGTTAAACGAAAACGCTATCTGGACTGACCATGACTGCACGAACCGCCAACCCCGAATACGTCGTGTGCGTCGAAAACGACGGTTACCCGGTTTCCCTGGAACTGCACAAGATTTATCGCACGCTACCTGACGAGGACGCGCTCGCTGATGGCGATCTGCGTATCATTGATGAAAGCGGCGAGGACTACCTGTTTCCCGCCTCAGCTTTCGTCGCCATCACCCTGCCAGAGCGTGTCCGATCGTCCCTCCTCAGCACCGCCTCATAACCTTCCAGTCGATCTATTCAGCCGTTTGCATCAGCCGTCACTTGGAGCGGCTTTCTTCTCGCAGCCGAACTTCCATATACATCGAGCAGGCGATGCTCGTTTTGTAGCCGGGTGACTTGATGCCGAATCACACGGAATATGCTTTCGAGACGGCCATCGAAGTCGGGTTGACCCGCTCCGGCGGCTATGAGAAGCGCATCCCGAAAGCCTATGACGAGGCCCTCGCCCTCTTCCCCGATGACATCACCGGTTTCCTGAAGGACAGCCAACCCGTCAAGTGGAAAGCGCTTGATGCGCTGCTTGGCGCGAGGACCGCGGCGACTGTGCTGGACAGCCTGTCGAAAGAGCTGGAACTCAAGGGCACACTGCATGTCCTGCGTCACGGATTCAAGTGCTACGGCAAAACGTTCCGCATGGCCTGGTTCCGGCCGAACACAACCATGAATCCCGAGGCGGCGGAGAACTACGCCAGGAACCGGCTGACGATCACACGCCAGGTCAAATTCACGTCGGTTATGAAGAAGCCGGACGGAAGGAATCGCCGCTGCATCATTGACGTGACCCTCGCGGTCAACGGCATCCCTGTCGTCACCGCCGAACTCAAGAACCCGCTGACCGGCCAGCGCGCCGCCGATGCGATTCATCAGTACAAGGTCGATCGCGACGGACGGGACCTTCTGTTCGCGTTCAAGAAACGCGCCCTGGTTCATTTCGCCGTGGACCCGGACGAGGTCTGGATGACCACCCGGCTTATGGGCAAAGACACCTACTTCCTGCCTTTCAACCGGGGCAACGATCAGGGCGCGGGCAATCCGCCGGTCGATGGTAACTGGAAGACGCATTACCTCTGGGACGACGCGCTGCAGGCCGACAGCCTCCTGGAAATCCTGCAACGCTTCATGCATATGGAAGTGAAGGAGAGGCAGGTCAAGACCAGCAAAGGCGTGCGAACCGTTCGGAAGGAAAAGATGATCTTTCCGCGCTATCACCAACTCGATGCAGTCCGAAAACTCGTTGCGCACGCCAGGGTGCAAGGCGCAGGCCGGAACTACCTGATCCAGCATTCCGCCGGTTCCGGCAAGTCGAACTCCATCGCATGGCTCGCGCACCGGCTGGCCAGCCTGCACGACGAGCGCGACCGGAAGGTGTTTCACTCGGTCGTCGTCGTGACTGACCGGCTGGTCCTTGACCAGCAATTGCAGTCCACCGTCTATCAGTTCGAGCACAAGACCGGCGTGGTCGAGAAGATCGACGAGGACACCCGGCAACTCGCCAAGGCGCTTTCCCAGGGAACGCCTATCGTGATCACGACCATCCAGAAGTTCCCATTCATCTCGCAGGCGCTCTCGACCCTTGAAAGGAAGGGCGCCGGCGTGACGATAGATACTGCGGGCAAGCGATTCGCGGTCCTGGTCGATGAGGCGCACTCGTCGCAGAGCGGCGAGACCGCAACTGCGCTCAAGGGCATGCTGAACAAGGAAGGGATCGAAGCGGCCATCGCTGCACAGCTATCCGACGAGGAGGATGACGATCTCTCAGACGAGGCTAAGGCGGCCGTGCTGCGCGACGCGCTGCAGCGCGCCCGGCAGCCGAACCTCAGTTTCTTCGCGTTCACCGCCACGCCGAAATTCAAGACGAAGGCCCTGTTCGACGAGCCGGGTCCTTCTGGAGCATCGCCATTCCACGAGTACACCATGCGCCAGGCCATCGAGGAAGGCTTCATCCTGGACGTGCTTGAGAATTACATCACCTATGGGCGCTTCTTCGGCCTGGTAAAGAAGATCGAAAACGATCCCGACGTGCCACGCCGACGAGCGGCGAAAGCTCTGACGCGCTACCTGGAGCTTCATCCCGTCAATATCGAGCAGGTCGTTTCCGTGATCGTGGAGCACTTCCGCCTTTACGTAATGCATGAGCTGGGTGGTCGGGCGAAGGCGATGGTGGTGACCGGCTCGCGCCTCGCCGCCGTGAAATACAAGCTCGCCTTCGACCGCTACATTGCCGATCGGGGCTATACCGGCATTCGCTCGCTGGTAGCCTTCTCGGGGACGGTGGAGGATCCCGATATTCCGGGATTGTCGTACACGGAAGTGGCGATGAATGAGGGGCTTGCCGAACGCGAGCTGCCGGAAACATTCGGACGCGACGAATACCGGGTTCTTCTGGTCGCGGAGAAATACCAGACCGGATTCAATCAGCCGATGCTGCAAACGATGTATGTGGTGAAGCGGCTGGCCGGCGTTCAGGCAGTGCAAACCCTCTCAAGGCTCAACCGCGTCACGCCCGGCAAATCGCGCACCTTCGTCCTCGACTTCGCCAATGATGAGGATGAAATCTACAAAGCCTTCAAGCCCTACTACGAGACCACGCCGGTAGGCGAGAACGCCGATCCTGATCGCCTGTCGGAGCTTCAGCACCGGCTGCTCGAATGGGCGATTTTCGCACCGGCTGATGTGGCCGCGTTCGCGGAAATCTGGTATCGCGCCCGGCGCGACCACTCGGGGGGCGATCATCGCCGGATGAATGCCGTTCTCGATCCCTTGGCCGAACGCTTCAAGGGCCGTGGAGAGGACGAGCGCGAGGAGTTTCGCGGGCAGTTGAAAGCCTTCCGTAACCTTTATGCCTTCCTATCGCAGATCATCCCCTACCAAGACAGCGATCTTGAACGACTGTATGCCTTCGTGCGAAAGCTCCTCGCGAAGCTGCCGCCCCCAGGCGATGGCAAGGCATTCGTTCTGGACGACGAAGTTGCGCTGCGGTTCTTCCGCCTTCAGCAGATGTCCGAGGGCTCCATCGACCTTGCGGAGGGCGACGCCTATCCGCTCAAGGGGCCGACCGATGTTGGCACAGCCGGGATCAAGGATGAGGAAGTGGCGCTCTCAAGCCTGATCGACCGCCTCAACGATCGTTTCGGCACCGATTTCACCCAGGCGGACCAATTGTTCTTCCATCAGATAGGGGCATCGGCGGAAAATGATGAGCGTATCGCGGAGGCAGCGCACGCCAATAGCCTTGCGGACTTCTCCTCGTTTCTGGATCGCCTGCTCGATGAATTGTTCATCGCGCGAATGGAGGGCAACGAAGAAATCTTCGCCAGAGTAATGACCGATCCCGAGTTTCGCTCGGTCGCCCGCGAGCACCTGGCACTCAAGATTTTCCGCCGAATCCACGACAACCGCGCCGCAAAATGATCGAGGCATGGCGGGGTGGGCATTGCAACTACCTGACTATTCTCGCCCACGCGGTCAATCAGTATAGAAGAGTCTCAAGGGGCGCAGAGTAGAGCGCCGGTCGTGCTATAGTGCGCGACGACTGAGGGTGTTTTTGGTACATGGTTGTGGGTTGATGGAGGAATGTTTAGGGAGTAAAAGAGGTGCAAAGGTATGAAACGATTCAAGAGGCGAAGCAAGAGCAGTGCGATAAAGTTGGCAGCTTTGGTATTGACGGAAGCGATAATTCTGGCGGGCTGTTCAGCGGATGATGGAGTTGAGATCACGGAGGGCCACGTAGATGTCACAGTGCGCCATACCACCGGGCCAGCCCATCCTAGCGACACATCGGTGGAGGTGACCGCGGGATTCAAGTTCGGTCCAAAGAAAAAGGGTAGCGAGAGCAAGAAAGACAAAGTAACTCAAGAAGACCTGAAGGATTTGCGAGTAGCTATTGATGATCTTGACGACCAGTTCCCCTGGCTGACCGCCCACTCCGTTGTTCTGGAGAACGGCAGTGCGAACGTCCGCGCGGCGGGGCAATCAGACAGTTACACAGCCGATTACGCTTTGGCGTCAATGGTACCTGTGGCGCAAAGTCGAGGCTTCAATGTAAGGGTCACGCACGTATATCCGCCCACCGATGTGACCGATCCGACAAAGGAGCAGTAGCATGAAAGTACTTTGGCTCTTTTTCGTTGCGGCCTTTGTCGCGACAGGCTGTGTGTCGCAGCAAGCGTCTACAGGGTACAGGCTGGAGGCTTTAGGGAACAATCAGCTACGTATTTCCGGGATTCGATTCGAAGCGGAGGATCCCATATACGCCGCCGCTCTTCATGTGTACGAGACCTGTGGCGGCAAACCGCTGAAAGGATTAACGCAAGTCAGTTTCACGTCTTCTCTAATGCTGCCAAACTGGACTGAAGAAGAGGGTTGGCGGTTCATAGGCATGAAGTGCGCGGATGCTGATGCAAACGATGCCCCCGCCGAGGCTGAGATGTCAGCGCAAACCAGAATGGGGGCTGTTCGCACCATGGTTATAGGCCTGCCGCAGACTGCCCCGAAGAAGCGCTGAAACGTCCATCACGGCAAAAGGCGCACAACTCTGGATGCGGCGGGCCGCGGCGAATTTCCCTTTTAGAAGCTGCCGGCGGGGCGGTCGATGAGGTTGATGAGCATGCCGTCGGGGTCGCGGCAGGTCATTTCGAGGTTGCCGGGGCCGTCGCCGCGCACGATCAGACGCTGGGGTTCGCAAACGATCTCGGCGCCCATATCCACCAGGCGGTTGCGCACGGCGCGAATGTCGGTTGTAAGCAGAACCAGGCAGCCTTCGCCAACGTTTACGCCGCCGGTCCGGCAGTTTACCGCCGGGGGCGACGGTATGACCTCGAACAGGCCGATCATTCCGAAGCTCGGGCCCTCGGCCTTGACGATTTCGTAGCGGATCGCGGCGTCCTCCGGCACGCCGAGCAGGTCGTTCGCGACCTTGTGGGTCAGTTCCCCGCCGCTGTAAACCTCGTGGTAGCCAAGGCCCTGCCTGTAGAAGCGCGACGACCGGTCGAGGTCGGATACAAAAAGTGCGGTGCGCACCAGGCGGCTGACTTGCGGTGTGTCGTTCATGATGGCTCTCCCGTTCCCGGGGCTAGATTTCGTGGACCGCCCGGATCAGTTCGGCGCACATGGCCTGCCCGTCGCCGTAGAGCATGCGGGTGCGATCCTCGTAGAAGAGCGCGTTCTCGATGCCGGAAAAGCCGGTGCCCTTGCCGCGCTTGATCACGATGGCGTTGTTGGCCTTGTCGGCATCCAGTATCGGCATGCCGTAGATGGGGCTGGCGGTATCGGTCCGCGCGGCCGTGTTGACGACATCGTTGGCGCCGATCACGAGCGCCACGTCGGTCTTGGGAAACTCCGGGTTGATTTCCGCCTCGTCGAAAATGAGGTCGTAGGGCACGCCCGCCTCGGCCAGCAGCACGTTCATGTGCCCCGGCATGCGGCCGGCCACCGGGTGGATCGCGAACTTCACCCGCACGCCCCGCTTCATCAGCGCCTCGGCCAGTTCCCAGACCTTGTGCTGGGCCTGCGCCACGGCCATGCCGTAACCGGGGATGATGATGACCTGGCGGGCGAAACCGAGCATGACCGCCGCGTCTATCGCCTCCACCGGTTTCATGGATCCCTCGATCTCGTCGCTCTCGGCGGCGGTCTCTCCGAACGCGCTGAACAGCACGTTGCCCAGCGACCGGTTCATCGCCTTGGCCATCAACTGGGTCAGCAGCGTGCCCGCCGCGCCGACCACGGTGCCGGCAATGATCATCGCGGCGTTGTCCAGAACCAGGCCTTCCAGGCCGACCGCCAGTCCGGTCAGCGCGTTGTACAACGAAATCACGACCGGCATGTCGGCGCCGCCGATCGGCATTGTCAGCGTGATTCCCAGCAACAGCGCCAGGGCTATGAACACCGTGAGCCAGGGCCCGCTCACGCCCATGATCACGAGCACGCCCGCCACCGCGGCAACCAGCAGGATCACGAGATTGAGCACGTTCTGCCCGGCGAAGCGCAGCGAGCGTTTGAGCCAGCCCTCCAGCTTGGCGAACGCCAGCAGGCTGCCGGAAAACGAAACGGCGCCGATCAGCGCGCCCGTGACCGCCAGGGCGATGACGGTCCAGCCGAACTCCTCCCCGCCATGTCCGCCGCGAAGCAGTTCCACCCAGGCGATCGCCGCCGCCGCGCCGCCGCCCATGCCGTTGTAGAGCGCGATCATCTGCGGCATGCCGGTCATCGCTACCCTGCGGCCGCTGATCCAGGCCGGCACGCCGCCGACGATGATGGCCGCCCCGATCAGCAGCAGGTTTTCGGGCTTCATTCCCGGCCAGAAAAAGGTCACGACAGTGGCCAGGACCATGCCCAGACCGGCCCAGACGATACCGCGCCGCGCCCCGGCCGGCGAACTCATCGCCTTCAGGCCGAGAATAAACAGGACCGCGGCCAGGAAATAACTGCCGGCAATGACGGTATCGAGGCTCATTCTTCGTCCCGGTCCCCGTCCTTGCTGCGCTTGAACATCTCAAGCATCCGCTCGGTGACCACGTAGCCGCCCACGGCGTTGCCCGAGGCCAGGGCCACGCCGACAAAGCCGATCACTTTCTCAAGCGTCGTGTCCGCGAACCCCAGGGCCACCATGGCGCCGACGAGGACGATGCCGTGAATGAAGTTCGACCCGGACATCAGCGGCGTGTGCAGGATTACCGGCACCCTTGATATGACCTCGTAGCCGACGAAGGCCGCCAGCATGAAGATGTACAACGCTACGAAGCCGTCGATCATTGCGATTCAGTCCCTCCTCGCTCCCGCGTAGCGGATCTCGCCCTCATGGGTCAGCAGCGTGCCCGCGAAGACGGGATCGTCCAGATCGAGTGAAAACTCCTCGCCATCGATGGCGGGCTTGATGAAATTGAACAGGTTGCGCGAATACATGGCGCTGGCGTGGCGCGCCATCATCGCCGGCACTTTCAACGGCGCCATGATGCGCACGCCATTGTGGTCTATCGTCTCGCCCGGACGGCTCAACTCGCAGTTTCCGCCGCCCTCGGCCGCCAGGTCCACGATGACCGAACCCGGCCGCATCTGCTCGACCGCGGCGGCGCTGACGATGCGCGGCGAGGGCCGGCCGGGAACCGCGGCGGTGGTGATCAGTATGTCGCTGGCAGCGATATGGCGATCCAGGGCCTGCTGCTGCATGGCCTTTTCCTCGGCGGTCAGTTCCCGCGCATAGCCGCCTTCGCCCGTCGCGCTTACGCCGGAGTCAACGAAGCGGGCGCCCAGGGACTCCACCTGTTCGCGCGTTTCCTCGCGCACGTCGTAGGCCTCGATCACGGCGCCCAGCCGGTGGGCGGTGGCGATGGCCTGCAGTCCCGCGACGCCGGCCCCCAGAACCAGGACCCGCGCGGGACTGATCGTGCCGGCGGCGGTAGTGAGCATGGGCAGGAACTTCTGCGATTCGTCGGCGGCCATCAGGACCGCCTTGTAGCCCGCTACCGAGGCCTGCGAGGACAGCACGTCCATGGACTGGGCGCGTGCGATCCGCGGTACAAGCTCCATCGAAAACGCCGTTACCCCGGAATCCCGCAGGGCGTCCGTCGTTTCGGATGGCGTGTAGGCGTTCAACAGGCCCATCACCATCGCGCCCTTCTTCAGCTCCCCGATGCGCTCGATCTCCGGCGGCCCCACGCAGAACAGGGCATCGCAAGTCGTCGTCACGGCGGCGGGCGAAGACTCCAGCCCAATGTCCTTGTAATCGCCGTCCGCGAAACTCGCGGCAAGGCCCGCGCCCTTCTCCATGACGACGCGCAGCCCCGCAGCCTGCATGCGCGCCCAGACCTTGGGGACCACGGCCACGCGCTTTTCACCTGGCGCGGTCTCGCGCAAAACGCCGATTGTCAGGGGCATCTGGGAGAGGGAATACTGCGCAGCAAGCGGGAGTTGGCGCGCATTTTAGCCGACCGGCCGCGCCGATTTTGTCCGTCGGACATTGAAATTTCTCAATTTAGAGGTATAAGGCCACCTGAAAGGGAGCGTGTGATGCTGCTGCTTGAAGACGCCTTGGACTTGCGCCAGTGGGTGCTGCGCACCGACGTGGCGGGCCGGCCCCTGGGCTGGATCGACTACCGCGATGCCGTGCGGCTCTATCACGCGGGCCAGGTCGCCTACCACTGCGGCCGGCCCCTATTCCGGATCCGCGGCGGAATCTGCGCGCGCACCGGCCACCGCAGCGCGGTGGACGTCAACACGATCGTGGCCACCCAGGGCGTGTCGGCGGGACTCAACAAGCGTCTCGACAATTACACGCCGCCGCTCAACAACCACACGCTGTTCCGCCGCGACGCGCAGATCTGCATGTATTGCGGCGGACGCTTCCTCAAGCGCGACCTGACGCGCGATCACGTGCGCCCGATCAGCATGGGCGGATCGGACGCCTGGGCCAACGTTGTGGCGGCCTGCAAGCGCTGCAACAATTTCAAGGGCGGCCGTCTGCCCGAGGACGCCGGCATGCAGTTGCTGGCCGTGCCCTTCGTGCCCACCTATGCCGAGTACATCTATCTGAAGGGTCGGCGCGTGCTGGCCGACCAGATGGAGTTCCTGAAGGCCCATTTCCCGCGCGACAGCCGCCTGCAGAGCCGCTTCGAACAGGCCGCCTGAATCGCCCGGACGGCGGGTCAGTGTCGTGCCAGGGGCGTCAACCGGAAATATCGAATCGGTCCTGAGCGAGGACCGCCGATTCGACCCGAACCGGTCCTTTACACAACGCGCGCAACTCAAACAGGAACTGCTTGACGAACTTTGCCGAAGGGGCGAAAGCGATCCGGTGAGCCTGTGGGCCGATCTGGCCCGCGAGATGCTGACCTGGCACAAACCGTTTACCGCCACCCTCGACCGTTCGCGCGCGCCGCACTTCGCCTGGTTCTCCGACGGCGAACTGAACGCCAGCGAAGCCTGCCTGGGTCCCTGGATACGGAATGAACCGGACCGCCCGGCGATCGTCTACGAGGGCGAGGACGGCGACAGCCGAACGCTGAGCTACCGCGAGCTGGGCGATGCCGTCGAACGCCTAGGCGCCACCCTGCGCGGCCAGGGCGTGGCCAGCGGCGACCGCGTGGTGATCTACATGCCGATGTGCCCGGAAGCCATCGTCGCGATGCACGCCTGCGCGCGCATCGGCGCCGTGCATTCGGTCGTGTTCGGCGGTTTCTCGGCCCGCTCGCTGTACGACCGGGTGGTGGACGCCAGCGCCGAAGTCGTCATTACCGCCGATGCCGGACGCCGCGGCGGCAAATTCGTGCGCCTCAAGGCCGCTGTGGACCGTGCGCTGGAGTACGGAGAACATCCGGTGCGCCGGGTGATCGTTTTCCGGCACTCGGGGGAAGAAATCGCCTGGCATGACCGGCGCGACCGGTGGGCGCATGAACTGACCGAAGCCGCCGCGGCCGACTGCCCGGCGGAGTACGTCAACACCGAGCATCCGCTGTTCCTGCTCTACACCTCCGGCTCCACCGGCAAGCCCAAGGGCATACAGCATTCCACCGCGGGTTATCTGCTGCACGCCAGCCTGACCTGCCGCTGGGTATTCGACCTTCGCGAGGACGACGTGTTCTGGTGCACGGCCGACGTCGGCTGGATCACGGGCCACAGCTACGTCGCCTACGGGCCGCTGGCCTCGGGCGCCACGGTCGTGATCTACGAAGGCGCCCCGACCTGGCCCCACGGCGGCCGTTTCTGGGAAATCTGCGAGCGCTACGGCGTTACCGTCTTCTATACCGCGCCCACCGCGATCCGCGCCCTGATGAAGCTGGGCGACGAGCTGCCGGGGAAATACGACCTTTCCTCGCTGCGGCTGCTGGGCACCGTGGGCGAGCCGATCAACCCCGAGGCCTGGATGTGGTATCACCGGGTGATCGGCAACGGCGACTGCCCCATCGTCGATACCTGGTGGCAGACCGAAACCGGCGGCATCATGATTTCGCCGGTGCCCGGCGTCACGTCCACCAAGCCGGGTTCCTGCACACGGCCGCTGCCCGGCGTGCATGCGGCCATCGTGGACGAGAACGGCGAAGAGATCACCGAACCCGACCGCGGCGGCTACCTCGTGATCCGCCATCCCTGGCCCTCGATGCTGCGCGATATCTGGGGCGACAGCGAGCGCTATCGCGAGACCTACTTCGGCAAGTTCGGCGACGACTGCTACATCACCGGCGACAGTGCCCGCCGCGACGCCGACGGCTATTTCTGGATCATGGGCCGGCTGGACGACGTCGTGAACGTATCGGGGCATCGCCTCGGCACGATGGAGGTCGAGTCGGCGCTGGTGGCCCACCCGTCCGTGGCCGAGGCCGCGGTCGTCAGCCGCCCGCACGAGATCAAGGGCGAATCCATCTTCGCCTTCGTAGTGCTCAAGTCCGTGCCCGCGGAAGAGGGCGTCCCGCCTTCCCCTGGGAGCGAGGGCGTCCCGTTCTCAAAACCGGACGCCGTACAACGGGAACTCCGCGCCTGGGTCGACGAACAGCTCGGACCCATCGCCCGCCCCGACGATCTGCGCATCGTCGACGCGCTCCCCAAGACCCGCTCGGGCAAGATCATGCGCCGCCTGCTCCGCTCCATCGCCCGCGGCGAAGAAATCAACCAGGACGTCTCCACCCTCGAAAACGCCGACCTCGTCCGCCAGCTCATGCAGCCCTGACAGCACACAAGGCGTCCCAGAACGGCCTCCCTTGCCCGACGATTAGCGCACCTATCAGCGAAGCGCACGCTATCAACACCCGACCGCCTGTTATAGACTCGCGCGCCCATGAGTGTGCGGCGAAACCAAATACTCTCTGCGGCTGCCGTACTCGACAAGCGATCAGGGCTACGTCATTCCTACCCCAAAATACTTACGAAAAGGAACCGCGCCTCATGACAAAAAGACGTTTTACGATCGACGCGAAAAAAACGCCCGACTTAGCCGCAATGATGCTGGCTACGGTCGAGGCGTTAAGGAAACTGGGCGGGTCCGCCACCATTCAGGAATTGGACCAGGAAGTCATCAAGCAGGAAGGCGTAACCGCAAGCGAGCAGGCCTTTACCATGCCGGGTCCCGGTAATACAGCGCGGGTGAACTATTTCCTTGGGTGGGCTCGCACCCACCTCAAACGCGGCGAAGCGCTGGCAAATTCTGCGCGAGGTGTTTGGATGCTGACTCCAAAAGGCAAAACCATTACCGAGCTCGACCAGACGCGCGCCATTCGTGTACAGGTACTGAAGGAGGAGCGTGAACGATCGCAGGCAAAGCGGTCTGCCGCCAAGCATGCGAAACCCGATGATGTCGAGTCGGTAGACGACAGCCCAGAAGAAATGGGCTGGAAATCGCAACTCTTGGAGGTGTTGGGGGAAATACCTCCGGATGCGTTTGAACGGCTGTCGGGCAGACTTTTGCGGGAAGCGGGGTTTACCAAGATTGAGGTCATGGGAAAAACTGGCGACGGCGGAATTGACGGTGTGGGCGTTCTGCGCGTAAACCTCGTGTCATTTCATGTCTATTTCCAGTGCAAGCGTTGGAAAGCGAGTGTAGGTGCCGGGGAAATCAGAGATTTCCGCGGGGCCTTGCAGGGGCGCGCTGACAAGGGCCTTTTCATAACTACAGGATCATTTACGAGTCAGGCGTCGGAAGAAGCCACCCGTTCCGGCGCGATCACGATCGACCTGATTGACGGGGACCGTCTCTGCGATCTGCTAAAAGAAAACGAACTTGGCGTGGAAACAATAGAGCAAGTGCAGATCCAACGTGATTGGTTCGAGACCGTCTGAACGACAGTTCTTCACATTTCTGCGCTTCGGGCGGAGTGCCCTGCTGGCCACGCTGGGCAAGCCTGCTGCTATACTCCTTGGAGGAGCCTTGGATCAACGGAGGATCATGTCATGAAGTTAACCAGCGCGGCAAATGGAATTCTTACGGTGTGTGCAGCGGTGGTTGGTTCGGCCATTGCACTAGGCAGCCTGATCATGGTCGGTCAGGCCAATCTTCGCGCCGATCTGCGTGCTGAAATCGCCATCAATCGGGCGGACATCGCTGCAAATCGCTCCGCTATCGCCGAGGTGCGTGGCGACTTGAGCGACCTTCGGGCGGATGTTGCACGAATGGAGGGCAGGTTGCTGGAACGAGAGCCTGCCCAGTTTTCGCCGAGAGCGGAGTAACCGCTCCGCGCAATCGCACCGGATGTGAAGCGGCTTCCGCGGCGGGCAATTCGGCGCACCGGCGGGAGCATGAAAGCCGAGGTCAAAAAGTCGCCACGCTTGGGACCGGGAGATCGAAGCAAACCGGAGCGCGCTCCCCGCTTCAAGGTGGAGCCTCATGCTTTCGGCTTCAAGCCGGAAATCGACATGGACCGCCTCAACCAGCTTGCGAACAAACTGGAAGCGGACGAGGTCGCAAATCGGTTAGACCGGTGATCATTCTGGAGGTCAACCTGCTGGCTCACGCCCACAACTCGCAATTCCACCAACGCTGACATGGCCCGTTTCACCGGACTCAAGTGGATCAATCCGCTATCTTGACTGTTTCAGTCCGTGGGACTCCTGTGCTGCTGCGTACTGCTTTCCGAGCGGGCCAAGCTCCGATAGCGATCCAGCGCCCTTGCTCCCATGTTCCTTGGAAGATGTTTCGTGACAATCTGGAAAGCATGATCCAAACCTCGCGCATACCTCACATCAACCACAGCTTCGTAAGGCGGTTCTAAGATCCTTCGAACAGGAATCTTGTAATTTCCGGACAGTTCCACCAGTTCGCAAACCCGGTCGCTCTCGCGTGCGGAAATCACGACCGGCGCACAACACTCAATAGACCTTCCCATCATGAGCGTCGCCAGACGCGCCGAATCGGCGGGCAGCCGTTCCCAATGGTTCCAGATGATCGGAGCGGCTCCGATCCGTTTTGCGCTATCCAGCACGTGAAAGCAATCGGCTGCATCCAGAATCCGTTCTCCCGAAACGACCCCAACATGTATGGGACCGTATTTTGTCTCAACGCAAAGCCGACTTTTGTCCGCTTTCATACTCTTCCAGCCCGTGCGCCCGAGCACTGCGGGCCTTCCGTCCTTCAACTTAATTCGGACGGTCTTGCGAAGCGTAATGTCCCCGCCAGGCCGCTTTGGTTCGGCTGGCGGGATCTTCGACCAGTCGAGCGGTTTGCTCGCCAAGTCCATATCGAGTTCAATCATGTAGATGTTCCCGGCCTCGGAACATTCCGACAGCGGCCATGCGGCATCGGCACCGGGTTGTCTCGCCGATAATTCCCCACCGTCTGGAGCGAACCCAAATGGGTGAGTCCTTCGCCCGTTCGCGCAGCAATGAAGCGTGCATAGTGCGAAGAAGCGATTCTCAACCGCTCTCAAGCGCAGAACGGAAGACCACTTGATGTCGGTCACGTTGTCGAAGCTGGGATTGACCCACAGGCGTGCGCCGCGTGCGGCGAGAAAGCGAGGAAGCAGTCCCAGATAGTGATCATGACAGATCGTTGCACCGGCGCCTACGCCGCCAAGTTCAAATATGGGCAACCTGTCATGCGAATCCCAATCGTGCAACTCGAACGCGACTGCCCCAGCGGTGGAGTGTTTGACATAAACGCGGAATGGGTCGGAACCATCGGACTCAAAGCGCAGAAGAACCTGCCAGTCGCGCCCGGTCGCGTCTATATCATCTATCGCACCAACCAACAGTGGTGCCCCCAAGTCAGACGCAAGCTGCTTCAAAGAGGTGATTCGACTTACATCCGACACGCGTATGTACCCTTCGGGGAAGAGTACGAAGTCAATTGCTTCGCCGGCGAATGACGGCGCAGCGGGCACAACCGGCTGCTGGGCGCCCGATCCACCGGGTGGAACGCCGTTAGAGGATTTTGAGCTTACCGTAGGAAACACCATCGCCGCGTTCAGTGTTGACGTCTTTCCGGGAGCCTTACGACGCGCGGTCGTCGCTCCGCGAGTAGTCGAAATGCTGGGGCCACCCATTAGATCCGAGAAGCGTTTCCGGTCGAGATGGTTGTCCGGATCCAGCGAGCACCAAGCGCAGTCGCGCGCATAGAGTCTCACCGTCGGTTGGAAGCCCTTGATAGACGGGACAAGATCCCGTAGCGTGTCGTACCAGGCGCGTTGCTCGTCTCTGAAGGGCGGATGATTGTCCTTCGCATCGTGCTGCTCGCACAGCGCGACCCAGCGCTCGGCGGAAAAACCCAGAGGCGCTTGGCTGGCGTAAGCACGGAGCGCGAGCTTCCTTGGGGCCGTGAAGTGCTGACTCTCATCGAACTCGACGATGAATCCGGGATCAGGAACCCAGAAATCACATGGCGCTAGTGTGTCGGCTCGCACGAAGTTATCTACAGCGAATCCTCGATGAGCGTCCAGAACCGCCGCCACGGCCCGTAGAACGGGACCCATCGGGGTTCCCTCGTACGCGGAGAAGCCGGTGCCCCAGTCAAATCGGTAGTTGGGCAAACAAGTTCCGTAGATGCGCCGCAGAAGCTGGCGCACCCGAGTCTTGCATTCGCGACACCGCTCGGAGTGGCGAACAGAGCCAATCGTGGGTTCCTCCGTGCCCAAGGACTGATCGCGAGGCAGGGCGACGCCCTGCTGCCCCGCCGTTCTCCCCATCGCGGGGTATCTTCGCAACGATGGCCCGACCGCGGACGTAACGCTGGAATGCTCAACGCCACCCCCGCAGCCACACTTGACGACATCAAAACCGCGGCGGCGAAGAAAGTCGTTGGATTCCACTCCCCCGGAAAAGCGGTGCGGGCTTAAGAATTCGCCAGTGGCGACCGCATGAGCAATCGAAATCGCTTGCTTCGGCGGGAAATGGTTGCCGTTGGCCACCAAGCAGTACTTTCGACTTCGCCGTTGAGGCGGAATTCCATCGCGAACGATGCGCCGCAGTGCCTCGGTTAAATGAATCTTGGTGATGAACGCCGGAATCATGTTCCGTTCGTCTTCGAGGATGCGGGCAAGGACGGAACCAATAGCAAATGCTGCGGTGCATAGTGCTTACCCATTGTCCCTGGAAAAATACCTCGGTGAATCGCTTGTAGCGGCCCCGAGTGAATCAGACTGCGCTTCGCGCGCGTTGAACTCTGTCCAGATCAAACGTCGCCTGCAGATTCATCCATAGCTTCGGTGAAGTCCCCAGAGCTCGCGACAAGTCCAGCGCTGCTTCGGCGGCAACTCCCCGCTTTCCACGAACCAACTCATTCAGCCGGGCGTGAGTCCAGCCCAACTGCTCGGCGAATGCCGCCTGAGTCAGTCCCATAGGCTCGAGAAACTCCTCCAACAGAATTTCACCCGGGTGAAAGGAACCTACAGGTTGATCGCTCACGTTATGTCCCCGTCAAAGGTAACTTCCCTGCGATCGGGCCGAATACCGGTTCGGGGAGATGCCGAAACTCATGAAGATGCTACGGCAGCAAGGAGGCGATGATCGCGAAGGCACCGGTCAAGACCGCGAGTATCAGGCCGCCGATCAGGCCGAGCGTCCAGTGCAGCAGGCGTTCGATGGTGGCCAGCCGAGCGCCGATCTCCGTCATGGATATATCACCCATACGGCAAGTATAGGCATCTTCTTCGACAGGCAACCAACCGAGCGCGATACACTTTGAGGCCCCCGGATCGGGGGAGGAGGAACCGTAATGAAGAAATTGCTGGGAGTGGTCCTGATGGCCCTGGTATCAATGTCTGCGTCCGCGGACCTGGCGGAGCAATTGGCGGCGAGCGGCCGTTCGGATGCGGACAAGGCGCGGGACGCGGCCAGGAGGCCGGCCGAGGTGCTCGACTTTCTCGGAATCGGGCCGGGCATGACCGTAATGGACCTGCTGGCTTCGGGCGGCTGGTACACCGAGGTGCTTTCGGTGGCCGTGGGACCGGAGGGCACCGTTTATGCGCAGAATCCTCCCATGTTGCTGGGCTTCAACGACAACGCCTATGACAAGGCGATTACGGCCCGTCTGGCGGACAACCGGCTCCCGAACGTGATCCGGGTGGACCGCGATGAGGGCGACACCGGCCTGGAGCCCGGCTCGCTGGACGCGGCCCTGACCGCCCTGAACCTGCATGACCGCCACAACTTCGGAAGTGACGAGGACGTCGCGATCCTGCTGGCGGCGGTCAAGGATTTGCTCAAGCCCGGCGGCGTGCTCGGCGTGATCGACCACTACGGCGACCCCGACAAGGACAACACACAGCTGCATCGACTCAACGTGGCCACGGCGCTGCCGATAATCGAGGCCGCCGACTTCGAGATCGAGAGTTCGGACCTTCTTCGCAACCCGGACGACGATCGCACCATCATGGTGTTCGACCCCGCCATTCGAGGCAAGACCGACCGCGTCCTCTACAAGCTCACCAAACCCGCCGAATAACCCCCGGGGTCAGCGGAGGGTGATGGCGGGGAACAGGATCAGCACGCCGAGCAACAGCGCGTCGCAAGCCAGGTAAGGCAAGGCGGCGCGGATGACCTGTCCGAGCGTGGTTCCCTTGGGCGCGACGCTCTGCATCAGGAACAGCAGCAGCCCGAACGGCGGCGTGGTCAGGCTCATCTCCAGGGCCAGCAAAACCACCACGCCGAACCATATCGGGTCGAAGCCCATCAGGGTGGCCAGCGGAAAGAACACCGGGATGGTCAGCAGCATGATCGAAAGCTGGTCCATGAACATGCCCAGCACCAGCATCAAGGCGAACATCAGCAGCAACTTCGCGTACGGCCCCGCCTCCAGGGCGATCGACCACTCCACCACCGCCGTGCTGGCGCCCGAGAAGGCCATCAATTGGCTGAACACCGACGAACTCAGGATCAGCAGGAACACCATGCCGGAAATCCGAACCGTGCTGGCAAGCGACGCTCGCAGCGCCCTGACCGAGAGCTTGCGCGAAAAAGCCGCGAGCGCGGCCACGCTGAGCGCGCCGAAGGCCGCCGCCTCCGAGGGCGTTGCCCAGCCGAGCACGATGAAGCCCACGACGCAGAAGACCACCAGGCCCAGCGGCATGATGTTGAACACCACGAGCTGCACGCGGCGCTTGACCGGCACCCTTTGCACGCCGTAACTGGGCGCGCTGGCCGGGTTGAGGCGCGCCTGCAGATAGATGACCAGGCTGTAGCCCACCGCCAGCACCAGGCCGGGAAGGATTCCCGCTATCAGCAGCGCGCCGATGTTGAGCCCGGCAAGGCTGCCGAGCAGCACGCCCAGGGACGAGGGCGGGATCAGCATGGCCAGGCCGCCGGTGCCGATAATGGGTCCGATGGACATGTGCGGCGCATACCCGCGGCGGGTCATCTCCGGGATCATCAGCGAGCCGAGCATCGCGGTGTTGGCCATCGTCGATCCGGTGAGCGTTGAAAAGGTCGAGCCGCCGGCAACGGTGATGTAGCTCAGGCGCGCGGGAAGCCTGCCGAACAGCGTCTCCAGCGCGTCGAACACCCGCAGCGCCAGGCCCGAATGAAAAAGCAGGGCGCCCATGAACACGAACATCGGCACCGCGACCAGCGTAAAACTCGTGATCAGGCTGGTGGAGTTGTCCACCACCTGCAGCGGGCCGAACCAGTCGCCGACGAGTATCCAGGCGCCCAGGAGGTTGGCGGCCAGGAAGGCGAAAGCCACCGGCACGCCCATCGCCATGAAGGCGAGGACCAGCAAGAACACGGCGAGGCCGGTGATCATGGCGCCGGCAGCCGGATCAGAAGGCCTGGTCGGCCTCGGCCTGCGACATGCTGTCACCGCGAATGAGGCAACGCGTGAACTCCACCGCCATCATGGAGAAGCCCAGGGTCACCGGAGCAAACAGCGCCCAGCGCGGCATGTCCAGCGAGCGGATTTCCACTTCGCCCCGCATGACGCCCTCTACCGCAAGAATGCCGGCCATCACAGCCACGATTACGCTGACCAGCGTGCAAAGGCCGAAGATCAGCTTGTCGAGCCTTCCACGCGCGGTCGATGAAGTCCGCCGGTAGATCACTTCCACCACGATCCAGGCCCGCTCCCGCACGAGCCAGGGCGCCGCGGCCATGGTCAGGTAAAGCAGCGAATACTCGGTAAGCGCGACCGTGTAGGCGGGCGGTTGCCGGCCGAAGTTGCGCAGGGTCACGTCCACCACGATCAGCAGGCAGTCGGCGGCGATCAGCGCGCAGGCGAACAGCACCATGCCGTTCACGAGCTTGTCCCAGGCCCTGGAAATCATTTCCCTGGACATGTCCCGCATATTTCACCAGTTTCCGGAATTCCGGGTGAAAGACGCCGCAGCGCAGGTGTGCTTGCCCTCGCCGGTAGCTTGCCCTCGCCTCGTGGGAGACGCATGAACCCGTCCATGGGGCTCGGCGGGGGCCTCCTGCCCCCGACGCTCCCACGAGGCGACGGGAAGCTCCCGGCTTTAGCTGGAGTGGCGCCCCATGCCGCGCCTTCGCCGGGCTGGGGGTAAAACAGCGGCTTCAGAGCCTCGACCGAGTCGGGAGCGCGCTTTTGCATGCGGTCCCAGACCACCTGGTGGGCCAGGTCGCGAAAGGCCTCCGGATCCGGCGCCGGCACGCTCTGAAATCCGGTCTCGGCCAGTTCCGCGTATTCGCGAACGCGCAGGTCGCGGAACCATTGATTCGCCTCCACCGCGTACTTCGTCGCCTCGTCGGTGAGGATGTGGCGCGCTTCATCGCTCAGGGCGGTCCAGCGGTCCAGGTTGATCTGCAGGCAGATGGAGAGGTTCAGCACTTCCGGGTCGATGCGATAGCGGACGAACTCCTCCACGCCCAGGTCGGCGAGGCCCACGCTGGTAAAGGCCAGGCCGTCGACGATGCCACGCTGCAGGGCGGTATAGGTTTCGCGCAGCGCAATCTGCACCGGGCGGGCCCCGAAGGCGTAAAGCAGTTCCCGATTGGACGGCGAGGTGCGGAGCTTCAGACCACGAAGATCCGGCATTCCATCGGGCGTGAACTCGGGACGGCGGGCCAGGTAGATGCTGATGCCGATGCCGGACTGCATCCAGCCGATCAGGTGGGCGTTGGCGCGTTTCTTCCAGTATGGCTGCAGGGCTTCCAGTGCGCCGCTGGCGCGCGCCTGCATGGGGTCGATGTTGGACGCGAAGATGGCGTCGCCCTCCGGCAGCAGCCCGAGGTAGTAGGTGATGCCGCCCAGGGCCATGTCGATCACGCCGCGCCGGAGAGCGTAGAAGAGCTGGCGCTGCGGTATGACTTCGGGGCCGCCGATGAATTCGATCTGCACGACGCCGCGGCCGCGTTCGTTGACCGCGTCGATGTAGTGCTGGGCATGCTGCGAGAAATTGATCTGGCGGTTCCAGGAACTCACCAGGGTCAGCGTCTCCTCGGCAGAGGCCGGCGCGCAGGCAACCAGCGCGAGCGCGGCTATAAACGCCTTAAGCCTGGGCCTTGACACGATTATTGTCCGGAAGGGCGCCGGTCAACTCCACCTGGCGCAATCCGCGCCGCAGGAGCAGAAAGCCGACGGCGGCGGACACCAGGTTGCCCAGGGCGCCGCCGAAAAACACCCCGATCAATCCGAACCACAGGCCCAGCAGCCACGACAGCGGCACGTAGACCAGCAGCGTCCGGCACAGCGAGACCATCATCGCCGCCAGGGGTTTGCCGAGCGCGTTGAGCGAAGTATTGGCGATTATGGTCACCCCCAGCAGGCAATAGGTCCAGGGCAGGATACGAAGCTGGGTTACCGCCGCGCTCATGGCGCCCTCGTCATGAGTAAAAAGTCCGACGATCGGTACGGCGAAGATGCTCAGCAAGGCCGCCACGGAGAGACCGTATATGGTCGTGAAACGCAGGCACCAGTTGTGGGCTTCCCGCACCCGGTCCATCCGCTCCGCTCCCGCGTTCTGGCCCACGAACGGACCGATCGCCGCGCCCAACGCCATATAAGGCAACAGCGCCAGCGCCTCGGTGCGGATTCCTACGCCGAAGCCGGCCACGGCCGTCTGGCCGAAGCGCGCGACCATCGCCACCACGAAAGCGGAAGTCAGGGGCGCCATCAACCCGGAAGCGGTCGCGGACAGGCCCACGTGCAGGATGCGCTTCCAGGAATCGAGGATCAGTTTCATGCCGCGCAGCGTCAGGAACTTGTCGCGCCGGATACCGATCACCAGCATGGCCGCTAGCGACAGCAGGTTGGCGATCACGGTCGCAAGCGCCGCGCCCTGCACTTCCATGCGCGGGAACCCGAAAAGCCCGAAGATCAGGATGGGATCGAGGATGGCATTGACCAGGGCGGTCAGGGCGAGCAGGACGCCCGGCGACTTGGCGTCGCCCAGCGCGCGCAGGATCGAACCGCCGATGGCGGGCCCGATCACGAAAACCAGGCCGACCAGGTAGATCTCCATGTAGTCGCGAACCAGCGGCAGGGTGGTCTCGTCTGCCCCCATCACGCCGAAGATGTCTTCCATGAAGATCCAACCCGCCGCCAGCAGCACCAGGCCCAGCATTCCGCTCAGCATGAACGCGTGGGTGGCGATGCGCCGCACCCGGCGCCTGTTGCCCTGGCCCAGCAGACGCGCGATCACCGAACTGGCGCCCACGCCGATACCCATCGCCACGGCGGCCACGACAAACCCCACGGGTTGCGTATAACTGACGGCGGCCAGCGGCAGCGGCCCGAGCCGGCTGACGAACCAGGCGTCCACCAGGCCGAAGGAGATCATCGCCAGCAGCCCGATCATCATCGGGACCATCAGTTCCCAGAGATGCCGTCCGACGGGACCTTCGGCCAGGCGCGCTTTCATGACCCGCGCATGATACGGGACAGCATGTGCTCCCTTTCTACAATGCCTGCACGAGCTCGGCGAGGCTGGATACGGTGAAATCCGGCAGCACCTCGGCCTCGGGTGCGCGCGCCGCTCCGTCATCCGCACCGCCGTACCGGTCCACCCAGGCGGAGCGGATGCCCAGCGCGCGGGCGGGCTCAATATCGTGGAAAAGGCTTTGCGCGGCGTGCAGCAATTCCGTCCTGGCGATACCCATTTCCGAAAGCCGGGCCAGCAGGAACCGGAAGTTGCGCGGGTCCGGTTTGTACGAGCCGATCTCCTCGGCGGTGCAAACCAGGTCGAACTCAATCCCGAGCGCGTCCTGCGTAGCAGCAAAGGATTTGCGATCGACGTTCGACAGAATCGCAAGGCGAAAACGCTGCCGCAGCTGAACGAGCGCAGCCGAAGTGTCGGGGAATGCAGGCCAGCGCGCAATGGACCTGGCAAATCCTTCGGCCTCGGCATCGCTGACCGGCAAGCCAACCCGCTTGCCGATCCGTCGCGCCACCTCGGCCAGCACCTGCGGATACGCCATGTTCGGATGCGCGCTTTGCACCTGCGGCTCCGCCTCGCTGAAGGCCGCCAGCAGTTCCGAACGGTCGAATTCTCGCCCGTGTAGCCGCCCCCAAGCAGCTAGCCCGCGGGCAATGCCGCTTTCCCAGTCAATCAAAGTGCCATAACAATCGAAACTGATCGCCTTGATCTTCGACTCTTGCATACTGCCTTCGTCTTGCCGCATGAAACGGAAATTGTAGGCATCAAGCGAGGGTTTTGAAGTGGCGTGATTCGTAGGTGAGCGTTACTATCGGCTAAAGGTTCGGCTGCAGGCAGCAGCCGGGCCACTTCCCACTTGATGCGGGGCAGGCGGACATGCACTTGCTGACACTCTGGAACAACATCGTATCCCTGCTCGATTCGGAGTTTCCGGCATGGCGGGAACGTATTGATGATATGGGCCAGGTGTCGACCGTGCAGGCCAGAAAAGCCTGGGAAGACGACGGGGCGTTCAAGGAAGACGACGAGGTGTTCAAGGCTGTGTTGCTGGCGGTGCTGTCCGCTGGGGTCGATTGGTCAATAGTCGAAAACAGAGCACTTCCAGACCTTGACGATTTCCTTAAAGACGAGCTAAAGCCTGGACTATTTCTGGAGTCCTATTCCAATCTATTGGACGAACGCATAAACGTTTATTGGAAAGAGTGGTTCAGGGAACGGTCCGCAACGCCACGATTTTTCCATCTGCTTATCCGGATGAAAGAAACGGCTCGCAGACTTGACGAACACAGCAAGACCCACGGGAAGGCGGAAGACTACTTTACGCGACTGATGGCGCAACACGATAGTGATCCAAAAAAAGTGGCCTTGTGTATCGGTTGCGACAGACAGTACAAACTTCCAGCTCTTGGCGTTCCGCTGGCCGCTGAAGCGCTGAAGAATCTCGGATTTGATGTCGCCAAGCCGGACCGGCACCTGTGTCGGGCCATGCGTGCTTTCGGGCTGGTCATTTACGAGCAGGTAAAAAAAGGTGAGCCCCAATACAGGAATAAGAACAAGCAGCTGGAAGTCATGACGAAGGTAGAAGAAATTGCTAACGCGGCAGGGAAGCCCGTCGCCTACGTTGACAATGCAATATGGATGCTCGTGGCAGAGGGTGAACGGCAACTGGCCGACCGGGCGCTGGCCGAACTCGGCGGAAGCAGTCAGATTCAGACAAAGGACCAGAGCGGCCTTGTCGCCCTGCTTGACTCCTGGGAGAAGGAGGGAGATGTCGAAGAACATAAAGAAACACTCGAATATCTCATTCGAGCTCTGGACGAAAATCGACCGGAGGGCTACAAGCACTTTCCGCCGGAACTCAAAGGCAAAAGCTGGTGAGCCAGACTGTAGTGCTGGATAGTGGGCCGCTTGGCCTGGCCACGAATCCCGGAGGATCTTCAGAAACAAAAGCCTGTGCACGCTGGTTGAGCAACATCGTGCGTAAAGGAGGCACGGTTGTCATTCCGGAAATTGCGGACTATGAAGTTCGCCGAGAACTGATCCGCGCACAGAAGCATTCGAGCATTGCACGGCTTGATACGCTGATTGATCAGGTCGCGTATATGGCGATCACAACCGCTGCAATGCGAGTGGCTGCCGAATATTGGGCGCAAGCTCGCCGAAGCGGACAACCCGCGACAGACGATGCAGCTTTGGACGGCGACGTCATACTCGCGGCGCAAGCCGCAACGATCCGTTCGGCGAAAGTGGTTGTAGCGACAACCAACGTCAAACACCTTTCGGTATTCGTCGAAGCAAAGCCTTGGCATGACATTTCGTGAGAAAGATCGTGCGTAGAATGGCTGTCTCAAATGGGAGGGTCCTTCAAATGCGCAACAATTCGTTCGAAATCCTGGCGGAAGCCGGGAAAGTGCAACTCAACAAGCGGGAACTGCTCGCCGGCGCGGGCGCGGCGGCGGCGCTGGCCATGATGCCGCGAATCAGCCGGGCGGCCAGCGAAACCTGGGACCTGATCGTGATCGGCGGAGGTTCGGCGGGACTTCCCTGCGCGATCTTCGCCGCCCAGCAGGGCGCCCGGGTCCTGGTGGTTGAACGCGCGCACCGCCTGGGCGGCACGCTGGACCGTTCCTCGGGCCAGATCGCGGCCGCCGGCACCCGGCTGCAGGCCGAGCTGGAGATCGAGGATTCGCCGGAAGCGCACTTCGATGACATCATGCGGATCAGCAAGGGCAAGGTCGATGCCGACCTGGTCCGGGTCTTTGTCAATGATGCGGCCAGGACCCTGGACTGGCTGGGCCAGCATGGGTTTACCCCTCTGGACGGCCATCCCGTCAAGTACGGCGGACACGAGCCCTACCTGACCCGGCGCTACCAGTGGGCCGAAAAGGCCGGTGTGGCGATCCTTCAGATCCTGCTTCCCCAGTTCCTCGACCTGGCCCGGCAGGGTTCGATCGAGTTCCTGATCCGCACCGATGCGCAGGAACTGATACAGGACGATTCGGGCGCGGTGACGGGCGTCATGGTGCGCGACGCAACGGGACGCAAGATGGACCTGCTGGGCCGCAAGGTGGCGCTCACCAGCGGCGGCTGCGCGGGCAACCCCGAAATGTTCAAGGACCTGCACGGGGCGCCGTTGTACGCGAGTCTGGCCTATCCCTACAATCTGGGCGGTGGCCTGGAGATGGGCGTGGCGGCGGGCGGCACGCTGCGCGGCGCCGAGCTGTTCCAGACCTTCTTCGGCATGGTGCTGAACGACTTCAACGTGCCGAGCACGCCGGCCCCGGTTTCCGTCAACACCACCCCTCAATCCCGCTTGCCCTGGGAGGTGTACGTCAACACCGCCGGACAACGCTTCGTGCGCGAGGACCATCCCAGCGTGGACGCGCGCGAACACTCACTGCTTGGACAGGAGGGCCATCGTTACTGGATCGTGTTCGACCAGGCCATCATGGACGCCGCCCCGCCCCTGGTCAGGGGCTGGGACCGCGACCACCTGGACCTGGCCTTCGACAAGTACCACTTCTTCTCGCGCGGCGAATCGCTCGCCGAACTGGCCTATTGGGCCGGCATCGACGGCGAAGGCCTGGCTGCATCCGTGCAGCGTTACAACGCCGGGCAGGCGGGGGGCCGGGATTCCGATTTCGGCCGCGAGCACATGCCCATGACGGTCGGCAAGCCACCGTACTACGCCATCCGAATGCAGGGCACGCAGATCCTGTCCTTTGCGGGGCTGAACGTGAACACGAACCTCGAAGTGCTGAACGGAAACGGCGATCCCATCCCCAACCTCTACGCCGCCGGCGAAGTGCTGGGCGCGGGAGCGCTGACGGGCTTCGGCATTACCAACGGGATGCTGCTGACACCGGCGCTGGTGTTCGGACGCATGATCGGAGAACGCGTGTTCGCCTGACGGCTCGCTGCCGAGTGCCAGCGTGACGGCGGCGGGGCTCGGAATTGAGGGCGGAACACCCTCGCTCCCGGGCAGAGGCATGATGCACCCGGCCGCGGCCCAGGTTGCTTCCTCCCAATGCAGTACGGCCTGAAGACCTTTCAGGGCGACGTGTTCGGGGGGATCACGTCCGCCGTGGTGGCGCTGCCGGTGGCGCTGGCCTTTGGAATCGCCTCGGGGCTGGGCGCCGAGGCGGGGATTTACGGGGCGATTGCGGTCGGCTTCTTCGCTTCGGTGTTCGGCGGCACAAGGTCGCAGATTTCGGGGCCCACGCCGTCGATGACCGTGGCCATGGCCGTGATCATATCGACCCACGCGAACAGCATGGGCGAGGCGCTGATCATAGTGGTGCTGGCCGGACTGATCCAGGTGCTGCTCGGCGTGCTGCGGATTGGACGCTTCGTCGTCTACACGCCCCATGTCGTGGTGTCGGGGTTTATGTCCGGGATCGGCATCATCATCATGCTGATCCAGGTTTTGCCGTTTCTGGGCGCCCCCACTTCGCCCGAAGGTCCGATGGGCGCATTGCGGAATCTGCCCGGCGCCATGGCCGAGGTCAATCCCAGCGCGCTGGCCATCGCAATACTGGCGCTCGCCATCACGATTTTCTGGCCACGGCGCCTGGAGCGCCTGACGCCCGCTCCGCTGATTGCGCTCGTCGTCGGCTCCCTGATCGGAATCCTTTGGCTGACCGGAGCCCCCGCCATCGGTTCGATCCCCGAGGGACTGCCGGGCATCAGTTTTCAGGTTCCGTCCGCCGACTTCCTGCTGGGCGCTTTGCATCCGGCCATCATTCTTGCGCTGCTGGGCTCGGTTGACAGCCTGCTTACTTCTCTGGTGGCGGATGCCATGACCGGCACGCGGCACAAGCCGGACAGGGAACTGGTCGGACAGGGAATCGGGAACATCGTTACCGGGCTGTTCCAGGGAATGCCGGGCGCCGGCGCCACCATCGGGACCGTCACCAACATCCGCGCGGGCGGCAGCACGCCGGTCTCCGGCGTGATACGCGCCCTGTTCCTGCTGGCTCTGCTGCTCGGATTCGGAAAATACGTGGAGCCGATTCCGCATGCCGTGCTGGCCGGCATCCTGATGAAGATCGGCTGGGACATCGTCGACTGGCGGCTGTTGCTGCGCATCCACCGCCTGCGCCGCGATCACCTTGTGGTCATGCTGATGACGCTGCTCCTGACGGTCGTGGTCGATCTGGTCACCGCCGTTGCGCTCGGCCTGATCGTTGCCGGCATGAATCATGCCCGCCAGTTGAAGGGCCTGGAACTGGACAGCGTGGTTTCGGTGCCGGTGCTCGACCGGACGTTCTTCGCCGGCGAGGAGGGCATGAAGATCGGCGACCCGCTGCAGGCGCGGGTGGGGATGGTGGCCTTGCGCGGCACGCTCACCGTTGCTTCCTCACGCAACCTGGTGAGCGTGATCGGCGCCGACATCAAGGACCATGAAATCGTTGTCTTCGATTTTTCCGGCGCGAAGTATCTCGACGACAGCGCAGCCATGGTCATCGAGCAGATTCTGGACGTGGCGCGGGACGCCGACACCGATGTGATCGTGGTCGGCCTGTCGGGAACCGTGGCCGAAATGATCAACACACTCGGCGTGCTTCGCGTCGTTCCGGAAGACCGGGTGGTGGACGAGCTCGCCCAGGCGCGCGGAATCGCGCGTAAGCTGCTGCAAGCGTAGTGCGGCAAGCGCGCGGCTGAAGGTTCCTCTTGCACATCTGTTCCGGGAACGTCGGAGGCAGGATGCCGACGCCGAGCCCACAGGGATGTGCTCGCAGGCGTGTCCCGGAACAGGTGTGCAAGAGGAACCGGGATGCAGGTAGAGCTTTTGATCAGTCCGGCAGGGCGAAAGCCACCACAGCATCGGATTGCGCGGTCCCGGCGCGCGCGTTGCCGCCGGCGGCGATCACCACGTATTGCCGCCCGCCGGCGCGGTAGGTGATCGGCACCGTCATGCCGGGCGCCGGCAAGTCGCCGGACCAGAGTTCCTCGCCGGTTTCCACGTCCAGTGCGCGCAGATTGTGATCGAGGGTGGAGGCCACGAAAACCAGCCCCCCGGCGGTAACGATGGGCCCGCCGACGCTGGGCGAGCCCCAGCCGAAAGCGGACGGCAATGTAACGCCCATCGCGCGCAGACGTCCCAGCGGCGCCTGCCAGCGCAACTCGCCGCTGTCCATGTCAATTGCGCTCAGCGTACCCCACGGAGGCGGCGTACAAGGAAACCCCGAAGGTGAAATCCAGACCTCGCCCTCCACGCGGTACGGCGTTCCGCTCAAAGTGCGGTTGAGATAGTCGCGCGGCGCGACATCCTCGCCCTCTTCCAGCGGCACGAAGCGCAGCCAGGTCGCCAGGTTCTCGGCCTTGATCACGAGAAGATTGCTTGCCGGATCGAACGCCGCGCCGCCCCAGTTGCCACCGCCGAGCGCCGAGGGAAACAGGATGCTGCCGCGCCGGCTGGGCGGCGTGAAGAGGCCGTCGTAGCGCGATTCGTCGAACCGCCGGCGGCACCAGGCGCGGTCCAGCGCCGTGATCCCGAAAAGGCTTTCCCGGTCCATTTCGGTGCGGGCGAAGGTCGCGATGCCCCTGGGCAGGGGCTGAGTGGGAAAGGCGGTCTCGTCGGGCAGGTCGGAAGGTGGAATGGCCTCTTCCTCGATCGGAAAAACCGGTTCGCCCGTCTCCCTGTCGAACACGAAAAGATGCCCGCTCTTGGTCTGCTGGATGGCGACCTCGCGCGCCTTTCCGTCCTTGCGGATGGTCACCAGCAGGGCGTGGCCCGGCAGATCGTAGTCGTAGAGGTCATGGTGAATGATCTGGAAAGACCAGGCGGGTTTACCGGTTGCCCCGTCCACCGCCACTACGGCGTTGGCCAGCGGAAGTTCCACGCGGCGCCCTCCGCCGTAGTAGTCCACCGACGGGCTGGTGGTGGGCAGGAACACCAGGTTGCGCGCCGGATCGGCGCTCATCGTGGTCCACACATTGGCGGCGCCTGTGACGTCGCTGTACTCCGGGGGAATGGGATTGAACTCCCAGGCCATGACTCCGGTTCGCACGTCGAAGGCCCGCACCACCCCGTCGTTCGCATTGGCTATCCCGTCGTTCGAACCGCTGCCGGCGATCACCAGGTCGCCCAGCACCACCGGCGGCGACGACATGCCGCGAACCTCGCCCTCGCCATAGCCCTCGTAATCCCAGTGAGACACATAGCCGGGGTGATCCGTGGCTGCAGCGAAGTCCCGGCAGGCTTCGCCGGTCAGCGCATCGATGGCGTGGACGGCGCCGGTGAAGTCGCCCTTGAAGATGCGTTTCGCACAGGGTTCGGAAGATGCTTCCGTCCGCTCCCAGTAGGCCACCCCGCGGCAGGTGCTCGGCCGGCGCTCCCCGGCGCGTTCCGCTTCGTTGCCCGTCAGCGCGGCGTGCGCGTCGAACACCCATACGTCTTCGCCGCTTTGGGCATCGATGGCGAAAACCCGGTTGAAGGGGGTGCAGAAATAGACCAGCCCGTTGGCCATCAGCGGCACCGCCTGCTGCGAAGAACCGGTACCCAGCGGGCCTTTTGCGTAGTCGCCGCTGTGATGCACCCAGGCCTGTTCGAGACGGCCTACGTTTTCGCGGGTGATCTCGTCCAGCGGGGAATACTGGCTGCCGCCGGGGTCTCTTCCGAAATTGGGCCACTCGTCCGGATTACCGTCGGCGCCTGCATGCTCCTGTGCTTGCAGCGCGACGCCGAAGCCCGCCAGCAACAGGCAGGCCGCAGCCAGACACGGCGCTTCAATCCTACTCATTAGGAAGCTTCGGCCCCGCCTCATCTTGATGTCAAATCGTTCACAGCGCCGACTTCTGAGGACGCGTGCCGACGGCTTAAGCGAAGGTCGGGAGAAGTTGCGCGGCGTCTGCCGCCGTCTTCGGGAAGTGGCTCTTCATCATGGCCAGGGTGTCGATTCCAAAGCAGCCCCGGATGCGGGATGCGGTAATACGCGCTGCCGACCTTCTTCGACGCTCTAGGCTCCGTTGGCTCCTTCATTCCCTCAAACCTTCCCCTGGCGCCGCGCAGGTACGGCTCCACTGTGTCCACGCATACCCACTTTCGGCCCAATCGTTCAGCAACTTCGCCCGTGACGCAACTCCCGGCAAACGGATCCAGCACCAGGTCCCCGGGGTCTGTCAGCATCCGCACAAAGTACTCGGGCAAGGCCGCCGGGAAGCGTGCAGGATGGGCCTTTATGCCGATCTGCTTGCAATAACGCAGGTAACCGCTGTTGCTCTCGGTATTGGGGATTGCAATGAGATTCGGGGGAATTGCGGCGCCGTTGTCGATGGAAAACTTGTTGCTTATGTCGTGACCGGACGGCCGCAGCATGGGTTTGTAGCCGTCACGAAGCAGAGTCCTCATGCTGTCGCTATACGGCTGCAACACTCGGCGGTTACTCGCGCGCGGCCAGGGTGTCTTGGATAGCCACCACACAGTATTGACGCCATCCTTCACCCGAATGCGGCGCACGTTGACCCATTCGGCAGGCGTGGGAAGCTTTGACGGATTCCACCAATAGAATTCCTGGGCCAGGTGAAAACCATATTCCTCGCAAAGCATGATCAGAAGCTTGAAGTGATAGAGGCTTCGCACGGGCATGCCGGGCTTCCATGCGCCGCCAAGATCGATCACCAGGCTGCCATCGTCCTTCAGGATGCGGTGGAATTGCTCAGCGAAGCTCCGGAACCATTGCAGGTAGTCGTCTTCCTGTTCGTTTCCATAGTCTTTCTTGCGGGTCAGGGCGAATGGCGGACTTGTCATGACCAGGGACACAGTGGCCGGCTTTCTGGCGTTCATGACTTCCAGGCTATCGCCGAGGTACATGCGCCCCAGAGCAGTCCGATGGAACAGTTCAGGAGGCTGTCCAAGCATCATCGTTGCGCCTCCAGCGCTAGAGATCGAGTTTCTTCAGATTCATGGCGTGTCGAGCCTCGCGTTGGAACGCTCGGAGTATCTCGGCCGGGCGTTCGCTGATGGCGCCCAGGTCTTCACCATCCAGCATGACAATGGCCAGATTGGAAACATCCATGATTCTGTTGGCGTACCGTCTGGCCTCGCCGCCAATTTGACCCGTAGTAACGATCACAATCACATTGCTCCTAAGAAAGTGAGTGAGACCCACTTCCTTGGCTACATCATCAAGCGAAACGCGAGCCGTGTTTTTACACTGTACTTGCCACCGGGAAAACACCAGTCGGGCGCTCTCAAAAATCAGATCCACTTCCGCGCCGCCTGTCTGGTTTGCACGCAACCGGGTAGCAATATAGGTCATATCGAGCAGGCGCATGATCTTGAAAGCAAGCGCCTCCAGAGCAAGCCCGGCGGTGTATCGATTCCTGGACTGCATCTCGCTCAGAATACTGGAGAGTGGGGTCCTCAATAGAGCCATAAGCTTTGGGTCGGTCTGGCCGCTAAGTTGCTCAAGAAGAGATTCAATTACATCGGTGGCAAGCTTTTCCGTGGGAGTAACCTGGAATGGTTTAGCGCCGCGTCCTCTCGTGGTCTTTTCGGTCGTGATGTAGCCTGCGTTCTCCAGATTATTGAGCACAAGCTTCGGCAGGCTTTTCTCCGGGAATTTGACGCCGTAAGTCGCCGCGGCCAGTCTGGCGATGGCGTTTGCGGGCTGAGGTTCAGTCGTTCCCGTGTTTGCAAGAGCCTTCAGGAAAGCTCTCTGCTCCACGGAGAGATCACCCAGAACCACAAACTCGTCCGGATTGATGCCGAGGACTTCCTCCGCTCGGCGTTCATCAATTCGCCATCGACGGCCCACAAACACGCCGGCCTTTGCAAGCCAAAGCCGCATGATGCTCGGATGCTTGCCGCCGGATGGGTAGTGGATTCCGCGCGCAGCGAGACCCTCCCGAAGGGTGGTGAGATTGACAGGCTCACCAGCCGCGACCATATCGCGAATACACTGGATGAGCGTCATTCCATGAAGATTGAGAAGAATATGCTTGGCCAGCCGGTCATGCAGCGCATCTTCATCTTCGGCCAGATCATGGAGCTGCGTTCCCAGCTCGGTAAGAGCAGCATCCCGGTCAATAATCCCGTAAGCGATCATTCCCAGCTTGGTGTTGTTTGCGAGTTTGGCTCGGTTTTTCGCGCTGGTCCTGTGTCCGTCGAAATAGGCCGAGCGAACGGCTTCCTCAAACGCGCGCCAGTCGCCGTCATGGTTAACCGCAAATTCCAGCACTTCAGTAAGACGGATCTGCGAGGGCGAGAACTCGCTGCCAAATGGAAGGTCGCTCCTTCTAATCATTGGCAACGGCCCACATCGACCAAGGATTAGCTCTGCCATGCCGGGCATTCTGCTGGTGCTTCCCAAGCCTAACCATGGGTGTCGATCCTTCGTCCGTTGTGAATTTGCATGTTACACCACAGAAGAACAGACGATTGCTGTCTGCCTATACGGCCAGAAGGGTTGTTGTGATGCTTGCGGATGGGTGATCAGTCGATGGAAATTGCAAGGGAGAGGATGCGGTCGATGCGGAAAGTGCGCTCGTCTTTTCGCAGCGCGCACCAGGCGCGCATCCCTAGGAATTCACGGCTTGAGTACGAGCGAATGCCCACTTCGAGCGGGCGGACGCGACGGAGCGTGCGCACATCGTTGCGTTTGAGGTATTCCATTTCCAGCTCCGCGCCGGCGTCTATTGCCTGCTCAATGATCTCAAGCTTTTCGCCCGTGGATATCTTGCGTTCAGCGCGCTTGTACTGCTCGCCTGTCAAGAACCGCTGAACCCGCCAGTCGCAGCGGATTGAGCCGACGGTAATCGGTCGAGTCAGCACCAGGCCCTCAAGGGTAGTGCAGCGGCTCAACGCGACATAGGTTTGGCCAGTGGCGAACACCCGATCCAGATCGATCACCATGCGGTCGAAAGTCTTTCCTTGACTCTTATGCACGGTCACCGCCCATGCCAGCCGAAACGGAAACTGGGTGAACGTGCCCGCGGGGCTGGAAACGATAGTTCCGTCGTTCAGCTCGAACCGGATCAGCTCCCATTCATGCGGTTCCACATGCGCCAGCCGTCCCGAGTCGGCCAGACGAACTAGGACGTATTCCTCACCGGCGCCGATAGTAACATTCTCAATCACACCGATGCTGCCGTTCACCCAACGCTGTGAGCTGTCATTATTCAACAGCATGACCTGAGCACCCTCCTTGAATCTTAGACAGTCTTGCGTAGGGTAGTACTCGCGTGCGAAATCACCTTGAATCACCGCTCGGGATTCGTGTTCCGGGGCAGGCAGAGCATCCAGGCACGTTTCATTTATAGAGTCCGCCTTGCGGTTGGTGCCCGTAAGCGTGATGTATCCATGCCCTACCGGGGGCTTAAAATGCGCATTCACCCGCTCGTTCAGGCGCTCGATATCACCGCTTTCTATGGCGTTCTTGCGAACCCGGTTCAACAACCCGGCGAAGGCCCTGTCACGCTGCCTGAAGATTTTCGTGAGCTCCACGGCTTCCAGCTCCAGGCCCGCAAGCGCCTGAGCACTGAAAAAGTGCGGCGTTTCGTAACGCTGCTTCAAAGCCTCCCGTTCCAATCCGGTCACTACCGGCGGTAATTGATACAGGTCGCCGATAAATACCATGTGCACCCCACCGAAAGGCTGGCCAGGAAGCGGTCCGTGACGCTTGAGGAACAAATCCACGCAATCGAGCAGATCGGCGCGCAGCATTGATACCTCGTCGATAATCAGGGTTTTGAGACTCCTGTACAGCTTGGGATTCCGCGGACGGCGTTTGCCTGCGGACTCCGGGGTGATGTCGATACCGAATCCGAAGAACCGATGCACCGTCTGGCCGCCGACATTCAGTGCCGCCACGCCGGTGGGCGCCAGAACCACCGGGTCCCAATCCACACTTTCACAAAACAGCCACAGCAGCGTGGACTTTCCGGTACCCGCGCTACCGGTAATCAGCAGGTGCTTTCTGCCCTGCTCCATGCACTTCAGCGCACGCGTGAATTCGCCGGTAATTTCCAGTCTTGGGGCGGGAGTTACCACTTGAGACCGGCCGGCTCAGCGGGCAGGCGGCAACTCCCAGTTCGTGATGGCGACCCTCATGGAAGCGCCCGGGCCGGATATATTGAGCCTGCGGGGAACGGCAAGGTCGCCCGAGCGGGCCAGCGCGTTCACCTCGATACGCCAGCCGTCCTGGCGGAATTCCCGCACTGCGCCCTGCCCGGAACTGTATTCGGTGAACGGAGAATCGGGATCCGGCAGTCCGCGCAACCAGTAGGGAAGGCTTTGCAGCGGCGCGCTGTCGCACAACATCTCCAGCTCATCGATCCGCATGCCGGGCGCGCACATCGAAACCCAGTCGCCCTCGCTGAACAGGTTGACGTCGCCGTCCTCGATCCGCACGCGCTCGGCGCCCACGCCCCAGGGTCCGCTCAATTCCAGCCGCGCCAGGGGGCCCTCCTGGCGCCACAGTACGTTGGCCTGCGCACCCCGGCCCTCCCGGTTCAGCGCCACCCGGCCGCGCAGCCCCCACGATTCAAGTTCCGCCAGCGCGGCCGAATCCAGGACGGCGGGGACACGATTGCCTGCCGCCGTGCAGCCCGCAAGCAGCCATGCGACAGCAACCAGGAATCCGCTAAACGCCGCTTTCCGCCTCACCGCGAATACCTTTCCCGGACTGCCTCCAGGAGGGCGGTGTCGTCGTACTGCGCCAGCGATTCGCGAAGCAGTTCGTCGGCCCGATCAATCTGTCCCAGCTCGTACAGGACCTCGCAAAGGTGGGCGGCGACTTCGGGATGCGGAAGGCTCTCAAGCGCCTGCTCCAGCAGCGGCACCGCCTCCTTCTTTCTGCCAAGGCGGTAAAGCACCCAGCCCATGCTGTCCACGATCGCGGGCGAGCCGGGATCGAGCTCCAGCGCCAGGCTGATGTGCCCGTGGGCCTCCTCAAGGCGTATGCCCCGGTCCGCCAGCGTGTATCCCAGGGCATTGAGCACTTCCGGGTCGCGCGGGTAGTCGTCCAGCAGGTCCTCCATCTCGCGTATGGCCCTGCGGTGTTCCTCGAGGTCCAGCAGCAGGTGCGCCCTCTGCATCCTCAGGCGGCGGCTCTGCGGCCGGTAGCGAAGGGCTTGCTCATATGCCGCCAACGCCTGGACGTCCCGGCCGGCGGCCCGCATCGCGAAGGCGAACAGCGGCAGGCTTTCGAAAGCGTGCCGGGGATAACGCCTGACATGATCCAGCAGGGTTGCCAGCGCTTCGTCGATTTCATCCTTCGCGACGAATGCCCTGACCAGCAACTCCGTGGCCGCAGGCGCAAGCCGGTCCGACTCGATCCCGGCGAGCCACTCGATCGACTCCAGCCAATCCTCGCGCCCGGCGGCGATCTGTCCCAGGGCCAGCCGGCAGGAATCGGACCGGTAACCGCGCGAAAAAAGCTCAAGATATATCGGCTCGGCGATATTGCCCGCACCCAGCGCCTGCAGAATCCTCGCCTCCTGCATGGCCAGGTCCAGCGAGCCCGGGTTGGCCGCGCGTAGATTCCTGAGGCGGCTCAAGGCCTCGCGCGGCTGGCGCGCCTCCAGAAGCAACACCACGTAGTTCTGTTCCAGCGCCAGGCTGTCGCGAGTGGCCAGTTGCTCCGTCAGCCGCGCGAGCGCGGCATCCGGCTCGCCGGCGCGCAACAGCGCGGTGGCCGCGAGCGCATGCGCATCGTCGGCCAGGGGATCGCGGCGCAACAGTAGATCGGCCAGACGGGCGGCCTGCGAGAATTCGTTCGCGGCAAGCGCAACCCGCGCCGCGAGACTCACGACATCGGGCGATTCGGGATGCCCGGCGGCCAACCGGGCGGTCAGCGGCTCCAGGTCCGCCGTGGTCAGCGCATTCGAATTGATCCCGTTCAGCCGCTCCTCGAGCGCTGCGAGAAAGCGGCCGTCATCCGCATCCGTGGAAAGACCGGCGCGCGCCGCCTCGAACGCCGCCGGCATGTCTCCGGCAGCCGCGTGCAGGGCCGTCAGCAGCGCCAGGACTTCCGGATCGCCACTGTCGCTTGCATGCCACAAGATCGCCGCTTCCAGGGCAAGGGCATAGAGATCGCGCCGGAACGCGAACTCCGCCGCATCCCGGGCCTTCGACGCTGTCGCTGCGCCTTCCGGCGATCGTTGCGCTTCAGCCAGCAGAGCGCGGGCCTCACTACCCGGAAACGCCGGCCAGCCGGCCTCGGCCAGCCACATCTGCGCGCTCGCGCAAGCCGCGAGCAGGAACCCTGCGAGAAAGACGGCGGCCAGCCTGGCCCGGGGACGAACATCCACACTGCGATAATAGCCTCAGTGCCAGGCACCGCCGGTCAAAAGGCCCCACGCGGAAACGACCATGAACACCGCCCTGCTGGAAAAACTCCGCGGCCTCAAGGCCCGTTTTCAACAACTTGAGGCGTCGCTGGCCGATCCGGAAGTGCTTTCCGATCCGGTGCGCCGGCGCGATGCCGGGCGCGAGCACGCGCGCCTTCAGCCCCTGGCCAGCCTGCTGGACCGCCTGGAGCGGGCGCTGCAAACGGAGGCTTCGGCGGAAGAAATGCTCGGCGGCGACGACGAGGAACTGCGCGAGCTGGCGCGGGAGGAGGCCGAGGAAGCGCGGCGCGAGCAGGCGGCCCTCGAAGTCCGGTTGCGCCGCTTTTTGCTCAAGCCCGACCCGCGCGACGCGCGCGACGTGTACCTCGAGATCCGCGCCGGCACCGGCGGAGACGAAGCGGCGATTTTCGCCGGCGACCTGTTCCGCATGTACACCCGCTATTCGGAGGCGCGCGGCTGGAAGCAGGAGATCATCCAGATGAGCGAGGGCGAACACGGCGGCTACAAGGAAATCGTCTGCCGGCTGGCCGGCAAGCGGGTCTTTTCCTACCTGCGGTTCGAGTCCGGCGCTCATCGCGTGCAGCGGGTGCCGGAAACGGAGTCGCAAGGACGGATTCACACCTCGGCCTGCACCGTGGCGGTGCTTCCGGAAGCCGAGGAAACGGGAGAAATCGAGATCGATCCCGGCGACCTGCGGGTCGATACCTATCGCGCGTCAGGCGCCGGCGGCCAGCACGTCAACAAGACCGATTCCGCGGTCCGCCTTACGCACCTGCCCACGGGAATCGTCGTCGAGTGTCAGGACGAGCGCTCGCAGCACAAGAACCGCGCCCGGGCGCTGTCGCTGCTGCGCGCGCGATTATTGGACGCCGAGCAAAGCCGCCTGGAGCGCGAGCGTGCGGAGGAAAGGCGCTCGCAGGTGGGCAGCGGCGACCGCTCCGAGCGCATCCGTACTTACAATTTTCCGCAGGGTCGGGTCACCGACCACCGCATCAACCTGAGCCTCTACAAGCTTCCGCAGATCATGGAAGGCGACCTCGACGGAATCATCGAGCCGCTGCGCCAGCATATGGAGGCCGAACAACTCGCCACGCTCGACGCCGGCTGACCGCCGGATCGCACGTGCGAGCCTCGTTGCTGGGGACTGTGCGGCCTACCTCAGAATCTCGCCGGCCAAACACCAGCCGCAACTGTCTCGAAGATAAAGACTGCGGTTGTTCCTATTTCCGACTGGTTGTATAGTCTGGTCTAAATCAGCAAGGAACGAACTATGGAAATTGTTGGAGCCTACGAGGCCAAGACTCACCTGCCTCGCCTGCTGGACCGCGTAGCGCGCGGCGAAAGCCTCATCATTACGCGGCACGGAAGGCCTGTTGCCCAGCTTACGCCTGTGGCGACGGAACGCGAACTCGCAGAAAAGGCGGCGGGGCGCATCATGGAGAGGCGAAAGCGTCTGACCCGCGCGCCTTTGGCGGAATTGATGGCGTCGGTCCACGAAGGGCACAAGTACTGATGTCTCTGGTGATCGACAATTCCGTTTTCCTTGCCTGGTGCATGGGCGATGAAGACCATCCCGAGGCTACTGGCGCGATGCGTCATGTCGCAAACCATGGCGGAGTGGCCCCGCGGATATGGTGGTACGAGTTGCGCAATGCCTTACTGGTAAATGAGCGGCGTGGCCGAATCTCGCCGCAGCAGGTGCGCGACACCCTGGCGGATAGCCTGGCGCTTGGCATCGAACTGGATAACGAACATGATGAATCTCTGATGCTCGACCTTGCCCGCAGACACGAATTAACCGTGTACGACGCCGCCTACATGGAAGTGGCTTTGCGGCGCAGTGCAACCCTGGCTACGCTTGACCGCCGGTTGCGCGCCACCGCCGGGAGCGTTGGAGTCTCCCTTTTTCAGCACCGTGGTAGCGACCGCCCGCAAAATCTGCCGGACCGTTAGGGCAGGTCTGTACCCCGGGCGTCCCGCTGACACGGTTGCGGTTTCAATAAGACTCTTGACACTGACAACCTTGCCCGTCTTTGCATCCACCAAGACTTGCACAATAAAGGGCGGACCGTATATGGAAACGGGCACGCGCCATTCCGCGCGCAGCGCATTGCCGGTGTCCGTGGCCGTAACGTAGCGCAATTCCCCAGGCAAAGCTTCCATTTTCAAGGGTTGACCGCTCTCAGCGACCTCGTCCCGGCGAGACTCCAAGAAACGGCGCGCCGCCTCCACCGCAACGGCTTCGGCCTCGGCTTGCGCTATTACTACGTTTCCAGTTCCAACCATTTGCGTATCCAGGAGACTGCCGTAAATCGCATGCACCAAACCACTTGAATCGAAAGAGACGCTGCCCCGAGCTTCGGTAGGCGCACCGTCAATGACTTGGACAAAACGCGCGTTATACCTTTCTGGAGAGCCACCCGTTGACTCGATTCCCAATTCCAGCACATCACCTGCGCCGGTATAAGCACGGTGATTCTGTACCAAGGCAACGATGCTGTAGGGGTTGCGGTCTTGCAGAATGGAATACACATCCACATACCCGATTTCTCCAAGATCGAGTTCGAATGACGTTTTCGCGCCCGATTTTTCGCTATATCGAATTTGGTCCTCAGGAATCAGCTGTGCCGCCGCGTCTGATTTTTCTTTCCCAGAAGAAACTGGTGGCTCCGCGTCGGACAAATCTTCAGCAAGCGCCTCCGAAGACGCCGCTTCGTTTATCTTCTCTATATCCGCAGAACGGCCAGCAACCTGGAAATAAGTCAGAACCATAATCGCCACCAACACCATTATTCCAATCACAGCGAATCTCTTCATTTCCTCACCTCGCTCTCTTTGTTTAGGTTTCACATGGCCTCAAAAAGCTTCCTGATCGAAGTAATCTTCGTCGATTCGTTTTATTTCGTGTTGCACGCGCGTGCGCACACCGATTCCATGCTTCACCATGAGGCTGGCAAGTTTTTCGCCATCGATAAGAATAATCCGCTTGGGACTCCGCATCACGTAATCCCGCGCGGCGCGAGTAAAGTCGGCGGTGGTGACGAATACCCCCTTGGTCGTGCCCGCAGCATCTATCGCGCCAGCGAAATTACGTAGGTCGTGTGCGCCCACCGTATTGCCAACGCCGTGTCTCTTTGCTTGCAAATAGACTTCATCCAAGCCGAGCGCGTCTTCCCGAATCGTACCGTCGATTCCTCCATCGCCTGAACGTCCTGTCACGCGGCCCATCGCGGACTCGCCGCCGCCATAGCCCATCGCGATCAGCAAATCGACAACTACCCTTTCGAGAAAATCCGGTTCTGCATTGCGAACCCGGTCGAGCACTTCAGTCTCCAGCGACTGACGCAAAAGCCGGGCTGCATTTTCCAAGACTTCCTCGGGAGTTTCCGTCGAATCTTCCGGCGGCGGGGTATTCGACCTGTCGACCGCAGGCCGGTCTCTTCCGGCGGATCTCCATTCAACATAGGTTGGATACCGGGCAAGATATCTCAAATTAATGCGGGTCGGTGGATCAGCCAGAAGCGTCTCGCCGTCGGTCGTCAACTTATAGACTCCGCGCCCGTTGCGTTCGGTCAAACCGGCACTTCCGAGATGCACTAAGGCCCAAGCAATGCGGTTCGTGAATTTGGCTTGGCGCCCGCTCGGCAACATCTCACGGATGTCTTCATCCGTCATTCCTTCGGCAGCAGCGATACGAGCACGTAATTTCGCCACCGGAATCACATCGCCGCCGGCAAGCGCCTTGAGGACCGGAAGCATTAAAGACTGGAAATCTGGAACAGCCATACGTCAGAATTCCTCCAGCAGGCGGCCGAAGCCCATGACCCTGTCCTGGATGCCGTTGGCCCTCAGTGCGTGCCAATAGGTGGCGGTATTGATGGCGATCACGGGTTTGCCGAGCAGCCGTTCGGCACCCGCCGCCAGGCGGATCGCCGAGAGGTTGGTGCCGACCTGCACCAGCGCGTCGACATCGTCGCCGTCAAGTTCCCGGAATTCGCTGGCCACCCGCGATTCCGGCACCTCCGCGATGGCGGTCCATGAGGGGCAGCGCAGGCAGGAATCGCGCACGATGTTGAAGCCGCGATCCGACAGGTATCGGCTGACCTCGCGGTTGGCCACCGGGTAGTAGGGCGACATGAACGCGACATTGCGCGAGCCGTAGGCATCGAGTGCGTCCGCCACGGCCTCGGAACCGACGGAGAGCTTCAGTTCCGCGATCTCCTCGATCCTTCTCTTCCATTCCGTGCCGCCCTTCACGCCGCCGTAGAACGTCACCGCCGACATGCCCATGACCAGGTAGTCCGGCTTGCAGGTCAGCACGCCGCGAACGGCCGCCGCCGTATTCTCGGAAATCTCGATGGTGCCGGCCATGAAAGTCTCGTCCGATATCGCATTGGCATCCTGGATAATGATTCGTGAGTAGTGGTTCGTGACGCCCGGCGGACGCAGGTCGTCGAAATCCGGCTGAACGATAGTGTTTGTCGAAGGCCCCAGCACGCCGAACTTTTTTCGCCATCCCAATGCATCGGTCATCGTTTATTCCTCCAACGAGTCACCCGCCACGCGCGCTCAGCCGAAGCCGCGCATCTCGATGATGCGCTCGAAGAACGACGGGCCGTCGTCGTGCTCGGGCGACTGCTCGAATACCGGCGACAGGGCCCGCGCGCGCCCAAGATAGCCGGCGTCCAGGTTCTCGAAGGACGGCACCTTGACCGCGTCGAAATGCCAGATCACGTGGCCGGGCAGGATGCCCATTTCGTCGTACGGCCTGCGGGTCGCGGAGAAGATGTTCCATCCTCCCGCGGCCGCGGTCGGCTGATGCGGTTCCTCTCCCAGGACCTCATGCGTCGCTGCGAAAAGGGAAGCGTATTCCAGCGACGGTTGCGGCAGGATGGGAGGAAAGCGCGAGCCTTCCTGCAGGCGCAGGACGCCGTTGTCGTCGGTCCAGTCCAGGTGCAGGGGCTTCTCGGCGTAATGGTCCGGGAATACTCGTTTCATGCTGCCGAACCACACCCCCATCGGCGTGTAGTACTGCCCTTCCTTGTGCCGTATGAAGCTCGCCGGCAAGGTGACCGTGGCGCCGTTGAAGGGGCTGGTGTATTCGTCGATGAACTCGCCGGTCTCCAGATCGGTGAAGAACGAAACCGTGGACGGATAGCGCACCCACACATTTTCCTCCTCCTGCTTCCACCACCCGGATTCACTGCCCAGAAACCCGTACATGGGGGTGACGGCGTCTTCCTGAACGGCAAAGACCTTGCCGCGGGTTTTCCAGACGCAAGGATCGCCTCCCTCATTGCCATAGGCGCGGATCATCGCGCGGCATTGCGATTCCGGATCGCCGGGCAGCGTCAGTTTTTCCGCGGCGCCGACCGCGGCCTGTTGCGCCGTCAACACTCGCGGAGCGCCGATCCCGACACCCAACACAGCCGCGGCCTGCAGCAAGTCCCTCCGATTCATAGAGCTCTCTCCCGGGAAGATTCAGACAGAATTGCGTAACGATAACGCAACCGGGAGGAGGTCGTATGATTCCCGTTTTCGTAAGCGAGGCCGAGTGCCTGAGGACCCGATGAGCGTATTGCCTGCGAGAGAGGCCCGCTTCGACTGGAGCGTTCCGGTTGCTGTGGTCGGCGCGGGCGGCTGCGGGCTGTGCGCCGGGCTCGCCGCGCGCCAGGCGGGCGCCGAGGTGCTGATAATCGAGCGCGACGCTGTGCCGATCGGCACGACCGGCATGTCCACGGGATTGATTCCCGGGGCCGGTACGCGGATGCAACGCGAGAAGGGCATCGCGGACTCGCCGGAACTTTTCGCCGAAGACATTCTGGCCAAGGCCAGGCACCAGACCGATGCGGACGTGGTGCTGGCGCTGGCCCGAGAGTCCGCGCGCACCGTGGAGTGGCTGGCCGACGAATGCGGCGTGGCGTTGTCGCTGGTCGACAGCTTCCTCTACTCCGGCCACAGCGTCAAACGCATGCACGGCAGCCCCAACCGCACCGGCGCCGAACTGATGGGCAGCCTGCTCGACGCCTGCACCGACGCCGGCGCCGACCTGCTGACGGACGCGCGCGTCAGCCACCTGTTCGCCGATGCCGACGGGCGCATAAGCGGGCTGCGCTGCGTGCGCCCGGACGGCAGCACCGAGGACCTGGGCTGCGCGGCGCTGATCCTGGCCTGCTGCGGTTTCGCCGGCAACCAGGAAATGGTGGCCGAATACATCCCCGAGCTGCGCCACGCGGAATTCTTCGGCCATCCGGGCAACCAGGGCGAGGCAATCGAGTGGGGCCGGGAACTCGGCGCGGCGATTGCCGACATCCGCTCCTACCAGGGGCACGGCGGTCTGGCGAAGGGCTACGGCGTGCCGATCCTGTGGCCCGTCATCCTGGAGGGCGGGATCCAGGTAAACCTCGAGGGCCGGCGCTTTTCCGACGAATCGCTGGGCTATTCCGAGCAGGCCATGGAGGTGCTGGCGCAGCCCGAACATGTGGCCGTTACGGTCTACGACCAGCGCCTGCACGAACTGATGCACGAATTCAACGATTACCGTGAAGCGATCACCGCGGGCGCGGTGCGGGAGGCCTCGAGCCCGGGAGAACTCGCGGAACTGTTCGGACTGCCGCCGGGGGCGCTGGAGCAGACGCTGGCCGAGACGGCAGCCCTGACCCGGGGAGAGACAAGCGATCCCTTCGGCCGCGATTTCACCGGCAGGCCGGAACTCGCCGCGCCCTGGTACGGGGTGCGCGTGACCGGTGCGCTGTTCCACACGCAGGGCGGACTCAGGGTGGATGCGCGGGCCCGCGTGCTTCGCGAAGACGGCAGCGCCTTCCCCAACCTGTTCGCCGGCGGAGGGGCGGCGCGCGGCGTATCGGGTCCGTCCCGCTGGGGCTATATCGCCGGCAACGGCCTGCTCACCGCCACCACCTACGGAAGGCTGGCGGGCGAAACCGCCGCCGCCCTCCCCTGAACGCCACCGGTCCCTGCTTCCTCGCCCTTCTTTCGTCCCCCTCCTCGTTGGAGACGCCATCCTGGCTCGATTCTCGCTGTCCCTGCTTCCTCGCCCTTCCTTAGCTCCCGTCCTCGTCGGAGACGCCATCCCTGGCTCGATTCTCGCTATCCTGCTCCAACGCTCCCACGAGGACGGGAGCTAAGGAAGGGCTTTAGCCGGCGCTTCCGCAATCGCGCGCCGGTATGATTCGCGCCATGAGAAGGAAACGCGCGTGGCTTGCGGTAGCCCTGATCGTACTTGTGGCGCTGCTGGGCGCGCTCGGCTGGATGGCGAGCGACTATCGCCTGTGGGTCCGGTTCGCAAACTGGCCCCAGTCTGCGGACGATCCGGCCAATGCCCGCCGGTTCTCGCCGCAGGCGCCGATCGTCTATGGCGACAGCCCGGCCCCCGATACCGCGCAGGACCTGGTCATCCCGCAGGATGTCCTGGAAGAAGCCTGGGACTATGCGCAGAGCCAGCAATCCTATGCGCTGCTGGTTTCCGTCAACGGCGAATTGCAGTTCGAACGCTACGACCGCGGCGCCAATTCCAGAACGCCCTATAACTCCCAGTCGCTGCACAAGAGCCTGACCGCCGTAATGCTGGGCGCGGCCATCTACAACGGCGCGATCGAATCCGAGGACCAGCCGGCCTCGTTCTGGCTGGAGGAGTGGGCGGGCGATCCGCAGCGCTCGGGCATCACGCTGGCGAACCTGGCCTACATGGAAGGCGGCCTGGAGCGGGGCCGCTTCGCCGTCAGTCCGTTCGCCCCCGGTGCGCGGCTGTTCCTGACCGGCCACCTGGCCCGTGAAGCGCTGGGCACGCCCATGGCCGCCGAACCGGGCGCCGAGTACATCTGGTCCAACGCCAGCGTGCAGGCGCTTTCCATTGCGATCGAAAGGGCCGCCGGGCGGCCCTGGGCGCAACTGCTGCGGGACTGGATCTGGGAGCCGCTCGGGGCCGGCGAGGCCTGGGTGCAACTGGACCGCCCCGGCGGCAATGCGCAATCGTTCTGCTGCCTGATATCCAACGGGCGCAACTGGCTGCGCATCGGCGAACTGCTGGCCGGCGACGGCGTCTGGCAGGGCCGCCGACTGCTTCCTGAAGGCTGGGTGGACCGAATGACGCGGGGCGCGTCGACCAACCCCAATTTCGGCATGCAACTGTGGCGAAACGAACCCTACTCGCCGACCCAGCTGCGCATGTCGAAGCCGCGCCTGGAGGTGCCGCGCGACCCGGCGCTGGCGGCGCCCGACGCCTGGTACATGGAAGGGCACTTCTCGCAGCGCGTCTATGTGGTGCCGTCGCTGGGGCTGGTGGTGGTGCGCTTCGGAAAGGACCGGCTGGACTGGGACGAAGCGAAGTTGATGAATGGGATGATCGGGGCGCTGAAGCCCGCTTCTACAGTATCCCTCAGCGTCGCCATACCCGACCATGCTTTCGGCGAACGCGCCGCGCCGCGAGCGCCCGATTACGAACGCCGGGACAACTGGGCCCGCTATCCCGATGGCGAGGAAACGCTCGCGGCGGAGCACGCCGCCGGGTTCTATATACACCCCACCACCTGGCCGGGAAGCGAATGGAACGCCACCGTGCCGGACGCCGCGGCGCGTCCCGAGGTGGATGCCGTGGTGGCGTCGCAGGCGAGCGTGCTGGACGCCTGCTGCGCGGTCTATGCACCGCGCTATCGCCAGGCTGCTTCGGCCGCGGTATTCGATCAGCGCGGCAATCGGGATCCGGCTTACGGGCTGGCCTTCACCGATATCGTGCGCGCGTTCACGCATTTTGCGGAGCGCACCGGCGACCGCCCCATCGTGCTGCTGGGCCACAGTCAGGGCGCGCTGCACGCCGAGCGTCTGCTGAGCGACGTGATCGCAGGCGACGATGCGCTCAGGAAACGGATGGCCGTCACCTACATCGCCGGCATCCCGGTTCCGCTCGGCTCGTACGAAGACCGGCTCGAGAGCTTCGAGCCATGCCGGAAGAGTGACGATACGGGCTGCGTGGCCTCCTGGGTCACCTTCGGACCGACCGGCGACGCCCGGGCCGCCGAGTTCGCCACGGCCCAGCGTTTCCCGCAATACCAGCGCGAAGACGGCGGCCTGGACGTGCAGTGCAGCAACCCCTTGAACTGGCCGGCGCCGGGCGAATGGACGCCGGCCTCGGCCAATCGCGGCGCGGTGGCGCCCTCGCTGCCGGGACAGGGACGGCGCGCCTCGATCCCGGGGGTCACCGGCGCCTGGTGCGACCGGGGAATCCTGCGGCTTGACCGCACGCCGGCGGCGCCTTTCGACGCCCTGATGCTGCCCGGAGCGAGCTACCACTACTACGACGTGGCGCTGTTCCATGCCGCGCTCAGCGTCAACGCATCCCTGCGGGCGCAATCCTGGCGCCAAACCCAACAGCAAAAATCACAGTAGCGCAAATCGCCGCGAGGCCGCACTACCCTTCCCGGGAACGTCGGAGGCAGGGATGCCGACGCCGAGCCCACAGGGATGTGCTTGTTGGCGGTTTCCGGGAAGGGTAGTGCGGCCTCGCGGCGATTCCCCCGGATTGGCTGCGCGTTTATACTCCGCTTCGATCCGCTTGGGGAGGCGGAATTCTCTTGGACTTGAATAGGGGACAATCATGACCTTATCGCGTTTCACGCGCCCGGCGATCGCGCTCGCCGCCCTTTCCTTGCTTGCCACCTCGCTGCCGGCGCAGGAAATCGAAGAAATCGTCGTCACCGCGCGCAAGCGCACCGAATCGGTGCAGGACATCCCGCTGAGCATCTCCGTGTTCGACGAGGAAGCCATTGCCGCGGCCGGCATCCGGGACATCGACGACATTGCCCGGCTGACGCCCGGCCTGGTGTTCGACAAGGGCTGGATCCCGCAGGACACCCGCCCGCACATCCGCGGCCTGCCCACCGACCGCGGCCGCGCGCCGGTCGGCATCCTGGTGGACGGCATCGACATCTCGTCGGAATCGATGCTGACTTCCGGCGGCGGAATGCTGATGAACCTCAAGGTCATGGACATCGAGCGAATCGAAGTGGTCAAGGGCCCGCAAAGCGCGCTGTACGGCCGGGTGGCTTTCGGCGGCGCGGTAAACTATGTTTCCAGGGCCCCGAGCGACGAGTTCGAGGCCAGCTTCCTGGCCGACGTGGGCGACTACGGGCAGATGGAAGCGCGCGTTGGCGTGTCCTTCCCGGTATCGGAAACCCTCGGCCTGCGGATCAACGCCGTGACCGCGCAACACGACGGCTACTACGAAAACGAAGTGTCGGGCGAGGGCATCGGCGGTTCGGACAGCACGGGCGTAGCGGCGGCCGCGCGTTTCGAACCTTCCGAAACCTTCAACCTGGACCTCAGGGTTGCCTACTCGTCGGATGAATACGAAATCCGCCCGCAAATGCAACTGGCCAGCAAGACCGGCCACGCCGATCCCGTGTATTTGCCCGCGCATGTCGTGGGAGTCCTGGCGCCGGGTCCGTTCGGTCCGACACCCTACCCCGCGAATGTCTTTGCGCCGGCGCCCGGACCGATCCCCTTGCTGGACAGGATTACCGCCAGCCTGAACCCGTACACCGGCGAGGACTACGAAGGAAGCGCCTTCGATTCGCTGCTGGTGCACGCGAGAGCGGAATGGGACTTCGGCGGGACAAAGCTGAACGCCTGGCTGGGCAGCACGTCGGCCGAAACCACTCAGAACATGGACGTGGACTACTACGGAGAGCCCTGGCGGCCGGTTTTCCTGCCGTCGCCCGGCGTCAACGAACCCTTGCCCGCACAGTTCCTTTTCGACCTGGAGACGGACATCGACCAGACCAACCTCGAACTCAGGCTGGGTGACCTGGAATCCGACGGATTCCGCTGGGCGGTGGGCGGACTGTACTGGAACGAGGAAGTGCGGCAAAAGAACGGAAACCTGATCGTGCTGATGTTCGTTCCGATCATTTCCGCGGGCCAGAACGTGGCCGCTCAAGGCCCCATCACGAAGCGCGACGAGGGACGCGATACCGATCACTGGTCGGTGTACGGGATTCTCGAATACGACTTCAACGACCGGCTGACCGGCTCGGTGGAGGCCCGCTACTCGGACGAATCCACGGACACGTACTGGACCGTGGGCGGGAACGGCATGATCGGCGCGGCGTTTGCCGGGCCGATCCCGGTGAACAACAACCCGACCGCGTCGCGCGGGTCCGAAGACAATTTTTTCACTCCGCGGTTCACGCTGGAGTACCAGTACTCCGAAAACATACTCACCTACGCTTCCATCGCCAAGGGCGTCAAGCCCGGCGGCGTGTCCACGATCGCGAGCCCGAATCCCCTTACCGCGCGCTTCGCGCCGGAGGAATTGTGGAACTACGAAGCCGGATTCAAGAGCACGCTGGCGGGCGGCCGCGTGACGTTCAACGCCGCCGCTTTCTTCATGGACTATGAGGGCAAGCAGACGGTGAGCCTTGAGCCCAGTGAAACCGCGGCAACCGGCTTCGACCTGGTGGTGGGCAACGCGGGCGCCGCCGAAATCAGGGGCTTTGAAGTGGAGGGCGCGCTCGCACTCACGGAGGAGTTGCTGATTCGCGGAGGCTATACGTGGCTGGACAGCGAGTACACCGACTACGTGAGCCTCACCAACAGCTCGCTTACGATCGGGCTGGTCAACGATTGCACGTTGCAGCAGACACCCGACGGGTTCTTCCTCTGTTCGGTGGATCAGTCGGGGAGGGAGATGGAGCGCGTGCCGCGTCACAACTTCAACGTCTCCGCCAGCTTCACCCGGCCCGTCGGCAACGGCATGAACTTCCAGGCCGACCTGCTCATGCAGTACCAGAGCGAGCGCGGCATCGCGGTCGGGCGCCGCAACGTGTTCGATTCCTGGGTCAACGTCGACGCGCGCATCGGGCTGCAAGCCGAGCGCTGGAGCGTGTTCGCCTATGTGGACAACGTAACGGGCGACGACACGGTGCGCACGGCGCAGTCCTCCGGCGACTTCTTCGCCCTGGGCAACCTGGCGACCGTGATCTTCGCGCCGGACAAGCGACAGGCCGGAGTGCGCTTCAGCTACTCGATGTAGCAGCCTAGGCGTCGGCCCGCCTGCGGCATATACCCCTGCTGGGTGGAGACGCATGAACCCGTCCATGGGGCTCGGCGGCGGCTCCTGCCGCCGACGCTCCACCCAGCAGGGGTATACGCCGCAGGCTACCGTCAGGCGTGATGCAGTGCCTGGCGGAGGTCGGCGATGAGGTCGTCGGCGTCTTCGATGCCGCAGGACAGGCGCACAAGGTTGCCTGTGATGCCGGCGGTCTCGCGGGCCTCGGGCGTCATCGCCGAGTGGCTCATCAGCGGCGGATAGCCCGCAAGGCTTTCGACACCGCCCAGGCCCTCGGCGATCGTGAACAGTTCCAGCGCGTTCAGGAGCCGCTCGGGTGCGGCTTCGTCGCCGTGAAGACGCAGCGACACCACCGCGCCGAAGCCGTCCATCTGCCGTTTCGCCAGTTCATGCTGTGGATGGTCTTCGAGGCCGGCATAGTAAACCTGCGCCACCTTCTCATGCTGCCGAAGATCGCGTGCAATGCGCCCGGCGTTCCCGAACTGGCGGCGGACCCTCAGTTCCATCGTCTTCAGCCCGCGCAACGCAAGGTACGAGTCCAGCGGCGCCAGCACGCCGCCGGTGCGATCGCGCACGGACTTGAGCCGCCCGGCGAGATCGTCGTCGGACACGGAAAGGGTCCCGCCCAGCACGTCGGAATGCCCGGCGATGTACTTGGTGATCGAATGCATGCAGATGTCGCAACCCAGCGACAGGGGTTGGGTCGCAAGGGGAGTGGCCAGCGTACTGTCCACACAACTCAGCGCGCCCCGCTCGGCGCATAACCCGGAAACGGCATTCAGGTCGGTAATGCGCATCAACGGGTTGGACGGCGTTTCCATCCACACCAGCCGCGTGTTCTCGCGCCAGGCAGCCCGCACGGCGTCAGGGCCCTCGTCCTGGTGGACGTAGCTGACCTCGAAGCGGGCCTCGCCCGCCACGCGCAGCAGGTTGAAGCTGCCGCCGTAGACATTGGCGGGGCCGATGATGTGGTCGCCGGGCTCGAGCAGTTCCAGCACTGCGTTGCTGGCGGCCTGGCCTGACGAGAACGCAAAGGTCCGCGTTCCCCCTTCCAGTTCGTTCAGGGCCCGCTCGAAAGCGTCGCGGGTCGGATTCGATATGCGCGTGTAGATGTGCTCCGGCTGCTCCCGCATGGCCGGGTAGGCGAAAGTGCTGCTCTGATGGATCGCGGGCATGACCCCGCCGGTGGCGGCGTCGTGCGTGTCGCCAGCGTGCACGCAGCGAGTGGAATTGCCCTGCTTCTTGCTCATGGTGGTGAATCCTGAGGCCGCATTATGGCGGGAAGCGCCGAGAACACAATACTGGCGACGCTCCAGGGCGGCAGGTCGGGGACAATAGGGCGATGCCGGCGGTGCGAAGTCTGGGTTCCCTTTTGCGCGAAGGGGCGAGGCGTCTTGAGAGCGTCAGCGACAGTGCGCGGCTGGATTCCGAGTTGCTGCTGGCGCATGTACTCGGCGTCGACCGCACCGTGCTTTACTCGCGCTGGGAGGAAGGGCCGCAAAGCGGGGCCATGAAACAATTCGATGCGCTGCTGGCCGAACGCGGCGCCGGAAGACCTCTGGCGCAGATCATCGGCCGCCGGGAGTTTTTCTCGCTGGCATTCGAGATCAGCCGCGACGTGCTGGTGCCCCGGCCGGAGACCGAGTTGCTGGTGGAGGTCATCCGGGACGGCGTCGATTCGACCAACCGTACTGCGCGGATACTGGACCTGGGGACCGGCTGCGGCGCGGTGGCTGTCGCGCTGGCCCTCACCCTGCCTGAATCGCAGCTCATCGCGACCGACAATTCCCAACGGGCGCTTGCCGTCGCGCGGCGAAACGCCGCCGGGCTTGCGCCAGGTCGGGTGCGCTTCGTTCGGGGGCCCTGGTACGGTCCGCTGGAGGGCCGGCGCTTCGACGCCATCGCGTGCAATCCGCCGTACGTGGAGTCGGCCCTGTGCGGCGACCCGCCGCTGTGCTTTGAGCCTCTTGCGGCGCTGGACGGCGGACCGGACGGCCTGCGGGAACTGCGTCTGGTCATTTCCGGAGCGCCGGCGCACCTGGAACAGGGCGGAACGCTGGCGGTGGAGCACGGCGCGGACCAGGGCGCGGCGGTCCGTTCACTGATGCGCCGCGCCGGACTCAAGGCGCCGGTCACCCATCGCGACCTGGCGGGCCACGAACGCGTCACCGCGGCCCGGAAGCCAAGCGGCGATTGAAGGCGGGACCTGGGTGGGAAGGCGTCCCGCCTTCCACGAGGGCGGGACGCCGCGAGGGACATGCCCTCGCTCCCGGGTTCGCTGCCAGGGTCAGCCGGGAAGGTTGGGCGCCAGCCAGAGGCGAGCTTCGTCCAGCGTGATCTTCTTGCGGCGGGCGTAGTCGGCGAGCTGATCGTCGCCGATCAGTCCGATATTCGGGTAGCGGGACCGGGGATGGGCGAAGTAGTAGCCCGACACCGTGGCGGCCGGCCACATCGCGTACGACTCGGTCAGGCGCGCGCCGATGCGCCGCTCGACGTCCAGCAGGCGCCAGATGAGTTCCTTCTCGCTGTGGTCCGGACAGCCCGGGTAACCGGGCGCGGGACGAATGCCCCGGTAGCGCTCGGCTATCAGGTCCTCGTTGCCCAAGGACTCATTGCTCGCGTATCCCCAGAACTCCCTGCGCACCTTCTCGTGCAGATACTCCGCGAACGCCTCCGCGGCCCGGTCGGCCAGCGCCTTGAGCTGGATGGCGCCGTAATCGTCGGTCGGATCCCTGCCGCCGGCCTGCTTCGCTATCGTCTCGTCCAGCTCGCCCCCGGCAGTGACCGCGAACATCCCCACCCAGTCGCCGCCCGCAGTTGCTGGCGCCACGAAATCGGCCAGCGCGGTATTGAGTCTGCCGGGCGGCATGCGCCGCTGTTCGCGCAGGCCGTGAATGCGCCCCAGTTCCGTATCCCGTGATTCGTCGTCGAACAATACGATGTCGTCTTCTTCGGACGCGGCCGGGAATATTCCGGCAACGCCCGCCGCCGGGAAATCGATCTCGCCGGCCCTGATCGGTTCGATCAGCAAGCGGTGAAGGTCGTCCCAGAGTTCTCTGGCGGCCTCACCCTTCTGCGCGTCGTCCAGAAGCTGGGGAAATTTCCCGTGCATCTCCCAGGCCGCGAAATAGGGTTGCCAGTCGATGTAGCCGTAGAGTTCCTTCAGCGTCGGCGAAAGCGGTTCGACAACGCCGGTGCGTGCGGGCTCGACCGGCGGTTCCGCGCCCCAGTCGATCTCCAGCCGGTTGCCCCGCGCCTCCTCGAGGCTCAGCAGGTCCTCGCGACGGCGCTTGCCGGCCGGCTGCTCACGGCGGCGCTTCAGGTCGCGGGCGACGCCGCGCAGGTACGCGTCGCGCCCGGCGCCGCTCAGTTCACCCAGCACCCCCACCGCACGGGACGCGTCCTTCACGTACACCACGCCGTTTTCGTAGGCCGGATCGATCTTCAGCGCCGTGTGCCGAGGCGAGGTGGTGGCGCCGCCGATCAGCAGCGGCAGGTCCATGCCGCGACGCTGCATTTCGCCGGCCACGTGCACCATTTCGTTGAGCGACGGCGTGATCAGGCCGGACAAACCGATGTAGTCGGCCTTTTCCCTGACCGCCGTGTCCAGGATCTCCTCGCAGGGGGTCATCACGCCGAGGTCGATGACCTCGTAGCCGTTGCACTGCAGCACCACGCCCACGATGTTCTTGCCGATGTCGTGGACATCGCCCTTGACCGTGGCGACCACGAGCCGCCCGCGGCTCGACACGCCGCTGCCCTCCTGTTCTATGAACGGGATGAGATGGGCCACGGCCTTCTTCATGACCCGGGCCGACTTGACCACCTGCGGCAGGAACATCCTGCCGGTGGCGAACAGGTCGCCCACGGTGTTCATGCCGTCCATCAGCGGGCCCTCGATCACGTCCAGCGCTTGTTCGCTGTTCTGCCGGGCGGCTTCGGTGTCTTCCACCACGTGGGCGTCCAGCCCGTGCACCAGCGCGTAGCTCAACCGCTCCTCCAGCGGCAGGGCGCGCCACTCCTGTTCGTCGCGGTCCTGCCGCCCGCCCTGCCCCTGGTATTCCTGCGCCAATTGCAGCAGCCGCTCGCCCGCGCCCGGGCTGCGGTTGAGGATCACGTCCTCCACCGTGTCGCGCAGCCGCGTGGGGATGTCCTCGTACACAGCCAACTGACCGGCGTTGACGATCCCGAAGTCCATGCCCCCGGCGATGGCGTGATACAGGAACACCGAGTGCATCGCCTCGCGCACCGCATTGTTGCCGCGGAACGAGAACGACAGGTTGCTGACACCGCCGCTGGCATGTACGCCTGGCAGCCGCTCGCGTACCAGGCCGGTGGCCTCGATGAAAGCGCGGCCGTAGTCGTCGTGCTCCTCGATCCCGGTAGCTACGGCGAAAATGTTCAGGTCGAAGATGATGTCTTCCGGCGGAAAGCCGGCCTCTTCCACGAGCAGGCTGTAGCTGCGCTCGGCAATCGCGACCCGCTGCTCCACGCTCTCCGCCTGGCCCTTCTCGTCGAAGGCCATGACGATCACGGCCGCGCCCAGGCGCCGGATCTCGCGCGCCTGGTCAAGGAATTCCTGCTCGCCGTTCTTGAGACTGATGGAATTGGCCACGCCCTTGCCCTGCAGGCATTTCAGGCCGGCAACCAGCACTTCGAAACGCGAAGAATCGACCATGACGGGCGCCCGCGAGATGTCGGGCTCGGCGGCCAGCAGGTTGACGTAGCGGCGCATCGCGGCCTCGGAGTCCAGCAAGCCCTCGTCCATGTTCACGTCCAGCAGGTTGGCGCCAGCCTCGACCTGCTGGCGCGCCACCTCCACCGCGGCGGAGTAGTCGTCCGCCTCGATGAGCCGCCGGAAGATCGCCGAACCGGTAACGTTGGTGCGTTCGCCCACGTGAACGAAGCCGGTGCTGTCGTCGATGTTCAGCGGCTGCAGCCCGGCCAGCCGGGTGATCCGCGGCGGCGCGGGCGGCGTGCGCGGGCTGATGCCCGCCAGCGCCTCGCGCATCGCCCGGATGTGCTCCGGCGTTGTGCCGCAGCAGCCGCCGGCCAGGTTCAGCAGCCCCTCCTTCGCCATCGCTTCGAGCGTGGACGCCATCTCCTCCGGCGACTCGGTGTATTCGCCCAGTTCGTTGGGCAAACCGGCGTTGGGGTGCACGCTCACGGGCAGCTCGGCGACCCTGGACAGTTCGCGCATGTGTGGGTGCAGCTCGGTCGCGCCCAGCGAGCAGTTCAGTCCGATGGCGGTCATGGGCGCGTGCCGGATGGAGTTGTAGAAGGCTTCCACGGTCTGGCCCGACAGCGTCCGGCCCGAAGCGTCGGTAATCGTGCCGGAAACGATGACGGGCAGCGTGCGCCCCACACTTTCGCCGGCGCGCGCAATGGCGTACAGCGCCGCCTTGGCATTCAGCGTGTCGAAGATGGTCTCGATCAGCAGCAGGTCGGCGCCGCCCTGAATCAGCGCACGGGTGGCGATCTCGTAGGTGGCCGCAAGTTGGTCGAAATCGGTCGCCCGGTAGCCGGGGTCCTCCACGCGCGGCGACAGCGAGGCGGTTCGGTTGGTGGGGCCCAGGCTGCCGGCCACGAAATACGGCCGCCCGTCGCGCCGCTGGGCCGCGTCCGCAGCCTCGCGGGCGATCTTGGCCGAAGCGCGGTTGATGTCGGCGACCCGGTCCTCAAGGCCGTAGTCCGCCTGCGATGGCGCATTGGCGGTAAAGCTGTTGGTGGTCAGGATGTCGGCCCCGGCCTCGATATAGGAGTCGTGGATTTCGCGCACGAAGTGCGGCTGGGTCAGGCACAGCAGGTCATGGTTGCCCTTCAGCGCCTGGGGCCAGTCGGCGAACTCGCTGCCCCGGTATTGCTCCTCGGACAAATCCAGGGTCTGGGCAAGCGTGCCCATCGCCCCGTCGATGAAAACGATTCGGCTGCGGATCAGTTCGCCCAGGGCCTCGGCCCGGGCTGGTGTCGTGTTCACGACTGCGTTCCCGGGGCGCTCAATCCGAGGGTCTCGCAGATGGCCGCGGTCAACGGCGCCCGGTTCATCGTGTAGATGTGAAAACGCTCGACGCCGTTGTCCGCCAGGTCCCGGACCTGGTCCAGCGAGAAACCCTCGGCGACTTGCCTGACCGCATCGGGATTCTCCCCGGCCCGTTGAAAACGGTCGCGCAGCGCGGACGGAACCTCCACGTGGGTCTTGCCGGCAAACGAAAACACTTGCCTGTAGTTATGCAGGGGCATGATGCCGGGCGCCAGCAGGTGCTCCATACCCGCTCCCGCGAAAACGTCGCGCAGCCGATAGTACCTGTGGTTATCGAGGAAGAACTGGGTGATGGCCAGGGTGGCGCCGGCGTCGAGCTTCTGCTTAACGAACTCCAGGTGCCGGCGCAAACTGGCGCTGTCGCCACCGCCGTGCTCGGGGTGCGTGCCTACCATGACCTCGTTAATTCCCTCGACCCTCAGGTCGGCGATCAACTCCACCGTCGAGGAATAGCCACGCTTGCGCACTTTGTCCGGAATACCGTCCGCCGGGATGTCTCCGCGCAACGCGATCATCCTCCGCACGCCCTGCGCGACGTAGCCCCGCACGATTTCCCGCACCTCGTCGCGGGTGTGCGAGACGTGGGTCAGGTGGGGTGCGCAATCGATGCCGAAGTCCTGGCGGATCCGCCGCACCCAGCGCGCCGTGCCCTCCCGCGTCGAACCGCCCGCGCCATAGGAAACCGTGCAGTACAGCGGACCGTACGGCAACAGGCGCCTGAGCGAAGCTTCCAGCATTGCGATCAATTCTTCCGTGCGTGGCGGAAAGAACTCCAGCGATATTTTGGGGGGTCGGCTCATGGGCTTGGTCCGGCGTGGACAATTCACGCTGCGCGCATCATACTCACTCGCTCGCCCATTTGGCCCGGCAGCAACCGATCACGGCCCACCTCACGCCGCGAACTCCGCCAGGCAATCGGCCCCCCGGCATGTCCAGCTCCGCATTATCCACGCCCGCCTACCGCCGCTTTCTGATCGGCAGCACCGTCACGACGCACGGACTCTGGATCCTGCGGCTGTCGTTGGGGTGGCAGGCCTGGCAGCTGACGGAATCCGAATTTTTCGTCGCGGCCGTTGCGTTTGCGGCATATTTCCCGGTGGCCGTGCTGGGACCGGTATTCGGCGCATACGCCGACCGCTGGGATCGGCGCAGGGCGGCGCAGATCTTCAATGTGCTCAACATCAGCGTTACCGCCGGCCTGTTCGGCCTGTCGGCCCTGGGCCTGATGACACCGGCCGCGCTGTTCCTGCTGGCGCTGTCTTTCGGCGTGTTCAGCGGCGGCTATACGCCCATGCGCCTGGCCCTGATGGCCAACCTGGTTCCCTCCATGCAACTGGCGAGCGCCGTGGGCCTGGGGGCGGTCAGCTTCAACGTGGCGCGCGTCATCGGTCCAGTGCTCGGCGGTTACATCATCAAGTTCTTCGGCCTGGCGCCGGCGTTCGCGATCAGCACGGCTACTTTCCTGGGCATGGCCTGGGTGCTCTGGGGCATGAAGCTGCAGCCGGTGGCGCGCGAACTGGAAAGGCAGATCGGACTGGCCCGCCTGCTGCGCGACGGCGTCAGCTACACCCTGCGCCATCCCGCGATCCGCTACTACCTTGTTCTCGTGTTTATTGGCGCCACCTTCGGACGGGCGCTGTTCGAGCTCATGGCGCCGTACGCCGACGAAGTCTTTCAACGTGGGAGCGACGGAATGTCGCTGCTGATTTCCTCTTTCGGTGTGGGAGCGGTCGCGGGTGGCTTCTGGGTGGCCCGGAACAAGGACCTGAAGCAGCTTCGCACGTCGGCCGCCATTTGCGTGGCCATGGCCGGCCTGCTGATCGTTGCCTTCGGCTTTACCGGCAATTTCTGGCTCGCCATGCTGCAGCTGCCGTTCTTCGGATGCGCCCTGACCATTTGCGGCGTGGGATCGCAGACGCTCACGCAGGCCGTAGTGGAAGAAAAGTACCGGGGCCGCGTCATGAGCCTGTGGAGCGTCGTGGCTTTCGGCGGCGTGGCTTTGGGCAGCGCGGCGCTCGGAGGCTGGGCCCAGTCGATCGGCCTGACCACGGCCACCGTGTACTGGGGCGCGCTGGCGGCGGTGCTGGGGCTGGCAACCCTGCTCTGGATGCCGCGGATCCCCCATCCAAAGGTAGCCGGCGCCTCCTGACGAGGCCCGCGAAGGGCGACTCAACTTCCGGCGCCGGCAGCGTATATACTTGAACGGATTCGGAATATCCAGTTGAGTCATGGCATCAGTCAGGAATCCGTCGCCAAGCCGGTGGGTTGTTCATCTGGCGTCGCAGTCCGCGTCGGATAGCGAGATCACAGTTGAATTGCGAATGAGCAAGGCAACCGCAGAGAATCTGGCGCACGCCGGGAGCTGCCGCGCCGCAGCGCTCAAGCCGGGACGCAAAGATCTATCCGCGGAGGATGTTGGTTCGGCGGTTCTGGGAATTCTGAGTTCGGTTGCGGCAATCAGTCGTGTCAAGGACAGGGTCGCGACTTCCGATCAGGAGGAGATCATGGAGTTAATCGACAGCGAAGTGGATGCCGCGCGTGCGCGTCGTCCTTGACACGAACATTCTCGTCTGCGCACTAATCACCAAGAACACACCGCCGGATGAGCTCTATCAGGCCTGGCTGCGGAACGACATCGAACTGGTTACATCCGACGCTCAGATCGACGAAGTCACCGATGTTCTCGCCCGTCCGCGGTTACGCAAATTCGTAGATTCGGACGAAGCGGCGCAGATGGTTGCCGCGATTCATCGGCACGCAGTAGTACTGAGCGGAGTTCCAGTGACCAAGAGGTCTCCGGACCCCAAGGACGATCCCATTCTGGCAGTGGCGGTTGCCGGTAATGCGGAGCTGGTGGTTTCCGGGGACAGGAGTGACATGCTGGCGCTTGGTGATGTAGAGGGCATCCCAATCCTGTCTGCGCGAGAGGCGCTGAGCATCGCTCTCAAGGCCAAGTCAAGCGACGACGCCTAGCGGGAAGGCGTGGCGACGGAAGGGCACAAGGAACGGGCAGGCGTGGTTCGTCCGACGGCGGTCATTGTTCAGCAGGGCAAGGTACTGGACTATATCGACGGGGTCACACAGCGCTCGGAGACAGCTGAGGAGTACGTTCGACAAGAAATCGCGAAATCCCTGGTGCGCGAGTACGATTACCGGAAAAGTGACATCTCGGTCGAATTCATGCTGCGGCTCGGAACCCGCAGGCCGCGTGCCGATCTCGTGATTTTCGACGAGGGGGACGCTCACGATCAAGACCGCGCGAGGATCATCGTCGAATGCAAATCGCGGAAGATCAAGCCAACAAGCCGAAAGGACGGGGTGGGACAGTTGCACAGCTATATGGCTGCCTGCCCGAGTGTCGCGTACGGAATGTGGACCAACGGCGTCGAGCGAATCTGCTACAGGCGTGTTGACGCCGACGGCAAGGTCCGTTTCGAGGAAATCCCGGACATTCCGAGTCAAGGAAGCTCAGAGGACGAAGCCGAACGACCGCGTTTCGACCAGTTGAAAGCCGCATCGTCGGACGCGCTACTTTTCGCTTTTCGCCGTTGCCACAACTACATCGCAGGCAACCAGGGCTTGCAGAAGCCCGAGGCGTTTTGGGAATTGCTGAAGATTATCTTCTGCAAAATCCACGACGAGCGGACCTCGGACGAAATCCAGTTCTATGCAACGTCGAAGGAACGGCACGGGCTCAACGGCCGACTCAGGGCGAAGAGGAGACTGGACCACCTTTTCGACCAGGTGAAGGCAGAGTTCCTCACGATCTTCCGAGAGAACGAGGCTATCGAGTTGAACCCGGAGGTTTTGGCGTACATCGTAAGCCAGATGCAAATGTATTCCCTCCTGGAAAGCGATGTCGACGTCAAGGGAAGAGCCTACGAGGAGATCGTCGGATCGAATCTGCGCGGTGACCGGGGAGAGTTCTTTACGCCGCGGGCGGGCTGTTTCAGGCGAATTCGCTCAAGTCCCCTGTTACCTGGGAGGACGAGCTTCGGGCGCGAGATCTGTTTGGTCGGGTTGACCTGATCTTTACGAACCCTCCGTTCGGATCCAAGATTCCGATCGACGATCCGACGATTCTGGAGGCCTATGATCTGGGCCATGTCTGGCAGTACGACAATGAGGATGACAGGTGGATTCGTACTGAAGCCGTGCAAGCTTCACAGCCTCCGGAGATTCTGTTTATCGAACGTTGCGTACGATTCCTGAAGCCGGGGACGGGTCGCTGCGCCATTGTCCTCCCGGATGGCATTCTCGGATCGCCGGGCCTGGGCTACGTCCGTGAGTGGATACTGCGCAACACGCGTATCCTGGCAAGCATCGACCTGCACCCGGATACCTTTCAGCCTCACGTCAGCATCCAAACGAGCGTGCTCGTGCTCGAGCGGAAGTCCGCCGAGGAGGTCGCCGTGGAAACCGCTGCGGGGCGTATCAACGACTACGAAGTGTTCATGGCGATTGCAAACCACATTGGCCACGACAAACGCGGAAACGTCACGTACGTTCGTGATCGGCACGGAAACGAGATCGTGGAGGAAGTGAACGAAACCCGGAAGGAGTATGACAGCGGCAGGGCGATCTACACGAAGCAACGTACGCAACGAAAGGTCGTGGACGACAACACGCTACAGATCGCGCAGGCGTTCAGATCGTGGCTCTACGAGCAAGGCTGAGTCCGCCTCAGGAGTTCCGGACGGAGTGGCCCTGGCACTCGGTCCGGTCGGCGTCGCTCAAGGCCTCGCTATTGTTTCGGGCGGAACGAAGACTTGAGGCGGCAACCTATCTCGGAGAAGGGCATGCGACACGGCTGGCGATCGAGTCCAAGCCGACGGGCTGGATTCCGCTCAGTACCGTCGCGCGAACTTGGCAGCCGTCGCGGCTCAAGGGAATACAAATCGGTCGTGAGCACGGAACACCTTTCCTGACGGCGACCCAGGTTTATGACGTGCGTCCGACACCGCGGAAGTGGTTATCCGTAGAAAAGACGCGCGATCATAGGAGACGGTTTGTAAGTAGCGGGCAGATTCTCGTGACTTGCTCCGGCAATGTCGGCCGCGCGACCCTGGCGCACGAGACGACGAAAGACATCCTGATCTCCCATGATCTACTGAGGATCAACGCAATAGATCAGGAATGGTGGGGCTGGATATACGCGTACCTGCGCGCCCCTACCGTGCGCAAGATGATGAAGGCGGCGGAATACGGGCACATTATCAAGCACCTTGAGACGCATCATCTGAATTCACTTCCTGTTGTCCATGTGGATGATCGGATACGGGCTCGGTTTGGTGTGAAAGCGAGGGAGATCCTGGATCTCCGGGATCGTGCGTACCTGCTGACGGTTGAGGCAGAGCAGCTGTTCGAGCGATATTTCGACGCCTTCGAGGCAACGGACATTGGAGAGACGGGCTTCATATTCGGCGCCGGCGCCATTTCCTCCGCAAGGCGGCGCATGGATGCGTGGCACCACAACCCTGCCGTTAAGGCACTCGAAGATCACCTGGCTCAGGAAGCGAGGAGCTGGAACGAGATCGGCGAACTTGGATTCGACGTGTGGCTGCCCACACGGTTTCGTCGTGTGGCGGCGCGCGATGGCGTGGAATTCCTCGACAGTTCCGCTCTGTTCGAGATCAATCCCGACATCACGAAGCGAATCGCTGACGGGGATTTTCGCGATCCGCACAACGGGAGGGTAGAGCGCGGTTGGGTTCTCCTGGCCCGATCGGGTCAGATTTACGGGCTCAACGGTTCGGCTATGTTGAGTGGCAAGTTGCACGAGAACAAAGTGATCTCGGACGACATCATCCGCATTGCGCCGCGGGACCCCCGGTGCCGTTCGGGGTACCTGCTTGTGGCGATGACCCATCCCACTCTTGGGCGGCCACGCGTAAAGGCTCTGCCATATGGCTCAAGCATTCCCCATATTGAGGTTGAAGACGTGCGGTGCCTATCGATCCCGCGACTGGACGAGCGGGCCGAGGCGGATATCGCCGACCGTGCGGAGGAGGAGGCGCGTTTGCGAGACCGGGCCGATGAACTGGAAACGCGCTTGGCGGAGTCTGCAGACGCGGCGGATGAGTTCTGGGCAGGGGGCGGGTTATTCGTGGCGCAGCGCTTCGATGGGGTCCAGGGTTGAGGCGCGGCGGGCCGGCCACAGGCCGAAGACGATGCCGATGAGCAGGCTGCAGCCCAGCCCCACGCCGATCGATTCCGCCGCCACGACGGTCTGCCAGTTGAAGAAACGCGCAAGCAGCTCCGACGCTCCCCAGCCGGCGGCCACGCCCAGCAAGCCGCCGAGCAGGCACAGCAGCGAGGACTCGACCAGGATCTGCGACATGATCGCCCCGCCGGTCGCGCCGATCGCCCGGCGCACGCCGATTTCGCGGGTACGTTCGGCCACCGTGACCAGCATGATGTTCATGATTCCGATTCCGCCCACCACCAGGCTGACTCCCGCGATGGCCGGAAGCAACAGGGCGAAGATGCGCGTGGTTTCCTCGCGGACCTCCAGGAACTGCTTGCGGTCGAGTATCCCGAAATCGTTGTCCTCGCCCGGCCGGATCCGGTGCTCGCGGCGCATGATGCGCTCCACGTCCACCAGCGCCTGCTCGACCGCCGAACCCCGGCGTATCTGCACGTCTATGCTTTCGAGCCGGTCGCTGCCGGTCACCCGGTACTGCGCCGTGGACAGCGGCACCAGCACGTCGTCATTGGGATTCTGCATGCCGGCCGAGCCGCTCTCCTCCAGGACGCCGATCACGGTGAATGGAACGCCGCCCATCAGCACGCTTTGCCCCAGCAGCGCCTCAGCGGTGGTTTCCAGCTTCCCGGGAACCTCGCTTCCGACCACGGCGACCCGCAGGCGCGCCTCTTCTTCCTGCGGAACGAACATTCTTCCGGCGGCTATTTCGTAGCGGTGCAGCACGGGATACTCGGCGGTGGACCCGACCAGCTCCACGCGTGCGTTGCTGTTGCCGAACTCGAACTGAAGGCGCTGCGTGATTCTGGGCACCACTCTCTCGAGATGACGCGCGTCGCTTCGCAGCGCCGCGGCGTCGTCCACGCCCAGACTGCTGTTCTCCAGCGCCACGCCCCAGAACCGCCGCTGGGAATTGGTGACCGCCAGGATGTCGGCCCCCAGCGCCTCCATCTGTTCCTCCACGGCCCGCTGCGCCCCGGTGCCCAGGGAAACCATCGTCACCACCGCCGCGACGCCGATGATCATGCCCAGCATCGTCAGCAGGGCGCGAAAAAGGTTGGCGCCGATCGATTCCAGCGCCTGCCTCAGCACGTCAACAACAAACATCGTCCGAAACGCCATCTTGCAAAGGCCGCATCGTCCGAGAGAATAGCCCATTGCGCTGCAAGCGCGCACGCGAGACTGCGGGGAGGTGCCGTGCGCCCTGCTCGACCGGGAAGCGAAACATGCAAGCAAGTACACTGTTGGGCATTCCAATTCGGAACGCTATGGAATGAGTCCGCCATACCAGAAGCTGATCGCGCTTCTCAAGGAGCTGTTCCAACTCGATCAGCCCGATCTCGACTTCGGCATCTACCGGGTTCTCCACGCCAGAAGCGAGGAAATCACCGCGTTTCTTGAAAACGATCTGCTGCCCCAGGTGAAGCGCGCGCTGTCCCGCCACAGGAGCGCCGACAAGGCGGAAATCGAGAAGGCGCTGGCTACGGCCATCGAACAGGCCAGGGGGCTGGGCGTTGATCCGGAGTCAACGCAGCGGGTCAAGGAACTGCGGAGTCAACTCAAAAGCGAAGCAGTGGATATGAGCGCCCTGGAGCGTGAGGTGTATGACCACCTGTACCGGTTCTTCCGCCGCTACTACTCAGAGGGCGATTTCATCGCCAGACGCGTCTATAAAACCGGGGTGTACGCCATCCCCTATGAAGGCGAGGAAGTTGCCCTGCACTGGGCCAACAAGGACCAGTACTACATCAAGACCAGCGAGTACCTGCGCGACTACGCATTCCGGCTCAAACCGAACAGCAGCGCTGATCCCATGCGGGTGCATTTCCGGTTGGCGGATGCCTCAGAGGGCGAGCACGGCAACGTAAAGGCCGCCGAGGGCAGGAATCGCCTTTTCGTGCTGGCGCCAGCGGGCGATTCAGGCCGCGGTTTCATCGCGGAAGAGGACGGCGGGCCGGGCAAGGAACTCGTTATCCGTTTCGAGCACCGCCCCGCCACGCTCGACGACTGGTGCGCCGCGGAGCGTGATGGGAAGAAAAAGCCGCCTGCCCAGAGTGACCTGACCGCGCAGGCGGCCGCAAGTGTGTTGTCGGTTGGCGACTCAAAACTGACGCGGTGGGTGGCCGAGCTGGGCAAAGCGCACGTTCTGGCCAGCGGCGAGGAGGCCGGCTGCAGCCGGCTGGAAGCGCACCTGAAACGCTACACCGCGCGCAACACCTTCGACTACTTCATTCACAAGGACTTGGGCGCCTTCCTCCGCAGGGAGCTGGATTTCTACATCAAGAACGAGGTCATGCACCTGGACGACGTGGAAAGCGAGTCCGCTCCCCGGGTTGAGCAGTACCTCTCCACAATCCGCGTCATCCGCAGGATCGCCGGAAAAATCATCGAATTTCTCGCCCAGCTTGAGAACTTCCAGAAAAAGCTGTGGTGTAAGAAGAAGTTCGTGGTCGAAACGCACTACTGCATCTCTGTCGGCAACATCCCCGAGAAGCTGCACGCCGAGATTGCCGCGAATGAAGCGCAGCGCGCCGAATGGATCAAGCTATTCGCAATAGACGAGATCGAGGGGGACGGGACGGCGCCGGGCTACAGCAATCCGCTGAAACCGGAGTTTCTGCAATCGCACCCCACCCTGCTGGTCGATACGCGGCACTTCAGCGACGCCTTCACCGCACGGCTGCTTGAAGCATTGGGGGACATGGACGAGCAAACCGACGGCATCCTGTTCCACAGCGAAAATTTCCAAGCCCTGTCCCTGATGCAGGCGCAGTACCGCGACCAAATCAAGTACGTGTACCTAGATCCGCCATTCAATACTACGGAGGTCGGTTTCGCCTACAAGAACGAGTATCGGCATTCTTCATGGCTGACGATGCTAACCCAAACGCTGTCGTGCGCGAATGCGCTGCTTAGCGATGTTGGGCTCTTAAGCATTGCAATTGACGACGCAGAACTCTTCAACTTGGGAGCTGCCGTTGATGAGACCCTCGCATATGGGCAACCAATCGGAGTGCTCGTGGTTGAAATCAAACCTTCGGGACGCACGAACGACAAGTTCCTTGCAACCAGCCACGAGTACTACCTCTGGTACGGTAAAGCCCCCGAGAAAGCGGAGATTTGTTTCTTTGAGTTGGCTGAATATGCTAGGGCAGCATACTCAGAAGTTGATGCAATTGGTCACTTCAAATGGCGAGATTTTCTGCGCACCGGCGGTTATTCCACTCCTACTGAACGTCCCAATTCCTACTATCCGATCTACTATCGAGAGACAGACGGCTACATTGGCACACAGCCCGCACAGGGGGCAGCAAAGATTCTCCCACTTGACAGTTCTGGGGTCCAACGTGTCTGGCGAAAGACCCCTCCTTCTTTCATGCAGCACGTTGAGGCAGGGGACATAAGGGTAGAGGCAAGCCATGGAGGAGACAAGAAGGTTCGAATCAAAGATCGCATTAAGGATGGGACCAGACCGAAAAGTGTTTGGGTTGGATCACAGTACGATGCCTCTTCGCACGGAACCAAGCTTCTCCGATCTGTCTTGGGAGAGAGTAGGAGTTTCTCGTATCCAAAGAGTCTAAACGCAGTCTTCGACGCAATTTGGATATCTACGAAGCGTTCCAAGAGCGCAAACATTCTCGATTACTTCGCCGGATCCGGAACAACCGGGCAAGCCGTCATTAATCTAAACCGCGAGGATGGCGGGCGGCGTAAATTCATCCTGGTTGAGATGGGCGATTATTTCAATACGGTGCTGTTGCCGCGTATCAAGAAGGTCACGTTCACGCCGGAATGGAAGGACGGAAAGCCCAAGCGGCTTGCAACAGTCGAAGAAGCGGAGGGTAGCCCGCGCATCATCAAGTATCTGAGGCTCGAATCCTACGAGGACACGCTCAATAACCTGGAAACCCGGCGAACGGACGCGCAGCGGGACCTGCTCAGTGGCGGCGAGGCGCAGGGCGTGGACGGGCTCAGGGAGCAGTACATGCTGCGCTACATGCTCGACATCGAAACGCGCGGCAGCCAATCGCTGCTGAATGTCGCGGCGTTTGCCGATCCCGCAGCCTGCAAGCTGAAAGTCAAGCAGCCCGGGTCGGACGAAAGCCGAACGGTCAACGTTGATTTGCTGGAAACCTTCAACTGGCTGATCGGCCTCAAGGTTCGGCGCATGGCCGCGCCGCAAAGTGGCCGCGCCGCATTTGAGCGCGACACTGAGGGGCGCCTGCGCCTCAAGGGCCACCTCAAATTCGGGGGGTGGGGGGGGATGGACCTTTCTGGTTCCGCGCCGTTACAGGCGCCACACCCGACGGGCGCGAAACGCTCGTCATCCGGCGAAAGCTTACCGGCGTGCCGGAGCAGGACAACCTGGTGCTCGACGAGTGGTTTATGCAGCAGGGCTATCTGGACGAGGCCAGCAACTACGATGTCATCTACGTTAACGGCAGCAATAACCTTGAGAACCTCAAGGCGCAGAATGACGTTTGGCAGGTGCGGCTCATCGAAGCGGATTTCCATCGCCTGATGTTCGAGAACGCGTAATGCCTCCGGTCCACTATCACGAGGGACGGTTTCCGCCGGACAAAATCGAGTGGGCGCAGCTGATCCCTTTGCTCGGCCCGGCGGCGGCGGCAGTGGCGCGCTATGACGGGATGCTGGCCGCGGTGCCCAATCCCGGCGTATTGCTTGCGCCGCTGAGCACGCAGGAAGCCGTGCTGTCTTCACGCATCGAAGGCACCCAGGCGACCATGGAACAGGTGCTGGAGTTCGAGGCGGGACGGCAGGCGGCATCTTCTGCTATCCATGAAGATATTCAGGAGATACTCAACTACCGCTCGGCCATGCTCAGGGCCGAGCAACTGCTGGCGAATTTACCGTTGTCCCAGCGCGTAATCCGCGAAGCGCACAAGGTATTGCTGGCCGGCGTGCGCGGGCAGAACAAGGCGCCCGGCGACTACCGCCGCATCCCCAACTGGATAGGGGCGCCGGGCTGCACGATCGAAACGGCGACTTTCGTCCCCATCGCTGCCGAGCAATTGCCCGATGGCATGAGCGCCTGGGAACGATTCATTCACGACGATCAGCCTGACCGGCTGGCGCAGCTCGCCATCCTGCATGCCGAGTTCGAGGCGCTGCATCCCTTTCTGGACGGCAATGGACGTCTGGGCCGGATGCTGGTGCCGCTGTTCCTGTGGCAGAAGGGATTGATCCGGCGGCCGACGTTCTATATCAGCGCCTATTTTGAAGCGCGGCGCGATGCGTACTACGGCGGATTGCTGGCGGTTTCGCGCGATAACGACTGGACCGGGTGGTGCCGCTTCTTCCTGGATGCGGTGCGCACGCAAGCCGAAGACAATCTGGCCAAGGCGCAACAAATCCTCGCCCTTTACGAGGAAATGAAACGGCGCATTCCTGCTGTCACCCGGTCACGGCATGCCGTTCGCGTGTTGGACTGGCTCTTCGAACGCCCGATTTTCAGCAGTTCAAACTTCATTGACTCATCATCAATACCAGAGCGCACCGCAAGGCGCCTTCTTAAGGGGCTGCAGGATGACGGCGTGGTGCGCGTTATTTCCGAGCCAAGCGGTCAAAGCGCGGCAATCCTCATCTTTCCCCCGTTGCTGAACATAGTTGAGTAAAAACCTCGATTTTGCTGGCCACAAATGGCCGACTAAAAGATTTGTCGGCCATATATCCGCCTTTAATGGCCGACTAAAAGATTTGTCGGCCATATATGAGCGACAAATTTACGGGGGACCATTGATGCTCCCGCGTGGTTCCGGATCCCGTTTCATTCGACACGTTTTGTGCAGCCAGGGCATGCTTTTATGAAAAGGTCGAAGGTACCGTTTACCCGCAAGCTGGTGCTGAACAAGTGGATGCTGTCGCTGTTCGGGGTGGAGAGTTTTGAACAACTGGCCAAGCACCTGCGCGGCGAAGAACTGGAAGGGCTCGATCAGAACAACATACACCGCTTCCACCACGCGCTATGCCTGCATCTGCCTGCCGAACGCCGGCCGGAACTTCCCGACGACGCGCTCCTGGAATGCGACCAGCGAATCACAGGCCATACACGCCAACTGAACGAAAGGCGGGTTGCCCGCGGCGACCAGCCGATCGCCTGGAAGTACTTTCAGTATCTCGACCTGCTGTTCACCGAAATCTATCTGGAGCGCTATTTTCGTAATCCCCCGGCGCTGCTCAGGGCGCTGAACGTTCAGGTGGCCGCGTATAACGCCAGCAAGTCCCAGGCAGATTTAATCAACCCGTTCGACGAGACCGCCGAAGCATGGCCGCAACTCAACAAGCTGGCCTACTGGATGGCCACCGGAAGCGGCAAGACACTGCTGATGCACGCCAACATCCTGCAATACCAGCACGCCCTGGATCGGTTCGGGCGCGGGCGGGAATTGAATCGCATCCTGCTCCTCACCCCCAACGAAGGATTATCGCAACAGCACCTGCGCGAATTCGACGTCGCGGGCATTGGCGCGGAAATTTTCAACAAGGAAGGCAGCGAGCTGTTTGGCGGTCAGGCAGTGGAAATTCTTGAGGTCACCCGACTAAAGGACGAGATGGGACCCACAACTGTCGCCGTGGATGCCTTCGAAGGCAACAACCTGGTGCTGGTGGACGAAGGCCATCGTGGGGCGAGCGCGGGGAATGCCGGGGCATGGATGCGCTACCGCAACGCGCTGTGCGAGCGCGGGTTTTCCTTCGAGTACTCGGCCACCTTCGGCCAGGCCGTTAAGGGCAATTCCGCGCTGGCCGAACAGTACGGCAAGAGCACGCTGTGCGACTACTCCTATCGCTACTTCCATGCGGATGGATTCGGCAAGGACTATCAGATACTCAACCTCGACCAGGCCACCGAGCAGAACCACCTGGATACCTATCTCGTGGCCTGCCTACTCACGTTCTTCCAGCAGCAGCGGCTGCACCGGGAGCGGCTCGACGACTTTCGACCGTTCAACATAGAAAGGCCGCTATGGGTATTCGTGGGTGGACGGGTCGTGAAGGGCCTCGCAAAGCAGGACGCATCGGACATCATCGAAATCCTCCGGTTCCTAGCCCGCTACACGGCGAACCGCCCCAAGAGCATCGAACGCATAAACCGGGTGATCAATCAGGGACTGGTCACATCCTCGGGCAGGAACCTCTTTGCCGGCCGGTTCGCGCATATCCATGCCTGCGGCCTCGACGCGGAGCAGATCTTCGACGAGACGCTGGCCTCCCTCTTCAACGCCCCCGGTGGCGGCAATCTCCACGTCGAGAACCTCAAGGGCGCGACTGGCGAAATTGCGCTGCGGCTGGGCGCCGAGAACGCGCCTTTTGGCGTCATCAATGTGGGCGATGACGCCAAACTGGTGAAGTTGTGCGAGCAGCACGGCCTGAGCACCGGCGAGCGCGAATTTTCAGGCTCGCTGTTTCACGACATCAACCAGCCGCACTCCACAGTGAATCTGCTGATCGGATCAAAGAAGTTCACGGAAGGCTGGAGCAGTTGGCGCGTCTCCACGATGGGCCTTATGAATGTAGGCAAAGGCGAGGGCGCGCAGATTATTCAACTGTTCGGGCGCGGTGTGCGGCTGAAGGGGCGAGGCATGAACCTCAAGCGCAGCGCCAGCGCGGGAGCAGAGCGGCCGAAACACATCGAGTTGCTGGAAACGCTTGGCATTTTCGGCATTCAGGCCAACTACATGGCGCAGTTCCGTGATTTTCTCGATGAGGAGGGGCTTCCCCGCAACGACGACCGCATCGAGTTGGTCTTGCCGGTCATCAAGGATCTGGGAAGAAAGAAACTGAAAACAATCCGGCTCAAGAAGGAAATCAACGGCATGAGCACCGAATCCGGCGATGTTTTCCGCAAGCTGGGGCCGGTGCCGGAACTGGCGCCGCCAAAAGCCAACCAGGGTTCGGAAGCCAATTACCTCCAGAAGAACCAGGTCGTGCTGAACTGGTATCCGAAAATTGAGGCGATGCAGTCGGCGGGCGCGGTGGCTGGCGAACGCAACGCCGAGCCGAACGTGGGCCATCTGGAATCAAGCCATGTGGCTTTTCTGGATATTGACCGTGTTTTGTTTGAACTGGAGCGCTTCAAGGCGGAGCGCGGTTGGCCCAACCTGAATATTTCGCGTAGCGGAATTGAAGCACTGTTGTGTGACCAGAGTTGGTACAGCTTGCTGATTCCCGAACAGGAGCTGGCCGGGAGCGGCTGGGATAAGGTGCGCCTCTGGGAGGAAATCACCGTCGCGCTGCTCAAGAATTACATGGCTCGCTACTACGGCTTCCGCAGGCAGGAGTGGGAACAGCCGCACCTGGAGTACCGCGCTCTGGAGGAAGACGACCCGAACTTTCCCGGCGTCAAGGATGAACCGGCAGAAGGCTACCGGGTACTGATCGATCGCTCCGAAGAAGAAATCGTCGCCAGGCTCGAACAGCTCAAGGCCGCCATTGAGAAAGGAGATCTCAAACCCTGGGAGTTCCATGGCCTCAAGGCCATCTGGTTCGAGCATCATCTTTATCAGCCCTTGCTCCATGTGGACGGCAAAGCCGCCGAAATCCGCCCGGCGCCGCTGAACAAGGGGGAAAGGCAGTTTGTCGAGGATTTGAAAGCGTTTCACGACGGCCATCAGGAATTCTTCGGCGGGCGCGACTTGCACCTTCTGAGAAATCTGAGCCGGGGCCGCGGGGTGGGGTTCTTCGAGGCCGGAAATTTCCACCCGGATTTCATCCTGTGGATGCTGAAGGGCGATGAGCAGGATGTGATATTCGTGGACCCCAAGGGGCTTTGGCACCTGGACCCGGGCGACTCCAGGATCGAGTTTCACAAAACCATCAAAGACATTGAGCAGCGCCTTGGCGATCCGTCGGTGCGCCTGCAGTCTTTCATCGTGTCCAACACAGAGTTCGGGAAGATGCGGGAGAAATGGCGCATGACGAAGCGCGAGATGAATGAGCGCAACATCCTGTTTCGGGAAGACGGCGGGGACCAGTACATCGGCGCCATGCTGGGCACATAGCGTGGCGTCCGCAGCAACTTGCCATGCGGCAGCGGGCGAAGCCGGCGCACCTTGAGTTCCTGGGACTACATCGTAGTGGGCGCCGGTTCGGCGGGCTGCGCCGTGGCCAATCGCCTGTCGGCCGATCCGGATACGCGGGTGTTGCTGCTCGAGGCAGGCGGCGTCGACCGTTCGCTGTATATCCGGATGCCGGCGGCGATCATCCGCGCCATCGGCAATCCCGCGCTGGACTGGTGCTACCAGGCCGAGCCCGATCCCAGCCGCAACGACCGAGTGGACCTGTGGCCGGCCGGCAGGATTCTGGGCGGCAGCAGTTCGATCAACGGCATGCTGTATGTGCGCGGCGCGGACTACGACTTCGACCGCTGGGCCGCGGAGGGCTGTGCCGGATGGTCTTACGCCGACGTGCTGCCGTTCTTCAGGCGCATGGAATCCACGCCACTGGGCGACGACGGTATTCGTGGCCGCTCGGGTCCGGTCCGCACCGCGGCGCTGCGCACCACCCATCCGCTGGCGCACACCTTCGTGCAGGCCGCCGTCGAGTCGGGACTGACGCTCAACGACGACTACAACGGCCGCACCCAGGAAGGCGTGGCCTACTCGGAAGTAAATCAGCAGCGCGGCCGCCGCTACAACGCTGCGAGGGCCTATCTGCATCCCGTGCGCCGGCGCCGGAATCTCGCCATCCGCACGCACAGCCTGTGCCGGCGGTTGTTGTTCGAGAACGGCCGCTGCGTGGGAGTGGAGTATCGAAGGGGCGGCCGTATGCATCGCGCCGATGCCGGGCGCGAGGTGATTCTCTGCGCCGGCGCGATCGCCTCGCCCAAGCTGCTCATGCTGTCCGGGATCGGCCCGGCGGAGCAACTGCGCGACGCCGGCATCGAAATCGTCAAGGATTCACCGGGCGTGGGCGCGAACCTCCAGGAACACCCCGAGGGCATGGTGGGCATCGACGTAAACGTGTCCACCTACAACACCGAGATCAACAGCTGGAAGATCGTGCTGCACGGGTTGAACTGGCTGCTGTTCGGGCGCGGCCCGGCCACCAGTCCGTACCCCCACGCAGTGGCTTTCATCCGGTCCGCGCCCGGCGAGCCGCGGCCCGACATCCAGGTGCAGCTCGGCCCCTATGCCTTCAGCTTTTCGGAAGAAGGCGTGATCCCCTACGACCGGCCGGCCATTTCCGCCGCGATCAATGTTTCCCATCCCCGCTCGCGCGGCAGTATCCGGCTGCGCAGCGCGGACCCGGATGCGCCGCCGGTCATCTCTCACGCGCTGCTGCACGACGACGACATGGACCGGCTGATCAGCGGCTGCCGGCAGGTCCGGAAAATACTTGGCGGCCCGGCGTTCGCGCCCTACCGCATCGGCGAGCGGCTGCCCGGCCCCGACGTGCAAAGCGGCGACGAATGGCGCGACTACCTGCGCCGCACCGCGTTCCTCGGCTACCACCCGGTGGGCACCTGCAAAATGGGCACTGACGGACTCGCGGTCACCCGGCCCGACCTGACCGTTCGCGGCGTCGAGGGGCTTCGCGTTGCCGACGCTTCGGTGATGCCCAGCCTGACCAGCGGCAACACCAACGCCACCGCGATGATGATCGGGGAGCGGGCCGCGGATTTCATCCGTCAGGGGGCCGCCTGAGGGGCGCCGATACAACAAGGGAGAAGACCTACCATGGTAAACAGACGCACTTTCGTAACCGCCGCGGCCGGCGCGACCGGCTCTCTGCTCGGCGCGCGAGCGCTTGAGGCCGCCGCACCCAAGTCGGTCGAGCCGCCGGTCAGCCGGGTCGTCTCCGAATTCCTCCATTTCGACGACCCGGTGGAGGAGTTTCGCGCGCAGATGCGCATGGAACGCGACCTCGTTGAGGAGCAAGGCACGACGCTCACCTGGTACCACTGGCTGGTCTTCGTCATTCCCGGGGGACGGCGCCCGGAGCCCCTGATCCGCTACGAAGGCATCGAGTACAGCTATTTCCGCCATCTCGGCCACCACAACTACCGCATCCATGCTCACAACATTTCACTTCCCCGGGACCTCCACACCAACGAATTCACCGATTCGGTCACCAATCCCATAACGGGCGAGCTGGTTGAGGCGCCGGTGACGCCGCTGCTGACCGATCCGGGAACCATCGGAAGCCCGATCGGTTTTCGCAACCTGGCCGGCGACGGGTTCGTCCAGGCTCCGTACCGCAAGTTCCGGATCGAGAACGACCTGATCAAGATGGACCTGGTCCGCAGCGCTCCGCCGGACTGGCCGGCCACGCACATCGAGAATTCCTGCAACTGGGTGGAATTCGACCTGTTCGCCAACGAGACCATCACGTCGCTGCCCGCCCACTTCTGCGGACACTACGCCTTCGAACATCCCGCCTGGCTGAAGATGCCCGAAGGCATGGGCCACCTGGCGGGATTCTGGGACGGCAAGAAAATCAATTCCCCGTCGGAACTGCCGCGCGAGTTTCTCGACCGGATAGAGCGCGAATATCCCGAACTGCTCGAGCCGCGCTGGGGCGAATTCGAACGCCCGATCCCGTTCGACCTGTAAGACGGCCCGGTCTTCTACCCCGCAAACGCGTCCAGCACGGCTTCCGGGTCCTGCAACACGTCCGGATGCAGTTCCCGCGTGTAGCGCAGGAAATCATTCGGCAGGTCTTCGATGGACCGGGCCCTGGCGCCGTGGCCGTTCGAGGACGTATGGCCCGGAACGTCGCCCATGTACATCCAGGGCCGCCAGCTGGTCATCGCCGAGTAGTTCACCAGCGAATCCACCTGCTTCACGTTCGGATCGAGCACTTCTTTCAGGGGCGCGGACCAGATCGTGGATTCCTTGTAGAACATGTTGGGAATGTCGCTGTCGGTGGGCCGGACCCGGCCATGCTCTTCATGGCGCAGGAGCAGCGTGCCGTCCCGGACATATTCGGGATGTATCGACTTGGTCATCCGCACCGATGCGGCCGGCGAGAAGGCCCCCTGCGTGGTGCCCTCCTGCGGCTCGAATTCCTCGCTCTCGTCCAGGTTCACCGCAAATCGTGTTCGCGTGGGGCCGAAGCGGAACGCGGGCACTTCGACCTCGCGGCCGGTGAACGGCATCCTCAGCGTATCGAGCAGTTCCCAGGTCTCGAAATCGGTGTAGTGGGTGACTTCCAGCACGACGGCCTCGTAGAGGTCGTCGGAAACGCGCCGGAACCGGCTGAAAGCCGCGGCGATAAGCGAGCAAAGCGGTTCGATCCGCCCCTGCGAGATGGAGAATCTCTTCGCCCGCAACCAGCCGATCGCGAGTTCCGAGTCCAGGTTGCCACGCATCTTCACGAGCGCGCGCAGCAGGTCCGGTTCCCGGCTGAGGTCGAGTTCCCCGTCCGCGGAAACGCGCAAGGGAAGCATTCCGGGGCCGATCAAAGCGGCGCCCGCGACCAGGGATTGGCACAGGTGTCGCCGGGTTGTGGACACCTTCGGCGCGGGTTGCGCGAGCGGGCTTAACGGAAGCTTGATGTTGGACATTGCGTTTCCTCAGTCGTCGAGTCCGGCCAGGACCAGGTTGGGCAGCGTGGAAGTGAGCCAGTCGGGATGGAAATAGCCCAGCCGCAGGATCACCAGTTCCTCGCCCGGGATCACATACATCGTGCGAAAGCCGCCGCCCTCCAGGAAGAAGACGCCGTCGGCTTCGATGGGCGGTCCGTGCGGCGCGGCCTGTTCGCGGTCCTGGACATAGCGGCGTCCGGTTCCGGGCGGATTGCCCACCCAGATCTGGTAACCGTAATTCGGATAGACGGTCGAACCTGTCGTCATCTCCTCCACCCAGCCCTCCGGCCACAGCCGTCGGTCCGCCAAGCGGCCACCGGCCGCCAGCGCCGCGCCGTAGCGCAGCCAGTCCCTGGGCGTGGCGCGGTAACAGCAGTAGACCGCGGGCATACCGTTGGGCCGGTCCATGTAGATCTGCGCCGGACCGGCGCCCAGCGGGGCCCACAGCCTGCTGTTCAGATAGTCCTCATAGGGCTCGCCCGTTGCGGACTCCAGCACCGCTCCCACCAGTTGGGCATTGGCGTTGGAGAAAGCGAAGAACTCGCCCGGAACGTTTTCGAGATCGAAGTCCAGCGCCGCGCCGCGAAAATCGGAACCCAGCGATATGCGGGCGTTCTTGGCATAGGGATCCGGATCGCCGGCCAGCGGCGGGTTCTCGAGCCCGCTGAGGTTCCGCAACAACTGGCGGACCGTGATCCGCCCGCGTTCGTCGTCGCTCCACTCCGGCAGATAGCGGCCGACCGGATCGTCCAGCGATTCGATGGCCCCTTCCTGTATCGCGATCGCCACCAGCGGGGGAAGCAGCGACCGGGTCATCGCGCGGCCCGTGAACAACGAGTCCGGCCCGATTCCCTGCCAGTAACGTTCAAGCTGCACTACGCCCCGGTGCAGCACCAGCAGCGCAACGCTGTTGTGTTGCTCCGCCCAGGCCGCCGCCGACTCCAGGGCTCCGGCTTCGATCGTCAGTTCCGCCACGCCAACCGCCGGGAAAAACTCTCCGGGACTGCCGGGAACCTCCACGACCGGCTGATAATAGCTCGCCGGCCACTCGCCGGGGTCCTCCGGCAGCGTGTACCACCGGTACCAGAACCGCCAGTCAACGAACAGCGCCGCCGCCAGCACGGCGACGGCAATGACGACGAAAACGGCTATACGGCGCATTCCGATCTTCTCCCGAACAGTGGAGGGATCAGGGTACAGCGTCGGAGCGTGTCTCTTCGGCGAAGCGGCGCAGTTGGTCGTTGAAGCGTTGCGGCTGTTCGAGGAACACCGAGTGCCCGGCCCCTTCGTAGATGGTGAGGCTCACATTCTCGCGGCTTGCCGCGAGTTCGGCCGCGTCTTCAAGCTGGAAGGGGTTGTCCTCGGCGCCCAGGGCAAACAGCACCGGCAAAGAGAGCCGGTCCACGAGGTCCTGGTTGTCCAGGCTGCGGTTCACCATGGCGCGGCGGACATAGGACGGCACCATGAGGCCGAGCGACCGGAACAGCTCCCGCTCGGGCGCGGGCAAGGGCGACGCGGTGAGTAGATCGATCACCCGTTCGCCGGCGCGGATATTGTCGGCCAGGTCCCGTCTTTGCTGCAGTACGCGAATCTCCCCGAGCTCCGCCATGTCCGGGTCGTCCGTTCCCGGCATCCGCAACGGCTTCAGGCCGCCCTGACCGCCGGTGAGAATGATCCCGGAGATGTCGCCGGTGCCGTGCTCGCGGATATAGTCCATCGCGATCATCGTGCCGTACGACCATGCGACGACCACCGGCCGGTCGATGCCGGTGGCCGAGATCACGGCGGCGACGTCCTCGGCCCAGACCGTGTGCTCGGTGTAGTCTTCCGCGGCCCATGGCTTGCCGGATCCCCCATGTCCCCTCAAGTCGAAGGTCACAAGGAAATTATCGTCGGCCAGATCGGAATTGAGCTGATGGACGAAGCTGTAGTGGCTTTGACCGAAGCCGTGAATCAGCAGAATCGCGGGCGAGGCCGGGTCGCCGGCCGTGACGACGTTCAGCGGGACGCCGCCCGCGCCTTCGACGGTAAGGTAGTCCCAGTCCGTCAGACCGGCACGCGCCACAAAGAGGGCGGCGAGTAAGAATATTGTTCGCGTCACTGTGCGCCGAGCCGGCTCAGCCATTGTCATTACCCTCCCAAGCGCTCGAACCTAGTCGGCTGACCATACCATCACTCAGAGCAGCGGGTACGCGTTCGACTTGTTACCTTTCGATGTCTAACACTGCCCCAGGAAATCACTGTTCCGTGCATGCGGGCAACGGATTGCACATTGAAATCGGCGCGCGAGTATCAGGTAAGATGAGCGTTCAAGTTTTTCCTTGGGAGGAGAAAACATGTCCGTGCAGCGAATTCTCGCAACATTCATCATCGTGCCTTTGGGGCTTGCTGTCCCCGCCACATCTTTCGGTCAGGACGAATTGCCCCTGATGGAGGAGATCACGGTAACGGCCCGCAAGGTCGGCGAATCCATTCAGGACGTTCCGCTAAGCATTTCCGCGTTCACTGCAGAGGAAATCAAGGCGCAGGCGATTACCGGCATCGAAGATATCGCCAATTTCACGCCCGGGCTGCACATGAGCAACGTGATCGCCAACCGCAACGATCCCGCGCTGAGGTTCCGCGGCATGGACAACAGCAACACGGTGCGCTCGCAGCAACTGGCGTCATCATTCGTCGATGGCATCTACCTCAGCGGCACCAGCCAGTGGGTGTCCATGAACGACATCGAGCGCGTAGAAGTGGTGAAAGGTCCCCAGAGCGCGTTTTTCGGGCGCGCAACTTTCGGCGGAGCCGTGAACTACATCACGAAAACTCCGGGCGACGAATGGGCAGCCGACCTACAGCTCGTGGCCGGGCAGGACGGCCGCGCGGACCTGGAGGCCAGCGTGGAAGGTCCGATCGTGGCTGACAGGCTTTCCTTCCGCTTGTCCGGTCGGCACTACAGCTACGATGGCGGCTGGGACAATGAATGGCCGGGCGGCGATAAATTGGGCTCCCAGCAAACCCGCGGGATCAGCCTGACCCTGTATGCCACGCCCACAGAGAATTCCTCGATCAAGTTCCGGTCGATCTATTCCGAAGACGACGACGGGGCGGGCGTGCGGTTCCTTCAACTCGCCGCCGAGAACAACTGCGGGCCGTTCTTCACGCCGGGTGCGAACCCCAGCATCACGCGTGCCAGAAGCTACTACTGCGGAACCATATCCCGCGAAGGATTGACGGGGCTGGCCCTGGACACCTCCGTTGACCTGTCCACGCCCGGCGCGTCCTGGCCCAAGGACGACATGGGTCTGGATCGCTACGTCATCCTCAACAGCCTTGAAATCAGCGTTGACATCGGCGACTACACGCTGGGATCCGTCACGGGCACATTCAAGGACCGCACCCGGGACATGCGCGAACTCCTGCCTGGCGAACTGCTGGTGTACGCGGAATGGGAGGACACCAGCTTCACCCAGGAGTTGAGGCTGACCTCGCCCCAGGAGGCACGGCTGCGCTGGATGATCGGCGCCTACTATCTCGACCTCACATACGGCAAGCGACGCAGCGGTTTCGGCTGCTCATCCACGCAAAGCTTCTTTTGCAGTCCGTTTTTCGGTCCGCGGTTCCATGGCGCCTCGGCGCGAGGCGCTTTCGGTGGGGCGTTCGGCATCGGCACTCTGCTGGATCCCGATACCACGGTGACCAACAAGGCCGTGTTCGGAAGCATCACGTATGACATTACCGAGCGGTTGACGCTGAGCGTGGAAGCTCGGCGAGCGGACGAAGAACTGGATTTTGGTGAAACAATCGTTCAGGAGGCCCCGCCGGGTCAGACGGGTGCGGAAGTCTCGCTTAACGCGACCTTCAGCTCAACCACGCCACGCGTCATTCTGGACTACACACTGAATGATGACACGATGGTGTTTGCCAGCTATGCGGAAGGGAACAACCCCGGTGGTTTCAACAACGAGATCGTTGGAATGGCGCCTTCCGCGGCGCAGTTTTTCCAGGACAATTTCGGGGCGGGCCCGACCGTACCGGAAGGCGTACTGAAGAATTACGAGTTTGGCGTGAAGCACAGCCTTGCCAATGGCCGGGGGTTCGTGAATGCAGGCGTTTATTTCATGGAATGGACGAATCAGCTATTCCAGACGTTCCTGACCAACGTGGACAGCAACGGCGACGGCGTCTTCGATGACAACGACATTTTGGGTCGGCAGATCGATTTCTCCGGTTCGGGCAACACCGACATCAGGGGCTGGGAACTGAGCGCGGCCTATGCCTTGAATGAGAACTGGCGCGTGAATCTGGCTTACAACTACAACGAGACGGACATCAAGAAATATCTGGATGCGCCGTTTTCACAGGTATTCGGCTACTACGACGCAGCGGATGGGGAATTGGCTCGCAACCCGAACAACTCGGTGGCATTTGCTCTGGCGTTCAATATGCCTGCTGGCGGAGGAGGCGAGTGGTTTGCCCGCGTGGACTCGTTCTATCAGGATGCGACGTTTGCCTGGGTTCATAACTTGGCGCAAACGGAATCCGCGGTAATGAGCAATCTGCGCGGCGGGTGGCGGAATGATCGCTACACCGTCACGGTCTGGATAGAGAACGTGACCGACACCGACGCTGTGCTGGCTGCGCGGCGTTTCACCAGCAGCTTCGCCACGGGCGCCATCGGCTTTACGCTTACACTGCCCGACCCGCGGCAGGTGGGCGTCACCGTGCAGGCCCGCCTCTAGACAAAAGTAGCCTCACGTAGGGAACGGGCGGCTGTTTTGCAGCCGCCCGTTTTCTATTCGCCCACCGGTATCACGTGCCGGTGATCCTTCGGTGTCACCAGTTGCGGTTGCCGGCGAAGTGCCGCGACGCGTCGGCCCCGTCCGCGGGCAGATACGACGCCTGACCGTTCGGTCCGTTGCGCGGCACATACCGGTCGTAAACCGGCTGCAGCATTTCCATCGGCACGCCGGGCGGAATGGTGCGCGAGCGGCGGAAGGCCGCCACCGGGATGGTCGTCCTGACGAATTCCTCGTGTACCGACCTCGCGCGCGCCGCGATCGTTCCGCGCGGATCGAAGATCGCCGTGTCGCCCGAACCGGAGAACTCCGGAAAACCGGGCTGCTCCGGCGAAACGGACTGGTTGCAGACCACGCTCCAGAGCCGGTTGTGCCCTGCGATGACCTGGGCCTCGGTGAGGCTGTAACCCCCGGAAGACGAACTCAGGCGGATTTCCAGGCCCTTCATGGCCAACGCGCGGATCACGTCCGGCTGCCTCGGCGTGATCGAGCAGGAGATATTGCCGATGTCGGTGCGCGCCACCTGCAGCACTTCGTCCTCGCCGTACATCTCGCGGTAGCGGTCCAGCACATCGTAGATCCCGGTCGTGAAGATGTCCCAGCCGGGGATGAAGCCGCGGATATTGTTGGTCTTCCAGTGATTGGCGACCACGTTGCCCTTGGGGCCGATCAGCACGCCGTTGAGCAGCAGGTGGCCCGGCCAGTCCGGGTCTTTCGCATAGGCGCCGAAGGTGACGTAGCAGCCGTATTCCCTCGCCTTCTTGCCCAACGCCTCGGTTTCCGGCCCCGGTATTTCGATGGCCACGCGCAGAACCTCTTCGCGCGTCCACGGGTTCCAGCCCATGATCGGCTGTTCGTGGAAGCACACCAGGTCCTGAGCACCGCCGAAGCCGTTGGCCTGATCTATGAGTTCGATCATGTGGTCGAGGTTGGCCTTCATCTCGGGCCCGGGGTTCTGGGTGTTGCGGACGGCGCGCATGATCGACTGCACGGCGGTCACCCGCACCGTGTCCTTGCGAAGCGGCACGCGCTCGTAGTCGCCGTCGGCGGCCACGCTCACGGGGCCGCCATCGTCCGCGGCCGCTTCTTGGGCCCCCGCCGCACGGCCGCCCAATGCCAGGGCCACCGCGCCGGCCGATCCGGCGGCCAACAGCTGCCGGCGCCTCAATGACTCCGGCGTATCGTTCTTGCCGAGCTTCTCACTCATGTCTATCCCTCCAGCGCGCCCGCGGGGTCGTCGTAGATTTCCAGGTGCCTCGTGCGGATCAGTCCCCGCAGCCTTGCCGGCATGGCATCAAAAGACGACACCTTGCGGCCGAAACCGCGGGAGACGTAGTCGCCGGGCCTGTCGCCCATGCCCATCCAGGGCAGGTAGCTCAGGATGTCGTTGAAGTGCCAGGTTGCGGGCGCATTCAGGACTTCCGGGTTGGCCACATCCTTGAGCGAACCGTGATAGGTGCTCCAGTCGTTGCCGCGAAATGGCCGGCCGGCCTCCGGCGTCTCGGGTTCCATGCGGAAAATGGCGTCGTCCCGAACCCATACGTCGTCACCCTCGATCACGGCCGGGCCGAGCGGATGGATGCGGATGCTCCTGAACCCGTCCCCGGCCGGTTGCTCCTTCCGGGACTCATCGATGCTGCGCACCTGCTTCCCCGGCCTGGCTGGGAAATAGCCGACCTCGACCTCCTGGCCCGTAAACGGGTTTTTGAAGGTGTCCAGAAATTCGCCGGTCTCCAGGTCGGTGTAGAAGACCATGCTGATGGCCGTCGTCTCGTATGCGCCGTTCTCGTCCACGTCCCGGGTCTTGAGCAATGCGCCCACATGGACGTCCCATAGCGGGGTCGCTATCTTGTCCACCACGGCCATCCGCAGCAGTTTCGCCCACCAGTAAACAATGCTGTCGTCCATCGTATGCGCGAGCTTGCGCGTGATCATGAGCGTGTGGCGCCGATCGGACGGATCCAGATCCAGCATCTCAGCCCGCGCTGCCGGAACCCTCACCAGGGGCGCGGCCGCGGCGGCGCCAATAAGCCCCAATGCCGTTCTGCGTTTCATGAAACCTCTCCCATTCGATTGCTACTCGCGCCTCTTATCCGGACGCCCGAATGTGCTCAGGCGTTCCGGCCGGACCGCCACGAGAACGCACCCTTGAGCGCAACTCCAGCAGGCCGAGGCGGGCGCGGTCCCTTACGCTGCGCAACAGAACACATGAAGGCATCTATATAATATGCCGCCGCAGGTGCTCGATGGGGGGCATAAACTACCTTGGTTTACAGACACCTTAGCGCTTTTTCTGTTGACAGCTACAGCTTTGCAGCCGTAGCTGCGTCTCGCCCAATCACCACGCCCCTGCGTAAATCAATTCGGCCGCCAGCGTGATTCGAGCCATGCCTGCAAGCC
>VYBN01000045.1 GCA_009844425.1 Gammaproteobacteria bacterium | reverse complement strand
AGGGGCCGAACCTGAAAACAGGGCGGCAGAACTATCCTACAGCGCAAGCTCCTAGTTGCCAGTGCCGGTTCGCTTGGGAAAAGAACCCGGTGGCTTTCTGTGAGGCAGCGCGGTCACGCTGCCTGATGCCCGGAAGCGGTCACTGCCAGGTCGTGGATTCGTTGTCGTTGTAGAAGTTCTCGCGGATGCGGCCGATCAGTTCGCGCTGTCGTTCCGTGGCGCCCTCGACCGCCGCAATCTCCTCGATCAGCGCCAGCGTAGAGGCGATCTGATTGTCGGTGAAGCGTTCCATGCTCTTCGCCACGACCCCCTCGACCTGGTCCATGAAGATCTGTCCGTCGCCGACCAGATAGGCGCTCGACGCGAGCATCTGTTCCGCCGATACCAGGTCCAGGTCGAAGGTGCTTCGAAAAGCGTCCAGCAAGGCGCTTTTCTGCTCCGAACTGATGTCGCCGCTCGCCTTGGCAACCCCCACCGCGAGCGCCGCCGCGGCGTCCATGGGGTCTTCGAGCCCGAACAGCGGATTGGCCTCGAACTTGTTTTTCCAGGCGCGTTCGCGCCGCCGCGCGAACGGATTCAGGCCGCCGAGGTCGATGCCGGCGTCGGCGAGCCGCTTGAGCAGCACCAGGACCGTCACTATGGCCCCAAGCAGCCCGAGCAGATACGGCATGCCGATCCTCCCGCGAGAGGCGGGTCAGCTGAGGGTGGGGCGCGCGACGAAGGTGCCGCAGTTGCGCTCGCAGAGCACCCGCATCAGGTTGGCGAAGCGGCTGGCCTGGCCGAAGGCGCCGCCGCGCAGGAGGACCGGGAAACCCACCGCGTGGATGCGGACCAGGCAGTTTCCGAAGCGGTCGGCCTCGTTGATCCGGGCCACGTAGCGCACCAGGGATTCGGCCGAGCCCTGCAAAAAGTCGTCCCCGAACACGTAGATGCTCACCTTCCTGCTCTCGTCGTAGAAGGTCGAAATGGCCTCGACGATCCCCTCGGCGGGATTGGAGTCGGAAAAGGCCTGCCAGTTGGCGATGGCGCGAATGATGGACTGGCGGCGCGACGCCGAATCCGGAATCCACCTGCGCGCAAAGGACGAGAACAGGTATTGCCCTTCGTCGTTGAGCACCTGGATGCCCTTCACCGTGGGATAGACCCGCAGCGTTTCCGCCACCAGCCGCTGCACCGCCGGCCAGGCGTTGCCCACCATGCTGCCCGAGGTGTCGATAACGAAGATGATGTACTCGCTGTCCACCGGGATTCCACCGACCGTCGTGTCGTTGGGAGGCGGGCGGTAGTCGGCCAGAAGGCGTTCCATTTCCTCGGTAAGTTCCTGGCGCGCCGCCAGCAGTTTTCCGGCTTCGTCGCTGCCCTCCGATGCGGTCTCCCTGGCGGCGAAATGGCGCTCTTCGGCTGCCTCCACCTCGCGCCGGGTCAGGCTCACGCGCCGCACGCTCTCGGCGGTCTCGGAGCGCAGCGGCTCCAGGTCGCGCTTCAGTACCGTGGTTTCGCCGCGAATTTCGAACAGTTCGCGCTCGAGCATCAGGATCAGCCCCTCGAGCTCCTCGCGGCTGCGCTCGATCATGACCGGCTCGTGGATCTTGGTCACGACCAGCAGCAGGATGACGGCCCCGAAGCCGCAGCATACGACGTCCAGGAAGGAGAGGTTCAGCCCCTGTTCCTCGCGCTTGAACCGCTTGCCCGCCATGAGCGCGCCCTAGTCCGCCCTCTTCGGCGGCAGCGGGAAGAACATGCTGGTGCGCTTGATGTAGTCCGCGTAGCCGGGACGCGTGGAAGCCAGGTGCTTCTCGAGGATGGGGACGCCGGAGAACTTGATCAGCGCCCAGGTCATCAGCGCCGGGCTGAAGAAGGTCCAGGCGGCGGCGTCCACTTCCGCCGCCACCAGCCAGATGCCCCACCACAAACAGGCGTTGCCGAAATAGTTCGGGTGGCGGGTGTAACGCCACAGCCCGGTGTTCAGGACCTTGCCGCGGTTCTCCGGATCGGCCCGGAAGCGCTTCAGTTGCGCATCCCCTATGGTTTCGAACAGCACGCCGACGATCCAGACCGCGATTCCCGCCAGCGCCGCCCAGCCCAGCGTGACCGGCGCCGCGTACGACTGGCCGAGCTGAACGGGAAGCGAAACGAGCCAGAGGATCGTCCCCTGGAGCAGGAACACGACGTAGAGGCTGCGCAGGTTCCAGGAACGTCCGGCGGCCTCGGTACGCGCGCGCATGGCGGCATAGCGGTAGTCCTCCCCATGCCCGATGTTGCGGCGCCACAAATGCCAGCTGTAGCGCAGCGACCAGGCGGTGGTCAGCAGCGTCAGCAGCCAGGCCCGCGGCGAAATTCCGCCCGTGCGCCAGAGCGTCGCCAGCGCAATGACCGCAAAGCCCAGGCCCCAGAAGAGATCGACGATGCTGGAGTCGCGCAGCCGCAGGCTGATCAGCCACAGCGCTACCATGATGCCCAGTATGAGCGCGAGGTTTCCGAACAGGATGCCGGTCACGGAGAAGTCCATGCGGTTATTCTATACAGCCGCCGCCGCGGCCCCGCGGTGGAAACAGTGTTGGTTCACGGGAGAATTTCATGAAATTGATTGGACGAATTTGCGCACCGGTGCTGGCCGGTTTACTGCTGGCCGGCATGGCCCACGCCTCCGCCAGTCTGGACACGGCCGAGGGGCGCCTGGCCGCTTACCGGAAAATGCAATGCTCGCTGATCGACGGCAAGGAGTCGTTTTTCTGGTGGACCGGCACCGCTTACGGCCATGTGGCCGGGCAACCGGACATCCGGCTGTTCCGCGTGGAAGGCATCAACGTGCGCCGCTGCGCCAGCGTGCCCAACGCCGAGCGTGGCGACGGCTTCCGCCTGATTTCGAGGGAGATCCTCGTTTACCAGGACATCGAGACGGGCGAAATGCTGCACACCTGGGAGAACCCCTATACCGGCGAGACGGTGGAAGTCCTTCACGTCGCCAACGACCCCGTCAATCAGCCGGCCCAGCATCCGCTTACGCGCAACGGTTCCGAGTACCCGTTGCCGCTGGTGACGCAGGGGAACGACTGGTGGTGGTCGGCGGCGGTGCCGCTGTTCTATCCCAACCCGCTGGGAGGCGACTACCAGAAATACGTGGGCGGCACCTATCACGCCACGGAAATGTTCAACTTCAAGGGCAAGCTGGACGACCTGCTGGATGCCGGCAGCGATTCGGCGACGCTGTTCGTGGGCTGGGTGCGGCTTGCGCAGTGGCTGCCGTGGATGGAGATGGGTTCGCGCACCGGGAAGATGTACTTCCACGCCGGCGGCAAGAAGGTCGGCGATTACGAAAACGTTCCGGCCGATTTCCGGGCCGTTATCGAGGAGCACTTCCCGCTGTACCGGCATGCGCCGCCCATGGACGACAACCGGCCGAACGAAACCAGCTGGACTTACTTCAAGAAGGTGATGGAGGCGCGGGAAGATCAGGGCGTTAACGCGCCCTGAAGGGCTCAGGCTGCCGGTTCGAGACGCACGATGTCCGTGAGCTTGGCCTGAGCGCACAGCGCAGCAACCGCTACGAGTGCGAGTGCGGCGCGCGGCAGCATGCGAGAACGATTCCGGTCAGGTTTGGCCGGCGGTTTCCAGCGCGTTGGTCTCGACCCATTTCGCAAAGCCGGGATGGGCGGACAGGCCTTTTTCGTTGAACGTGAAATCAAGCCCCTCGAAATCGACCGGGATCTTGTGCTGTATGCCTCGGGTGGAAAGCAGGTAGCCCACCATGATGACATCGAGCCCGGCGGCGCTGGCTTCCTCGATCCAGCCCCGCATGGTCTCCACGTTGGCGGCGCGGATCTCAGGGGGGGAATCGTCCTGGAAGTTGTAGCCCTTGACGTCGGCAAAACCGCCGCTGGCCTTTACGCTTTCGACGTGCCTCTGCATCACTTTCAGTTCGATCTCATTCGCCGCCGGTTCGGCGGGGCCGTGACCGAGGATCAGCACGAATTCATTCTCGGGGTTCCGGCTGATTTCCTTCGCGTGATCGAGCAGCATGCTGGATGCCATCGGATGCTCGGCCAGCGGCGCGGCGAAAGTCAACGGCACATTGGAGCTCACACGGGGAGCCGGCAGGTAGGCCGCCTCGTCGCGCTCGCCGAGGTAATACGCCCATTGCTCATAGACGGTGCCATTGGGCGAAAGCGCCGCGGGCACGACCACGATCTCCTGCGCGCCGGCCGCCTCGAGCTGCTCGATCGCCGACTGGATGTGGTTGCCGTTCATCATCGCCATGCCGTAGCCGATGGCGACCGGGTGCTGCCGGGCAAGCCCGGTCAGCGAATTGGCGAACAGGGTGTCGCCCGGCTCGAAAGCGCCGTGCGTCAGGACGATGATGCCAAGGTCGCCCCTGAGCGCCGAATCGCTGATATAGCGCTCGTGAGTGGGCGGCATTTGCATCATGTTGTCCATGATCTGCTCGTTGGTGTAGTAGCGGTAGGGGAGGACTTTTTCCCGCAGCAGGTCGTACTCCTCCTGGGTCATGTCGTGATGTCCGGAATGGTCCATCCCTTCATGGCCCATTCCCTGGCGGCCCATCTCCTCGTGGTCCATTTCCTGCGTCTGGGCCGCGCCGGAAACGAGCAGCGCGCCAAGGAGCACGGGAAGGATGCGCGTGTTCAATGCGCTCATTCTTTTGGGAGTCATGTCTCAAGCCCTCTCGAAAAAACCGAAAGCCACAAACGGACTCGAAAGCATATCACCGCTGCCCCGCGCAGCCTCAGTCCCGCATCCTGGCGATCAGCAGGTCCCCGAACTCGCTGCACTTGACCTTGGTTGCGCCTTCCATCAGCCGGTGGAAATCGTAAGTGACGGTGCGGTCGGCAATTACGGCGTTCATCGCGGTAATGATCCGGTCGGCGGCCTCGTTCCAGCCGAGATGCCGCAGCATCATTTCGCCGGAAAGAATGAGCGAGCCCGGGTTGACCATGTCCTTGTCGGCGTACTTGGGCGCCGTGCCGTGGGTGGCTTCGAAAACGGCGTGGCCGGTGTCGCCGTTGATATTGCCGCCCGGCGCGATGCCGATGCCGCCGACCTGAGCGGCGAGCGCATCGGAAAGGTAATCGCCGTTCAGGTTGGTCGTGGCGATCACGTCAAAGCTGTGGGCCCGGGTCAGCACCTGCTGCAGTGCGATGTCGGCGATCGCGTCCTTCACCAGGATCGCGCCGCCGTCGATGGCCTTTTTCTGCTCCGCGTTCGCCGCCTGCTCGCCGTGTTGCTCCTTGGTCCGGTCCCACTGCCTCCAGGTGTAGAAGCTCTGGCCGTAGCCGTTCTCGGCCAGGTCGTAGGCCCAGTTGCGGAACGCGCCCTCGGTGTACTTCATGATGTTGCCCTTGTGCACCAGGGTGACGCTGCGGCGATTCTGCGCCAGCGCGTAATCCAGCGCCGCGCGCATCAGGCGCTGCGAGCCTTCGCGCGAAACGGGTTTCAGGCCGACGCCGGAGGTTTCAGGGAAACGCACCTTCGCGTACCGCTCCGGGAAATGTTCCCGCATGAGCGAGAGAAATCGCTGCGTGTCCTCTTCTCCTTCCTCGAATTCGGCGCCGGCGTAGATGTCTTCTGTGTTCTCGCGAAAGATCACCATGTCCACCGCGCCCGGGTCCCGCACCGGGGAGGGCACGCCCTCGAACCAGCGCACCGGCCTCAGGCAGACGTAGAGGTCGAGCATCTGGCGGATGGCCACGTTCAGCGACCGGATCCCGCCGCCCACCGGCGTTGTCAGCGGCCCCTTGATGGCGACGCGGTATTCGCGGATGGCTTCGATCGTGGCGTCGGGCAGCCAGGAATCGAACTTCTCCCAGGCAGCCTCGCCCGCGTAGATCTCCATCCACATGAGCTGCCGTTCTCCCCCGTATGCGGCGGACACCGCGGCGTCCAGCACACGTTCCGTGGCCCGCCAGATATCGCGGCCGGTCCCGTCCCCGCGGATGAAGGGGATGATGGGACGGTCGGGCACGTTGAGTCCGGCACCGTTTATCGTGATCTTTTCGCCTTGTTCCGGGATTTGCATTCCGCTTTTCCTTCCTGCTGTGTCTGTTGCGCGGGCATTATCCGCACCATGCACGGCAACGGCAACCATGGCCGGCGATTTTTCCCGCGGGCGCCGCAGCCCCTCGGGATGTTCAAGGCGCCAATAGGCTGTACACTTCGCAGCCAATAGTCGCAAGATTCTTGGTGACCTATGCGGGCTGCATGCCTGAAACACGCCTTGGGGCGCGTTAAATCACGGGGAGGAAGGACTCTCCGCCGCCCGACCTTCCTTTCTTTCGCGTTCGTCGCATTCCTCGCCTTCCTGATACCGCCGGCCGCCGGCGCGTTTGAAGTCGGTGAGGCGGTGGCGGGCGGAAAGACCGCGCTGGGTTTCCGCTACCGCCTGGAGACGGTTTCCCAGGACGGGATCGACGAGGACGCGCTGGCGTCCACGGCCCGCGCCCGCCTGACCTGGAATTCGGCGGAATCGGAGTCCGTGACGTTTGGAATCGAGACCGATTACTCGCTGATTCTCGGTATCGAGGACTTCAATTCCACCACCAACGGCAAGACCAGGTATCCGGTCGTAGCCGATCCCGACGGTTTCGACCTCAACCAGGCTTTCGTGAAATTCAGGCAGGACAATCTCACTTTCACGGTGGGCCGGCAGCGGATCAATCATGGCACGCAGCGCTTCATGGGCGGCGTGGCCTACCGCAACAACGAGCAGACCTACGATGGCGTGCGCATTCAGAGCGCCGCCGGGGCCCTCAACCTCGACTACGCCTACGTGCATAACATCAACCGCATCTTCGGGCCGGATGACGGCGCTCAGCCGGGTGATTGGTACGGCAATTCGCATGCCTTGCGCGCGTCGATGGAGACCGCGCCGGGACACACGCTGGCGGGATATGCCTATCTCTGGGATCTGGAAAACGACAATGGTCCCGCCAACGCCAACAGCACGTACGGGCTGGAGTACGTCGGGGCGTTCGATCCGCTGACCATTACCGCCGCGGTCTCCAACCAGAGCGACTACGGCGACAATCCGGTGTCGTACGACGCCATGCACTACCTGATACAGGGCGATATCCGGCTGGAGGGCGTGAGCATCACGGTGGCCCACGAGGTGGTCGGGAGCGACGATGGCGCCGCCCAGTTCCGTTTTCCGGCCGCCACGCTGCACAAGTTTCAGGGATGGACGGACAAGTTTCTGATTGCCCCGGTTACGGGTGTGCGGGACACCTGGTTCAGCGTGACCGGCAAGGTGGGCGTCGCCACGGTAACGGGTGTTTTTCACGATTTTCGGGCGGATTCCGGCGGGGCGGACTACGGACAGGAACTGGGCCTTTCGATTACCTATCCCGTGCGCGACAACCTGTCGCTTTTGTTCAAGATCTCCAGCTATTCGGCGGATGAATTCGCCACCGACACGACCAAGGCGTGGTTGATGTTCGACTGGCGTTGGTAGCCGGGAGTTTCGTTCTGCTTCCTCGCCCCGCGTTTGCCCCGCTTCTCGCGGGAGACGCATGAAGTCATCCTGACGCTTGGCGAAGGCGTCCTGCCTTCGACACTCCCGCGAGAAGCGGGGCAAACGCGGGGCTTGGGCTGGCGGTTACTCAGCTGCCGCTGCCTGAAGGTACCCGGATTCGGCGTACCAGCGCCTGGACGGACTCGGGGGGCGCGGGCGTCACGGCGCTGACGATCAGGGTAACGGCCAGGTTGAGCGCGGCGCCCACGGCGCCGATACCTTCCGGCGAAATGCCGAACAGCCAGTTTGCGGGCACGTTCGCGGCAAACGGCTCCACGAATACGCCCTTGAACCAGATGATGTAGCCCATCGTGAAGATCAGGCCCGACAGCATGCCCGCGATCGCTCCCTGCTTGTTCACGCGCAGCGAAAGGATGCCGAGCAGGATGGCGGGGAACAGCGATGCGGCCGCGAGTCCGAAGGCCAGCGCCACCACCTCGGCCACGAATCCGGGCGGATTGAAGCCCAGGTAGCCGGCCAGCAACACGGCGACGCCGGCGCTGATCCGGCCCGCGCGCAATTCGGCGCGCTCCGAGATGTTGCGTGCGAACACGCTCTTGATCAGGTCGTGCGACACCGCGGCCGATATGACCAGCAGCAGGCCCGCGGCCGTGGACAGCGCCGCGGCGATGCCGCCAGCCGCAACCAGCGCGATCACCCAGTTCGGCAGGCCGGCGATTTCGGGGTTGGCCAGCACGATGATGTCGCGGTCCACCGTCAGCTCGTTGCCGCGCCAGCCCTGGGCCTCGGCGCGTTCGGCGAACTCCGGGTTGGCGTCGTTGTAATACTGGATGCGGCCGTCGCCGTTCTTGTCCTCGAAGCGCAGCAGCCCCGTGTCCTCCCAGGTCCGGAACCAGCCGGGGCGGTCCTCGTAGCGCAGGTTCGCGGTCTCCTCGAATACCGGACCGGTCTGGATGGTGGTCGTGAGGTTGAGCCGGGCCAGCGCGCCCACCGCCGGGGCGGTGGTGTAGAGAATCGCGATGAAGAGCAGGGCGTAGCCGGCCGAGACCCGGGCGTGGCGCACCTTGGGCACGGTGAAGAAACGCACCAGCACGTGCGGCAGGCCCGCCGTGCCGATCATCAGCGCCAGCGTGATGAAGAATATGTCCACCGTACTCTTCGATCCGCCGGTAAACGCCGTAAAGCCAAGATCGGTCACGATCCGGTCCAGGTTGGCCAGCAGGCGTCCGCCCCCGTCGATTACCTCGCCGCCGAACGCGATCTGCGGCACCGCCACCCCCGTCACCTGCAGCGAAATGAACACGGCCGGCACCGTGTAGGCGAAGATCAGCACGCAGTATTGCGCGACCTGGGTGTAGGTGATGCCTTTCATCCCGCCCAGCACCGCGTACAGGAACACGACGCCCATGCCCACCGCCAGCCCCACGCTGATGTCCACGTTCAGAAACCGCGAAAAGACGATGCCCACGCCGCGCATCTGCCCCGCAACGTAGGTAAAGGAAATCACGATCAGGCAGATCACGGCCACGACGCGGGCGGCGTCGGAGTAATAGCGCTCTCCGATGAATTCCGGCACCGTGAACTTGCCGAAACGGCGCAGGTACGGCGCCAGCAGCAATGCCAGCAGCACGTAACCGCCGGTCCAGCCCATCAGGTAAACGGAGCTGTCGTAACCCAGGAACGCGATCAGTCCGGCCATCGAAATGAACGAAGCCGCCGACATCCAGTCCGCCGCCGTGGCCATGCCGTTGGCCACCGGGTGCACGTGCTTGCCGGCCACGTAGAAGTCGCCGGTCGTGCGCGCCTTCGACCAGAACGCGATGCCGATGTACAGCGCGAAAGACAGCCCGACGACGATGTAGGTTAGCGTCTGCAGGTCCATCAGTCTTCGCTCACCCGGTGCTTCTTGTCGATGCGACCCATCAGGATCACATAGACGAAGATCAGCACGAGGAAGCCGTACATGCTGCCCTGCTGCGCGAACCAGAAACCAAGCTGGAATCCGCCCAGCGTGAACCGGTTGAGCACGTCCACCAGCAGCACGCCGCAGCCGAACGATATGGCGAACCAGACCGCCAGCAGGATCGCGATCAGCCGGATGTTCTCGCCCCAGTACGACAGCTTCTTCATCTTCCCTCCCGTCCGTCCGCTGCGCGCGCCGGAAATTTACCACGCCTGTGCGTGTTACGATGCTCGGCAGCAAAAGGCGGGTATTTCAAGGAGCGGATTCCCATGGCCAGCGGTTCAAGCGACTCTCCCGAAGCGCCGGACGGCTCGGACGCCCTCCCGCCGGACCCGCAAAAGGTGAAGGCCGGGAAAAAGCCTCCCACCAGTCAGGCGGCCCGAAAGGCGAGGCCCGTAAAGAAGCCTGCCACCTACCAGGATGTGCTCGACGCGCCGCCCAACATGGTGGCCGAGGTACTGGGCGGCGCGCTCTACACCTTTCCACGGCCTGCCTCGCCCCATGGGCGCGCCGCATCGAGGTTAGGCGTCAGGCTCGGCGGTCCTTTCGATTCCGATCAAGGCGACCCTGGTGGCTGGTGGATTCTTGACGAGCCGGAGCTGCACATGGGTGACGACATCGTAGTGCCCGACCTCGCGGGCTGGCGGCGTGAGCACATGCCGGATATTCCTGATGCGGCCTACTTCTCGCAGCCGCCGGATTGGGCGTGCGAGGTGCTCTCGCCATCTACCCGGGCGCTGGACGAAGGCGCAAAGAAAACCATTTACGCCCGGGAGGGCGTGACCCACATCTGGCATGTGGACCCCCTGGCCCGCTGGCTGGCCGCCTACGCCTTGCGCGGCGGGCGCTACGCACTGATTGGCAAGCTCGCCGGCGATGCCCCGGTGTCACTGCCGCCTTTCGACGCCATCGAATTCCGCCTGGACGACCTCTGGCTATCGCCGGCAAAGCCGTAACGTGTTCCGCCTGCGGCGATGCCGGCCCGTCAGGTATAGCCCGCCTTCCAGCACAGCCCGTCGATGGCGATGTTGTAGTCCATGCGCTCGCCACCCCATTTGCAACAGGCGGTTTGGGCGTCGATATTCAGGCCACGCTTCGCGTTGAACGCCTTGAGTTGCTCCGTTCCGCTGGCGACACAGTTGTTTCCGCGGAAACAATCTTCCTGCGCCTTGCCGGCGGGCGGGATCACCCGGCCGTCCGGGTGCGTGAACTCGATTTCGCCCTCGTTCATGCGAACGCCAAAGCCCCCTTCATGCACCTGCCGATGATGAAACGAACACAAGGTGACCAGGTTGTGCAGGGCGGTCTCGCCGCCATCGGCCCAATGCTTGATGTGATGGGCATGCGTAAAGCGGGAACGGTCGCAGCCCGGAAAGCGGCAGCCACCGTCACGCACACGCAAAGCCCGCCGGATGGCGGGCGGCACGGCGCGGGTCCGCCGCCCGACGGCCAGCGGTTCGCCCTTGGCGCCTTCGACCACCCCAACCAATGCCCCGTCGCAGCCCAGCCGCCGCGCCGTCTCCACGGCCACGCTGCGGCCGTTATCAAATTCCGCACCGCTGCTCTCCGGCACATCGCGCAACGCGTCGTGAGCAATATGCACCACCACCTCGTGAGCGCTTGCGGCCGAGCACTTCCCGGCCAAAAACCGCCCAAGAATATGCTCCAGCGCATCCGCGCGCCGCTGGCTCACGCTCCGAGTGGGTGTTTCCGCGGAAACATTTTCGGGAGCCCTGCAAAGATGGTGCCAACGTGCGGATTGCGCCCTGGATGTTTCCGCGGAAACATCGCCGTGCATCGGGCGCGCCGCCACCGCGCCGATGCCGCATTGCCAGCTCAGCCAGTGGGCGCAGTTCGCCACGCCGTGCTGGGCCCACCCCTCCCGGCGGTCGAACTCCGCCAGCAGAGCCAGGAAGTGCGCGGTGGCCGCGTTGATGTTTCCCCACAGCTCGGTAATCTGCGTCTCCAGGGCGTTGAGGGTCTGCTCTTCGCGCTTCCGCTCGGCCAACCAGGCATCACTGCCTGGAATCGGATCGGAGGCGTTGTGGGAACGAAGTTCGGCGCCGCGAACAGGGGTGTGGGAAGCATTGCTGTGAAGGTCCATTTCGAGGCTCCTTTCAGTCCGTTGACAGTATCGGAACTATAGCATGAATAATCAATAGAATCAATATTTTATGTGGACTTTTCTGAGTCTTTCCGGCCCGTTTATCCGTCGGATCGGGCCCATGCGGTTGCATCGCATACATCGCTTTCCGCCAGCCCGGATTCGGCAAGTCTTGCGCGCACGCGGTCGGCGCGGCTGAGCTGGACGGGCGTCAGCACGATGCGGCCGTTCTCTGTCGTGACATCGAAATAGCCTGTGGCCTCTACCGCATCGGTCACCGCCTTCGGCAGAGTCACGCGGTTCCTCGATTTCAGTCTGATAAGCATGGAATCCTCCAGCGCTGACTATTGCAGCGGCCAGCCGCCGTGCGAATCAATCTCCTGGTCAATTCGCTGCATGATTTGGCGAGTTTCCGCAAGTGCGGCGCAGATGCGGCGGTAGTGTGTGATGTCATTGTATGAAAGCACGCGGTTCTTTCGGTCCTTAAGCCATTTCTCCGCCGGACGGTAGCCGCCGATGGTAAATTCCCAAGTCGCCGTTGCCACGCCCTCGAAGCACTGATCTCGGTTGATCCACACACGCCCCGGCTCCTCGTGGGATGAAGGCGGCGCGTAGCGCAGTTTGTCCACCCGATTCCCTCCCGTGTGCGGGAAAGCAGGCGGATTCGCGCCTTCGGCTTCCATCAGGTGCAGCGCGGCTGCGCGCTGGCCCAGTTTTACCAGCGAGGCAAACAGGTCTCGGTTGCCGGTAAGCGGAATGCGGGGGAAGTCGGACTTGAGAAAGTCCGCGTAACGCTGACGGTACTCCGGGCTATGGAGCACAGCGTAGATGTAGTGGAAGACATCTTCCGGCCCGAACACCTCGGTTAAATCGCCAGCGCTTTGGGCGGCATACTCGATGCCAATTTCCTCGCACACTGCTTTAATGAAAGCGGGGTCGAGGTTCGGAACGCGGTTGCTTTCGATTTCGGCAGGCGTGCCTTCGGGCCACACGTACAGCGGAAAAAGATAGTTGACTTCCTTTACGGAAACGGAGTGATGCGTAATGGGGCTTCGTGCAACAAACGCGTGCTCCCAGCCCGTGGCAATCTCGGTGGATCTAGTCGTGGAAAGAGCCAAGTTCGATCTACTTTGCATGTGGCGCATCACACGCTCACGCCTATGCACAGCCACGTTACGATTAAGTACCGTGGTTCTCATATCGAAGGGGCGGTAGAGAATTGATTGAATTTGATCCTTCCATGATCCATCCGCAAGTTCCTGCTTGGCGCGCTCATACTTCCATTGATCTTGTGTGCACAAACGCCACAGTCGCCGTGCCGCTTCTTCCGATTGCGTAGCAAGCAACCGTTCCACCTTAGCGGCCGCCTCTTCTGGGGACCATGAAATCGCGAACTGGTCATGCGTCGTTACGATGCCAGGCGCTGGTCTCCCATTTTGCGAGAAAATCTCTGGGATCGCCCATGCGTTCTCATACTCCTCGGCATTGGTTTCGTCGCGCGGCACAAACAGGTAGCGAGGAGGCTTCGGCACAAGTTCTTCCCATTTTGTGGTCTCCACATCGTTGGAAGCCAGCCATACGTCCTTGCCGCCGCCGCTTTCCTCTTGCCGTTGGCCCCAGAGGCCGGAATGGTAAACACGTGCAGGGACTTTGTCGTTATTCGCATGCTTGACAAAAAGGCTTATGGCGACACCTTGCTGGATGTCGAACACGTTTTCGTCCTTGCCGCCGTCTGGAGCGCGTTCCTTTTTCTTTGCGTTGCCATGTAAGTTCAGCACGAAGATAGCGTCAAAGGTTTCCAAAAGGCTGTGGCGCATGCCCCGGAATGTAGGGTTGTCAAGGTAAGCATGATTGGTGATAAAGCCGACGATGCCTTGGCCGGTTCTCTCGATTCGCCACTGGGCAAACCGGATGAATTTAACGTAGTCGTCGCTTAGCCATTTGGCCTGACCAGGTTTCTTCAGTTCAGGGAATCCTTGCTTATAAGTGTCGATCAAGTCGACAATCCACGCGCCCTTGTTGGCGGAGTGGCCGGAGTACGGTGGGTTGCCGAGCATCACCATAACGGGCTTGTCCCGCTTTACTTCGTTGGCGCTGTCCGCTTCGCGAGCAATGTCGTGAGCGAACAATGCACCGGTCGTCGACTCGTGCGGTTCTTCGAGCGTATTGGTTAGGAACACGCCCAGGCGCTGCCCCGACGGCATGTGGAAACCGCCTTCCAGTCCGCCAAGTTCGAGTGCGAGTTTGAGATGGCAAATCACATAGGGCGCCATCAGCAGTTCGAAACCGAACAGGCGGGGCAGCAGGTGGTCGCGAACATAGTCGGGCCATGCTCCGCCAAGCCCCTTGGACTCCAGTGTGTTCCTGATCTGAGCAATGGTTTCCCGCAGAAAAGCGCCGGTGCCGGCCGCCGGGTCGAGAATCACTACAGGACGGCCCTCGCCTTGCGCTGCCTCGGTTGTGGCCAGACCATCGGGGAGATCGAAGCGGTCGCGCAACAGCTTGTCTATGCTGTGCACGATATAGGAGACGATGGGCCACGGGGTGTAATACACCCCGCGAACTTCGCGCAACGCTGGGTCGTACGCTTCCAGAAAGTCCTCGTAGAAGTGGACCACCGGATCTTCTCCCCGGGTGCGCCGCCCAAAATCGGCCAAAACCTGCTCCATTTCCGTTCTTTCCAGCAGCAAGGCGAGGTCGTCCACGATCCAGGCGATCTGAGGGTCGATGCCAGGGCCGGCGATTCGTCCGAATACATCGCGGAGAAATGGGGTCGTTTCGGCAAACACAGCGGATTGGCGGGTGAACGGCTGACTGCCCCCTTGCTGCAGGCATCGCGCCGCGAACAGCCCGTAGGCGGCCGTCTGGGCCTGCAAGTCGGCGAAGGCCTCTTCGGACAAGTCCGCGATCAATACGTTTCGATAGGCAACCAGCAGTTCGCCCAAGAGTCCGGAGCGCCCTTCCTTGCCGAGGATTCGTTCGATGCCGTCGCGCAGCAGGCGCGCTTTGGCGGCCATTTGCCGGGCGAGTTCGCGGGCGCTCGCCACCGGTTGCGGATCGGCGAAAAGAAAAGCGTCAAGCAACTGGGTGACTGCCTCATCGCTTTCCTTTTTTCCAGCGATTTTTCCCGTGGGTTTGATGCGCCCCGCATACGCCGTCTGTCGTCTCTCGCCGTCAACGTACCAGCGGAATTCCAGATAGTCCGTAAGGATAAGGTTCGGCAAACCCGCCCGGTAGCGCTGGAGTTGTTCGCTGTCCTCAACGCGGTCGAGCGATGTCCCGATATCTTTGCACTCGATATGACCAATCGGGACGCCGTCATTATGAACAATGAAATCCGGCGCACCGCAGTCCACGTGCGTCGGCTCATTGATGGCCCGCACTCCGCCATCCCCCAACGTGTTGATGAGCGTTCCCAGATCCGACCGGTAACTGTGCTCAGTCCCATGTCCCGATTCGCGTGTCCTCGATACCTCGCGCCGGTACGTGCGGAGCGCATTGCGCGCAGTTGCCCTCATAGTGTTCTTCTGGCCCCGTAGAATAATCACCGCTGTCCGGGCCGCCTGTCTGGTAACCCGCAACGTAGCCTACAAGATGAGGCGGGAATGTCGAAGCCTGTCGCGTACATAGAGACATCTGTCGTCAGTTATCTGACGGCAAAGCAACCCAGGGACGTGATCGTCACGGCCTACCAGGAAGTTACGCGTGAATGGTGGGGCACAGCCTTTGCGGCATTTGAGCTTGTCGCATCCGAACTCGTGAAAACGGAGGCAGAGGCAGGCGATGAGCGTGCAGCCCGGGGGAGGCTAAAGGCGCTTGAGCCGGTAAAGCTACTCGACATAACTGAAGATGCCGAGTATCTCACCAGGCGTTTGCTGGACCAAGGCGCCGTGCCGCGGCAGGCCGCCGCGGATGCTGCTCACATCGCCATTGCGGTTACGAATGGGGTTGATTATCTGGTAACGTGGAACTTCCGGCACATTGCCAATGCGGCTATGCGATCCCGGATCGAGCAGGTTTGCCGTGGGGCGGGTTACGAACCGCCGGTGATTTGCACGCCCAACGAACTGATGGAGTCTGGTCATGCACAAGAAAAAGCCTGATTCGATTATCTCGGAAGTTTGGGCCAATCGAGACGAGTATGCCGCCCGCTTTAACTATGACGTGGCAGCGATATTTCGGGACATTCGGATCCGTCAGAAAAGGTCTAATCGCGAGTACTTGACCTATCCTGCGCGCCATACGACTCCGGAAAAGGATCACTCAATCGCGTCCTGATTCAGGCTTTCGGGCAAGTCGGCGGGGAGGTCACGCCATTGGCAAGCGGGAGCAGCTCGTTGTAGATGGCGGTGTGGAGGGGGGTGGGAACGCCGGTTTGCTCGCCCATGCGGTGGATGGCGCCGGACAGCCACTCGATCTCCAGCGGGCGGCCGCGCTCGAGGTCGGTCAGCAGCGAGGCCTTGCCGCCGTGAGCGAACACGTTTCGCAGCGTGGCGCGGGTCTGCGCCTCGATGCCGCCGGGCAGGGGAACCTCAAGCGTGCGCGCCACGGCCAGCGCCTCCTGCAGGGCGATCTCCAGAAGCCACGGCATGGCCGGATTGTCGGCCATCGCATCGAAACCGCTGCGCATGGCCACGTTGATCGAACTTGAGCACGCGACCATCAGGAATTTGAGCCACAGCATGGTTTTCATGTTGCGGTGAATTTCGGCCGCGATGCCCGTCGGCGCCAGCGCGTCCGCCAGGCTGCGTAGCCGTTCGCTCACCCCGCCCGCGGGTTCGGCGAGATTGAGCTCAAGCGTTTCGCCTTCGCGCAGGATGACGCCGGGTTCCAGCAGCTTGGCGACCACCTGCACGGTCCCGCCCAACACCCTGTCCGGGGGCAACAGCGCCGCGGCGGTTTCCTGCGCGTCCAGCCCGTTCTGCAGCGTGACGACGCTGCCGCAGGTAGCCAGCCATTCGGCATGAGTCTCGATCGCGTCGATCAGGTCGTAGCGTTTCACGCAAAGCAGGACCGCTTCGGCGGGAGCCTGTCCATCGGGATTCGAGGTCACGTTGATCCTCTCGGCGCGAAAGGGCGAACGCTCGTGTTTCACGGTCAGTCCGCGGTCCGCAAGGGCCCGGGCGTTGTCGCCGCGGGCGATGAACAGAACATCGTGGCCGGCGTGCAAAAGAGCCGCTCCGAGGCTGCCGCCGACGCCGCCCACTCCGATGATTGCAAGGCGCATGCGGGCTATACTGCCCGTTTTTCCGCAGATTCAAAACTCCGTAATTCCCGATGAAAAAGGGCGAAGCGAACGGATCACTCTCCAATTTGCCGCCGGATTGGGCGGCCCGGGCCAAAAAGGAGCTCAAGGGCGCCGACGCCGCGGGCCTGATCTGGGACACGCCGGAAGGGATCCCGGTCAAGCCGCTGTACACGATCAAGGACCTTGAGGGCCTGCAACATATCCGCAGCCTGCCCGGCGCGCCGCCGTACGTGCGCGGGCCGCGCGCCACCATGTATGCCGGCCGGCCCTGGACCGTTCGCCAGTACGCGGGGTTTTCCACCGCCGAGGAATCCAATGCGTTCTACCGGCGCAATATCGCCGCCGGTCAGACGGGCCTGAGCGTCGCCTTCGACCTGCCCACGCACCGCGGCTACGACTCGGACCATCCGCGCGCGCTGGGCGATGTGGGCAAGGCCGGGGTGGCCATCGATACCGTCGAGGACATGAAGCGCCTGTTCGACGGCATTTCGCTCAAGGAGATGTCGGTGTCCATGACCATGAACGGGGCGGTACTGCCGGTCATGGCCATGTACATCGTGGCGGCGGAAGAGCAGGGAGCCCGTCTTGAGGACCTTTCGGGCACCATGCAGAACGACATTCTCAAGGAGTTCATGGTCCGCAATACCTACATCTATCCGCCGGACCCCTCCATGCGGATCGTGGGCGACATCATCGCCTTCAGCGCCCGCAACATGCCGCGTTTCAATCCCATATCGATTTCCGGGTACCACATGCTGGAAGCGGGCGCCACGGCGGTTCAGGAACTGGGCTATACGCTGGCCGACGGCCTCGAGTACGTCCGCTCGGCCCTGAACGCCGGTCTCGACGTGGACGAGTTCGCTCCGAGGCTGAGCTTCTTCTTCGGCATCGGCATGAACTTCTTCATGGAGGCGGCCAAGTTGCGGGCCGCGCGGTTGCTTTGGGCGGAGCTGATGCAGGAGCGGTTCGCCCCGGGCAACCCCCGCTCGCTGATGCTGCGTACGCACTGTCAGACTTCCGGCGTAAGCCTGACCAGCCAGGACCCGTACAACAACGTGATTCGCACGACGGTCGAGGCGATGGCGGCGGTGCTGGGCGGCACGCAGTCGCTGCACACCAACAGTTTCGACGAGGCCCTGGCGTTGCCGAGCGACCATTCGGCGCATATCGCGCGCAACACGCAACTCGTCCTGCGCGAGGAAACCGGCGTGACCCGCGTTGCGGACCCGCTGGGAGGTTCGTACTATGTGGAGAGCCTTACCGCCTCCTTGGCTGCGGGAGCCCGCGAGCTGATCCGCGAAGTGGAGGACTTAGGCGGCATGACGCGCGCGATCGAGGCCGGGGTTCCCAAGCTGCGCATCGAGGAGGCGGCCGCGCGCCGCCAGGCGCGAATGGAGCGCGGCGAGGACGTGGTGGTGGGGGTTAATCGGTACCAGCTTGCCGATGAAGCCGAGGTTGAACTGCTTGATATCGATAATCGCAAGGTGCGGGAAAGCCAGTTGCGGCGGATCGCCGAGGTCCGTTCGCAGCGCGACGAGCAGGCCTGCCGGAGCGCGCTTGCAGAGTTGCGGGAGGCCGCTTCGCGGGAAGGGACCGAACTCATTGCTCCTGCGTTGGAAGCGACCCGCCGTCGCGCCACCGTCGGGGAGATCTCACTCGCGATGGAAGAGGTGTTCGGCCGGCACCGTGCCGTGTCACAGACGGTGAGCGGCGTGTATTCGCAGGCCTACGAAGGCGATGAGGAATTCGCCGCCCTACAGCAGCGGGTGGCCGAGTTCGGAAAACGCGAAGGGCGCCGGCCCAGGATCCTCGTGGCCAAGCTAGGCCAGGACGGGCATGACCGCGGCGCCCGGGTCGTCGCATCGGCGCTGGCCGACCTGGGCTTTGACGTAGACATCGGACCGCTGTTTCAGACGCCCGAGGAGGTCGCGCGCCAGGCGGTCGAGAACGACGTGCACTTGGTGGGCATTTCCTCGCAGGCGGCGGGGCACCGGGAGCTGGCGCCGCGCATGATCGAGGCGCTGCGCGCCGAGGGAGCGGGGGACGTGCGGGTGGTGATCGGCGGGATCATTCCCAGGCAGGACCGCAAGCTGCTGGAGGACGCGGGGGTGGCGTTGATATTCGAGCCCGGCGCCAACATTACGGCCGCCGCAACGGACATGCTGGCGCTGCTGGAAGGAGGCGGGAAGTGAGCGAGCGCGCCCGAATGCTCGAGCGGCTGGAGGAGATGCGCGCGGCCTCGCGCGCCGGCGGCGGCGAGGCGCGGGTCAAGCGGCAGCACGAACGCGGCAAGCTGACGGCGCGCGAACGCCTGGAGGTGCTGCTCGACGCCGACAGCTTCGAGGAGTGGGACGCCTTCGTCGAGCACCGCAGCAGCGATTTCGGCATGGACAAGCAACGTATCCCCGGCGACGGGGTGATATCCGGGCACGGGCGCATCAACGGCCGCCTCGTGTTCGTGTTCAGCCAGGATTTCACCGTCTTCGGCGGCTCGCTGTCGGAGACCAACGCCCGCAAGATTTGCAAGGTGATGGAGCAGGCCATCAAGGTGGGGGCGCCCATCATCGGCCTGAACGACTCCGGCGGCGCGCGGATCCAGGAAGGCGTGGCCTCGCTGGGCGGCTATGCCGACGTCTTCCAGCGAAACGTGCTGGCGTCCGGCGTGGTTCCGCAAGTCTCGCTGGTGATGGGCCCCTGCGCCGGCGGCGCCGTGTATTCGCCGGCCATCACCGATTTCATCTTCATGGTGCGCGGCACTTCGTACATGTTCGTGACCGGGCCGGACGTCGTGAAGACGGTCACGGCCGAGGAAATCACCGCCGAGGAACTGGGCGGGGCGGACACCCACAATTCCCGCTCCGGCGTCGCCGACCGGGCTTTCGACGACGACGTGGAGACGCTGCGCATGGCGCGCCTGCTGATGGGTTACCTGCCGTCCAGCAACCGCGAACGCGCCCCCGCACGGCCCACCGACGATCCCGATGACCGGGCCGAGCCTTCGCTCAACAGCCTGGTGCCCACCGATCCGGCCAAGCCGTACGACATCAAGGAGCTGATCTACAAGGTGGCGGACGAGAGCGAGTTCTTGGAGATGCAGCCCGACTACGCGCGCAACATCGTGACCGGCTTCGTGCGCATTGCCGGAGAAACGGTGGGCGTTGTGGCCAATCAGCCCTCGGTCCTGGCCGGCTGCCTCGACATCGAAGCCTCAGTAAAGGGCGCGCGATTCGTTCGCTTCTGCGACGCTTTTTCGATTCCGCTGCTGACGCTGGTGGACGTCCCGGGCTTCATGCCGGGATCGCAGCAGGAATACGGCGGCATCATCCGCCACGGCGCCAAGCTGCTTTACGCCTACGCCGAGGCCACCGTGCCCAAGGTCACCGTGATCACGCGCAAGGCATACGGCGGCGCCTACGACGTGATGTCATCCAAGCACCTGCGCGGCGACGTCAATTTCGCCTGGCCCAGCGCCGAGATCGCCGTGATGGGCCCGCAGGGCGCGGTGGAGATCATCTTCCGCCAGGATATCGGCGACGCGGAGAAGATCGCCGCCCGCACCGAGGAATACCGGCGCAAGTTCGCCCACCCTTACGTCGCCGCGGGACACGGCTACATCGACGATGTGATCGAGCCCAGCGTGACCCGTGCGCACCTGTGCCGCTCTTTCGCCATGCTGCGCAACAAGCGCATCAGGGACCCCTGGCGCAAGCACGGCAACATCCCGCTTTGAAGAAGCTGCTGATCGCCAACCGCGGTGAGATCGCCTGCCGCATCATGCGGGGCGCGCAGGCACTCGGCATCCGAACCGTGGCCGTCTGTTCCGACGCCGATTCCGAGGCCCTCCACATGCGCACGGCCGACGAGGCCGTCCGCATCGGGGGCCTGACCGCGGCCGAGAGCTATCTCGACGTGGAAAAAATCATCGCGGCCTGCAAACAGTCGGGCGCGGACGCCCTGCACCCCGGCTACGGATTCCTGTCTGAGAATTCCGGTTTCGCCGCGGCGGTGGAGGAAGCCGGCATTGCCTTCGTCGGACCTCCGGCGGAAGCGATCCGGCTTATGGGGGACAAGCTGGAGGCCAAGCGCATCGCCGCCGCAGCCGGCGTTCCCGTAATTCCCGGCCGCCCCGAGGCTATGGAAAGCGCCGATGCCGCCGCCGAAGCTGCCGCCGACATCGGCTATCCGGTGTTGCTGAAGGCCCAGGCCGGCGGCGGCGGGCGCGGCATGCGGATCGCGCGCGACGAAGCCGAGTGCCGCGCAGGCTACGAGCAGGCCGTGCGGGAAGCCGAGGCGGCATTCGCCGACGGGCGCGTTTTCGTCGAGAAATACCTGGAGCGCCCGCGCCATATCGAAGTTCAGATTCTGGCCGACGGCCACGGTTCGGTCGTGCATCTGGGAGAACGCGAATGCTCGATTCAGCGCCGCTACCAGAAGGTCATCGAGGAGGCGCCTTCGCCCTTCGTGACGCCGGAAATGCGCACCGAGATGGGCCAGGCCGCCGTTTCGCTGGCGAAGGCGATCGGCTACCGCTCCGCTGGAACCGTCGAATTTGTCGTTGATGCGTTGGGCAGCTTTCACCTGCTGGAAATGAACACCCGGCTGCAGGTGGAGCATCCGATCACCGAGTGGATCGCCGGCATCGACCTGGTTCAGTGGATGCTGCGGATTGCCGCCGGGGAAGAACTGGATTTCACCCAGGACGATGTCGAACTCAACGGCTGGTCCATGGAAGCCCGGATTTGCGCCGAAGATCCCGAGCGGGACTTTTTGCCCGCCGCTGGCCGGCTCGTCCGCTGGCAGCCTCCGTCGGCCGGGCCCGCGTTGCGGCTGGATGCCGGTGTGGAAGAGGGCGACGAGGCTTCGGTCTACTACGATTCGCTGGTCGCGAAGCTGGTGGTCTACGGACGCGACCGGGGCCAGGCGGCCTCCAGGCTGGCCGCCGCGCTCGATAATTTCGCCGTGGAAGGACCGGCTACGAATGTTCTTTTCCTGGCTTCCCTGGCTCACCATCCCCGGTTCGCGGCGGGCGATCTGACCACGGCCTTCATCGCCGAGGAATATCCCGAAGGCTTCCGGCCGGGCGCCGATGGTCCGGCTGCGCTGGCGCAACTGCTGGGCGCCGTGACGGTCCTGGCCCAGGATCGCGCCGCGCGCCTGATGCCCGGGGAGTGGACGCCGGCCGTGCTCCTTTCCGATGGCGAGGAGATGCCGCTAAAAAGGAAGTGGGAGAACGGGTGTGCAAGCGTCCGGTTCGGACGACGGGTGTATCGGCTGGAGAGCGGCTGGCGCCCGTTCGAGCCCATTGTCCGGTGCACTGTCCGCGTGCCCAGGGGCTCCGGATTGACGGGAGGCGAATTGTTTTTCGTCATCCAGCGCGAGGGACTGCGCGTCACGGTCTCGCATGCGGGCGCCAAGCGTGATTTCGTGTACCTGCCGCCGCGTTCGGCCCGGCTGAAGGGCCGCATGGCGGCCCGGCCGGCGCACCTGGGCGTCACCGTTCTGAACGCGCCGATGCCCGGCGTGCTTACCCAGCTGCGCGTGGAGGAGGGCGAGGAAGTGAAGACCGGCCAGGAAATCGGGGTCATCGAAGCGATGAAGATGGAAAACAGCCTGCGCTCTCCCCGCGACGGCCGCATCCGGCAAATCGCCGTGAGTCCCGGCGATAACCTGGAGTCCGACCAGCTCATCCTGCGCTACGAATGAGCGGAAGGATCGAAACTCTGGCGGACGGCGTGCTGGCCGGCGATCGCCGCAGCCTGGCGCGGGCGTTGACCCTGGTGGAGTCGGAGCGGGACGTTGACCGCAATGCGGCGCGCGAGCTTGTCGAGCGGCTGCAGGCGGGGTCCGGTCCGGCCCGGCGAATCGGGATCACGGGCCCGCCCGGGGCCGGCAAGTCCACGCTGATCGAGCAACTGGGCCTGCGCTTCGTCGAGGCCGGCAAGCGCGTGTGCGTGCTGGCCGTCGATCCCACGTCGTCACGCACCGGCGGCTCGATACTGGGCGACAAGACCCGGATGGCCGAACTCGCGCGAAAGGTGGGCGTATTCATCCGGCCATCGCCGACCGGCGACGGCAGCGGCGCACTCGGCGCCCGAACGCGCGAAGCCCTTGACGTGCTGGGCAGCGGCCCCTTCGACTACCTGGTGCTGGAAACGGCCGGCTCGGGGCAGGCCGACACGGATGTCGCCGGGATGGTGGACGTGCTCGTGCTGGTTCTGGCGCCAGGCGGGGGCGACGAGTTGCAGGGCATGAAGCGCGGGATCCGGGAGCTGGCCGACCTGATCGTCGTCAACAAGGCCGACGGCGACACGCGCCAACTGGCCCGCTCCACGGCGTCCGACTACGCGCGTTCCGTCCCCGCGGCGGGGCGCGATGCAGTGGTCAGTTGCTCGGCGCTGGAGGGGACCGGCCTGGACGAACTCGCCGGACGGATCGCCGATCTGGCCGACTCGGCGCCGGACAGGCAGGCGGCGGAAAGCACGCCGGATCGCGATGCATCCGGCGCCATCGGCCGGCTGAACCACGTGGCGCTGGCCACGGCCGACGTTGAAAAGGCCACCGCCTTTTATCGCGATGTCCTGGGCGCCAAGGTTTCGGAACCGAAGCCGCTGCCCGAGCATGGCGTCACGACCGTCTTTGTCCGGTTGCCCAACACCGCGCTGGAACTGCTTGAACCACTGGGCGAGAAGTCGCCGATCGGCGGATTTCTCAAGCGCGCGACGTCGGGCGGGATGCACCATATCTGCTGCGAGGTCGATGACATACTGGCGGCGCGCGACCGGGTGCGCGAGCAGGGCGTGCGCATACTGGGGGACGGCGAACCCAGCATCGGCGCGCATGGCCTGCCCGTGCTGTTCCTGCATCCCAAGGACTGTTTCGGCGTGCTGATCGAGCTCGAGGAACGTGCTAGTGTTGAGTCCGGTGAGTAAGCCGGGACCAGCGAGAACGAGGAGGTCCTGATGCCATTGGTATTTGTGTTGTTGGCGACGCTGCTGCTGGCGTCATCCGTCTTTCTGGGCGCCTACGGAACGCACGGTCTCTACGAGGCGGGCGCCGCCATGGCGGAGGTGCGCGCCTGGGACTGGGCGAACCAGATTCACGTGGCCCACTCCCTGGGGCTGCTGGCCGTGGGGCTGATGCTGCGCCGCAGCCCGGACATCCTCTTCTACAAGGTGGCTGGCTGGCTGCTGATCGCGGGCATCGCGGTGTTTTCGGGCACGATCTACATGAAACTGCTGGGCGGACCCGACTTCGCGCCGCTCACTCCCTATGGCGGGATGGCGCTCGCAGTCGCCTGGATCAGCGCCGCCGCCGGCGCCTGGCGCGACCTCCGCTAGTCCGTTTTCAGCGCGAGGGCGTCGTCGGCGTTGATGACGGCGCTGATTTCGGCTTCGTGGCCGGCGACGCGGCAGTATTTGCGCAGGATACCCTGCAGGTTCGGCCGCTTTTCCGCCGGGGATTCGCCCCGCCCGATGCCGCCGCCCAGTTCCAGGAATGACGACACGCCGTTCTCCACCGCCCACTGCATGCAGCCGACCCAGTTCACCGGGTTGATGAGCTGAAAGAAGAGCCGGGTGCGAACGGCGTCCGGCGCCGGATCGTGCGGCCGGGCCGTGTAGTTGGACAGCACCGGGAAACGGGGAGCGCGGAACTCCGTGCGCTTGAGCACGTCGCGGAACTCCCGCGCCGCCGTCACCATGAGATAGGTGTGAAATGCGCCCTCCGTGGCCAGGGGCGTACCCCGCTTGCGCGGATAGTTCTCCGCCAGGTCGGCGGCAAGTCGCTCCAGGTCGGCGTGCGTTCCGCCCACGACCGTCTGGGTCGGCAGGTTCAGTCCCGCGACCTGGCAGCAGTGCCGGTCGGCGAGCTGGCGCGCTTCCTCGGCGTCCATGGCAAGCGCCAGCATGCCGCCTTCGCCGTATTCGCCCATCAGCCGGCCGCGCTCGCCGACCAGGCGCAGCGCGTCGTCGAATGCCAGTGCCCCGGCGGCAACCAGCGCGCTGTACTCGCCCAGGCTGTGTCCGGCCGCCGCCAGCGGCGCCAAATCGCCGCCCGACTGTGCTTTGGCCACCCGCAGGCAGGCGATCGAATGGGTCAGCAGCGCGGGTTGCGTATACCGGGTCAGCCCGATTTGCCCTTCGGGGTCGCTGAAGCTGAGCTCCCGCATGTCGTAGCCGAGCGCCTCGCCGGCCTCGTCGTAGACCTTGCGGGCGGCGTCGAAGGCCTCGTAGAGATCGCTTCCCATGCCGGCGTACTGGGCGCCCTGGCCGGGGAATACCAGCATTCCCGTGTCCATCAGTGAGGTCTCAGGCGGCCTTGGCCTGCAGGCGGGAAGCTTCCTCGCCGATGATGCTCAGCCCTTCGAAGACCGTGTCCGCATCGCCGCAGACGTTGACGCGGATGCATTCGCGCTCGTGCGTCCAGGGCTCTTGCAGGCCGGGGAAGAATTCGTGGCCGGACAGTATCATCACGCCGCGGGTTCGCAGGCGCCGGTAGAGGACCTGGTTGTCGTTCAGTCCCGGGAACCACAGCCACAGGAACATCGAGCCTTCCGGCTTGTGGATGTAGTAGTCGCAGTTCGTCAGCGTTTCATGGCAGAAGCCCACCGCGTCGCGGATCTTGCGCTGGTAGAACGGCATGATCAGTTCCCGGCTGATCCGCAGCAGTTCGCGGTTCTCCACCAGCGGCGCGACCAGTGCGGCGCCCGCGGCCCCCACCGCCAGCTGCGTAAGCGCGTTCACGCGCCCCATGATTTCGGTGACTTCCTCGTTGGCCACGACGATCCCCGTGCGCAGCGCCGGAAGACCGATCTTGGACAGGCTCATCGTCAGGATGGTGTTGTCGTTCCACTCGGGGCGCTCGTTCACGTAGATCATGCCGGGGAAGGGGAAGCCGTAGGCGTTGTCCACGATCAGCGGCACCTCACGTTCCCGCGCCACTTCATCAAGCCGGGCAAGTTCCGACTGACGAATCACGTTGCCGGTGGGATTGGTGGGCCTGGACACGACGATCGCGCCGACGTCCGCGACTTCATCCAGCCCTTCCATGCGCAGGCCGTACTTGAACTGACGATTCGGAAGCTTGCGGATGATCGAGCGGCGCGAGGCGACGTCCGCATCGTCGGAAAGCAATCCCTTGTAGCCGATGTATTCCGGGCACAGCGGAATGATGATCCGGCGCCGTTTGCCGCCCGGGCCCACGCCGCCGAAGAGGTTGAAGAGGTAATAGAAGCAAAGCTGGCTGCCCGGCGCCAGGGCAATATTCTTCGCGGTGAGGGGCCAGCCGTATTCCTCGCGCAGCATATCGGCCAGCGCCTCGCGGAAGCGGGTGTCTCCCAGCGGCTCCGAGTAGATCGACGCCATGTTGTCGAAACGGTCGGGGTCGGCGGCGATTTTCGCCAGCTCGGCGCGGAAGATTTCCCTGACTTCGGGAATAATGGCCGGGTTGCCGCCGCCCAGCCGATACACCTTGTCGACTCCGGGAATGGCGCACGACATGTCTTCCATCAACTCCTTCGCGCCGCTGTGGGCGTTGAAGGTCCTGACAAAATTGGAGTACTGCATCAAATTACCCTGGCCGGTGCGCTCGCGTGCGGATTATGGACTAGAAAGTGTACTGATCTACCAATTGATATGAGTCTATTCAGGCTGAATTCGAGCATAGCACAGCGGCGTGTTTGCGCGCTCGCGCTGGTGTTTCGCCGGCCGCGCGAGCGTCACGGCAAACGCCGTCTGGCGGCATCCCTGGACGAACGGGCCCTCGTGGAACTCTGCCGGCTGATGCTGGGCTGCGCGCTGGAGGACCTGCGGGCCTGGCGCGGACCGGTCGTGCTGGTCCCGGAAGATCGCGACGATCTTGACTGGGCGCGTTCGTTGCCCGCGAGCCGATCGGACCGCCGGGCGCCGGTCACAGTGTTTGCGCAGGGCGCCGGCAACCTGGGCAGGCGCCTGGAAAGGCTGGATCGGGCGCTCCACGCGATGCAATTCAAGCGCCGGATCTATATCGGCAGCGATGCGCCGGCGCTGAAGCCCAGGCACTACCGGCGCGTGATTGCAGGCCTTGGCACGCATGACGCGGTGCTGGCCGCGGCCCGCGACGGCGGCGTAACGATGATGGCCACGCGCCGAGGCTGGCCTCAACTGGCGGGGCTTCCCTGGGGCACGCCGGGCCTGGCCCATGCATTGAGCGCCGCCTGCCGCACGGCTGGCGACAAGGTGCTGACGATTCCCGGCGGATTCGACGTCGATCGCCAGTCGGATCTGGCGCCCTTGGCCCGGGCGCTGCGCGGCGATCCGAGGCCCGCGCGGTGCGAGCTGCATCGCTGGCTCGTGCGGAACCGACTGGCCTGATGGACGTCTCCGTCGTCATCCCCGTATACCGTGACCGGCAGGCGCTGGAACGCATGCTCACGGCGCTTGCGGCGCTCGATCCGCAGCCCTCGGAGGTCGTCGTCGTGGACGGCGGAAGCGAACCGGACATCGAGGCTCTGTGCGCCGGGTCGGGCTGCCGCTATCTCGCGTCCCGCGCATGCCGGGGCGATCAGATGGACCGCGGCGCGCGCGCGGCGTCGAATGAACTTTTGTGGTTTCTGCATGCCGACAACACGCCGCGGCCGGACTCCATTGCCGTTATTCGCGCACACATGGGCACGGGGACCGTAGGCGGCTGGTTCCGATTCGTTTTCGAACGCGAGCGTTGCTGGCAGGCGCGGCTGTTGGCCTTTCTGATCAACCTGCGTGCGCGAATCGGTACGCCCTACGGCGATCAGGGACTGTTCATGCGCCGCGATGCCTACCGGCAAGCCGGGGGCTTTCCCCCTCGCGCGCTGTTCGAAGAACCTCCGCTCGTAAAGCGTCTGCGGAAATCGGGCCGGTTCGCGCCCGTGACGGCTGCGCTGGGCGTGTCGGCACGGCGGTGGAAGCGTGACGGCTGGTTCAGGCGTAGCGTCAGAAATCGGGCGCTGGCCCTGGCGTATATCCTGCGCCGTTCCCCCGACGACCTGGCGCGGCGCTATTTTCGGCCAGGTTAGCGCGGGTTCAGGACTCCGGTTCGCAGACTCCGCCCAGAATTTGCGCATCCCGCCATTCAGCGGGCCACTCCGAGGGCGCCGGCGGCCCGGTAAGTTCCGCGCCCGGCACGCCGGACATCGACGCCCCGGCAAGTTCCGAATCCGGCACGCCGGACATCGACGGCAGTGGATCGGGCGCCCGGCTGGCCATCTGGTAAGCCGGCGCCGGTGCATCGGGCGTTATCCATGCACCGTCGGTGGAGGCAATGGCCGCTCTCGGTTTCGGGAGCGCCCGCCTCGTTTGCGTAGGCGCCGAAGCATAGGGAGCCGGCCGGACAGAGCGTGCAAGTTCGCCGCCCACGCGTGCGGCCACTCGGGCACCCTGCACTTCACGCCTGTCGCGTATGGAATCTACCGCCAGGTCCTTGGCGCCATCGATCGCCGCATCGGTGATCTTTCCGGCAATCCTGCCGCCCAGTCCCGAGCCTTGTGATTGAACGTCACCCGGCTGCGCGCTTCGGGGCGCGGGCGTTACCCATGTCCCGGACTCGGGCGCTGCGTTCAGGCCAAGACCATGTTGACCTCCGGAGGCCGGAGCCGGTGCATTGGCCATTGCCCGGGAACGCGGCTTTTCGGAATCCGTGTAGGAGCGGCGTGCGCTGACGCGGGTGTTTTCCTCTGCAGGTTTGCCGCTCGCGGACTCCGCCACGGTTTCCGCAGCCTCGTCACCGGCGAAGCGCAGATCGACATCCGATTCCAAGTCGCCGCTTGCCTGGGTCGCTTCCGAAGAAACAGGCGGCACGGACTCGTCGAGAACGATGAGGAAATGCTGTGCGACCGGCGGCAACTCCACTATCTCGTCCTCCAGCAGGGTCCGGCCGTCCAGCCCGATGGCGTCGTTGTAGAACTCGACATTGGAGTCCTTCTCGGTCCTGAGAACGCCGCCCTCCAGTGAAACGCCCGCGAACAGGCCCTTGGAGCGGGCCATCATGACGATCCGGTTTTCCAGCTTGTTGTCCGTGCCGGCAGTCGCGCTGCCGCCCAGTTCTCCCGCCGCGTAGCCGGCGTCGGCGCCGATCGTGAACTGCCCGCCGGAAATCGCCTCAACGGCCTTGGGGTCCTTGAACACGATCAGCAGTTGCGACATCGAGACGCCGAATTGCAGGCCGAAGCTGCCGCTGGTGATGCGAACGAAGGCCGGCCTGCTCCAGCCACCCGACTCAAGCCGCGTGGACAACACGCCGCGGCCGTGTTTCACGCCGCCCAAAAGGCCCACCTTCACGAATTCCGGAAATATCGCCACCGCATAGGCGTCTTCGAATACGCCGGGGGGCTCTTCTTCAAGGGGACCGCGGATTTCCTGCAGGATTGATGCGGAGTGCATCATCCTGTCATTGAGCTTCTCGTTGGCGGCCAGTGGCGCCGCGAGCAGGAAGAGAGTGATTCCAACAACTGCTTTGCGCATCATCGTTGCCCTAATGGTGGCGTTGTTGGTTCAGCAAATATACATTATTTCATGGGCTTGTCAATGATTTTTATATCACTGGTCAAGCAATTTAATGGTCGGGGTGACTGGATTTGAACCAGCGACTCCTGCCACCCGAAGACAGTGCTCTACCAGGCTGAGCTACACCCCGACCGTAAGGCTGAATGCCCGGATGCTAGTGTCGTGAGAAACGTCACTAATAACTGCGCTCCGCCGCGAACCGCGCCAGCGATGTCAACACCTCGCAAAAGCGGTTTTCGGGCAGAGCGGACAGGGCATCCGCGGCGCGCTCGGAAGCTTCACGCGCGCGCCCGGCGGCGTATTTTAGCGCCCCCGTGGATTCGATGGCTTCCATGACGCCGGAAAGGTTGCCCAGGCCGCCGGTACGCAGGGCATCGCGCAGCACGCTCTGCTGTGCGGGGGACCCGACCCGCATGGCATGAAGCAGGGGCAGGGTCGTCTTCCCCTCCTTCAGGTCGGTGCCGACGTTCTTGCCGAACGCTTCCTCGCCGCCCGAGTAGTCCAGCACATCGTCGGTGATCTGGTAGGCCATGCCGAGTTCGAGCCCGTAGCGGGCGGCGGCATCTTCGACTTCCCTGTCGCTGTGCGCGAGGATGGCGCCGATCCGCGCGCAAGCTTCGAACAGCGAGGCGGTCTTGCGCCGAATGACCTCGAGGTACTGCTCTTCGGTCACGGCCAGCTCGTTCAGATTCATCAACTGCATGACTTCGCCTTCGGCGATCTGGTTGGTGGTGGACGCGAGGACCTCGACGGCCCGCCGCTGCTCGAGCAGTTCGACGATCAACTGGAACGCGCGCGAGTAGAGGAAATCGCCCACCAGGACGCTGGCCGCCGGTCCGTGCAGCACGTTGGCCGCCGATTTGCCGCGGCGCATTTCCGCCTCGTCCACGACATCGTCGTGCAGCAGCGTGGCCGAGTGGATGTATTCCACGATGACGCCGGCGCGAACCTGGGGGCCGCCCGGAGCGCAGCCCAGCGCGCGCGCCACGATCATCAGCAACAGGGGGCGTATGCGCTTGCCGCCCGAGTTCAGGAGGTATTGCGCCACCCGCCCTACCAGCGGAACGTCGCTGCGCAAGTGGCTGTAGATGAGGCGGTTGAGGAGGTTGAAGTCCTTCCCCACCAACCGCAAGGCCTGCCGGAATACGTCCGAATTGGACACCGCGCCAATGATATCAATTTGGGATTAATGTAGTTAAATCAGCAAGGCGTTTCATGTGCGCCGCCTGTCCAGCCGCCGGCCTTGCTGAATTTCCGCTTTCGTAGTCTTGCGGTTCTCGCTGCGAACTTTGCCCTTTGGCGATAGCAATATCTGCTCCACAGCTTCCTTAAAAGCACTGTTTCTAACCGTCGCTGCGTTCCACGCGCTTGAAGTGGCGGAGGAAGGGTTGTAGTTTCACGATGTTCTCCCTCGAAATTCTCGAATGTTCATGTATGACATTCGGCGCTCACGCACGGTACGCCTGTAGCCTCGCCAGTAATCAAGAAACTCTGTCTCTGAACCAAAGACACCATTTCCGGCAACGAAGTCTGACAGCGTGCCGGTAATGCTTCCGATATTGGTCGTATTTCCGCTTCCGGCACGATCTCCCGCTATACGCCACTTCTCCTGCACAAAAACTTCCACATCGTCAAAAGGAATAGGTATTTGATCCAATGTATCAAAGGAGTAGATGCGCCCGCTCGCATCGCGTTTGTTCTCTATTCGCGTATAGACAAATCCGATGATCCAATGTTCCCGATAATGGCTGTACGGGAAATGGATATTCTTGCTTTCCGTTTCTGGGCGGATGTAACTGGTATAACTCCCCAAGGTATAACTAAATCCGGATTGTCCCTCTTTCCGATATGTGGTTTTTACATCGAGAGCAATCTTATTTCTATCGTTCTCATCTCGCATCAACGTGAAATCTGGGTAGTGATTTTGCTTTGTCGGTTCCACCAAAAGAAGCCCTGCGCTTCTGGCATAGGCCGCCACAGCCTGTCGAGTAACGATCTCAAACAACGCGCTAATGACCTTCGTATCCGAACCCAACGGATAAACGCGCCCCCTTCGGTCCACAACACCGCAGAGGGAATAGCCATTCTGCACTTCTGCCAAAGCCGTTAGGATGAACTCTCTCATCCAACAATCAATGCCTCCGTCATCCTATTTCGTAGATTCTCGGTCGCGCCTAAATGGTAGAAATGTGAAAAGGTTCTAATCTCGTATTCCCGAAAAGATTGATGCAACCTCTCGTTCTTCCTGTACTTGTTCTCAGACCACATTGAATAGAGAAAAGAACAGGGAAGGGCCTTTAGCTGTTTTTCCAATTTAGCCGCATCATCTTCGTCCCATGAGTTGAAATAGTCAGTAAATCGTCCAGCATAGGGAGGATCCGCGTATACGAAATCACCACGGCGCGCATCGCCAAGGACTTCGGTCCAATCAGCACATACAAATTCCCATGCTTTGCCCTGCATTCTCTTGGCAACCCATCCAACTTGATTACAAATCTTCGTGATGTAAGCGGGACGAAATCGTTCCGGTTTTCGGCAAAACGGTGTGTTGAAGCGTCCTTTTTTGTTAAATCGCATCAAGCCGTTGAAGCATGAGCGATTCAGGAAGAGAAAATCGTGAGGATCGTGATATGCGTTGAAACGTTCTCGTATTCGATAATAGTGTTCTTGCCCGTCACGCAAGAGAATACTTCCCTCTCGTTCCAAGAATTCACGAACGCTATCAGCAGTAAGTTTGCCTTGCTGTACTGCTTTGTAGAAGCCGATTATGTGCTGATTGGTGTCTCCGACAAGCGCACGGTCAGTATTGACATTGAGAAGAACCACTGCGGAACCGACAAAAGGCTCAATCCATCTTCCTGATCTATCCCAAGCAACACTCTCCATGATGAACGGAACGATCTTAGTCTTAATCCCCTGAGTTTTGATTGGGGGAACTCGAACTGCACTCAAACCGACCGCACCTCGCTGGATAGCCAATTGCCCGCTACCAGTGCCTCATAACTGATCCGCATCCCGCCGATCTGTTGCATCAAGGATGCCTTTCTGCCCGGGATATCTCTTTCAAGATTGCCTTCGCTCAACCGTATAGCAACCTGACTCTCACACCGCCCTAAGTGCTTGGGAGAGTCATGATGCCAAGTGCCTATAATCGCACGCATCATCAGGCGCCACGCGTTCTCAATCCCATTCGTATGAACTAGGCCACGCACATACTCACTGGCACTGTGAGCAACAGCCTCCTGCTTGCATTGGGCATTTGGGGCAGGGTAAGTTGTGGCAATGTCCGTAATGTCCGTATAGTACTGTGAGCCGGGTTCCAAGGACTCCTCAACGAAGCCCAGCAGCGCATTTCCATTGATGCGCTCTACCGGAGCGGCTTTGACCTTACCGCCTCTTTCGCGAACTACAACGGCGGTCTTGCCCACAGTTACTCGTCCCGCATTCAGGCGCTCGGCGGCGTGCTTGTTTCTTTCCTTACCATCTACGTAGGTTTCATCAACCTCCACCGTGTTGGCAAGCCTGAAATCCTCGCGTCCGCAAGCCTCACGAATGCGATGCATCATATACCAAGCTGACCGATACTGCACAGACAACTCCTTGCTCAACCGCCTGGCGCTCACGCTATTGCGGGCGGTCATTACGCTATGCAGCAGATAAATCCATTCCCGGAGTCTTTTACGCCCCGAATGCATACAGGTTATGGTTTTCAAAGTGAAGTGTTTGCGATACGGCTTGCACCAGTAATAATGCGATCATATGAGCGTGAAACGACGCTAGAATTCAGCCTCTCCGGAGTGGAGTTGCCCGACATGCGCAGAACTGTTCTTCTTGTTTCGCTGGTCCTGCTTGCCGCAAGTTGCTCTCCGCCCGGGAGCGACGGGTTCGAATATCCGTCCGCGGCGCGCTCCGAACAGCAGGACGACTATTTCGGCGTTGAGGTTGCCGACCCCTACCGCTGGATGGAGGAGATGGACGCCCCCGAGACCGCGGACTGGATCTCGGCCCAGAACGAGCTGGTCGAGCCCTACCTGGCGTCGATCGAACTGAGGGAGCAGCTAAGGGAAAGGCTAACCGAGGTCTGGAACTATCCGCGCCGCTCGGCGCCCTGGCGCGAAGGACCGTGGTATTTCGAGTTTCAAAACGACGGCCTGCAGAACCACAGCGTGCTCTACGTGCGCGACGGCCTTGACGGCGAGGCGCGGGCGCTGCTCGATCCGAACTCCTGGAGCGAGGACGGCACGGTCAGCCTGGCGGGCAACTCCGTAAGTCCCGGCGTCCGCTATATCGCCTATGCGAAGTCCGACGGGGGGTCCGACTGGCGCGACTGGCACGTGCGCGAAGTCGCAACCGGCGAGGACCTGTCCGACCATCTGACCTACACCAAGTTCACCGGCGTATCGTGGACGCCCGACGAGCGCGGTTTCTACTACAGCCGCTATCCGGTGGACGGGCAGGGCGCCGGCGACGACAAGAAAGCCGTGTCGGTCTACTTTCACGAACTCGGGACGGAACAGGCCGAGGACCGGCTGGTGCTGCAGATGCCGCCGGACGAGGGCCGCAACGCTTACGCCGCCGTCACCGAGGACGGCGCCTACCTGATCGTCGTATTGCAGGAAGGCTATCTGAGCAACGCGGTCCACTACCGGCGCATGGACGAACCGGATACCGCGATACGGCCGTTGCTGGACGAATGGGACGCCATATACAGCTACGTCGCGAACGAGGGCGATACCTTCTTCTTCTCGACCAACAGGGACGCGCCGCGCCGCAAGGTAATTTCACTGGACATCGACAGCCCGCAGGAGTGGACCGAAGTCATTCCCGAGAGCGAGAACACCTTGCTGAATATCAGCGCGGTGGGCGGGCGGCTGATCGCCTCCTATTTGCAGGACGTCAAGCCGCTGGTGCTCGTGCGTGAGGCCGACGGCAGCCTGGTCGGGCAGATCGAACTGCCCGGCATCGGTTCGGTGAGCGGCTTCGGCGGCAAATGGGACGATCCCGAAACGTTCTACAACTTCTCCGGCTTTACCGATCCCGGCGCCGTCTACCGCTACGACGTGGGCACGGGCGAGAGCACACTGCACCACCGTACCGTAACGTCGATCGACGGCACGCAGTTCGTGACCCGCCAGGTCTTCTACGACAGCAAGGACGGCACCCGGGTCCCGATGTTCCTCGTGCACCGCAGGGACCTGGAAAGGACCGGCGATCACCCCACGCTGCTGTACGGCTACGGCGGCTTCAACATATCGCTGAGGCCCGTTTACAGCAGCTCCCGCCTGGTATGGCTGGAGCTCGGCGGCATGCTCGCGATCCCCAACCTGCGCGGCGGCGGCGAGTACGGACGAGAGTGGCACCTGGCGGGTACCCGGGAGCGCAAGCAGAACGTGTTCGACGATTTCATCGCGGCGGCGCAGTGGCTGATCGACGAGGGCTACACGATGCCGTCACGGCTGGTAATCCAGGGCAGCAGCAACGGCGGCCTGCTGGTGGGCGCCGTGATGACCCAGCGCCCCGACCTGTTCGGAGCGGCGCTGCCGGACGTGGGCGTGCTCGACATGCTCCGCTACCACACGCCCAGCGCCAACGCGCGCGCCTGGGCGGACGATTACGGCCTGTCCGAGAACGAGGCGGATTTTCGCGCCCAGTACGCCTATTCGCCGGTGCATCGCGTCGCCGAGGGCGTCTGCTATCCGCCGACCCTGGTCACCACCGCAGATCATGACGACCGGGTCGTGCCATGGCACAGCTACAAGTTCGCCGCGGCGCTGCAGCATGCCCAGGGCTGCGCCAGGCCGGTGCTGATCCGTATCGAGACGCGCGCGGGTCACGGCGCGGGCACGCCCACCTGGATGCGGATCGAGGACGTCGCCAACCAGTTCGCGTTCGCCGCCGACGCGGTCGGGCTGGGCGGCGGCAGTGACGGGGGATAGATTGTCCCGCCGGGGGACGTGAGCGGATATAATCGCGCCCCGGCCAGTCAGGTTCCCGGAGAGTCCAGATGTTTGCGGTGATCGCCACCGGCGGCAAGCAGTATTGCGTTTCCGAAGGTCAGCGGGTGCGCGTTGAGCGCCTCAGCGCCGACGTCGGCGACGAATTGAGTTTCGAAGCCTTGCTGATCGGCGGGCAGGAAGGCTCGGAGACGCGCATCGGGACATCGGGCAAGCCGGTGGGCCAGGTTCGGGCCACCGTCTGTGAGCACGGCCGGGCGAAGAAGATCGAAGTGATCAAGTTCAAGCGGCGCAAGGACTATCGCCGCACGCTGGGGCATCGCCAGCAATTCACGACCGTGGAGATTGCCGGCATCGAGCTGCCGAAGGCTCCTGCGGAAAAGGCGCCCGCGAAGAAGGCTGCCGAAAAGAAAGCCCCGGCGAAGAAAACCGCTGCAAAGAAGGCCCCGGCAAAGAAAGCCGCGGCGGACAAGGCGGGCGAGGAGAGTTGACCTATGGCGCATAAGAAAGCTGCGGGCAGTTCCCGCAACGGCCGCGATTCCGAGTCCAAACGGCTGGGGATCAAGAAGTACGGCGGCGAGCAGGTGCTGGCCGGCAATATCCTCGTGCGCCAGCGCGGGACCGCCTTTCATGCCGGCGCCAACGTGGGGCTGGGCCGGGATCACACGCTGTTCGCCACCAGCGACGGCGTCGTCCGCTACGAGCGCAAGGGCCCGGAAAACCGCCGCTTCGTCTCCGTAATCCCCTCCTGACCCTGGGAGCGAGGGCGTCCCGCCCTCAACCCTGGGAGCGAGGGCACGACCCTCGCGGCGTCCCGCCCTCCGGGAAGGCGAGACGCCTTCCCTCCGGTCTCGCATCCCAAGCCGCTCCCACCCGTGGTAGCTTCAGCATTCGCCAGCCACCGCCGCCATGAAATTCTCCGACGAAGCCCGAATCCGCGTTCGCGCCGGCGACGGCGGCGACGGCTGCGTGAGTTTCCGCCGAGAGAAATACATTCCCCGCGGCGGCCCCGACGGCGGCGACGGCGGCGATGGCGGCGACGTGACGCTGGTGCTGGCGCCGGACATCAACACCCTGGCCGATTTCCGCGCCCGCAAGGTGTTTCGGGCCGGCAACGGCAGCGCCGGGGCGGGCCGCGACCGAAGCGGCGCGGCCGGCGCCGACCTGCGAATCCCGGTGCCGGCCGGCACCCGGGTGACCGAAGCCGATACGCAGGAAGTGATGGGCGAATTGACCGCCGGCAAGACCGAATTGCTGGTGGCCCGCGGCGGGCGCGGAGGGCGGGGCAACGCCCGCTTCAAGTCCAGCGTCAACCGGGCGCCCCGCCAGCACACGCCGGGCACTCGCGGCGAAGCCCGCCGCCTCGACCTGGACTTGACGCTGCTGGCCGACGTGGGGCTGCTGGGCCTCCCGAACGCAGGCAAGTCCACCCTGCTGCGGGCCGTGTCCGAGGCCCGTCCCAAGGTGGCGGACTACCCGTTCACGACCCTGCATCCACAGCTGGGCGTGGTGGCCGTGGGGCCAATGCAGAGCTTCGTGATGGCCGATATCCCGGGGCTGTTGCCGGGCGCGGCGAGCGGCGTCGGACTGGGGTCCCGGTTCCTGCGCCACCTGCGACGCACGCGGCTGTTGCTGCACCTGGTGGACATGACCTCCGCGGAAGGTGGAGCGGCGCCGGTCGGGAGTCTGGCGGAGGACGTCACTACCATTGCGGGAGAGCTGGAGAAGTTCGATGAGAAGCTGGCCGGACTGGAACGCTGGCTGGTATTGAACAAGGCCGACCTTCTGCCCGAAGATGAGGCCACGCGTATCAGGAAGAGTCTGGTCGCAGAACTGGCCTGGTCCGCCCCCGTGTTCACGATTTCGGCACTGACCGGCGCGGGCGCCTGGGAGCTTGCAACTGCATCCGTACAAAGACTGGAAAATTTGGAGAAAGAGCATGATTCTGACGACGACGCCAACCGTTGAAGGCAAGACCATTCGCGAATACCGCGGAATCGTGACCGGCGAGGCCATCGTCGGCGCCAACATCCTCAAGGACATATTCGCCGGCATTCGCGACATCGTGGGCGGCCGCTCGACCGCCTATGAGAAAGAGCTGCGTCGCTCCCGCGAGACAGCGCTCGCCGAATTGTCCGAAGAAGCCCGCATGAAGGGCGCCGACGCCGTCGTCGGCATCGACCTGGATTACGAAGTCGTGGTCTCCGGCGGCAGCATGCTCATGGTCGCCGCCAGCGGCACCGCCGTCCGCCTGCGCTAACCAAGGGAAAGAGGGCATGTCCCTCGCGGCGACCCGCCCTCACTGGTCGACCATGCCGGTCGCGTCAAATGCCGTGCGCCACGCACTCGCCCCGCCAATTTGAGTGAAATTAGCGAGTTTATAAGCCGGAGATAAACTTCCTAATTTCCATATAAACCGGCATATCTTGTCCAGAGTTCTTGGGCCCAATCAGAAACGAGAGCTAAGCAGCAACTCTGGGGCGATAGTCAAGCCTTTGCAGAGGCTCCGCATCGAACGCCGGAGAGTCGCCAGACCATTCCAACCTGCGGGTCCTGCGCGCCAGTAGAGGGGCGCTAACCACATACCGCTCGTCGTAGCGCCGATATATCGTGTCGACGAACTGATCAAAATGAATGGCGCTACCACGAGGTGGATAGTCCTCATTGATTTCGCCGGCACGCGCTGGCGATACCTCCACGAGCGTCATTGCGATTGCTTCGTAGCGGCTGGCGTCGTTCCGCGCACTCAGCCGCCCGATCATGCCGCTCAGGGCCTGATGAAAGCGAACGATACCCTCAAGTGGTCGACCCTGGCTGTCGAGCACTGCATCGGTCAGCAACGTGTCTTCTCCTTCTCGATTGGCGCGCATCAGGAAGAGATAGCCAAACACCAATGTGGGATAGCTCAGGTGAACGTTTGTGCATTCACCAATAGTCTCCTCGAGTCGGTTCGTAAGGTTGCGAACCGCTCCTGTCATCCCCTTGCATGAAATTGCAAGCACGGGACCGATCCCGTCCTTGCTTACGACGATGTCAACTTTCTTCGTTTTTAGCCCGCCGAGGATCGTAGCTTCAGTTCGCGTTCGCTCTTGTGGCGCAAATATGACGCGACGCAAGTTACCGGTTTTCTCGGTCCTAAGCGGCGGCCGCGGGCTCAGTTCGCTCGGGCGAAATCCGCCTTCCAGCACCAGGCGTGACGTGACGTACTCATGCAAGGGTCGGATGTGCAACTGGCTCTGCGTTGGCCCGCTAAATTCCGCGAAGTGACGGAATGCGTCCAGCCTGTTCACAAAGACAACACCGTTCTCCAGGTCAGCGCCTGTTGTCATAGTGTCTCCACTTGCGTAACGTCCACAGGGCATCTTCGAGGTGTGTTGGAGTCAGGCGGGAAAGTGCGCTGGACGGCGGCAGCACCACTCGCGCGGCTTCCCCGGGTTCAAGTTTGAGCATCCCGCCACCAAGCGCATGTCCTTCCAGCTCGCAACTGAGTTGGACGTAAGTCGAGTTCCAGGATTCCAGCAGCCGTCTCTCCTCGCGATCGTTGTGGAGATGCACGGCGTGCAGCGCGTTCGTGCAGGTCGCTCCGGCGGAGTTCCGTACCAGACTAGGCGCCACGCCGGACATATACGTCAGGAAAAAACCTGGCACGCGAACATCCGGCACGGAATACCAAGGTTTGCGATTGCGGCATTTGTAGCTTCGCCGCGCCTCCTGCCCCTGCGGCGAGTCCAGGTAGTTCCTGACGGGCCGGGGTACCGACTTGTTCTTCGGGATGCGTAGTAACAGAATGGGCTTGTCGGAGCGGTACCACTCGCGAATCGTATTGTCCGAAAGGTTGCGGGCCGGAAGTGCCCGGCTATTTCGAACAGTGGGATACAGGAAATCCTTGGGGATGCGCCAACGATCCGCTTCCGATGGGCGTAGATGGAAGAACTCGTTGGCGCCGCTTACGTAGCCGATGCCCACGGAGGCCATGTCGCCCAGACGCACGGAATCCGGTAGATCCGCGATTTCCTGGTAAATCGAGCGATCCACCTCGCTGAGCAGGTACGGGCGTAATCTGCGGTTCCACATGCTGCGCCACTCTTCCACCGGCACTGATTCGACGGATTGAGTGACTATGTGGGTGGATTGGAAGCGGTCAGTCGGTGCGATCGTGATGTGCCTGGTTACCCCCCCAAAGCCTTCTGCGAACAATAGCCAGCAATCTTCCGACAGATGCGGAAAGAGCTTGCGGCGAATGGGGACGATCCGCACAACGTCGAAGTTGGAAACGAGATACTCCATCAAAGGAGCAGCGTGGGGCGCGTGGCCGATGGACGCTGGCACGACGAACGCCATTCGGCCACCGCGCCTAAGCAGGCTCGCCGTAACCACCAGAAAGGGCGCCCAGGACGTCGTCAGTCCCGAAAAGGAAACGCCAATTCTCGAACACAGGCTCAGGGCGCGTTTGCGTACTGCGCCGTTGAATGTCTGGTATCGAATGAACGGTGGGTTGCCCGCGGCGCAATCGAAGCGTTCCGTAGTCTGATCAGCCCATTCGAAGAAGTCGCCTTGATGCACTGTTGCATCGGGAGCTTGTTGCTTCGCCTCCCGTGCAGCCTCCGGGTTGCGCTCTACGCCGATGCTCTTGGGATGGCAGGCGATAAACCGCCCGTCGCCGCAGGATGGATCCAGCAAGAGATCCGTGTCTTTCCGAGCAGCCCACTGAACCAAGTGTGCTGCTATGGCGCGAGGCGTGTAGTACCCACCTCGTTCCTTGGTGGCCCTTTCGGTTAGTACGGACAAAGAGGGCATAACGACCCCTAACCAGCGCGTTCCTATCGCTCAACAGCGGATTATACGGCCTGTCCTTTTCGCCTGATCGGCTCCTATAGCCCCTGCATCACTTCATGCCCAATCTTAAGTATTGTCCTTGCGTAGGTAAAATTCCTGCTGGTCTACCCGTGGGGGAAAGCACACCATGAACAATGGCCATCATAAGAATAAATTGATCACAATTAGTATCCCGGACGGTGACCCGGCTGGGATCAGAGCGGTCCTGGCAGCGTGATTTGGGTTTTCGCGGTCTGGGTCCTATTCGGTTGGCTGCTGGCCGAGACGGCCGCCGGTGTGCATGCCCTACTGCTGGCCGCCGGCGTAATGCGCGCTGGCGCGGCCCTGAAAGTCCTATCGTATGTAGTCGCAATGGCGGTCCTGTGGGCCGCCGCGGTGGCGTTCCTGGCGCTGGCCTGATCCTGTTCGGCCTCGGCGGCGTGGAAGTCTGCCGGCAGACTTCCCGCAAACTTCCATGCGATAGGCTTACTGCGCCGGGCCGGCCCTGGGCCGCGCTCGCGGGTTTGTATCTTCGTACATGTCTGCCCGACGGTCGCGGGCGAAGTGATCGGGCCGGCGCTTCGCTACGGTACCGGCGCCGCGCGGAAACGTCGTCATTTACACCGGCGCCGGGCGGCGGCTTCGACGCAAAGATGAGAGTCGGTTCACTGGGACTCTTTCCACCGATTGAATTTGACCCGCCTATCGATACCCCGCCTTCCAGCACAGCCCGTCGATCGCGATGTCGTAGTCCATGCACTCGCCACCCCATTTGCAGCGGGCGGTTTGGGCGTCGATATTCAGGCCGCGCTCCGCGTTGGACACCGCCAGCCGTCGCGACCCGCACACTCCCGGATTGTTTCCGCGGAAACAATCTTCCTGCGCCTTTCCGTCCGGCGGGATCACCCGGCCGTCCGGGTGCAGGAACTCGATATCGCTCTCGTTTATGCGAACGCCAAAACCCCCTTCGTGCACCTGCCGATGATGAAACGAACACAAAGTGACCAGGTTGCCCAGGGCGGTCTCGCCGCCATCAGCCCAATGCTTGATATGGTGGGCGTGCGTAAAGCGGGATCGGTCGCAGCCCGGAAAGCGACAGCCGCCGTCGCGAACGCGCAGCGCGCGCCGGATGGCCGGAGGTACGGTCCGGGTCCGCCGTCCGACTGCCAACGGCTCACCCTGCGCGCCTTCGACCACCCCAACCAATGCTCCGCCGCAGCCCAGACGACGCGCCGTTTCCACGGCCACGCTCCGGCCGTTGTCAAATTCCGCACCGCTGCTCTCCGGCACGTCGCGCAACGCGTCGTGGGCAATGTGCACCGTCACTTCGTGAGCGCCTGCGGCGGAGGTCGAGCACTTCCCGGCCAGAAACCGACCCAAGATGTGCTCCAGCGCATCCGCTCGCCGCTGGCTCACACTCCGGGCGGGTGTTTCCGCTGAAACATCCGCGGCGCCGCCGGTCTCCTTTTCTCCGTCCCGCGTCTCGAGTTCCGCGTGGGCCGCTTCCAGCGCCTTGAGTAGCATCTCGCCAACTTCTGGCGCGAGGCGGGCGTCCAGCCTGACGCTGCCGTCGCTGTCACGCCGGCAATTCAGGTAGCGCCGCTCGTGAATGGCCCCTGCCTCGTCGCGCTCCAGGCGACGCACCACCCGCCTGAAACCCCTCACCGTTCGCTCCACATGGGCGACCGTGCCTTTGAGGGCAATGTGCAGCAATTCCTCTTCCGTCTCCGCTGTCGCCACCCGCGTGAGCGCGCGCACCTTTGAATACGACAGCCGGCCTTCGCCGAAAGCTTCCGCGATTTTCGGCAGCGATTCCAGCGCCCTTGCCGTGCGCACCTTCTCTCTCGCCGCCACCGCTCCGATGCCGCACTGCCAGCTCAGCCAGTGGGCGCAGTTCGCCACGCCGTGCTGGGCCCAGCCTTCCCGACGGTCGAACTCCGCCAGCAGAGCCAGGAAGTGCGCCGTTGCCGCGTTGATGTTTCCCCACAACTCCGTGATCTGCGCCTCCAGGGCGTTGAGGGTTCGCTCTTCCTTCTGCCGCTCGGCCAACCAGACTTCACTGCCTGGGATCGGATCGGAGGCGTTGTAAGAACGATGTTCGGCGTCGCGAACAGGGGCGTGGGAAGCATTGCAGTGAAGGTCCATTTCGAGACTCCGTTCAGTCCGTTGACAGTATCGGAACTATAGCATGAAATGCCATCGTAATCAAATATTTATGGTCCCTTTTATAGTAGCTTCTTGCCACTCGGAAGCCAACAATTCCCGCGCCTTGGCGGAGTGCTTTTTTCACCTACGCTAGGGCGAAGTATGCAGCCAGACTGAGTGGCCTTCAGATGTTCTCCGCCAATCGTTGCATTGATTGCTGAACGCTATTTTTCGGCGAGGTCACGTCGAAGGGAAGGCATAGCAGCGTGAGTTCACTCACAAGCCGGTAAGTGAGCGGGGCATTGAACTTCCGCGTTTGCGGGTAGACGAGAGCCAGTTTCCGGCATTTGTAGCGCTTGCCATAGGCGTATAGCTGGTAGAGGTCGGATTGCGCTATGCCGTAATTGTTTTCCGGTTTTGAAGCGTCAATTTCCTTCCACTTGGCGTCCAGTATGAACACAACTCGGCCGCTGCCGTCCGTGAGCGAAATGTCAGGCTTTGTTTTGAATGCTCCTTTGCCGTTATGCATGGCCAGATAACGTTCCGGTCCCTGGCGGGCCAGCTTGAACTCATCCTGATGGCGAAGAAAGCTGTGCGTGACGAAGTCTTCAAAGACTTTTTCCATGGGGAAAAGAAGCGAAAGATTCGCATGACGTCCGGCGAATGTGGTCAGCCCGTGGCGAAACAGAAACATGCCTACCCATTGCATGACCGGACCGTAGTGACGCATGGAGCGATCCACGCGATGCTTTCGCCAGTCGGAATACGGGTTCTCCGTTTGCGGCACATCAGCGAACGCTGCCGTTAGCTCGCGTAGCAATTGCCGATTCTCCCCACTTTGAATTTGTGGCTTCAACATCGTCAGCGCTTTTTGGATCAGCCGATTGGCCGGGCGGTCTACACTCAATTCATCGTGAGCCACGAAGAACCGCGCCTGATTGGTGACGTTGTTGCGGATGTGCTCACGAAACTGGAGGCGCCCCCGCAAGTAAGGCAGGGTTTCTTCGAGCGACACGTAGCGGCGGGCGAGGCCGCCACGCACGAGGAGTTGCAGGTTTCCAAGAAACTGGCGAATGAAGACCTCCAGCATCGGGAACCGCTTCATTTCCTGAATACTGCTTTCGGGCAGTTGCGCCGCGCGGCGCAGACCACGATAACTACGCAGCATCTTCAGGAAGTGCGTCTTTGTCTCCTCGTGCTTCGTATCGTCTTGATCGCCTAAATCGATTTTGGGCAGTATCTCGATCACCGTCTGGTGCGGCGTGGTGAGGACGCCAACATAGTTGCTGGCCGTCAGCTTGCCATCGCGTCTGCGCGAGAAAACAGGGCTGACGGCGCCATCCGTGCCTGGCGTGGCGGACTCTCGCCAGATGTCCTCCAATGATCTGAGATCTTCTTCGCTCAGCTCCCCGTCGGTCTCAAACGGTTCATGCTCCCTTATGGTGTGCGGCAGGCGCATCGAGAGTGTTACCGGTCAGTATGATCAGGACTGGCGCAGATTGCCTTGTATTCCTCTGGGTCGCTCCATTTTTCATCATCATGGCGCAGCCGCTCGTACATTACCCTTTCCTCTTCCACTTGCTCTTCGTCGGCAGGCAGGTTGCTCACTTTGCGGTGGCTGACGAATGCATTGTTGTTCAAAACGCGGCGAATCTTCCCCCAGTCATCGAAGAAGTACTCCTGTAGCAGCGGGAAGATCTTGTGCTGAAATCTGTCCGCGAGTTCTTCCATGCTCTTTATGTCGAAGAAGTTGGTATGGCCAATCTGGTGCTCTCGGTCGAGGAGGGCGGTGATGCGTTCGTTCATCGCTCGCATCAGTTTTCGGCAGTTGACGCCCTTGACGTTATCGGGAACTAGTTTGTGTTACGGATTCGGCATCAGTTCTTCAAATCGGAACCGCCTTCTCAGCGCCGTGTCCAGCAACTGGATGGAGCGATCCGCCGTGTTCATCGTTCCTATGATGTAGAGATTGCCGGGCACCGAAAAAGTGTCGCCCGAATAGGGCAGCGAAACGTAAGCTGCTTCATCCGCGCCGGCGCGTCGCGAAGGCTCGATAAGTGTAATGAGTTCGCCGAGAATCTTGGCGATATTGCCTCGGTTGATCTCGTCGATAATCAGAACGTAGCGGCCATCAGGATCGTTGGCCGCTGCGTCCGCCATGCGGCGAAATGTCCCTGGGCGCAATTCGTAGGCGATGCCTTCGTCTTTGAGCCTCGGCCGGATGCCCTCAACGAAATCTTCGTAAGAATAATTCTGATGAAACGTAACCATGTCGATGCAGCCATCAGAGTTAACGGGATTGAAACGTAGGCTTTGAGCTTCGCGCTGGGCGCCTTCGTCTCCTTCGACCCTCTCAAACCCCACGCCGCGCACAATCGCCAACGCCAGCCGCGTAGCTTTCCAGGTCTTCCCTGTCCCCGGCGGCCCAAAGAGAATCAGGTTCTTTGCATGAGTCGCGCTTGTGTCGTCAGGTTCGCGCTTGTGAACTACGGCGAATCCAAGGCGCTCAAGCTGAGCCTTTACTTGAATTGAGTTCTGGCCGGTGCCAAGGCTCCTGTGCGGTTGCACCATTCCTGCGTGCACATGAGCTGCTCCCCAAGTCGCCTTCAAGTCGTAGTGGTTTCCCTTGTGCTTGATCCAGTAGGAGTCACTACCGCGTCGTCCATACTTCCTCAGGAATGCGTTGCGTCCGATCTTGTCAAATTCTTCGATAGCGCGAAGCACCGCCTCACCCGTAAGTTCGTACTCGTCAGGTGGGCCATTTCCGTTTCGGCTATCTCGGCGCAGATTCTCAAGTAGCTTGAATGTTGGAGCATATTCCTCTGCTGCCCGAAAAGCGCTAAGTGTCTTTTCTCCAGCACGTGAGAAGGCGTATCCGTGCGCGTTGCCAGGCAATCGGGCAGACTCAGTGTTCAGCCACAAGATATGAATCTTGCCATTCGGGTCATCGCGATAGTCGTTTTTCTGGACAACGCCGATGCCACGTCCGTAAGTGCGGCCAGATCGCACCAGTACGACATCGCCGGGTTCAGCCTCCTGAAGGCGGTCAGCAAAGATCGCTCGATCCTCATCATCATGCGGCGCGGTGTACACCCAATTGCTGGCGCGGAAATCTTCCCATACTTCGTCTTCGTGCAGACTATCGGTACCGGCCTCCCAACTGGTTCTGGTGCCAATCTGGAAGAACTTGGGTCTTCCAGGTTTCAGTTCCTTATCAAAGACAAGCCATGCAAACAGGTTGATTTCGTAGGGAGCGCAGCGGGGAAAGGACTGGCGGAATTTCGCAAGTGTGGTTCGAAATTCGGCCCATCGCGATTTTTTCGCCCATTCAGTAACTTTGAGAGGATGCAGCTTCTCGTCCAGCGGCAAGAATTCATGAGGATTTACCAAGAAAAGCACTTGCGTCAACTTGACTATCGCGATGCTCTTCATATTGAGCGCTGAGTCGAAATCGTGGTCGATTACGGATTCAACTCCATTCACCGCTTGGCGAAACAGTCGCCACAATAGTTCCGGGTTGCCTGCTCCTTTGTAATGGAAAAGCAGGTTTATGGGATTTGGGGTGGGAAAAATGAATGTGTATTCGGAATCATGATCTACCAGCTCCGGCAGCTCAAATGCCTTGCTGATACTGGGATAGGTTGTTTTTCGGCTCGCGTAGTGCGCTCCCTTTGAGGCCACCGTGTAGAAGAACGAGAAAGGATCGATGTTCTCGTCTCCATACTTCAATAGCCCTTGCAAGTTCTGGTCGTGACGCCACTCGACCTTTTTCGCGCGATTAGAGAGATATTCCGGGCCGCCGTCGGCGATATTTTGGGCCAACTCCTTAAACCAGGGGACCCAGTCGTAGATTTCCTTCATGCGCGTCTGCCAAGCAGGAGTGATGTGGAGCGTCGCGGATGCCCGCCCAACACGGCAGAGCTTATTCCGTCGAGAGCGATTTCAGGCGTTTGTTCAGGCGGCTCTTGTGGCGGGAGGCCTTGTTGGCGTGGATGATGCCTTTGCCGACCATCGAGTCGATGACAGGTCTGGCTTGCTCGTAGGCGGCCGCGGCCTTTTCGGCGTCGCCGGAGTCGAGGGCGCGGACGGTCCTTGAGATGGCGGTGCGCAGCTCCGAGCGCGCCGACATGTTGCGCGCGCGCCGCTCCACGGCCTGGCGGGCGCGTTTGGCGGCTTGTGCTGAATTCGCCATGGGCGCGCATTGTAGCCGAAGCGCCCGCTCCTGTGCGCCTGTTGGTATGCAGTTTGCGTGGATTTGATCGGTGTGCCCAGCGATAAGCTTTGAACCTATGGTGCCCGATACATGCCGGCACGCAAGACGACCGTGATTTTTTGGCAGATTGCTGCACGAGAGAGTAAAGTTGCGATGCTTGCCAACCTGGAAAATCTCATGCCGCCGGACAAAATGCAGACAGTGGGAGTGCAGGAAGCGCGGACCCAGTTTTCCTCGATATTGCGAACGGCCAACCGAGACGGCGTGGTAACGGTTATTACCAAGCGTGGCGTGCCCTACGCAGCTGTTGCGCCGGCGCCGCGCAGGCAAGCTAAGGGCCCTGCGCTCAGCAGTTTGCGGGGTTCCGCCAAGGGCTGTTTTGGGGATGCTGCACGATATATCACGAGGTTGCGCAACGAATGGTGACGGATGCGGCCCGGCTGCCCGGGAAGGGATGCATCGCGCATCGCAGATTTGCAGGAATCCGTAGGCGTTTATTGTTGATCCGCTGGCGCCGCTAACGTCGATCAGGAAGCAGCGAGTTGGTGATTCGTTCCGAGCTGGTGAACCGCAATCTGGCGATTCTGGTTCTGGCCCAGGCCGCCGCCGTGAGCGGGACGGTGGCTGTGGTCACGATTGGCGGCATTGCCGGGCGGGAGTTGGCGGGCAATCCGGCGCTGGCTACTTTGCCGGTCTCGCTGCTGATCGTGGGCACGGCGCTATGCACGGTCCTTGCCTCGTGGACCATGGCCCGCATTGGCCGGGGCCGGGGCTTTGCGCTGGGCGCAGGCGCGGGAGCGCTGGGCTCGGGTCTGGCAATAGTGGCCATCGCAACCCGGAGCTTTGCCTTGTTCTGCGCCGCCTCGGTATTGATTGGATGCGCGGCGGCCTTCTCGCAGCAATACCGCTTTGCCGCGATGGAGAGCGTCAGCGCGGCGGCTGCACCCAAGGCCGTTTCGGTGGTGCTGGTGGGGTCCATGCTGGGAGCCGTGGCCGGGCCGGGACTCGTGGCCGGGCCGGGACTCGTGGCTCGCGGCGAGTCATGGATGCCGAACATACAGTTCGGAGGCGCATTCGCGGTTATCGCTGGCTGCTACCTGCTTGCCGCCAGCGTTCTGATGGCATTGCGGCCGATGCCATATGCGACCGATGATGGCAGGCCCGAAGTGGCGCGCTCCTTGCCCGCCATTGCGCGCAGCCGGCTCTTTATCGCGGCGGTCATGGGCGCCGCGATCGGACAGGGCGTGATGTCGTTCGTGATGACTGCTGCGCCGCTGGCCATGCACCTGGTGGATCAGTACTCGCTTGAGGTGACCGCGAACATCATCCAGACCCATGTGCTGGCGATGTATCTCCCGTCGCTGATCAGCGGTTACCTGATGACGCGGTTCGGCGTCGGACGGGTCATGCTGGCCGGCGCTGCGCTGCTGGGCGCGACGCTTGCGGCCGGTCTGGCGGGCCGGCACATTCTCCATTACGGCGCGGCAATGGTGCTGCTGGGAGTCGGCTGGAACTTCCTTTACGTAGGCGGCACGGCCCTGCTGGCGCGCGCCCACCGCCCGGTCGAGCGGTTCCGCGTCCAGGCGCTTAACGATTTCACCATTTTCGGGATTGCCGCCATCGGATCGCTTGGTGCTGGCGTAGTGATGCAGGCGCTCGGCTGGGACGCGGTGCTCTACGCCTCGCTCGCGCCTATTGCTGTGGCTGCCGCGGCCATTGTTTGGGCGGCCCCGGACCGAAGTGCGGAGGCCGTGCGTTGATTTCATATGACTGGTCGTTCATACTGGTCAAATGGAAACGATTACAGCATCCGACTTCAAGGCGCGCTGCCTTGCCATTCTGGACCACGTTCAGCGAACCGGAGAGCGCATAGCGATCTCAAAGCGAGGCTCACCCGTGGCCGAACTCGGTCCTGCCAGTCATGCGGAGGGAGAATTCCCGCAACGCGACCTGAGAGGCACGGTTACGGTGCCGGGCGATCTGCTTGCCCCCGCATTGCCGGCGGCTGATTGGGAAAGTCTGGCAGAGTGAATCCCCTTCTTGATACGCATGTCTTGATCTGGTGGGTCAACGGAAATAACGACAGGCTGTCCGCGTCACAGAAGACTATTCTGGAGTCTGCCGGACCTGGGAATCCTCTCCTGATTTCGGATATTTCCCTCTGGGAAGTGGCCATGCTTTACAGCCTGGGCCGGGTCCGGCTCATGATTCCGTTGCGTGACTGGCTGCAAAAGGCCGCTGCCCCGCCGCTGGTTCGCCGAATCGGCATTTCTCCCGCTGTTGCTGCGGAAATAGACCGCTTTCCGGAATCGTTCCATCGGGATCCGGCAGACAGAATCATTGTTGCCACGGCCCGGGTGCTTGGCGCCACGCTGCTCACTCAGGACCGCCGAATCGCCGATGCCGGGCTGGTTCCGACTCTGGCTTGAGACTCTGTCGCCGCTGGCTCTGCGGATAAAATTCGGGCATGAGCCATGCGATTCAGGTGGACCGGGCCGGCGGCCCGGAAGTGATGGAGTGGCGCGCCGTCGAGGTGGGCGCTCCCGGGCCCGGCGAACTGCTTATCAGCAACCGGGCCATCGGGTTCAACTTCATTGACACCTACTTCCGCACAGGGGTCTATCCGCTCGAATATCCGAGCGGACTGGGCTCCGAAGGCGCCGGCGAAGTGCTGGCGGTGGGCGAGGGCGTTGAAGGGTTCGCCCCGGGGGACCGGGTGGCCTATTGCACGCCTCCGATCGGAGCCTATTCGGAGGAGAGAATTTATCCCGCGGACCGTACCGTGCCTCTTCCGGATTCCGTCAGTTACGAGCAGGCGGCCGCCATGATGCTGAAGGGTCTGACGAGCTGGTACCTGCTGCACCACAGCTACCCGGTGCGGCAAGGCGACGACGTGCTGCTCTATGCGGCCGCCGGGGGCGTGGGGCAGATCGCCGCGCAGTGGGCGACGCTTCTGGGAGCGCGCGTCATCGGCATCGTAGGCAGCAGCGGAAAGGTGGACGAGGCGCTTGAGGCCGGTTGCGCCGACGTCCTGCTGGCCGACGATCCGGACCTGGTGGCCAGGGTGAAGGAGTTGAGTGGCGGCGGCGTGGCGGCGGTCTATGACTCCCTTGGGAAGGACACGTTCATGCAGTCGCTGGACTGCCTGCGTCCGCTCGGCACGATGGTGACCTTCGGCAACGCGACCGGACTGGTCGAGCCGATCGCGCCCATCGACCTGGCGCGGCGCGGCTCACTGAAGCTCACCCGGCCGATCCTGTTCGATTTCGTATCAACCGAGGAGCAACTGCGCGGCGCCGCCGCAGCGTTGTTCGAGCAGGTTGGTTCCGGCGCGCTGTCGATCAAGATCGGTCAGCGCTATTCCCTGCAGGACGTGGCCCAGGCGCACCGCGACGCCGAGGGCCGGCGCACTACCGGCTCGACGATTCTGCTTCCTTAAGCCTGGGCGGGAGGCCGTCCCGGCCTCCGGAGGGCGGGACGCCCTCGCTCCCAGGCTAGGCGTTGGGCAGGACGATGATCTTGCCGTCGCGGGCCGAGCCGGTGCGCGCGGCGTGGGCGAAGGCTTCGCGCCATTCATCGAGGGTGTAGCGGGCGGCGATCTTTGCGCTCAGGCGCCCGTCGGCGGCCATCAGCGCGATCTCCTCCTGTAACTCGTCGACTTCCTCTTCGGTGCGGGTCGCGAAGCAGCGCGTCGTCGACATGCCGCACAGGCGGATGTCGTGCAGGAACATCTGCCAGAAATCGATCCGGCAGGGTTCGTCGGTCAGCGTCCCGTAATTGACGATCAGGCCGCCGTCGGCCAGGCAGTCGGCCATGCGCATCACGCCTTCGCCGGCGATGGCGTCGATTCCGAGGCGGATATCGGCCCCGCCGGTGGCTTCGCGTATTCGCTGCGGCAGGTCCGGTCCGTCCAGGACCACGGCGTCGGCGCCCAGGTCCTTCAGTTCCTGAACGACCTCCTCGCGCCGCACGAGATTGACCGTGCGATAGCCCCACCTGGCCGCCAGGGCGATCAGGTACCGCCCGACGTTGGAATTGGCTGCGTCCTGCAGCACCCATTCGCCCTGCTCGAGGTCCACGAAGTCCTGCAGCAGCGTCCAGGCGGTTGCGCCGTTGATGTTCGAAAGCACGAGCTGCTCCGCATCGCCGGCCGGCGCGCGCCGCATGCCCATGGCGTTCCTGTGGACCCGCACGTATTCGGAGAAAGTGCCGCAGCCCAGCGGAAGAAACACACGGTCGCCGACCTGGTAGCCCGAATCGGCGCCGGTCTCCACGACGGTTCCCACGCCCTCGAAGCCCGGCGTGACGGGCAGGGGACGGCGCAACGCGTCGATGCCCTGCACCAGCTTGATGTCGGCGATGTGCATCGCGCTGGCTTCCAGCCTGGCGATGACCTCGCCCGGTCCCGGATCGCCGAGTTCAACCTCCTCCAGCCGCACCACGTCGGCCGGTTCGCCGTTTTCGTCGAACCTAAGCCGGCGTGTCCGCATCGGTGCGATATCTGTCCAGCAGTTCCTCGCTGAGGCCGAATTCCCGGGCCAGTCCCTTGAACAGAGCGCCGGTTACGGCTTTCTCGCCCCGGTCGAGCAGCGTGCCTTCGACCTGGCCCCTGACCATCTTCTGCAGGGCCTTGGGCACTCCGTCGAGCATTTCCAGCGCCTGGGCGTCCCACTCCATCGCGTCCGTTTCCGCGGTTTCCTCCGCCTCTACGGTCTCCACGGGCGGGACGTCCACTTCCGGCGGGTCGCCCAGCACGTGCATGACCACGTCGCGCGTGGACGTATGAAAGTAGTCCCTGCGTTTCTCGTCGCCCAGCCCCACCGGCAGGGCCATGGCCGGCAGGCGCTCGGCGCGGGGCAGGGCGGCCAGGCCCTTGTCCATCACGATGGCCTCGATGTTGCCGATCACGTGGGCCTGGGTGCGGTCGAGTTCATAGAACTTGTCAACCGTGCACTCCATGATCTGCGGGCACTCGGCGATGCTGGGCGGTTTGACCTTGCGCGAAGGGATCATCGTGTAGCCGGTGTAATCCAGTTCGTTGGCGCCCTCGGGATAGAAACGGCCGGTCTCCATCATGTCGTCGAGGGTCTCGTACTTCGGGCAGTTGATGACGAACTCCCCCGTGTCCCTTATGTTGATCATCGTGTGCGCGGTGTTGCGGCCGCCCAGCAATATGCGCGGTTTCTTGTGCATCACGTCGTACTGCATGATGTGCGAAAAGGCGCCGGCGTTCACGCGGCCGTGCTTGTCCAGCGTGGTGACGATGGTGATGAGCTTGGGGAAGATCCAGTAATCCGAATACCAGAACGGCCGGATCCGCACTTCCTCCTTCTCGGGCAGTGTCTTAACTTGTGCGTCCATGCTGCGGAAGTATAGCTGTCATCCCGCCTCCGGCGCGTAATTATTCGATCTGCTAGACTCGCGCCGCGTCGCGTAGGTCGACCGGCCGGCCGGCGCCACATCGATACCAACAGGCGGAAAGATTCAATGGGTTTGCTGGACCGCGTATTCGGCCCGAAGACGATCGACGAGGAGTTCGTCAACAGTCCGATGCGCGACAACTGGTACCAGGCCAGTTCGTACTGGCCGTCGTCCTTCTCGTTGATCACGACGGTCAGCGAGGACGGTTCGACCAATATCGGCCCGTATCAGCTGACCCTTCCATTCGAGGTGATCAAGGAGCGGTCTTTCCTGGTCTGCAGCCGCAAGGGATCGAACACCGAGACGAACCTTCACCGCAATCCGAAGTGTGCCGTGAACTTCGTCGAGTTCGACCGGAAGAAGCTCAAGAAGATCGTCGGTCTGGGCTATCCGGGCCAGACCACCGAGGAAAAGATGGCGGACAACCCGTACACGCTGATCGAGAGCCCCACGCCCGGACGCGGAACGGCGGACGGCTGCCCGCTGATCATCAAGGAAGCGTTTCAGGTGCACGAAGCCCACTGGGACGAGACGTTTCGGATCAAGGACGACGGCAGGACGCCCGAATACCTGGTGCTCCGGCTTGAGAACATCCTGCTGAAGGAAACCTGGGCGAAGAATATCGAGAACGGCACCCGGCGCATGCCCAACATGCCCATCACGTTCGGGTTCCGGGACGGCGAGAAGTTCTGGTTCGCCGAAAGAAAAAAGGCCTTCTGGTTCCCGACGCCCACCGACAAGGGAGCCAAGGAGGAATCGGTGCTCTACGAAGCCAACCGCATCGACCCGGAAGTGAGGTTCACGCGCGAAGCCTGCAAGCAACTGACCGGCATACCCAAGCCCTTCATCAAGACGGCGCTCAAGGGAATCATCAAGCAGGCGAAGGAGCGCGGCGTCACCGAGGTCGACCGCGAATTCGTCGAGATGCTGAACAAGGAGCGCGGCTGACCGCCCCGGACAACGGCCTTGGTCAGGTTCCCCCCGCGGGACTCAACACGATCGCCGCCCGGATCTCGTCAAAAACCGAGTCGGCAAACTGGTGGATCTGCTCGGTGGTCCGATTCAGTACCGGGTGAGGCGTATACACGGACGCGCCGTCAAAACCTATCTTCGAGCACTGTTGCTCGAACGCCTGCTTGAATGCGGTCGTCAGAACGCTGACGCCGGGAATACCCAGGTTGTCGAGATCGTTCAGGTCATGGGTCGAACACGATGTGCATGACCCGCAGTCGGAGAGAGCCAATACGACCACATCGGTTTCGGTGACGATGTCCTGGATGATCTCGGTGGGGGCCGTGCGCGTATTCGTCGGTTTCTTGTACCGTTTGGTGGAAACTTTCGACTCGGTGAACAATTGTTCGAGGCGATCGACGAATTCGTCTCCCCGCATCTTGCCGATATCGAGCAGGGCCACGGTCTTGCCATCCAGTGACGCGGGTGGCGGCTGCCGCGGCCTGTTCACGGCAGCCGATTCCGCCGTGGGGTCTCGCAGGGTAATCGCGCTCACAACACGATTTCCCTCGTGACGGGCTGAGATTCCTCCCGAAAACGGCCACCGGTCCAGCCACAAAGAATCGCCGAGTACAAGCCAGCCTGTCCGCCGGCGCGCACGATCAGCAGACCTTCGGGCCAGAACTTATTGACAGTCTCTTCGGCGCGGGCGGGATCGATACCCTCTCCGACGCCCTGGGCGCCCTGCATGATCTCGGCCCCGGGTCTCTTCAGGTTGTCGTGCAGCGACGCCGTGATGTCGGCGCGGTTCCATCCCGCATCGCGAAAGATGGCGTGATGCTCCGGCGACAGCACGAGCATCGCGTTCGTGAACTCGGCGAGCTTTACGTGGCCGACCGCCAGCAACGACATGGCCAGCGACTTGCTGAGTTCTTCAGGCGTATTGGAGCGCCAGTCGATGATCCCCTGCACCCCGTCGCCCTGGAACAAGGTGACGGTGTTCTGCCCCCGCGCAAACCCACGCGATACCGACAGCGGTTCCCAATCGGGATCCGTGTACTCGTCCTCGGCGAAACAGAACGTGTGTTTTCCCGGGCCGCCCAGCGTCGAGCGATCCAGATCGCCCGGTATGCCGCCGCCGACATTGCGCACGATCAACTGCAGTGCGCGGCCGATCGTCGAATTCGCCCGATTGCCCTGGCCGAGCGCGTTGATTCCCCAGTTCATCCCGATCCTTTTGGCGATCGGCCCGTTGACGACGATGATCGGCGACGAGAAGCACGTTGTGCAGAGCAGCCCGTGAAGCGTGAAGACGGGCTCGAGCGCGGCCTCCAGCGCGGTCAGAACGACCGGGAAGTACTCCGGTTTGCAGCCTGCCATGACCGCGTTGACCGCGGCTTTCTCGACCGTGATCGACGCCAGGTTGGGCGGTACCCTGCCGATGACTTCGTCGGCTGCGCGGCTCGTTCCACTGAGCATGCGAAGAATGCGCGCATCGGTCGGCGGCGTGACCGGCAGTCCATCGGTCCAGCCGTGATCGAAGCAGGACTCCATTTCGTCGTCCCAGTCCTCCAGGCGAACGACCCGTGCGGACAGTCCCGGGTCTCCATACCTTGCGACCAGATTCTCGTAAATGCCCGGCTCGATGCTCCTGGAACCGCACCCGGGGCGAAACTCGGGCAGGTCCTCCGCCAGCGTCGGCAAGTCCAGCATTTCACGCCAGCCGGCCCGGTCCCAGCCATCGACGCGACTCGTTTCCCTGTCGTGGTCGAGCGCGATCAGCGTCGGCGTGGTCTCGACGTTCCAACGGTACGACTCTTCCAGCAACGTATCGTCGCCGGGCGAATGCGCGCCGAGAAATGCCGGATCGTCCTGCACCAGGATTCTGATCGCCTTGCCGGCATCGATTGCTTCTCCGATGACCGGCTCGATCAGCTGGCAGGTCTCGCACTCCGCCTTGACGAACAGGAGGTGCGAAATTTGCGAGGCATCGCTCATTTGCAAGGGCCTTCAAAAAATACTTGAATGGTAGTATGGTAAATGGCATACTCCCTGATGTCTACATGAGCGAGTGGCGACTCTTGGTTGTGTAGAGGGAAAACCGAACAATGGACCAGCCGCAGGTCCGAAGGAGAAATCCACATGAAAAATCAACTGAGATTCGCCCTGCCAATGCTCGCGCTATTGGTGGCCAATCCCGCGATCGCTCAGGATGCTGCATCGGATGATGTCGACGGAAGTGATGCGATCGTGGAGGAGGTGGTCGTTACGGGTTCACGTATTGCCAGAAATCCGGCCGACGTCGCGGCGCCGCTGGTCTCTGTCGGTTCGGACGACGTGCTTTATTCCAACACACCGGATCTGGGTCAATTTTTACAGGAATTGCCCCAGCTTTCGAGCTTCGGCGGGCGTCAGTCCATTTCGGCGGACGAACGCAACGGGTCAACCAGCAGTACAGGATTGAGCCGGGCCAATCTGCGCGGTCTGGGCACGTCCCGGACTCTGGTTCTGGTGAATGGCAAGCGGCATGTTTCCGGGGCTGCCGGCACCCAGGCAATCGACCTGTCGACCATCCCTCCCATCCTGATCCGGTCGGTGGAGGTCATCACCGGTGGCGCATCCGCGGTTTACGGATCTGATGCGGTAACCGGTGTGGTGAGCATCATCCTCGACGACGAACTGGAAGGCGTTGTCTTCGACACCAACTACAACCGCCGATTCGAGAATTCCGCCGGCGAAAACTACCGGTTCGCCATTGCGGGCGGTTCGGAGTTGGCGGACGGGCGCGGGCATATCACCGCGTCCGTGCAGTACGACCGGCAAAGCCTCATGTTGGCGCCCGATCAGCCATTCTCGAACAACTATCAGAGAGTGAACGTCACCGACGCCAATAACGTCAGGGGCGATGGCAATCCCGATCACGTGATATTGCCGAATGTGGCCGAAGACATCATAGGCCCCTTCAGTGTTTTCAACGTGTTCGGTGAATATGCCGCGGCATTGGGTGATACCGGGCGCTGGAGCTTTACCGAAGACGGCCGCGACATCTTCAGATTGCCTGAACCTATTGTCGCCGGGCGGTATCCGCGTCCCCAGAACCTCATTCTGGGTGACTTCGCCGAAATCACTCCCGCGCTTGGGCCGCGTGATCCGTACCTGACCATTATTCCCTCGGCCGAGCGATTCGTCAGTACTGCAAGCGTAAAGTTTGACGTGGGCGCCAGTTTTGAAGCTTATGCCGACACCAAGTACTCCAAGACTTCCGGCCGCGATGTCGATTTTCCCCGGCAAATCATTTTTGCGCGGATCAATGTTGCGGACAATCCCTACCTTCCGGAATCGGTTCGCGCCCGGTTCCTGGCCGGCGGGGTTGGGGAGGTTCGAATTCTGGACAACGTACTTGAGCTTGAAACTTCCGGGGAGTGGTATGACCGCCAGTCTTCAACCATCGTTGCAGGTCTTCGCGGCGACTTCGATGCAGGATTCTCCGCACTGACGCTTGACGCCTATGCGCAATACGGTTCAACCCGTAATGAGATTCGCCGGGCGCCGCAACGAATCACACCCAACCTGGGCGCGGCCATCGATGCCGTAATCGATCCGGCCACGGGCAGGCCCGCGTGCCGCAGCCATGTGCCGTCCGCGCAGCCTGCCGGCTATCGCAGTCCGGCGAGTGTCGATGCCGGCAATTGCGCGCCCCTGAATCCGTTCGGCATTGGCCTGGTATCGCAGGAAGCGCTCGACTTCGTGTTCAAGCCGGCGACCAACCTCCAGGAGGTCGACCAGGCCGTCCTGGGTCTTACGTTCACGGGCGACACCAATCGCTTTGCCAATCTTCCCGGCGGGCCGGTCTATTTTGCGGGCGGCGTCGAGTATCGGGACGAATCGGCCGCCTTTGACTGGGATACGCTCGAGGAACTCGGGGCTTTTGGAGGCCCCGCTTCGGATTCATCGGCCTCGTTCGATGTATCCGAGGTTTTCGCCGAGGTGAGTGTGCCGGTGCTGGATACTCTGACGCTCGATGGAGCGGTCCGCTACGCGGACTACAGTCATGCCGGCGGAGCGACGGCCTGGAAGGTCAGCGGCAATTTCGCGCCCGTAGAGAGATTCGGTATCCGCGGCACGTACTCCGAGGCCGTGAGAGCGCCGAACCTGACGGAGGCCTTCTCGCCCGCGTCACAGATGAACTTCCTGCCCGACGACTTGTGCGACTTCGAGTTCCTGGCAAACGAAACGCAGACCGTTGCCAACAACTGCGCCGCCCTGGGTCTGGGCCCCGACTTCGATGCCTTTGACGGCTTGACGATTTTCGGATCGGTCAGCGGGAACGAGAATCTGACGCCCGAGGAGTCGGAAAGCTACACCTTCGGCGTTGTCTTCAGGCCATTCGATCGCTGGGAATTCTCCATTGACTACTACTCGATCGAGATTACCGACGCGATCGCTTCCATTGGCGGGCAGGACATCGTCAATCTTTGTCTGCGCGACGAGACCGGAATCAACAACCAGTTCTGTGACCGTATTGCACGGAACCCGGGACCGGGCGATACGCCGCGCGGCGTTCCTGTCGGCGGCATTATCGACATCGCTTCCGGCTTCGTGAATGTCGCAGCGCTCGAGACCAGCGGTTTCGATGTCGCGGGTTCGTTTTTCGGGGACGCGAGCGATCTGACTTTCGGGATGCTCAAGACGGGCACGATGTCCTTCAACATCGTATACACCAATGTGGACGAGCTGTCGGAGTTCCCGTTCCAGAACGATCCGTCCAGGGAAGACGTCAAGGCCAGTGAGATTGGCCGTCCGAAGCATCAATTCAAGGCAGCTCTCGCATACAGCGGAGGCCTGTTCGATGTTCGGTGGGAATTGCTCTATATCGGCAATCAGGTAGCGAGGAACATTTCCTTCGACGAGCCCGACATTGTGTCGCCGGATGACACGGGCACGACCCTTTACAACGATGTGTTCGTTTCGAAGACTCTGGACTGGTTTGGGTCGGAAACCATGGTTTATGCAGGAATCAACAATCTGTTCGATGAGGAACCCCCCATAGCGGCGCTGGAACTCACCGCGCGGAACGAGGCTGCCAACTTTGATCAATACGGCCGCAACTACGTGCTCGGCGCCAGGGTTCAGTTCTAATTCCGGGGTCCCCATGTTCATGGGCGAACAGTCTGAACGTCCATGACTAACGCTGTGCGCTCACCGACCCGTTCGGTGAGCGCACAGCCATCTACAGGCCAGATGCTTGGCTGGAGCCTCTCTTAATCGGTGCGGGGCTCCATTCGGATAAGGTACTTTGATGGTGAAGATTTCATCAGGCATTTGCAGTAGTGCATTGCCGATACTGTTTGCGGCAGCGGCGGCACTGTCTACCTCAGCCTGCGGCGAAGGTGGCGAATCTACTTCCCCGACCGATGGCGCGGGGCTTTCGACGGTGGTTGACGGGAATTGGCCCAATACCGGACGAAATTTCAGTGAGGACCGGTTTTCCCCGCTGGATCAGATTTCACACTCCAATGTCTCTGAACTGGGACTCGCCTGGCGCATGCCGGTCGCTACGGCAACGAACCTCAAGGGCACTCCGATCGCGGTGAACGGATCCCTTTTCGTCACCGACGGATGGGGTGTCGTGAGCAAGGTTGACGGCGCCTCCGGAGAGCTGATCTGGAGATACGACCCCGAGCCCGATCACAGTGCGGTGCGGGGAGCCTGCTGCACCGTCCTGAACAGGGGTCCCACGAGTTCGGACGGCAAGGTCTTCGCGGCCGCTTTCGATGGTCAGCTTTTCGCTCTGGACATGGAGAGCGGTGAGGAGATCTGGAAAGTGGACACGATAGACGGCGAAGGGCTCTATTCAAGCTCGGGGGCGCCGCGTATTGCCGGAGAAAACGTCCTTATCGGGAACGCCGGCGCCGAGTTCGCTGTCCGGGGTTATGTGTCGGCCTACAACAAGGACACGGGCGAACTGGCCTGGCGCTTTTACACGGTACCCGGGAACCCGGGAGACGGGTTCGAGAATGCCGCCATGGAAATGGCTGCCGGCACCTGGAACGGCGCCTGGTGGGAAAACGGCGGCGGTGGAACCGTCTGGGACTCCATGTCCTATGACCCGGAGCTGGATCTTGTCTACATCGGTGTGGGGAACGGGTCCCCATGGAATCGGGAGACCCGCAGCCCGGGTGGGGGCGACAATCTTTTCCTGTCGTCCATCGTTGCGCTCAATGCGACGACCGGGGACTACGTCTGGCACTACCAGACCACGCCAGGCGATTCCTGGGACTTTACCGCTACCTCGCCCATGGTCCTGACCGATATCGAGATTGATGGCCAGTTGCGCCAGGTCATCATGCAGTCGCCGAAAAACGGCTTCTTTTATGTGCTGGATCGCCGTTCCGGCGAACTCCTGTCGGCGGACCCGATTGCCACCGTGAACTGGGCCTCGCATGTTGACATGGAGACCGGTCGCCCCGTCGAACACCCCAATGCAAGATTCATCGAAGAACCGTTCCTGGGCATCCCGGGACCGAGTGGCCACCGGAATTGGCACGGCATGTCTTTTCACCGGCCTTCCGGGCTGATGTTCATGGCGGTAAACGAAACGGCCTTCCTGTTTACCCAGACCGACGACATCGTTGAAGTGCAGGGCCGTTTCCGGCAGGACCTGGGATACAGGCCGTGGCAGGATCTGGCTTCGATCCTCGAGGAAAGGGGCGTGACGCTCGAGGGTCAATACCTGCTCGCCTGGGACCCGGTGGCCCAGAAAGAGGCCTGGCGGGCCAGCCGTAATCCGCCGCGCGGCGGCAGCGTTCTTTCAACCGCCGGAGAACTGGTGTTTCAGTCCGATCGATCCGGTGAGTTTGCGGCCTACCATGCAAGGACGGGCGAAAGGCTTTGGTCGGCCTCCCTCAACACGGGCGCCGTCGGCGGGCCGATTTCCTATGAGGTGGACGGTCGGCAATACATAGCCATTCTTGGGGGCCATGCGCATCCAGGCTACAACATGGCTAGAAACGCGGCCCTGTTCGCTTTCAGCTTGGGCGGCGACCGCCCCTTGCCCGCAAGAATTGATTGGCCGGCGGACAATTATGAAGCGGTGACGCTTACCGTGGAGCAGTCAGCCATGGTTGGACTTGGCGACAGGCTCTACCATGCGCACTGCATGCATTGCCACGGTCCGAATGCCGCAAGTGGCGGCAATGTTTCCGACCTCAGGCATTCGCACATTTCAATCTTTGGCATCTGGACGGAAATCGTTCTTGACGGGACGCTTGAATCCAACGGAATGCCCGCGCATGCCGACGTTCTGACGCAGGACGAGTCCGACGCAATCAAGTACTACGTCCAGGACCGAGCGAACCTGAGAAAAGGCGCCCCTTCCGGCGCCGACGATTGATCTTCAGTTCGGCAATGCTTCGAACGGCCCGCGTGGGCCGGATCGGGGCGGTATCAATGAGGGCTTTTCCAGGGCCTCGAAAGCGGGAGTACCCGGGCGGGATTGCCTGTCATGATGTCGTCGATTTGAGCTTCCGTCATCCCCTGGTCGCGAAAATAAGGCAACAGCACCGTATGCACATATTTCAGTCCGAAGCCCCCGAACCGGGTCAGCTGAAATTTCGTACACAGGTCATGCGACACCAGGATCTGCTTCGAGTAGCCCTTTTCCACCAGCGAAAGAATGGCTTCGGCGCCACGCAGATCATTCATGCTCAACTGCCAGGGGTTTCCGAACACGTCGAACTGAAGAAAGACCCCCCGCTGCAACAGACCCTCAAGAAATGCAAGGTCCGCCACCGCCGCGTTCGATATGTGGCCCAGGATGACGCGGGAAAGGTCCGCGCCATCTCTTTCGAGCAGGTCGAGTGCCAGCGTGAGTTTTGACATATCGTAAAAATCGCTGTGAATCGAAATGGCCGCGCCCGTCCATGAACTTGCCATCGCCGCCGCCCGAAGTACTTTCGATTCACCCGTTACGGGCTCCGCGGAAGTAATTTTCTCGATCGGTATTTCGCCGATGATTCCCGCCTTTACCGTCGTGCCATTCACGCCGACGGTGATGTCCTCATACATCCGCAGGGCCAGATCACGGACGCTCATGTCCATCAGCGTTACGGGATGCCAGGCGGTTCGGTAATAGCCGGTGCCCATCACAATCCGGACTCCCGTGCGCTCCGATACCTCTTTCAGTTTTTCCGGTTGCCTGTTGAGTCCGATGGACGTGACGTCAACAATCGCGCCGCCCCCAAGCTCACGGAAATCGGACACTTCATCCAGTGCGTCCTGCAGGCTGTCCAGAGTGAAGGCGTCCCTGTTGGCCCACAGACGGGCGGCCATCCCGGTGCGGTTGTGCATGGTCAAAGGCTGCCTCCATGCCTTCAACTGCTCGGGCGAAGTGGGCGGGGTCCGGCCGAAGAGCTGGTTCCAGCGGGCCGGCTCATCGGCGGGCAACCAGAAGTCGATGAAAAGATGCTCATGCATCAACGTTTCACCCAGCCGGTCGGGCTCGATGGCGCCCGTGACCGTGAGCACCTTGCCGATGTGATCGGGCCCGGGAGTGTCGTCGATCTTGAGTATCAGTTCCCGCCGAACTTCCGCGACGCTGGTTAATAGAGGTTTCTCACGCAGACGGCCGACCTCCTTCTCGTCATACGGAGAAAAAGAGTCGGGGATGTTCTCCTTGTCGAACTTCCAGAGCATCCAGTTCATCAGTTCCGCCACCTCGGCATCGGAGAGACTGGCAAAGGCGACGCCGGGCACGCGAACCAGGTATTGCCGCCCGCCTTCCACCTTGAGGAAGCGGGACACCTGGCCCGCCATGTTCGGCGCGCCACCTTCGGTTCCCTCGGCATTCGTACCGTGGCAACCTCTGCAGCTCATGGTCCAGTTGAGTTCCGCGCCGGACAGGGCCGGTGCGTTTTCAGGATCGGGAGGTTCCGAGGCGTTGCCGCCCACGGACAGCAGCAGCGAAACGCATAGCGCGAGAAAGCGCACAGCCGGGGCCGCCGCCACTACTTTTGCTGGACGGCTATGCCGACGACATTCGAGGTCGAGCAGGTAAACGTCGTTTCCCCGGAGCCCATGCACCAGAGGTAGGCCCGGCTCGACTGCGACCTGATCGGGGGCTTCGCATTGGGATCATGCGGAGAACACAAACATCTCTTGCACGTGGGTTTCCCGCAACAATCGTTGTAGGAAATGATGTAGTAGACGTCGTCGGCAGGATTGAGGCAGGTTCCGATCCAGGAGAGCGGTGACATGACGGTCCCCGGCGGGCAGGCATTTGCGCTGCCTCCGCAACATGCGCATAGCGGTCCGCCGATGCCGCAGTAACGCCAGTAGTCGCAGCTCGTCTGGCTTCCCTCTTCCCCGTCACTCACCGGCGGCCTGGGGGCAACCCCTTCATAGCCCCCGGGCTCCTGGTCGGCATGGACCCTGGCCACAGGCAAAAGGGGCAGGGCGGCGCCGCCCACGAGCAGCGAACCCAGGCCGCCAAGCAGGCTGCGCCGGGAGGTGCGTTGCGCCAGTTGCCGTGTCATTTTTTCCGACAGCTTCTCTACAAACGACATATGCCCCTCCCGGGCCGAAAGTGATTGCGGGACCCGGTCATTGAGGCCGCACGTTGGCGCTATCGGGCGCCTTGATGCCGAAATCGACCAGTTCCAGGTGTTCCTGTATGGTCGAGACCTTCATCACTTGCGTTTCGATCAGACTCTCCAGGTGCTCGCGCGAATTTGTCAGCCCCAGTCCGCTGATTCGACCGTCGTCATCGATGAGTACCGCGAACGGCAGTTGACTGACCCCGAACTCAATACCGAGCGACTGCGACAAGACGTACGGGTAACTGCCGATCCTGTGCCTGTCGATAAACTCGACGTGCGCGTCGCGCGATTCGCCATCGCTGGCGAACACAAGGTCAAGCCAGCCACGCTCCCTGGCCGCGATTGACTTGATGGCCGGCAGCAGGGTCTTGCAGATCGGACACCCGGGAGCGAGGAAAAATATCAGCTGCGCCTTGTCTTTGCTGTCGGCATCGGTTGGTTTGCCGATTTCGATTTTTCCTCCGTCGATCGTGTCCAGACGCATCGTCGGAGCGACATCGCCGCCGGCCAGCTTCCTGTTCATCGCGAGCGCGCCCGCCGGTGCGATTCGCTCGAACAGGACCCCGACCTGACGCGCGAGGGCAAAGGCAATGATCCCAAGGACCAGTACCAGGATCCAGAGGATCAGATTGGAAACTACGAGAAAATTGGTCATGCTGTTGAGTTCGGGGTCAGATAACTTCTGTTCGCAAGCAACGTATCGACCAGGACATACAGCATACCGGCGGCCAGTACCATCAACGGCAGATGGAGCCAATCAATGGTTTGCAGTTCGCGCGCGGTGACGGGCAGCACGCCGGCCAGACAAATCAGGATCAGGACGGCATTCCGGCAGAGATGCCAGGCCGAGAGCAGCGATCGTTGCTTGTGAAAGGAGCAACCGCAGTCTATTTCCCGATTTCCTCTTGCAAGAGAGTAAGCCATCAACAACAGGTACGCGAACAGGAGCGCGGCGCCCACAGCAAATCCACCCATTCCGAGAATCCGCAATTGCGGGAACAGGAGAGACGTCAAGAGCGCGAGTCCGATAGTCGTCTCAACCGCCACGACCAGGCCCGCGGCGGGGGCAAGCAGATCCGGACGAACGACGTCATATTTCCCCAGCAGCGAAACAAATCGTTCAAAATCCCTGAACTTGTGGAACCCGCCGGACAGGAAAAATCCCGCCAGGAAAAGAGCGACAAGCATTTGTGCCAGCGGATCGATCATGTGCCAGCTCATTTGTTGGTGTGGATCAGCTGAAACGTCGTCGCATCTTCCCACCAGCCTCCTATCTCCTGGATGAATTCTCCGGTTTTCGCGTCATAAACGCCGAATCCATTTCCGGAAAGCAATACCAGGTGGGGGCTGTCTCCCCCCGTGACTGCAAGCGCGGATGCGTCCTTGCGTAACCCGATGCGCCCGACGCGCTTTCGGGCTGCCGGATCGAACGACCAGACTTCGGATGTGCCCCCGATGCGCGCGCCGTCTTCTTCAACCCTGTGCATCAGCACGTAGAGAGTTCCGGAGCGGTCGACATCAACCGTTTCACGCCTTACGGGCCGCCAGCGGTCCTGCTCTTCTTCTTCGCTGATCAGGCTCCAGTCCGGAAGAACTACCGGCTCGGCGCCTGACAGATCGACCGGTTGCAACCTGCCGAACTGAGTCGGGAAATAAAAAATCTGATCGAAGACGCCCGGTGTCATGTACATGGCATCGTTATCGATATCGTTGAACGGATCGGTCAGCCCCTCTTCAATCACGTCGCCGGACGCATTCAAGGTGAAGTGGGCCAGGGATCCGTCGCCGCACAGCGTGAAGAAACTCTGGTCCGCATAGGGGTAGATGAACGTGCAGCCCGGAATCTGGACTTCGCCTGCAACGGTCCTCTGTTCCATGTCGACCACCGTGACCGATGCCGCAGGCGTGAAGTTGAAGATCAGCAGGAATCGCTCATTGCCGGTCAGGCGCGTCATTGCGGTTCGGGGGCTCATGAATGCCCGCTTGTTGCCGGGCAGCGGGACCTTGCCGATTGCCTGCAGGTTTGCCTGTTCGTATATCGTCACCAGATCGCTGCGCTGACCGTAGCCCACGTTTTCGTAGTAGCTCTCGGCAACGTAGAGCTCGGCGCGTTTTTTCGACCAGGCAAGGCCTGCGAACTGCGCTCCCTGAAACTGGCCTTTCACCTGATCGGTTTTCGCGGCAACGTCTATGATGATGTAGCCGCCCAGCACCATCGTCGGATAGTTGAAGTCCTGAACGATGACCCAGCTTTCGGGATATTCCCCGGGGAGCGTGCGCGAATTGGGAATGGTGTCCAGAGGAACCTGCGCAAAGGCGCCGGCCGAAAAAATCGACAGCGTCAGCAGGAAGGACAGTACGGCCGGGAACACGGGAACTTAAAGCCTGGAGGAAAGATATACTAATATACTCGGGCGGGAAGGGGCAGTTCACCATGAACGTGAAAACAGGATACCTGACCTTACTCGGGGCTCTTCACCTGTTATTTCCGATGCAGCCCTCATACGCACAGTCCATGCGCCCGACGCTGGATTCCGATGCGGCGCAGACCATCATTGAAGCGTGCAAGCGGAAAGCCCTGGAAAACGACTGGAAAATGGCGATCGCCATTTACGACGACAGGGCGACTCTCCTGGCTTTCCTGAGGATGGACGGCGTCAAGACCGGCAACGTCAGGATCGCGCTTCTCAAGGCGGAGGCAGCGGCAAGCTATGGCCGGCCGACGAAACTGTGGGCCGAGCGCGCGGAGAAGAATCCCGCTTACCTGGGGCTGCCCGCCTTTCCCGGATTCGGCGGAGGGGAAGCCATTTTTGCGAGCGATGGGACGTTGCTGGGCGGGGTCGGTGTATCCGGTTCGTCGGACAGCAACGACGCCGCCTGTGCGCAGGCAGGTATTCTGGCGGCTGAATTGCAATTCCAGACAAATTGAGATAATTGTCGGCTGAATGACGTTATCGACGGAACTTAGGGTGTGAATCGAACGAATTTAAACATTCTGGACATGAAAGTGGCGCCGCTGAGGGTGAAGGTGGCGCATATGCTCCGTGAGGAGATCACCTCGGGGCGACTTCCGCTTGGATCTCAGATTTCCGAGCAAAGCATAGCGGAAGACCTGCAGATCAGCCGGACTCCCGTACGGGAAGCGATCATGTCGCTTGCCGTCGAGGGGCTCGTGGATGTAAGGCCCCAGTCCGGCACCTACGTTTTTGGCCCCGACCCCGATGAAATCGTGTCGATCTGCCAGATGCGTCTCGTGTTGGAATCGGCGGCTCTCAAGATTCTGGCGAAATCCGACCACAAGGAAATTTTCGTTCAGACATTGGTCGACAACGTGAGACAGGCCGCCAAGGCGCTCAGCGTCAATCTCGAAGAGTGTCATCAACTGGACACCGCTTTTCACCGCGCACTGATCGAGGCGAGCGAGAATCCATTTCTCATTCAGTCCTATCACGGCATTTCCAACAGATTGCATGCCCTAAGGCAACTGTTGCCGTTCACAAAGACCCGGTTGAATGCCGCGCTGAAACAGCATCGTCAATTGATCGCGGCCATCAAGCAAAACGACATCAAGGGCGCGCAGTCGATTATTGAAGAGCATATTGCCAACGTCGAGGCCATGCTCCTTCAGAGACTTGACAAGCCCAGGGACAGTCACACGGTGATTCGCTCGCGCGGTTCCAGGCGCGCCTAGTCTCGCTGCGACAGATGGGCCACCCCGCCCTTGATCACCATTTCGATTGAACAGAGCGCATCGATGTCTTCCGTCGGGTCCGTCGAGGTGGCAATGACGTCTGCGTAGTATCCCTCCTGGATCCTGCCTATTTGGTCCGCCATGCCCAGATTCTCCGCGGCATTGACCAGAGAGGCCAGCAAGGCCTCCTCGTTGGAAAGACCGGCTTCGACCAGCAGGCCGAACTCTCCGCAGTTCTTGCCGTGACCGTCCATGCCGGAATCCGAACCCAGGGCAATCCTTATTCCCGCTTCGTGCGCCTTGCGGGTTGCCATGAGCATCTGAGGACCCACGACAAGGGCCTTTTCCTTTTGAGCTGCGGGAAGGGGAGAATCCTCCAGTTCCGCCCAGCGCGAAATGGTATCGCCCGCCAGAAGCGTCGGGACCAGAAAGGCGCCACTCTCCCTGAAGCGAAGAATGCTGCTTTCGTCGAGAAAGGTGCCGTGTTCTATGGAATCGGCGCCCGCGTCCAATGCGGCATTGATCCCGTCTAGGCCGTGGGCGTGGGCCGCAACCCTTCGCCCCAGGGAATGGGCGGTATCGACTATTGATTCCAGCTCCGCGCTTGTGAACTGTTGACCTACGCCGGCGGTGGCTGCGCTGAGAACGCCTCCTGTGGACGTCAACTTGATGGCTTCCGCCGAGTCTCTGATTTGCCGGCGCACGGCCTTGGTGCACTCGGCCGCACCGTCGCATACGCCGGAAGGAGTAAAAAATTCGAAAAGTCCGTGCCGAAACCCGGTACTCCTGTCGATATGTCCGCCTGTCGGGGTAATGGTCTGCCCCGACGCCAGGATTCTTGGACCGGCAACATCGCCGCGGCTGATTCCATCACGCAGCGCATATATCGAATCGGGTCCCCGGGCGCCTAGGTCGCGAACCGTGGTAAACCCGGCCAAAAGAGTCCTCTTGGCGGCCGCCGCGCCAAGAATGGCGCGGTCCGCGTCCGAGAAGACCACAAAACCCAGGCGCCTGTTGCCTACAGGCAGCGCAGTGAGATGGACGTGTCCGTCTATCAGCCCCGGAAGGACGTAACTGTCCTTGAGATCAATCAGTGTCGCGGAGCTCGAATCCTCAAACCCCAACTCCCCGGGGGTGGGAAAACCATCCTCCACTCGCGCAACCTTGTCCCCGACGATCACGATCGTCCTGGATTTGGTGGATTCCAGTGCCCCGTCGACGGGCGTTATCAAGGTGCCCGCATGGATAATGGCGACATTCTCGGCAGGGACGGGATTGCCCACCAGCAGAAACACCAACCCGACTATCAAACACCGTGCCCTCCGTGCTTGAACGGCCACGGAATTACCGGCCAGAGACGGGGTATGCAGGAGAATTCTGGCTTCCGGCTGACTCAAGATCATTATTCCCACAATTCTGAAATACTATGTTAATTCACCCTTGCTATTGTGAAATGCAGAGCCATGGGACGAGTCCGGTAGCGTGACAGACGTGATGACAATAAAACCCGGTTCGAGGCCTCGGGCGTGAGCGGTCTCTCTGCAAGCTTCAAGACTGTCGGCGTCCTGGGCGGCATGGGTCCGGACGCGACCATCGACTTCCTGTCTGAAGTTGTCTCGCTCACCAAGGCCGGCTGTGACCAGGACCACATCCCGATGCTGGTCGACAACAACACCAAGGTGCCGAACAGGCAGGCCGCCATCCTGGCAGACGGCGATGATCCGGGCCCGATCATCGGGCAGATGGGACGGCGGCTCGAGGCCGCCGGCGCCGACTTCCTCGTGATGCCGTGCAACTCCGCGCATGCCTTTCTGGGGCCGCTGGCGGAACTCACGACCATACCGCTGATATCGATCATTGAAGTGACCGCCGACGCCTGCAATGACTGCTCGAGCGTCGGGATTCTCGCAACGGACGGCTGCCTCGAGTTCGGAGGTTTCCAGCAAGCCCTGCGCGACCGGGGCATTGCGCCCGTTGTTCCCGACGCACCGGATGTGGCCGGGCTCATGCGACTGATCACCCGAATCAAGGCAGGCGACAAGGGCCCCGAAGTCCAGCGGTTAATGCGCGTTCTCGCCGGGACGCTGGTCGAGCGGGGGGCCGAGGCAATCATCGCCGGCTGCACCGAGATCCCGCTTGTTCTAAGCGAAGGCGAACTGCCCGTTCCGGTCATCAGCTCTACCCGGGCACTGGCCAGGGCGACGGTTGCGGCGGCGGTGGCGGAGAGTCGATGAGTGCGAGAAGGCGATCGTCTCGCGTGTCCCTTCTGGACTATGCGCGTATTTCGGCCTTCGTTTCGGCAAATTTCTCCACGGCGGTTTCCAGGTCCTCCAGCGAATGCGCGGCGGAAATCTGTGTGCGAATGCGGGCCTTGCCTTTTGGCACGACCGGATAGGAAAACCCGATTACGTAGACCCCTTTCTCGAGCATTCGGTTGGCGAACCGGTTGGCGAGCGCGGCATCGCCCAGCATGATCGGCACGATGGGGTGCTGTCCCGGCAGGATCTCGAACCCGGCTGCCGCGATCCGCTCTCTGAAAAACCGGGTGTTGGCCCAAAGGCGCTCGCGGATTTCGGTGTCGTCCGCGAGAAGTTCGATGGCCTTGAGCGATGCGGTCACGATCGACGGCGCCAGTGAATTGGAGAACAGGTACGGCCGGGACCGCTGGCGCAGCAGGTCCACGATCTCCTGCCGTGCGGCGGTATAGCCGCCGCTGGCGCCTCCCAGCGCCTTGCCCAGTGTGCCGGTGACGATATCGATCCGATCGACGACCCGGTGATATTCGGGCGTGCCGCGGCCGTTGTCTCCCATGAACCCCACGCCATGCGAGTCGTCCACCATGACCAGCGCGCCATATTTGTCGGCCAGGTCGCATATGCCGAGCAGATCGGCGATGGCGCCGTCCATCGAAAAGACGCCGTCGGTTGCGATCAGGCGGGTCCGCGCACCGGAAGCGGCCTGAAGCCTGGTCTCAAGCGCCTCCATGTCATTGTTGCGATACCGGTAACGCTGCGCCTTGCAGAGCCGGATGCCGTCGATGATGCTGGCATGATTCAGTTCGTCCGAAATGATGGCGTCGTCCGGCCCCAGAAGCGTTTCGAACAGGCCCGTATTCGCATCGAAGCAGGACGTATAGAGAATCGTGTCGTCCATTCCCAGGAAATTCGACAGGCTGGCCTCCAGTTCCTTGTGGATTGCCTGGGTTCCGCAGATGAATCGTACCGACGAAAGGCCGTATCCCCAGCGGTCCAGGCCCTCGTGGGCCGCGCGTATGACCTCCGGATGATCCGCCAGCCCGAGGTAGTTGTTGGCGCACAGATTGATTACCTGCGCGCCGCCGGCCACGCCGATGTGGGCCCGCTGCGGCGTGGTCAGTACGCGCTCGTCCTTGTGCAGGCCCTGGTCCCGGATCGCTCCCAGGGTCGCGCCGAATTGCCTTGATAAGGCTTCGTACGAATCAGTCATTCCAGTGCAGAATGATCTTCCCGCAATCTCCGGATCGCATGATCTCGAAGGCCTTGCCGAATTCCGAATAATGGAACTGGTGGGTGATGACCGGTGTGATGTCGAGCCCGCTCTGCAGCATCACGGTCATTTTGTACCAGGTCTCGTACATCTCGCGACCGTAGATTCCCTTGATGGTCAGCATATTGAACACGACCTTGTTCCAATCGATCGCCATCTTCGTCTTCGGAATCCCCAGCATGGCCACCTTGCCGCCGTGGCACATGTTGTCCAGCATCTCCTCGAAGGCGCTGTCATTGCCCGACATTTCCAGGCCCACGTCGAATCCCTCCACCATTCCGAGCTTTTTCTGGGCATCCGCGACGCGCTCGGTTCGCGCGTCCAGCACCAGGGTCGCGCCCATCTTCCTGGCCAGCTCCAGTCGGTAGGGATTGACGTCCGTCGCCACCACATAGCGTGCGCCGGCGTGTCTGGCGACGGCCACCGCCATCGCGCCGATCGGTCCCGAGCCGGTGACCAGCACGTCTTCGCCCAGCACCGGAACGGAAAGCGCGGTATGCACGGCGTTGCCGAACGGATCGAAGATTGACGCCACGTCCCGATCGACGTCCGGCGCGTGGTGCCAGACATTAGTCATGGGCAGCACCAGGTACTCGGCAAACGCGCCGGGGCGGTTGACGCCGATCCCCTGGGTATCCGCGCACAGGTGCCGGCGCCCGGCGAGGCAGTTCCGGCAGGTGCCGCACACCACGTGGCCTTCGCCGCTGACGATTGCGCCGGGCTCAAAATCGCTGACGTTCGATCCGGTTTCGATGACTTCGCCGACGAATTCATGACCCACGACCATGGGTACTTTTATGGTTCCCTGGGCCCAGGCGTCCCAGTTGAAGATGCTCAGGTCCGTGCCGCAGACACCGGTCCGGTCGATGCGCACGAGAACATCATTGATGCCGAGTTCAGGTTCCGCAACGTCCTGCAGCCAGAGCCCCGGTTCGGACCGCGCCTTGACGAGGGCCTTCATGTCGCGAGCGCGTGATCTGGCTTGGAAACCGCTCCAACCGCTTTAATCTGCAAACGGACCATGCACTGCCCAGGTTGCTCGCTTCCCGCTCAAGTCTACCATACTAGTATGCTTTCCTGTAAACACCTTTCCTTGCCGGACCTTATGGGACAGAACACTGGCGCCGCGGCGGGCTAACGGTTCGAACTGAAATGTTCGCCTGTCTTGACTGTTTTTCGGGGCAGCCGCGTCATTTGCTGTCGGACAGGTACATATCCCTGAAGCGACGCGGTGAAATCACGGACCCCGGAGAGGGAGGTTCCTTGAGTAGAAGCTGGTCTCCCGTTATCAGCACTGCCCTTGGGAAAGTGGCGAGCAATGCCCACAGGTGCCCATCCGCAGAGTCGGGGGCCTCGCCCATGACGGCAGGTTCCCGCCACATGGCGTTGGCGACAAGGTGTGTCAGCAGTCGATCGATGTCCTCGCTGCTTAAACCATGCATCCGCAACAGCTTGGGGCGCCTCAGGACGGTCGAGTATTCGTTGAGCAGTTTCTGCGACAGGAGGTACACCAGGCCGCTGCCAATCATTGCGTCCAGCACGAAAACCGTGGGACTGTCCTTGTCGGAGCTGATCAGCCCCGATACGACCACGTTTGTGTCGAGAAGAAACATCACTGTTTCCCAACCGGCGACACAGACGCGCTAAGTCGCGCACATGTGAAGTAACCTATTGTAATTTCTCTACAAATAGCTAGTTCCTCTATTGCCTCACCTCTTGCATCGACGCCAAAAATGCGATGTAATGCGCTCATATTTCGAGCCGGTCGCTTTCGACACGCTTACGGAAAACCGGCGTTGCCGAATCCGGCTCGACATGAACCCACCGACGAACGCGATGCCCAAGCCAAGCTACCGCACCCTCTCCAAGCGCACTGTGGACCGCCTGTCGGTCGACGACAAGGATACCGTGTTCTGGGACCGGGAGCTGCCGGGCTACGGTATCCGGGTCTATCCGAGCGGGCGCAAGGTTTACGTGGTGCAGACAAGGGTGGCCGGCAAGTCCCGGCGCGTCACCGTGGGCCGTCACGGCGACATCGCGCCGGACCGGGCCCGCAAGGACGCCGCGAAGATCATCGCGCGCATCAAGGCCGGCCTGCCGCCGGTCGAGACTGAACCCGAGGCCCCGCCGACCGTGGCCGATCTTGCCGGGCGTTATCAGCGCGAGCACGTCGCGATGCACTGCAAGCCCAACACGGCGAAGCACTACGGCCTGATGCTCAAGAAGCACATCGTGCCGCGCCTCGGGGAACTGGAAGTCGCCGATGTGGAGCGCGGCGACATTCTCAAGTTCCAGTTCCAATTGAGCGACATGCCCACGGTGGCCAACCGCTGCGTGGACATGCTGGTCAAGATGTTCAACCTCGCGGAGCTTTGGGAGATGCGTCCACCGGGCCGCAATCCCTGTAAGTCGGTGCGCCGCTACAAGGTCGTGCGGCGCAAGGAGCGGTTCCTGACGCCGAAGGAGCTGGCTCGGCTCGGCCGCGTTCTTGAGATCGCCCCTGACGAGCGTCTGGCCTCGCGGCACGCGGCGGCGGCGATCCGGCTGCTGGTGCTGACCGGTTGCCGCAGGAACGAGATCATGGGCCTGGCCTGGGACGACCTCGACTTCAAGGCGGGTGAGATGCGGCTGCGGGACAGCAAGACGGGCGGCCGCGTAGTCCCGATGCCGCCCGCAGCCGCCGGGGTGCTGGCCGAACTGCCGAGGATCGGCGGCAATCCGTGGGTATTCCCCGGCAAGAGCAAGGGCACGCACCAGGTCAACATCAACGATTCCTGGGACCGCGTGCGTCGCCGCGCCGGTCTCGGCGATGTGCGCCTGCACGATCTCCGGCACACCTTCGCCTCCCGCGCGCTTGCGATCGGGGAGGGTCTGCCCATGATCGGGGAGCTGCTCGGCCACCGGCAGGTGAACACCACGGCCCGCTACGCGCATCTGGCGAGGGAGTCCATCCAGGTCTCCACCGCGAAGGTCGCCGACAGCATCGGCGCGGATATTTTGGAATAGCGCGATGGCGAAGCTTCGGCGGCGAACGATATCCAAGCGAACGGTCGAGGCGCTGCCCGTGGGCGGCCGCGAGGCCGTCTACTGGGACTCGTCGCTGCCGGGGTTCGGCGTTCGCGTCTATCCCTCGGGTTCCAAGGTCTACCTGGTCCAGACCCGCGCGGGCGGCAGGTCGCGCCGGCTGACGCTCGGCCGTCACGGCCTGATCACCGCGGACCAGGCGCGGCGCAAGGCCGCGCAGGTCATCGCCGACATCAAGGCCGGCAACGAGCCGGTATTGCACAACGGCGCGTCCCCGGCGGATGCCGGCCCCACCGTGGCCGAAGTGGCCGAACGGTTCATGACCGAGCATGTCGCGGTGCGCTGCAAGCCCGCGACGCAACGGCAATGCCGCGACATCCTCGACCGCTACCTGCTGCCCGGGCTGGGCAACGTCCGCCTCGGACAGATCGGGCGCGAGCGCGTCGCGGCCCTGCACTACAGCCTGCACCAGACGCCCACCATGGCGAACAAGGTGGTGGATCTGCTGTCGCGGCTGTTCAACATGGCCGAACTGTGGGGGATTGCGCCGGAGGGCGGCAATCCCTGCCGGTTCGTCCGCAAGTACGCCGAACCGCCCCGCGAGCGGTTTCTGTCCGACGACGAGTTCCGGCGCCTGGGCCGCGTTCTTGCCGAGGTCGAGGCCGAGGGCAAGGTGCAGCCCAGCGCCGTGGCGGCGTTTCGGTTGCTGATGCTGACGGGCTGCCGCAAGAGCGAGATCCTGACGCTGCGCTGGGAGGACGTGGATCTCGACGCCGGGGAGCTTCGGCTGCGCGACGCCAAGACAGGCGCGCGGGCCGTGGCGATTTCGCCGTCGGCGCGGCGAGTGCTGGAAGGGCTGCCCCGCGTGCCCGGCAATCCCTGGGTGATCGCCAGCACGAAGCCGGGCCGGCGCGTCACCAACATCAACAGCCCCTGGCTGCTCATCCGCGCCCGCGCCGGTCTGAACGACGTTCGCATACACGATCTGCGCCACAGCTTCGCTTCCCGCGCCCTGGCGCTGGGCGAGAGCCTGCCGATGATCGGCAAGCTGCTGGGCCACAGGAAGGTTCAGACCACGGCGCGCTACGCGCACCTGGCGCTCGATTCGGTGAAGGCGTCGGCCGCGCGCGTCGCCGAGAGCCTGCGGGCCGATCTCGCGGGCGATAAGGAAGCGCCGCGCTCCGCAGGCTGATCCCCGCCGCGCACTGACGGCCCCGCCGGAGAGCCGCGCACCGCCAACCGAAAGTCCCGCCGCGTCCTCTCCTGGTAGGACCGGGGAAGCCCGCGCGTTGCCCGCCGTGGGCCAAGCGGCCGGCATGGCGCGCCACGAGGAGCCGGAGGCCGGCCCGGACCGGGCGAGTCCCGGGGGCTGGCGCGTGTTCGCGCCGTCCGAGTCCGCGACGGACCCCGGTCCTCGTTCCTCCCACCCTTTCAGGAGCCGTTACGCCATGACCGCATCCATAACCGCCGCCGGCAACCGCTTCCACGCGCTCACCCCGGCCTCGCTCTCGAAGAGCGAGAAGTCCTCCGTCGTCACGCTCGCGCTGGCCGTGCTCAAACAGCGCCAGCGGCCCGGCCGTCTGCTGAAGTCGCCGCGGGCCATCGCGGATTTCCTGCGCCTGAAGCTCGCCGGCCGGCGCAACGAGGTCTTCGGGGTCATTTTTCTCGACACGCGTCTGCGCCTGATCGCTGTCGCGGAGCTTTTCAACGGCACCATCGACGGGGCGACGGTCTATACGCGCGTGGTCGTGCAGCAGGCGCTCGACCGCGACGCCGCGGCCGTCATCGCCTTCCATAATCACCCCTCGGGCGTGGCCGAGCCCAGCGACGCGGACCGCACGCTGACCGAGAAGCTCGGCGGGGCGCTGGCATTGGTCGACATCCGCCTGGTCGACCACCTCGTGGTCACCGACGGCCGGGCCGTTTCCATGGCCGAACGCGGCTGGCTGTGAGCGGTCACCTCCCTCGACGCCCTGGCCGGACC
>VYBN01000034.1 GCA_009844425.1 Gammaproteobacteria bacterium | reverse complement strand
TGCAAGCCCTTCTTACCACAAATGGAGTACGATTGCAAACGCAAGCGGCGCGGCGTCCGCAGCGGCTCGACGCATTGAGGAAGGGCGCGAAAAATGCCGGCTGTACGAAGTCCTGTAATTCGCAGCCTCCGCTAACGATACGCGCCGATTCGCAAGCGAACCGGCGCGGGCGCCTTGCTGCTAAAACCTCACGCGCAGTGTCGCGCCCACCTGGCGGCGGCGCGGATGCGAAAGCGTGATCCGCCACGGGAAGAAGGTGTCGAAGAAACCGCCCGCTCCGCCGCCCGGCAAGGCGTTCGCGAACCAGACGTCCCGGAACCCGGCAATCGGCTTGTCGTCATCCAGCAGATTGTCCGACCACAGCTCCACCGAGTAACGCTCGGCGTCGATTCCGATCTTGAGATTGACGTAGGTGTGGGCGGGAATCTCCGCCTGATTGACCGCGCCTACCCATTGCTTGCCGGTGTAGAGAACGTCGGTGCGCAGATACCAGTCCATGCCGCCGCGAAGCGCGCGCCGGTAATTGAGCGTCAGGTTTCCCTGCACCTCGGACTGGCGCAGCAGGGTATTGCCGGCCACATCGCCGTCCGGCGCAAAGCTCGGGAAGTCTGCGAACGATGTGATCCTGGCGTCGTCGAACTCGGAATCGGTGACCGTGAAGCCCAGGCTGCCGGTCAGATTGTCGGTGAGCGCCAAACCGAACAACGCCTCCAGGCCGAGCACCGACGCGTCGCCGGCATTCGTGTCGAGCGCAAGGACGGTCGTGAGCGGCACGCCGTCCGGCCCCACGCTGTAGTACTGCGGGATTACGATCTCGGTCCAGTCGATGAAAAACACGGCGATGTCGGCGCTCAAACGGCTGTCCATGTACGTGCCCTTTACGCCGAGTTCATACGACGTGTTCTTTTCGGGATCAATGAAGCTGGTAAGAAAAACCTCCTCTCCGTTGATGTTCTCCTGGTCATCGGTATCGAAGGCGCCGCTCTTTTCGGCGCCTGCGATCGACCCGTAGTACATCGTGTTCTCGTTGGGCTTGTAGTCCAGCGTCGCCCGCCAGGAGATGAAGTCCCAGGAGTTCTGGAGGTCGGCGCTGGTCACAAAATTCTGGCTGTGCTTTTCCTCGTCTGTCCAGCGCAATTCCACCCGGCCCGTCAGACGCTCGGAAAAGTTGGCGTCAACGGATCCGAACACCGACCACGCATCGGTCTCGTGCATCTCCTCAAGCGCGCCTGTGGCGTCGCCCATGGGACTGGTGAACCATCTGCGGAAGGCCAGGTCCCCCACCGAAGTTCCGGGGAAAACCGGCAGCGCAAAACCCACCCCCGGGAAGAACTGGATGCACGGGCACAAGTTCGCGAACACGAACGGCAGAGGACTCCGCGCGGCCACGCCGCTGTTCCTGTCCAGCGTCTCTACCGTGTAGTAGTAAGCGCCGGCCGAATACCGCCAGGAACTGCCGGCGGGACTGGTGAAGCGCAGCTCCTGGCTGAACTCCTCGGTTGAATCGAGCGCGCCGATCTGCAGCAGTTCGGCCTCGAAGGAGCCGAGAACGAAGGCGCGGGGAAACGGCGAAATGGTGGCCTGATACGCGAAGGTGGTGCTCGGATTGCCTCGGGAGCCGTCGTAAAGAAATGTCTGTTCGACCTTGGAGTATCCGGACAGGGCCGTGAACTCGCCCAGCGCAGTGTCCAGCTTCATCGTGAGCGACGCGTGGTCCACTTTCCGCTCTTCTCCGTTGGCGCCTGCGACAACGTGCAGGCCGTTCTTGCCCACGCCAGGCAGTTCGCCGCAGTAATTCGCCAGCCGCTGGCCCATGGCGCTCACGTTTTCGCAGTTCGCCGTGACCGAGGTCTGGGCGGAAACGTCGATCTGATCCTCCGAGTGGTAGATCGACAACCCCGCTTCGAACCGGTCCGACGGCGTGTAGTAAAGACTGCCCTGCAGGGTCTGGTAATCGAACCCGCCGATGTTCGGACCGTCGGGAACCTGGTTCTCATAGGAACCGTCCCACTGGTTCATTACAATAGCGAGGCGGGCGCGCAGCCTGTCTTCCACGAGCGGCCCGCTGACCGTGCCGGACGCAACCATACGGCCTCGGTCGCCGAAAGTGAGCTCGGCCTTGCCCTGGAACTCGTCCGTTGGCCGCGCGGTAACGAAGTTGACCGCGCCGCTGAAGCTGTTGCGGCCGTACATTGCCGCCTGGGGGCCCTTGACCACCTCGATGCGTTCGAGGTCGAGCTGACTGAAATTGAGCCCCTGACGGCCGGACACATAGACGCCGTCAACGAAGATCGCCGCGTTGTTCTCGCGGTCCTGCACCGCGGTGGGCGCAATGCCGCGTATTACGGGCACCGGCAAGAACTCGCCGATCAGGTTCGAGAACGTCATGCCGGGCGTGAAATTCGCCACGTCCTCCAGGTTCTCGATCCCGGCCGCCTGGATTTCTCCGGCGCTGAAGGCGGTAATCGCCAGCGGCACGTCCTGCAGCCGCTCCTCCACCCGGCGCGCCGTCACGACGATTTCTTCAAGGGCGATAACGCCTTCCTGAGCGCTTGCCGTTCCAGGGAAAAATGAACTCGCCAGCATGAATGCCGCCACGAATCCGACTCGCGTTTGAGTGAAAATCATCACATTCTCCCGTGATCAACCCCGATCCGCCGCCCATCATATACCCACTTTCGGGCGCTTTTCTTCGCTTTGGCCCTTGAAATCGCAACAACCGTCCCTATCATTTACCCGCCCTCTCAATTTGAGGGACGTTTAGTTAGAAATCGCTGCGCCGAGGGGGCGCGGCTACAGGCATTTCCCACGAGGAGAACGCAACATGAAAATTCGACCGCTGCAAGACAGGGTGCTGATTCGCCGTACCGAGGAGGAACGGAAGTCCCCCGGGGGGATCGTGATTCCCGACTCGGCAACCGAAAAGCCGATCCGGGGCGAGGTCATAGCCGCCGGCAAGGGCAAGGTGCTCGAGAACGGCGAGGTCCTGCCCCTGGAACTGAAGGCCGGCGACAAGGTGCTCTTCGGAAAGTACAGCGGCACCGAAGTCAAGGTGGACGGCGAGGAACTTCTGGTCATGAAGGAAGACGATGTCATGGCCGTCATTGAAGAGTAGCCGGCCGCAAACCGGCCGGCCACGGCCCTTACCTTTCAACTTTCCTATTCACACCCAATCAGAGGAATACAGCAATGGCTGCAAAAGATGTGAAATTCAGCGACGGCGCCCGGCAGAAGATGATGGCCGGCGTCAACACGCTGGCAAACGCCGTCAAGGTTACGCTGGGGCCCAAGGGCCGCAACGTGATTCTCGACAAGAGTTTCGGCGCTCCCACCATGACCAAGGACGGCGTGTCCGTGGCCAAGGAAATCGAGCTTGAGGACAAGTTCGAGAACATGGGCGCCCAGATGGTCAAGGAGGTCGCTTCGCATACGTCCGATGTGGCCGGCGACGGAACCACGACGGCCACGGTACTGGCCCAGTCGATACTGACCGAGGGCCTCAAGGCGGTCGCCGCGGGCTTCAATCCCATGGATATCAAGCGCGGAATCGACAAGGCCAGCGCCTCGGTGATCGACAGCCTGGAGGGCATTTCCAAGCCTTGCCAGGAAGACACCGCGATCGCGCAGGTGGGAACCATTTCCGCGAACTCCGATGAAGCCATCGGCCGGATCATCGCCGACGCGATGGACAAGGTCGGCAAGGAAGGCGTGATCACCGTGGAAGAGGGTTCCGGGCTGGACAACGAACTGGACGTCGTGGAAGGCATGCAGTTCGACCGGGGTTATCTCTCGCCGTACTTCATCAACGACGCCAACTCGCAGAGCGTGGAACTGGAGTCGCCCTATATCCTTCTGCACGACAAGAAGGTCTCCAATATCCGCGATCTCCTGCCCGTGCTGGAGGCCGTCGCCAAGTCCGGCAAGCCGCTTCTGATCGTGGCCGAGGACGTGGAAGGCGAAGCGCTGGCCACGCTGGTGGTCAACAACATCCGCGGCATCGTGAAGGTGGCCGCGGTCAAGGCGCCTGGCTTCGGCGACCGCCGCAAGGCGATGCTGGCCGACATGGCGATTCTCACCAACGGCCAGGTGATCTCCGAGGAAGTCGGCCTTTCGCTTGAGAAAGCTTCGCTGACCGACCTGGGAACCGCCAAGAAGGTCCAGGTCACGAAGGAGCACTCCACGATCATCGATGGCGCCGGCTCGAGCGAGCAGATCCAGGCGCGGGTCGTGCAGATCCAGCGCGAGATCGAGGAATCGACCTCCGATTACGACAAGGAGAAGCTGCAGGAGCGCGTCGCCAAGCTGTCCGGCGGCGTGGCCGTGGTCAAGGTCGGCGCGGCCACGGAGATCGAGATGAAGGAAAAGAAGGCGCGCGTCGAAGACGCCCTGCACGCAACCCGCGCGGCGGTCGAGGAAGGCATCGTTCCGGGCGGCGGCGTGGCGCTGCTGCGCGGCCAGTCCGCGCTGGACGGACTGGACGGCGACAACGACGATCAGAACGTGGGCATCAAGATCATGCGCCGCGCGCTTGAAGAGCCGCTGCGGCAGATCGTCGCCAACGCCGGCGCCGACGCCTCGGTCGTGCTGAACGACGTGGCTGCCGGCGAAGGCGATTACGGCTACGACGCCGCGCTCGGCGAATACGGCCAACTCGTGGGCCGGGGCATCATCGACCCCACCAAGGTCACGCGGCTGGCGCTGCAGAACGCCGCTTCGGTCGCGGGCCTGTTGCTCACGACCGAAGCCATGGTCACCGAAAAGCCAAAGAAGGACGAGCCCTCCCCCATGCCCGCCCCCGGCGGCATGGACGGCATGATGTAGTTCCTTTATCGAGGGCGTCCCGCCCTCGATAAAGGCTCCGTAGCCCACACAAAGCCCTGCCTTTCCAACGAAAGGCAGGGCTTTTTCGCGCGCGCCGCACTCCGTCCCCTCGCCCTTCTGCTGCCCAAGCTTTTCGGGAGGCGCCATCCATGGCTCGGTTCCGCTATCCCTGCTCCAACGCTCCCCAAAAGCTTGGGCAGCAGAAGGGCTTCCCTGGGTGGGAGGGCGTCCCGCCCTCCGGGAAGGCGGGACGCCTTCTCTCCCAAGACGTGATGTAATCTTTGCCGCCTCCGTTTACCAGCCGCCAACCGATGTGAATGCCGACAAGCTTCCAGCCCCCGACCTTTTGCGCGAAAGCGCCGGCAAGACGCTCGCCTTGTTGCGGGAAGACGAGGCGCTGGCTCGGAGGCTCGAGCAGAGTGAACTTCTTGCGCCGCTCACAAGGGTATTGGCCTGTTCGCCTTTCGCGGCGCGAAGCTTTACCCGCAGGCCGGAAATCCTCGACCATCTCCTGTCCGGAGACCGGCTTGCACGGCCGCTGGAAGCGGGCGAACTGGCGCGACTGGCTGGCGAAGCCCTGGCTGAGTGCCACCAGGAGCCCTCGTTCATGCGCGAACTCCGCTGGTTTCGGCACCGCGAGATGTGCCGGGTCCTGTGGCGCGACGTGAACGGACTCGGCAGCCTGGAAGAAAGCCTGGAGGAACTGTCCCAACTCGCCGAGGCCTGCATCCTTGCCGCCCTGGAATTCGCGCGGGCCAACGTGGCGGAACGGCACGGCCTGCCGCTCACGGCAGAGGACGAGCCCAGCGAGATGGCCATTATCGGCATGGGCAAGCTCGGTGGCGGCGAACTCAACTTTTCTTCCGACATCGACCTCATCTTCGTCTATTCCGAGGACGGACGAACCGACGGGCCGGTTCCGATCGACGCCCTGCGTTTTCACACTCTGGTCTGCCAGCAATTGATCCGGGCGCTCAACCAGCGCACGGTGGATTCCTTCGTGTACCGGGTCGACACCCGCCTGCGGCCCTTCGGCAATAGCGGACCGCTGGTCATCAAGACCTCGTCGCTGGAGAGCTACCTTGCGCGCTCGGCCCGCGACTGGGAGCGCTACGCGTGGGTCAAGGCGCGCGTCATCAACCCCTGCGGGATGAGCGAGGCTCTCTACGAGGAAATCATGCGGCCTTTCGTCTACCGCCGCTACCTGGACTACAGCGTGTTCGAGTCCCTGCGCGACATGAAAGGCAAGATCGAACGCGAGGCGCTGCGCAAGGACAAGGCCAACGACATCAAGCTGGGCCGGGGCGGGATCCGCGAAATCGAATTCATCACGCAATCGATGCAACTGGTGCGGGGTGGAGCCAACCCGGACCTGCGCGGCCGCAGCCTGCGCGGAATGCTTGCGCGCCTGGGCGAGCGGGGCTTCCTGGGACCGGGCACGTCCGGCGAACTCGACCGGTCCTATTGCTTCCTGCGGCGCCTTGAGAATCGGCTGCAGGGAATGGATGACCGGCAGACCCAGGACTTGCCGGACGACGACGAGGGCCGGGTCCGCCTGGCCTACGCCATGGGTCATTCGGATTGGGACAGCCTGGCGGGGAAGACCGATTCACACCGCGAGACGGTGGCCAGGCATTTCTCGGCCATCGTGTTTCGGCCGGACGACCTGCCGGAAGCCGAGAGCGGCCCACCGGTCGACCTGGCCGCCGTGTGGACGGGCGATACCGAAGACGCCGGCGAAGTCCTGAAAGCCTACGGTTTCCCGGACCCGCAGGTTGCGCTGGATTCCATGCAGGCGGTCCACCAGGCTTCCGACTACGCGCGTCTGGACCAGACCGGACGGAAGCGGCTGGACATGCTCATCCCCCGGCTGATCGAGGCGGCGGCCAGGGAGCCGGAACCCGGCCTGACGCTGGCCCGCACGCTCAAGGTCATCGCCGCCATCGCCAGGCGCTCCGCGTACCTGGCGCTGCTGTACGAAAACGGAACGGCACGCGATCGCCTGGTGCATGTCTGCGGTCTGGGCGAGACGCTGGCCAAGCAATTGTGCTCGGTTCCGGCGCTGGTGGACGAGTTGCTCGACGCCCGCATTACGCAGCAGGTAATGGATCTCGAACAACTGGAAGAGGAACTGGACTTCCGGCTGGTGCGAACCGCCAACGAGTCGGAGGAATTGCGGCTTGCGGCGATCAGCGAATTCAAGCAGGCGGCGGCCTTTCGGGTGGGGGTGCTGGACCTGGCCGGCGGCCTACCGCTGATGCGGGTGAGCGATCTGCTGACGGGAATTGCCGAACTCGTGATCGACCGGTCGCTGGAGCACGTCTGGGAAGAACTCGCGGAACAACACGGCTCGCCCGGCTATACCGTCGACGGCGAGCGAAGGCCGGCCGGATTTGCAGTCATCGCGTACGGCAAGCTGGCCGGCCTGGAGATGGGCTACGGCTCGGACCTGGATCTGGTGTTCGTTTACGACGCGCAGGGCGAGGACCAGGTGACCGACGGCCTCACGAGCATCGCCAATTCGGACTTCTTTTTCCGGGTCGCGCGCAGGGTGATTTCGGTGCTCACGACGCGGAGCATCACAGGAAGAATGTACGAAGTGGATACGCGCTTGCGTCCGAGCGGCCGCTCCGGAATGCTCGTGTCCTCGCTTCAGGCCCTCGACAAATACCAGCGCGAGTCCGCCTGGACCTGGGAGCACCAGGCACTGCTCAGGAGCCGGGCCATCGCGGGCGCCGCCCATGTGCGCGAAGCGTTCGAGAAGCTGCGCGTGAGCGTTCTGCGCGAGTCGGTGCGGCACGACGATCTGCGTGATCAGGTCATCGAAATGCGGCGGCGGATGCTGAGCGAAGCGCCCGTTGTGGGCAAGGGACGCTTCGATATCAAGCACGCCCGCGGCGGATTGCAGGACATCGAGTTCATCGTGCAATACCTCGTGCTGAACCACGCCCACGAACATCCCGGCCTGGTCGCCTGGCCGGACAACGTGCGCCAGCTGGAAGCTCTGGCGCGGCACGAGGTGCTGCCCCAGGAGGACGCCGATGTCCTTACGCGATGCTATCTCGAGTACCGCGAGATCCTGCACCATCGCGCGTTGGCCGAACGGCCGCCTCATACTCCCGCCGGCGAAGTCGCCGAGCGCGCGGAAACGGTTTCCGGTCTGTGGCGACGCTATCTGGGCGAGTAACGGAAATATACTCTCGTTATGGCCCAACAAAGTAGCGAACAGAGAACGACTTCAAACATGGAGCGGCGTTATACCGTGTCCGAGAAAGACCTGCCGGTATCCTGCCCGCTCCCCTGGATCGTTCGCTGGAACTCGCATCCACGGGTTTACCTGCCGCTGGAACCGGGGACCGACGCCACTTGCCCCTATTGCGGGGCCGTTTTCTCGCTGGCCTCGGCGGACGCCGGCGATCAGGGCTGAAGATTTCGGCCCGGCAGCGCCCAGGCGCGCTCAACTGATTCGATCACGTCGGCGACAGCGATTTCATTCATTACGTCGGCGGCGCGCAGACGGCGGCCGAAGCGCACCTGATCGACCCCCTTGCCCAGCGATTTGCGCACGGCCTGCGGGTAGCGGTTCACGGTGTATTCCCGGTTTCCCCAGGGACCCGAGCGGTCCGGATTGGAACCCGCATACAGCCCCACCACGCGCGTTCCCATCGCCGCGCCCATGTGCGCGGGCCCGGAATCCGGGCAGACGGCCAGCCTTGCAAGTCCGATCAGCGCCGCGAGTTGCTTGAGCGTCGTGCGCCCATTCAGGTCAGTGACGCCCGGCTGAGCGGCGATCACCGCGGCGTAGTCCCGTTCCATCGGACTTCCCGATCCCGTCAGCAGGACCTCGCCGCCGAGCTGCTCCACGACATGCCTCGCCACGCTCGCGTAGCGCTCCGCCGGCCAGTTCCGAAACGCGCCGCGGCGCTGGCTGCTCAGCGGACTCATGACGCAGAAGGGACGGTCGGGCGCCATTCCTGCCGCCGCCCGCAGGTCATCGGCGCTCAAGGGAAAGTCCCAGCGCGGCGCCGCCGGCCGCTCGATCCCGAGGTGTTCGGCAAACCCGAACAGCGCTTCCATCACGTGTTGCCGGGGCCGATGGGCGATCCGTTCGGTAGTGAACAGCCACTGGAAATCCCGCGCCCGGCGCCGGTCGAATCCGACCCGACGCCGGCAGCGGGTCATCAGCGCAACCCGGCTGGCGCGCAGGGAGTCCTGCATCTGCAGCAGCAGGTCAAACCGGCGCGCCTTCAGTCTCTCCTTCAATTCCCGCATTCCCCGGCTGACGGACCGCTTGTCCAGCACCAGAAAGTCCACCTCGGCAAGCCCCTCCAGCAGGGAATGCTCGACTTGCCCGATAATCCAGGTAATGCGGGTCTCAGGCCAGGCGCTTCGGATGGCCTGCACGACAGGCAGCGCGTGACAGCAATCCCCGATGGCGGACAAGCGGATCACGCACAGGCTGCGCGGCGGGCTAGTGCGAAGGCATTTGTGAGACACTGCACTAGACATGCTTGAAGAAATACGGACAGCGGGGAAGGATCGCATCCTACACGATGCGCAAGTCGCCGGATCGGTGACGCCCGAGTGGTTCGAGCACGGCTTTTGGCACCAACGGCAACAATGGACGGCCGTTTCCGGTGGACGCGGCGCCGGCGGGCGAATCGGCGAGGGCGGCAAGTGGTTTCTGCGCCACTATCTGCGGGGCGGCAAGGCCGCGCTGTTCAGCAGGGACCGCTATCTGTTCCTGGGAACCCGGCGTGTTCGCTCATTCGCGGAATTCCGGCTGCTGGCCGGCATGCGCGAAGCCGGACTGCCGGTGCCGCGACCGATCGCGGCCCATTTCAGGCGGCGCGGCGCCACCTACTCGGCCAACCTGATCACCGAGTGGATCGAAGGGGCGAGGCCGCTGTCCCGCGCGTTGCGCGAGAGGAACGATGCGCAGGAAACCATGGGACGCGTGGGCGCCGTCGCAGCGCGCTTTCATCGCGCCGGAATCTGTCACGCCGACCTGAACGCAAACAACATCCTGATCGGCCCGGACGGCGGCGTCTGGCTAGTCGATTTCGACCGGGCGCGGCGCCGCTCTCCCGGGAACTGGCCGAATGCCCGGCTGCAGCGGCTCAGGCGGTCGCTGGAGAAACTCGGGCTGTATGACCAGGGGGCTTTTCAAGTCTTGCGCGAACGCCACGACCGCACCCTCGCGGGAGATGACGGCGAGACGCCCTCGCCCCCAGGACTCCGGTAGCCCTTCTTCACCCCCTTCTTCTGGGAGCTTGTGAGCCATGGATGGCGGAACCGAGCTCCATGGATGGATTCATGCGTCTCCCGGAAGAAGGGGGTGAAGAAGGGCGAGATCGAAGCGAAGAGGGCTGACGCCCTCGCTCCCGGATCACTCGTACGGATCGGGCAGCGGCGCCGGGCGGCGCTTGAAGCGCCGGTGTATCCAATAGTATTGCTCGGGCGCCTTGCGCACCTCTCGCTCGACCAGCGCATTGACTCGCTCGGCTTCTTGCTGCGGGGAATCCCCGGCCACTCCCTCAAGAGCGGGGAACAGTTCCACCTGGTATCTGCCGTCCTCGAGACGGCGGGTAAACCAGGGCACGACGGGAGCGCCGCTGATCCGCGCCAATCGGCCCAGCGCGGTTCCGGTCATCGCGGGTTCGCTGAAGAACGGCGCCAGCTCGGCGGACTTGGCGTCCGTCATCTGGTCGCCCGCATACCAGAGCACCGACCCGGAGCGCAGCGCCTTGACCATGCCGCGCACGTCGTACTTGGAAAGCGTGTCGGAAGCGGTCCTTAGACGAGCGCGATTGACCAGGTAAGCGAATACGGCGCTGCCGCCCGGCCGGTAGACGGCCACCAGTCCCGCAGGAGGCAAGTCCACGGTGCGGGCGGTAAGCTCCAATGCCGGGAAATGCCCGCTCATCGCGATGACGCCGCGGCCCTCGCGGAGCGCGTCGCCAAGATGCTCGGCGCCCTTCACTTCGACCAGTTCGCGTACCTGCCGGTCGGGGCACCAGGCGGCCATGGCCAATTCCACCAGTCCCATTCCCAGCGACCTGAAATGCGCCTTGAGCACCGCCTTTCTCCGCGCATCCGACCACTCGGGAAAGCACAACTGAAGATTGCGCAACGCAATCGCCCGCCGCTTTCTCATTACCCGCATGGCCAAACGGCCCGCACCGCGGCCGATGGCGAGGCGCAGGCGGTGGGGCAGCGCCACCGTCATGCGGATCAGCGCCAGCGCCAGCAATGCCGGCCAGTTGGAGGGATTGTTCAGGGGTAGCGCCACGGTGTGCCCGCTCTATGCGGGCGCATTCTATACAGCCCGGCGCGCAGGCAGACCCCGGAATGACGGTGGTATAGTGCGGGGCGATTCGTCGGGTGAACGGGAAGCCGGTGCAATTCCGGCGCTGCCCCCGCAACGGTAATCGAGTCAAACGCCGCTCACGCCAGCGTAATACGCGTGAAGGCAGCCACTGTCTGAAGGCAGGAAGGCGAGCGGCGTGGATTGCAGTATCAACTGCTGTCCGCTCGAAAGCCCGGAGACCGGCCCGAGCGAACCACGTTGGCAGCGCGGCGGGCGCGAGCGGCGTAAGGGAAATCCCTTCGGCCCAACACCCGTTCCTGCCTTGGGCAAGAAATGGAACGGGAGGTTCCCATGGCCTGCATCAAGTCCGCAGCGGTACGCCAACTGCTGGTATTCCCATTATTTCTGCTGCTTTTCGCCGCATACGCGCATGCCCAACCACAGGGCGAACCGGAGGAATCCGGAAACGAGGCGCCGGAGACCATCGTGGTCACGGCATCGCGCATCCCGATTGCTTCGGACCAGGCCGGGGCATCGTTTACGGTGCTGGACGAGGACTATCTTGATCGGCGCCAGGCGCTGACCGTGGAGGAACTGCTGCGGGGAACGCCCGGAGTGGCCGTGAGCCGCAGCGGCGTGCTGGGATCATTTTCGCAGGTCCGCATGCGCGGGGCCGAAGCCAATCACACGCTGGTCCTGCTGGACGGAATCGAGATCGCCGATCCGGCCCTGGGCGGAGAGCTCGATTTCTCGCATTTCCTGGCCGCAAACCTGCGCCGCATCGAAATCGTTCGCGGTCCCTTGAGCGCGCTCTGGGGCAGCGACGCGGTTGCCGGAGCCATCAACCTGATCAGCGCGCCCGAGAATTTCGGGCGATCGCTGACGACCTCCGCCGAGGCCGGGCAATTCAATACGCGCAGGGGAGCCTTGAGCGGGTCAGCCGGTGGCGATGGCTGGGGGGTCGGCTTTTCCTTGGATCATCTGAGCAGCGACGGGCAGAACATTTCCCGCTCCGGCGACGAGGACGACGGTTACCGGAACAACACCGGCCACGTGGTCGCCCGGTTCGACCCTTCCGGCCAAATCTCCCTGCGCCTCATCGCGCGCCGATCCCAATCGGAGAGCCAGTTCGACGCGACCTCGTTCCTTACGGGCATTCCAGCTGATTCGGACAGTTCCACGAGGCGGATCCATAGCGTGGTGGGCCTGCAGGGTTTGGCGACGACATCCGGCGGGCGCTGGACGCACCGCGCAAGCCTCACGCACACCGGTTCGGAAAACCGCAACTTCGCTTCCGGGTCGGAGACCGGCGAAACCAGCGGAGACAAGCTGAATCTCAGCTATCAATCCACTTTTCTCTTTCCGCGTTTCGCACGGAGCGACGGGGACGGAGGCGTATCGCCTTCCATCACGATAGGGCTGGGGCATGAACGCGAGGACTACCTGCAGCGCGCCCCGGCCTCATTCTTCGGCGATCCCAACCGGGACCTCAGTACGCAGTCAACCGACGCATTGGCGGAATTCCGCCTGAACGCCAGGGGTGACTGGGCGGCGGCGGCGGCATTGCGCTACGACCGCAACAGCGACTACGACGATGCCGTATCCTGGCGCGTCAGCGCACTCAAGCACCTGGGCCTGGGTACCGCGCTGCACGCAGCCTACGGAATCGGCGTCAAGAACCCCACGTTCATAGAACGCTTCGGTTATTTCTCCAACTTCATCGGCAATCCCGACCTGATTCCTGAATCCTCGCGCGGTTGGGAACTGGGCGTTCGCTACGGCAGCATGGCCGGGACGCTGACCGGCAGCATCACCTGGTTCAACGAACGGCTGGAGGACGAGATCAATGGCTTCGTGTTCGACCCGGCTTCCGGCGGATTCACGGCCGGCAACCGGCCCGGAACAAGCCGCCGACGCGGCCTCGAACTGCAGGGGCAAGCGAGCCTCCTGCCCCAACTGACGCTCTCCGGCGCGTACACCTGGCTTCGCTCGCGGGAACCGGCTCCCGGCGACACCATGGTTCAGGAGCTTCGCCGGCCGCGCCATTCCGGCAGTCTGAACGCACACTACGAGATTACCGACCCGGCGATCGGCATCAATCTGCACCTGGCGTATACCGGCGAACAACCGGACATCTTCTACCCGCCGTGGCCCAATCCCTCGCGCCGCGTGTCGCTGGATTCATTCCTGCTCGCAAGCCTTACCGCAACCTGGCAGGCCACGTCCCGGGTGCGCTGGCACATCCGCGCGGAGAACCTCGGCGACTCGCGCTTCGAAGAGGTCTATGGTTTCCGTGGACCCGGCCGCAGCATACACTTGGGCGTGCAGTTCTCGTTCTTTGAGGAAGCAGACCGGAAATAAGCGACGTGGGACACCGCCTTTCGAAAATCTACACGCGAACAGGCGATGCCGGCGAAACGGGCATCGACGCGAAGCGGCGGTACCGCAAGCATCATCCGCGCATCGCCGCCTTCGGCGACCTGGATGAGCTGAACGCGGCGCTGGGACTGTTGCTGGCGGAAATTCAGCCGGGCGAAATTGCCGAGTTGCTGCGCGACGTTCAGCAACGCCTGTTCGACACCGGAGCGGAGCTGTGCGTGGACGAGTTGAAGTCCACGTCACCGGAACACGTGCGCTCGCTGGAGAACGCGATCGACGAGCACAACCGCGAGCTGCCCCCACTGAAGGAATTCATCCTGCCCGGGGGCGGTCCGGCCGCGGCCGCCTGCCACCTCGCCCGCGCAGTGTGCCGGCGCGCGGAACGCTCGCTATGGGCCCTGCAGGACGAGGAAGGGGGGCTGAATCCCGAGTCGCTGAAGTACCTGAATCGCCTGTCTGACCTGCTGTTCGTCCTGGCCCGGCGGCTCGCCGAAAGCGAGACCGAGTGGCGCGGGACCGGTCGCCGCCGCACATGACGACCGGCCGGCCCTTTCAGGGAAGCCTGTTCGCCGAGGACTTTCTTCGCGAGTCGATCAAAGAACTTGCTGATTGGTCCGCCATTCAGGACGCCGAGATCGACGAACTTGAGGCCGCACTGCATAGCGTATTCGACAGCTTTCCAACAAACCGTACGCCCAACGAAAGTCAAACCGAAGACGATTTGATCTGGATGGTGCTGACACGGCTCGGCTGGACGGAGAGTCTCCGACAGCAGAATCTCTCGGCGCGCGGCCGCGAAGACGTGCCCGACGGCCTGCTTTTCGCCGACGCTGCCGCGAAGCAGCGTGCCAATCAGGTTGCCGAGGATTGGGCGCGCTACGAACATGGCGAAATAGCCGTGGAGTCAAAACGGTGGCTTAGACCACTTGACCGCCGCTCCGGGCGACGGGGCGAGGAGTCCGCTCCGTCCACGCAAATGCTGCGTTATCTCCGGCGCATAGACGACCTGACCACAGGCAAACTCCGGTGGGGCATTCTCACCAACGGTGCGCACTGGCGCTTGTACTACGCCGGCGCGCGGTCCGTCTCCGAGCAATTCTTCGAGATCGATCTCGCAGCAATTCTGGATGTTCCCGGACACAACGAAGGGCTATTCGCACTTCCGGCTGATGCCCGGCGACACTGGCTCAAGGTGTTTGCGCTGGTTTTTCGACGGGAGGCCTTTGTTCCCGGCGCAACGGACGGTCAGACCTTCCATCAGCGCGCAATCGCGGAAGGCCGCTACTACCAGGAAAGGGTCGCGGCCAGCCTGTCCGATCTGGTATTCGGGCAGGTCTTCCCCGACCTTGCCCAGGCGCTGGCGGCGGCGGAGCCGGATGCGCCATTGTCCGAAGTTCGCGACGCAACACTCATCCTGCTGTACCGGCTATTGTTCATCCTCTACGCTGAAGATCGCGATCTTCTACCGGTTCGCGACAGCCGGTACGACGACTATGCACTGCGGGAAAAAGTGCGCGGCGAAGTCGGCCGACGCATGGATCAAGGGGACGTTTTCTCGGAAACGGCGGCGCGGTACTGGTCAGCATTCGACGATCTGTGCCGCGCCATCGATCACGGCGACGCCTCGATTGGCTTGCCGCCCTACAACGGAGGTCTGTTCGACAGGGCACGCACGCCATTACTTACGCGGGTTCGGCTCGGCGATGCGGTGATGGCCGACGTCTTCGATGCGCTGTCGTTCGAGCGGACGCCGGACGGACGGCGTTACATAAACTACCGAGATCTCGGCGTTCAGCAACTCGGGTCGATCTACGAGCGGCTTCTGGAAATGGAAGTCATTCTTCAGGACGACGAAGTCATCATCCGCCCCAACGTTTTCGCGCGCAAGGACTCGGGCAGCTTCTACACGCCGGATGATCTGGTGGGCCTGATTGTCGAAGAAACGCTTGAGCCCCTGGCGCGTGGGCGAACGGATGCCTTCAACACCGAAGTATCACGGCTGGGGTCGGGCGAGTTGCCGGAACACCGCCAAATGGGCCGCCTCAGGACACTTGATCCAGCAGAACGGCTGCTCGAGCTGAAAGTCTGCGACCCCGCGATGGGCTCGGGGCACTTCCTGGTCAACCTCGTGGATCAACTGGCTGATCAGGTGATCGCGGCCATAGCCGAGGCGGAAGAGCTCGTTGACGGGTACGTTTCTCCATTGACGGAGAGAATCGATTCGATCCGCAACACAATCATGGCCAACGCCGAAGAGCGAGGCTGGACCTTCGATCCGGCGCAACTAGACGACCGGCACATCATTCGGCGCATGGTGCTGAAGCAATGCGTGTACGGGGTGGACAAGAACCCGATGGCGGTGGAGTTGGCCAAAGTCTCGCTGTGGCTGCACACCTTCACGGTGGGCGCGCCACTCAGTTTCCTGGACCATCATCTGCGCTGCGGCGACAGCCTTTTCGGCGCCTGGGTGCGGCCCGCCATCGACACCGCGGAAAGTGAGGGCGCACTCCTGCTTGAGGGTCCGCTAAAGCGGGCAACCCGCGCGGCAGCGCCCATGCAGATCATTGAGGGACTGACCGATGCCGAGATCGCCGAGGCGCATCGCTCGGCCGACATCTTTGCGGAAATTTCCGAAATGACGGCTCCGCTTAACGCGTTCCTGTCCCTGCTCCATGCCTTCGACTGGCTCAACCTGCGTGCCGGCAATGACCGAAACGCGTACCGAGCCTGACTGACCGGAGGACTGGGCGATCCTATCGATATTGCTCAAGGAAACACCCCCGACTCTACGACAACTGATTACGCGGAGCGTTTCGCGTCTCTACTGCACAAAGCGCGGACGCTTGTCGAAAGCGAGCGCTTTCTGAACTGGCAGGTTGCGTTCCCCGGCGTCTGGTCAGATTGGGAGAAGACCGAGTTGCACGGCGGCTTCGACGCGGTCATCGGCAATCCGCCCTGGGACCGAATGAAGCTCCAGCAAGTCGAGTGGTTCGCAGCACGCCGCCCGGACGTCGCCATGGCTCCGCGCGCCGCCGACCGCAAGCGAATGATCGCCGAACTGGAGGAAGCGGGAGACCCACTCGCTGAAGACTATGCGCGGGCCAGCGAAAACGCTGTCAGTGCACTTCGCATGGCGCGCAAGGGAGGTGACTACCCTTTGCTGTCCGGTGGCGATGTAAATCTCTATTCCCTGTTCGTCGAGCGCGCGATGACATTGGTGAAGCCCGACGGCATGGTAGGGCTACTGGTGCCGTCCGGCATTGCTTCGGACAAGACCGCCGCGCGGTTCTTCAAAGGCGTCGCCACCGAAGGGAGACTGAACGCGCTATTCGACTTTGAGAACCGGCGCACGCGCTATAACGCCCCACCCTTCTTTCCCGACGTTGACAGCCGGTTCAAATTCTGCGCTTTCCTCGCATCCCCCTCTCCGCTTCCCGATCCCGCGCAGTGCGCCTTTTTCCTTCAGGATATCGCGGAACGCCATGATCCCGAACGCTGTTTCCCACTGACAGCGGAGGAATTCGCACGCGTCAACCCGAACACAGGCACAGCACCGATATTCCGTACCCGACGCGACGCTGAGCTGACGAAAGCGATTTACGAGCGCTTGCCTGTGCTCGTGGATCGCTCCTCGGGCAAAGCCGTCAAGGCGTGGCCGGTCAAATACCTGCGGATGTTCGACATGACCAACGACTCTCACCTGTTCCGCACCCGTGCGGAATTGGAAGAGAAAGAAAGCGCGTGGCCCATAAGCGGCAACCGCTTCAACAGCCCTTCGGGCGAATGGGTGCCCCTCTACGTTGGGCGCATGATCCATCAGTTCGACCACCGCGCCGCCTCGGTCAAGATGAACCAACGGAACCTCCACAATCCCGCACTCAGCGGCGATATCGACCCCGAACAGAAGACCGACCCCTCCTTCTTGCCAACACCGCGATACTGGGTGCCCGCGGAAGCAATATCGTTCCCAGACGGCCTCGATTGGACCATCGCATTTCGGGACATCGCCCGTGCGACGGATGCTCGGACGATGATTGCTGCTGCAGTGCCATTCGTCGGCCTCGGTAATACCGCGCCGACCATACTCATGGACCCTTTAGAGGGTGTTCAGTCCAGCCGCTCCATGTTATTGGCCAATCTCGGGGCCATTGTGTGCGATTTCGTCGCCCGTCAAAAGGCGCAAAGCACACATCTCAATTGGTACATCGTCGAGCAACTTCCCGCTGTGCCACGTAAGCGTTACGAGGAGGTACGCTTCGGACCAAAGACGGCGGCGGAGATCGTGCGCGAGGCTGTACTGGAACTTACCTACACGGCTCATGACATGGCGCCGTTCGCCCGCGACATGGGCCACTTGGACGAGGCCGGCGAAGTGTTGCCGCCGTTCACTTGGGACGCGGACCGGCGGCTTCGCCTACGCGCGAAACTCGACGCGCTCTATTTCCACCTCTACGGAGTTACCGACCGCGACGACATAAGCTACATCTACTCAACCTTCCCCATTGTCAAGCGCGAAGAGGAAAAGGCTTGGGGCCGCTACCGCTCACGCGACCTATGCCTCGCCTGGCAAAGCGCGCTGGCCGCTGGCAAACCGGATGCCGACATTGAATTGTGACATCTGGCGGCGACTGCGCCCCCTGCACACCGATGTATCAGGTTAACGAGGTGGGAGGCGCGGACTGTGGCGCACTGAAAGCGCTCCTGAGCGTCCAGGCAATTTTCATCATGCGATCTTTTCGGTGTGGCGTACCTGGTTCAACACGCAGATTCTGGCAAATGTCAGCGTGAAATTTGTTCTCGACGGTACCCGAATCGTAGATGCAGAACAGTCGTTTCTCGGATTCAAGCAAAGCTCTCACATCCTTGGCGCAAGTAGCAATGAACTGTAAATAGCCATCGTATTTGACATCGTTGAGTTTGCTTGACTTCAAGGGTGCGGCACCCATCAGAAGCACACGATCCACGGAAAACCCTCTGGATTCAGGGTCACGGCGAAAGTACACGGGCTTCATTCGGCCATTCGGGTCGATCAGCTGTCGTCGGAATATAGATCGAACGAGCACTTCACCATTTGCCACTGGCCCCGGCGAGTGCGTGCTGACCGATTCGCGCTCACAAGCACAATCGGGAAATTTCTCTCGGTAATGCTCACACTTGCAGTCGCCCTGGCCATGCTGGGCCTCCAGCTCCATACAGCTGCACGGCATGGCAATTCAAGTATCAGGCAGAATCTTGCGCGCGCAGAATTCGCAGTAGATCTTCCGGCCACGGGCTGGCAACGTCCAAACCATCATCACCGCACTCTTGGATGACGGCGCCCGGCATCCCTTGAACGGCGAAATATGCACAGCTGCCTTCGCCGTCAAAGGAAACCTCGGCGAATACCTGTGCATTCCCGTTATCCCAGTACACGCCGACATCCCCATCCGAGCCTTCTTCCGGATGCGGTAGCGGAATGTCGGCCGGCCTACCCTTGAGAAACTTCAATGCGTCGTTAACCGCATCAATTGATGGCGCCTTGGCGCCGTCTCCGTCCCAGTTGTCTTCCAGGTGCACATAGGAGAGAAGTTCCTGGCGGAGCTTTAGCTCGGCTTCTGAGGCAAATTCAGTCCAACGACTCGGCTCATGGCTACTGTGCATGCGAACTGCTGTTGAGATGGGCGGTAGACCGCGCCACGAAAATTGGGTTGATAGGCGATCAATTCGGATCTCGCGCTGAATGCTCGCCCGATCGGACAAGCTGACGCCCGATATGCCGGATTCCTTAGGCATACTCGCGATTCCGTAGGTGCCCGGTGCTACTTCCCCGAGAGTTTGGATCTCTTCGACGGGGGTAGGCAGAGAGCGCAGTGTGGCCATTTTATTGGGCAGAGCTGACATCGCTATTCTGCACTCGGACCGGTAGTGATCGAGGTAATCACAGGTTCACTCTCGCCAACATCGTTCTTATGCGTCACCTGGACCTCGTATTCGGAATCGGGTTTGAGATCCACGAAAGAGCATTGGTTGAAAGGTGTCTCGAACCCGGGACCCCACGTTTCCGTGCCGGAAGCTCTGATTCGAATGACGGACGTGACGGTCGGATTCCATCGGGCCTCCAGGATTCGTCCCAACTTGTCGGGTAGCGACACAGAGATCATTTCCCCGTCCCACATTAGTTGAGGATCTTCGGTACGACTCGACATTTCTTGGTCCATGGTCCTGTACTCCAGGCCAAGCGTTGGCGCTATCTGCTGAGCCAGGATGCGGTCCAGCACGAGCACAGATCTCAATGGAATAAAGACGCGCACAACGGATGCGCGATTCTTCCCCGAAAACGAAAGGTGGCTATCCTGCAACATCCCACGCGACTGCCAATAGGCAAGCGCCGAGCGAAAGTCTCGACCGTAGGACTTGGAATCCTCTCTGGCCTCGCCCGCGAAACCGCCAACGCTCAATTCAATTTCAATATCGTGGGCGCCCACCTCTTCGTACACCTTGCATAACGCATCGCGCGTAGTGGTAGGAAGGGCATCGAACAACCTGGCGAGATGGGGCTTGGCTGCATTGACTGGAAGCGAATCCTCATTCCGAGTGAGAAAGCTCAGAAGACGGAGCGCATGCACATAGGCCAGACCGAGATTCGTCGTCGCAGACAGACACGCGCCGATATGATGCACCGCCATGCCGTTCGGGAGTTCCGCAAATTTGTGCACGACGTGATCGGGAGCGGCGGGCCTACCGTCCTTTTCAAGTTCCAGTTCCCGATAACCGTCGATATCCTGCAGAACAGGATCGAGAGTTACCCTGGCCGACTCCATAAACGAAATTACCATCTCGTACAGGAACGGAACCTGCGGATGAAGCTGGAGGGGGCCGACTTTTCTTTCCATGGCATAGCTTCGCGCTTTCTCTTCGCGTGCGCTACCCCAAATCAACTGCGTTGGGACAATATTAGCGTCTTGGCGGGATTAAGCGCGCGAATGCGTTCAATTTTCCCGCAATGTCTCTTGCATACTCAAGATACTGCGCCAGTCTGGGTTGACTCCCGTCAGGGAGCGGACTGCGCCTCCTCAATCAATGCAAGCTCCGCCAGGGCCGCGGCGCGCGCGGCGGCAAACTCGTCTCCCGGGTTCCAGGACTGCATCTCGTCCGCCTGGGCGATCAGGTAGGTGGTCAGCAATCCGAAGCGCGTGTCCGCGACCATACCGTCGAATACCCAGTCCTCGGTCAGTTCATCGCTGGGTTGATGGTAGTCCCTGGTGATGTAGGCATTGATCCGCATCCTGCCCCATCCTTCCGGCTTGCCGATGATCTCGACGCCGCCGTCCAGGTAGACGCCCGGAACGCCGACCTTCGCAAAGCTGAATTGATCGGACCGGTAGTAGTAGCCCTGGTCCGGAAACTGGTCGCCCTGCAGGGTCCTTCCGACGTACGAGGCCACATCGGCAGCGACCTGGTCGAGCGAGGACTTCCCCAGGCCGATGAAGATCATGTCGCTCGCCTCGCCCCAGATGCTCACGCCGTCCAGGTTGACGTTGGCTGCGATGCGCCCCGCATGAAAGGTGGGATGCCGGGCGTAGTAGGCCGATCCGAGCAGCCCCTGCTCTTCCGCCCCTACCAGCGCGAACACGATCGAGCGGCGCGGCGGAGAAGGCAATCCGGCCAGCGCCTTTGCCAGCGAAAGCACCGCGGCCACGCCCGTCGCGTTATCGAAGGCGCCGTTGTAGATCACGTCCTCGCCCGCCGAAGCGGCGACGCCTTTGCCCAGGTGGTCGTGGTGCGCGGTCACGACCACGGCCTCGTTCTTGAGATTCTCGTCGCATCCGGGCAGTACGCCCAGGACGTTGGCGGTTTCCACGCGCTCAAGGCCGGCCTCGAGTTCGAGGCTCGTGCTTATCCCCAGCGGCACGGGCGCGAAGTCACGGCTGCGGGCCGACTGCACAAGCGCGCCCAGTTCGTGGCCGGCGGAGGCCAGCAACGCTCTCGCCGCCGGTTCGGTGATCCAGGCGGCGACTTCCAGACGCGGCTCGCCTTCGGCCGGAATTTCGTACTGCGGGCCGGTCCACGAGGTTTCGACAACCTGCCAGGGATAGCCCGCCGAAGGCGTCGTGTGAATGATGATCGCGCCGGCCGCTCCCAGGCGGGCGGCGATCTCGTACTTGTAGGTCCATCGCCCGTAATAGAGGCGGCGCTCGCCGGCAAACAGGCCGCGATCCCATTCGGGGTCGTTGTTCAGCATCACCAGCACCTTGCCGCTCATGTCCTGCGACTTGTAATCGTCCCATTCGTATTCGGGCGCCTGGATGCCGTAGCCTACGAATACGAGCTCGGCGTCGGCGAGCGAAGCCAGGGAGGATTGATTGCCCACGTTGGCGACAAATTCGGCGCCCGGCGAAATGGAAACGCCGGTGGAAAACGGCCAGGCGGCCGGCAGTTCGGTCGTGACGGACACCAGCTCGAACGGCTGCTCATAGCCCTGGTCCGCGCCCGGCGCGATATTCGCCTCCGCGAGTCGCGCCGCGATCCACTCCCGCGCTCTCAGGTCGCCGGCGGTGCCCGGCGCCCTGCCTTCGTAGTCATCGCTCGCCAGTTCGGCGATCACTGCCCGCAACTCCTCGCCTCGAATCAGGTGCGCGACCTGGTCCGCATAAGCCAGGGCCTCGTCCGTTGCCGCGGGACCGCACGACTGAATGGCGTCCTCGTCCACTTCGCCACAGGCGGACCCCAGAAGGCAGAGCAAAACAATGCTTGGCACACGCATGAAGCGCACCTCAGGTCTCAATGAGTTGGCGCCACGATACACGAAAGGCCTAGACGCCCGCGTAGCGGCCGCCATCGCCGACCCAGCGGCGGATCAGCTGCGTGACCTCGGAGCCGTTGGTGCTCAGCATTTCGTCGGCGATCCGCTGCGCCGGCTCGGCCAGGTCCCCGTCGCGCACCAGGTCGGCCACGCGGAACTGCAATGCGCCCGTCTGGCGGACGCCCAGGATTTCGCCGGCGCCGCGCAATTCCAGGTCCTTGCGGGCGATTTCAAATCCGTCGTTGGTGTTGCGCATCGTATTGAGCCTTTCCCGGGCCATTGCACCCAACGGCGAGCGGTACATCAGTACGCAATGGCTCAGGTCCGCGCCCCGGCCCACGCGCCCCCGTAATTGGTGCAACTGCGCCAGACCCAGGCGCTCGGCGTTTTCCACGATCATCAGACTGGCCTTCGGAATGTCCACGCCCACTTCGATGACCGTCGTGGCCACCAGCACGCCCAGCCTGCCGGCGGCGAACTCCCCCATTACCCGATCGCGCTCGCTGGGCGTCGCACGTCCGTGCAGCAGGCCGACCCGAATGCCGGGCAGCGCCTCGCTCAACTCGCGGTGGGTCGGCTCGGCGGCCTGGGAATCGATGTAATCGGATTCCTCGATCAACGGGCACACCCAATAGGCCTGGCGTCCGGCGCCGCAGGCCGCAGCCACTCTCTCGATGACTTCGTGGCGGCGCTCCTGGGAAATCAGCACGGTGTTGACCGGCTCGCGCCCCGGCGGCATGTCCCGGATGGAGGAAATGTCAAGGCCGGCATAGAAAGTCATGGCCAGCGACCGAGGGATCGGCGTGGCGGTGGTCACCAACTGGTGCGGCGCCTGCCCGCCGACGGAGCCCTTCTCAACCAGGCTCAACCGCTGATGGACACCGAAGCGATGCTGTTCGTCCACCACTACCAGGCCCAGCGACCGGTACCGGACGCCTTCCTGGAACAGGGCATGCGTGCCGATCGCAATCTGGGCATCCCCGCCGGCAAGCTCGGCCTCGAATACCCGGCGTTCGGAGCGCGACATGCCGCCTGCCAGCCAGGCCAGGCGAACGCCCATCGGCGCAAGCCATTCCGAGAACGTGCGCATGTGCTGTTCCGCCAGCAATTCGGTAGGCGCCATGACTGCCGCCTGCCGCCCGGACTGAACGGCAGCCAGTACCGCCGCTGCGATCACCACCGTCTTTCCGCAGCCGACATCGCCCTGCAGCAACCGCATCATCGGCACGTTGCGAACCAGGTCGGCATCGAGCTGTTCGATCGCCTGCCGCTGTCCCGGCGTCAACTCGAAAGGCAGCCGGCGCAGAAAACCCTCGCGGAGCGGGCCGTCGGCGGTCAGCGGATACGCCTCGCGCCGTTGACCCGCTTCCCGCATCCGCCTCAGGCCCAAATACCAGGCCAGTATTTCTTCGAGCGCCATACGCTTGCGGGCCGGATGCGTTCCGGACAGCAGCGTTTCCAGCGCCATGCCCTTCGGCGGACGATGCACGGTGCGCAATGCGTCGTGCAAATCCGGAAAACCGAGCCCGGCCATAAAGCGGGCCGGGATCAGGTCCGGCAAGTCGTCCAGTGCATTCGCAAGCGCGTGATCGGTCAGTTTGCGAAGCCGGGGCTGGGTGACGCCCTCGGTGGAGGGATAGACGGGCGTGAGCCGATCCCGGACGGGCGCGGGTTCGGATTCGCGCAGCCTTCGGTACTCGGGGTGAACGATCTCGTATCCCCTGGGCCCCTGGCGGACGTCGCCGTAGCACAGCAGGCGGGTCCCGGCGCTCAGGCCCGACTGTTGCTGCCGGGTGAAGTGAAAGAAGCGCAGCGTGATTTCCGCCGTCTCGTCGCGCAGCGCGCAGAGGAGGCTCCGGCGGCGGCCCATGACGACCCGGGCGTGGGCGATCACTCCCTCGATCTGCGCCCGCTGTCCGGGCCTGACCTCGATGATGGGCCGTATGCGGGTGCGGTCCTCGTAGCGGATGGGCAGCAGGAACAAGAGGTCGCGGACCGTTCGCAGGCCCAGCCGCTCAAGCTTGCCGGCAATGGCAGGGCCGATGCCCGTGAGCGTAGTGAGTTTCGGGCTGTCTTCGACCGGCGGGGAGGCGGAATCGGCAGGCAACGGGCGACGTGTTCCGCTAGCGAGTCCGTACTACGGAACGACCAGAATCGCGTCGGCCTCCACCTGCGCGCCCCTGGGCAGTCCCGCCACCTCGATCGCGGCGCGGGCGGGAAAGGGCTGGGCAAACATCCCGGACATGACCTCGTTGACCAGTCCGAAATGGGCCAGGTCCACCAGGAACACCGTGATCTTCACGGCGTCCCTGCCGAGATCGCAGCCGGCGGCCTTGGCCACCGCAGCCAGGTTGTCGAAAACCTGCCGGACCTGCGCGCCGATATCGCCTTCAACCATTTCGCCGGTCTCCGGGTCCAGCGGAATCTGCCCGGACAGATAGCAGAAGCCGCCCGCGACGATGGCCTGCGAATAGGAACCGATCGCCGCCGGAGCGCGGGACGTGTGTACAGGGGTGCGTTGCATGGTCGACTCGGGGGTCAATAATATGCCAGACAGGGTGTTAAACACGCTGCACGCGATGCACGCTGGGCAGCGTGCGTATCGCCCGGATGACCCGCGCCAGCCGGTCCCTGTCCTTGACCAGCACCGACAGGAACAACTCGGTGCTTTCCTCGGGTCGGTCCTGCATGTTCACCTGGGCGATGTTGTGGCCGGTCTCGGCCACGCGGGCGGCGACCTCCGCGAGCACGCCGGGCCGGTGATCGATATGGATGCGCAGCCCGGCCGGAAACTCCAGCCGGATGCGGCGCTTCCAGTTGATCGGGATCCAGCGGTCCTTGTGCTTGCGCTCGGCGCGGAAATTGCCACAGGTGTTGCGATGAATGACGAATCCGCGCCCGCTGGACGTATGTCCCACCACTTCGTCGCCCGGAATGGGGTAGCAGCACTTGCCGTAGGTCACGACCATGCCCTCGGCGCCGGCGATGTCCACGGGAGTCAGCTTGCGGCGGCGGTCGCCGGATCGGCTCTTACCGGGATTCATGACCACGGCCGCCGCCAGCGTCGCCAGGCGTTCCCCGAGCCCGATCTGCTCGTAGAGCTCCTGGCGGCTGGTTACCCCGAGTTCCTCGAGCGCTTCCTCGAGCGGGCCGCGTCCCATCTTGCGCAGCGAAGATCCCCGGTCGGCGAGCGCCTGGTTCAGCAGCACGGCGCCGACCTCACGGGCTTCCCTCGTCTGGGTGTTCTTCAGGTAATCGAGGATGGCCGAGCGGGCCTTGGCCGTGGCGACATATTCCAGCCAGCCGGCGTTCGGATGCGCGTTGCGCGACGTGAGGATGTGCACGTTCTGGCCGTTCTTCAGCTGCGAGCGCAGCGGGGTCACCTGTCCGTCCACCCGCGCCGCGACGCAGCGGTGGCCGACATCGGTATGCACGGCATACGCGAAGTCCAGGCAGGTGGCCCCCCGCGGCAGGCGAAGGATTTCGCCCTTCGGCGTGAACACGTAGACCTTGTCGGGGAACAGGTCCACCTTTACGTGATCGTAGAACTCCTCCTCGTGCGCGGTGGCCTGCATTTCGGTGATGCGCCGCAGCCATTCCTGCGTTCGGAACTGCCCAGGGAGCACGCTCTTGTCCTCGGCCTTGTACTGCCAGTGGGCCGCGATGCCGCCTTCCGCCACGCGATGCATCTCGGGCGTGCGGATCTGGAATTCCAGCGGCATGCCTTCCGGGCCCAGCAGCACCGTGTGCAGCGACTGGTAGCCGTTCACGCGCGGGATCGCGATGTAGTCCTTGAACCTGCCCGGCATCGGGCGGAACAACTGGTGCGCGATGCCCAGGCACCGATAGCAGGCGTCGATGTCCGGAACGATGACGCGCAAACCGAAGACATCCGCGATTTCCTTGAATGTCAGCCGCTTCTCGCGCATCTTGTTGTAGATGCTGTAGGCGGACTTGGCCCGGGCGGAAATGCTGCCTTCCAGGTTGGCCGATTTGAGCGCACGCCGCAGGCGGTCCGAAACGCGCCTGAGCACCGCGCGCGGGTGCCTGGGCCGCTGGTTCAGGTGCCGGTTGATCACCCGGTAACGTTGCGGCCAGGCGTAGCGAAAACCCAGGTCCTCCATTTCCCGGCGAATCGTGCGAATGCCCAGGCGGTTGGCGATGGGCGCGTAGATCTCCAGCGTCTCTCGGGCGATGCGCTGCTGTCGGTCCCGGTCCAGCGCGTCCAGTGTGCGCATGTTGTGCAGGCGGTCGGCCAGCTTGACCAGGATGACGCGGATATCGTCGACCATGGCCAGCATCATCTTGCGGAAACTGGCCGCCTGGGTTTCCGAATGACCGGCTTTCCTCAGGCGGGTCAGCTTCGTTACGCCGTCAACGATTGCGGCGACCTGCTGCCCGAAATGGTCTTCCAGGTTGACCCGCAGCGTGGGCGTGTCTTCGATTACGTCATGCAACAGCGCGGCGATTATGGTTTCCGAGTCCAGACGCAGCTGGGCGAGGATGGTAGCCACGGCGACCGGATGGGAAATGTACGGCTCGCCGGAACGCCGCCGCTGATCGTGGTGGGCGCGCGCGCCGTATTCGTAGGCCTGCCGGACCTGATCGCGCTCGTCCTCGGACAGATAATCCAGGTCGGCAAGCAGCCTGCGGATGCCGCCGCCGGATACCCGGATTTTTTGTGTGCCGGGCAGAACAACCGCCTGCTGCATGGTTCTTGCCGTGTTCCTAGCGCCGGCCGTCCGACCTAATACTCGCGAACTTCTCCCGGTGTCGCGAATGCTTCCTCGACGGATCGTTCCTGCTCGTTGAGGCTCTCTTCCGTAACCAGCCCGGCCGCGATCTCGCGCAGCGCGACCACCGAGGGCTTTTCGTTCTCACGCGGAACCAGGGGCTCGGCGCCGTTGGCAAGCCTGCGCGCGCGCGTAGCGGCCACGCGGACGAGGTCGAAAATATTCTCGATCCGCTGCTGGCAGTCTTCTACGGTAATTCGCGCCATTGCCTTTGCTGTGTGGAGAAGTCCTTACCCGGAATTCTGCATCACTATGCCTGCCGCCGCAAGGTCCTACCAGTCGCCCGCCCCGATAAGTTCTTCGACGCAGGCCCGGTGCCTTTCGTCGGACACGGCGTACTGCGCCCCGTCGCCCTTGAGGATCTTCGACATCCTGCGGCAGGTCTCATCGATGTCGTCATTAACGAGCACGTAGTGAAAGTCGGTCCATTTCCGTACGTCGAGGCGCGCTTCGGAAAACCTCCGCTTCACCACCTCCGGCTTGTCGGTGTTGCGGCCCCTGAGGCGCTTCTTCAGTTCGTCGCGGGAAGGCGGCAGAAGGAAAATGCCCTGCGCGTCGGGCCTGGCGCGGCGCACCTGCTCGGCGCCCTGCCAGTCGATTTCGAGAATTACCTGGCGGCCGCTTGCAAGTTTCTCGTTTACCTCCCGCCGGCTGGTGCCATAGCGGTTGCCGAATACGTCTGCGTGCTCCAGAAACCCGTCATCGCCCCGGATTTCATCGAAGGCGGTATCGCTGACAAAGTAATAGTCCCGCTTGTCCCGTTCCTGTTCGCGGGGCGGGCGCGTGGTGTGGGAAACCGCCAGGCTGACGCCCGTATTCTCCTCGACCAAACGCTTGACGATCGTGGTCTTGCCGGTGCCCGAGGGGGCGGAAACGACAAACAGGCGGGGCGTCACAGGATATTCTGGGCCTGTTCGCGCATCTGCTCGACGAGAACCCGCATATCCACGGCTTCGTGCGTTCCGCGCGCGTCTCCGGACTTGGCGGCCAGCGTGTTGGTCTCACGGCCGATTTCCTGGAGAAGGAAATTCACCCGCTTTCCGGCCGGCTCGCTGACCTTCAGCGCGGATCGCAGCGCCACCAGGTGGGCTTCCAGCCGATCAAGCTCCTCGCTGATGTCGTAGCGCATCAGCAGCAGCGCCACTTCCTTCTCCAGGCGCTCGGCATCGACACGCACCTTGATCGCGTCAAGGCGTTCCGTCATGCGCGCCATGGCCCGTTCTCTCAGTTCGGGCGTGCGGGAACGGAACTTCTTGAGAATCTTGTCCATCTTGGAGCAGCGGCTCTCGATGGATTTCCTCAGTTTCCTGCCCTCGCTGGCCTGCGTCGCGCGCAGGGTCTCGACTGCCTTGTGCAGCAACTTGCGGACCTCTCCGGACATGTGACTCTGGTCGGCGGAGTGCTCTTCGATCACGCCGGGCCAACGCATGACGTCAAGCGGGCTGACCGCCGCGGGACGGCGCATCTGCTCCGCCAGGACCCGCGCGTATCCGATGACCCGCACCGCCAGGCCCGTATTGACCTTGATCCGATCGGCGAATTTTTCCGCCGGGCGCCAGCTCAGGCGGGCGTCAACGTGTCCGCGCCCGACATGGGTCGCCAACAGATTGCGTATCTCGGGCTCCATCTCGCGAAACGCGCTGGGCATGCGAACTTCGACATCCAGATGGCGATGGTTGACCGACTTCAATTCCCACTGCAGCCAGCCACTCTCGCTGCGGTACTCCTCTTTGGCATAGCCAGTCATGCTGCGAATCATTGAAACGGCCTTTTTCTGCCCCCGCCCAATCAATGCCGGCTAATTTTAGCGTCGCTCCGAGGTATGGGTACCGGAAACGAGGCCCAAATGCAAAAAGTCCCGGTGGGCGCTAACATATTTGGACAGATGCGCACAAAACCTTCTTCAACCGTGCGCCGTCCCAGTGGCCGGAAACCGGACCGGATGCGCACTGTCGCGTTCGAGACCGGCTACACGACCCATCCCGGCGGCTCGGTTCTCGCCCGTTTCGGCGAAACGCGCGTGCTTTGCACGGCAAGCGTGGATGCCACGGTCCCGCATTTCCTTCGCGGCAGCGGCCGTGGCTGGGTAACCGCGGAATACGGCATGCTGCCAGGGGCCACGCACACCCGGAGCCGCCGGGAGGCGAGCAGTGGCCGTCAATCGGGACGCACGATGGAAATCCAGCGCCTGATCGGACGCTCGCTGCGCGCCTGCGTGGATTTCGAAGCTCTCGGCGAACATACGATCGTCGTCGATTGCGACGTCATACAGGCCGACGGCGGGACGCGTACGGCCGCAATATCGGGGGGCTGGCTGGCGCTGAGCCTTGCCTGCAGCCGGCGCTCATGGCGCCGCAGGTTCGCCCGTTACCCGCTGCACGGGCAGGTGGCGGCGGTCTCCGTCGGACTGTATCGCGGGCTGGAAGTGCTGGACCTGGACTACGCCGAAGACTCGGAGGCCGAGGCCGACGTCAACGTGGTGATGAACGAGGCCGGGGGCATCATCGAGGTGCAGGGCACGGCCGAGGCGCACGCATTCCTGCGCGAGGAACTGGACCGCATGCTCGACCTGGCGACCGATGGCATCAAGCAAGTCCTGACCGCACAAGATAAGGCGCGCTGATCTCATTTTAGGAATGCGCCGCCGGTAGCCCGTTTGTGTGCCTTTCTCTCGTGGGAGCGTAAAAGCAGGATAGCGATTCCGAGCCATGGATGGCGACTCCAACGAGAGAAAGGCACACAAATGGGCGGGATCGAAGCGGGCTACAGTTCGAGGGCCAGGCGGGCGCCGTCCTGAACCGCGGCCCAGATGGACCGGGGAGCGACGCAGTCTCCGATTGCGCTCACGCCGTCCGGCGATGGGTTGGCGACCGTGCCCATCGACAGCACCAGGGCATCGAAGGGCCCCAACGCTTCGTCGGCCGTCGTTATGACGGTGTCGCCTCTCACCTCTTTCACGTAGGTACCGCCGCTTATCTTGATGCCCGCGGAGTCGAGGCGGCGCGCAACCAGGGGCAGTTCTCCGGTAAGGGACAGCTCCGGGTCGCCGAACAGGGCGCTGGCCGTGACGACGGTCACGCCGGAAACGCCATCCATCGCGGCCAGGTATTCCACCAGGTTGACCGCCGGCCAATTCCCTTCCTCATCGATCACCAGGACACTTCCCGATACCGACTCCTTGCCGGCCAGGATGTCCCGACCGTGAGGCAGCCGCTCTGCGCCCGGAATGCCGTCGGTCATGCGGGGCCGATTGCGCCATAGCCAGGTCCAACCGGGCGAGCCGCCGGTGGCCCAGACGATCTCGTCCGCATCCAGTTCCCCCGGATCATGGATCGCGGTGTTCAACCGAACCGCAACGCCCAACCGGGCAAGTTCCCTCTCCCACCATTGAAGCGCCGGCAGCATCTCCTCGCGGTGCGGGCACATCGCAGCGAGGCGCAGGGCGCCGCCGAGTTCCGGGGTGGCTTCATACAAGGTAACGGCGTGGCCGCGCCGCGCCGCAACGCGGGCGCATTCAAGTCCGGCCGGTCCGCCTCCCACTATGGCGATGCGCTTGCGGATCGGTGCAGGCGCACTGCGGGGCAGTTCGAACTCCCGTCCCGCCGCCGCGTTGATGTTGCACCCGGCCGGCAGGGCCAGCGTCGCGAATCCCAGACAAACCTGGTTGCAGGACATGCAGGGACGGATGCGCTCCTCCTCGCCCCGGCGCACCTTCAAGACCCAGTCGGGATCGGCGATGAAGGCGCGGGCCATGGCCACGATGTCCGCCTGGCCATTGGCAACGACGGCCTCGGCTTCATCGGGGCTGCGGATGCGTCCGGCCACGGTGACCGGCACCGACAGAGCTTCCGTGAAGCGCGCCGACTGCTCCGCCAGTTGGGCCCGCGGATAACCCATGGGTGAAATGGTCTCCGCAAAATTGGCGTTCGAACCGCTCATGACGCTTACGTAATCGGTAACGCCCGTCTCCGCAATCGTCACCATGGCGGCCAGGGATTCTTCGATGCCGTAGCCGTCCGGGTCCCCCGGAATGGCGTGGAATACCGAGGTGCGCAAACCCACGGCTACCTTTCCGGTTACCCGTTCCCGTATGGCTTCAAGAACCTCGATGACGAAACGGCAGCGGTTCGGCACCGACCCGCCGTAGCCGTCTGACCTGTGGTTGAGCTGCGGACTGAGAAACGAACCGAGCAGGTAATCGGACGCGGTCTGGACCTCGATAACGTCGATCCCGGCCCTGGCGCAACGCTCGGCGGCGTCGGCGTAATAGCCCACCATGTCCCTGATCTCGGCAACGGAAATGGCCTTGGGCACCTGGCCGATCTGCACGGAAGGAATCGCTGACGGAGCCAGCGCGACCGCGCCGCGCCCGAAAGGCACGTTGTGGCCGCCGTGCCAGAGGATGATGGACAGCCTGGATCCGGCTTCATGGACCGCCTCGGCGGTGCGGGCCAAGGGGTCGATGATCTCGTCCCGCCACAACTCCAGTTGGCCGGTCCAGGTCAGGCTGTCGGGATGCACCGGGGCGGATTCGATACCCACCAGAGCGGCCCCTCCCAGGGCCCGCCGCACCAGGTAGGCGTGATAGCGCTCGGTAATCAGGCCGGATGAATCCCCGTGCACCATCGAGTGCCCGGGAATGATCACGCGGTGATCCAGTCGCACGGGCCCCAGCGAGATGGGAGTGAAAAGGTGGGGGTAGCGATGCTCGGGAGGCGTCGCGGGGTCCGGCATGCGTTCGTTTCCTGCAGGAATTGGCGGTCGGGCGCAAAGAATATCGCACCCTGCCGCCGTTAAACTTGCTCGCACTGATATGTCCAATATCCGAAGCGCCGTACTGGCCTCGGGCAACGTCGGCAAGCTGCGTGAGCTGCGCGAATTGCTCAAGGGGCAACTCCGCCTGATTGACATGCGGGAACTCGCTCTTGTGGCTGCGGAAGAAACCGGGTCAAGCTTTGAGGAAAACGCCCGGCTGAAGGCCTTCGCCGCGGCCCGGCAATCCGGCCTGCCGGCGCTCAGCGACGACTCCGGCCTGGAAGTGGACGCGCTGGCCGGGGCGCCGGGAATCTACTCCTCCCGCTACGCCGGAGACGAAGGAAACGCCCGCGCCAACATTCGGAAACTGCTTGAGGATCTTGAGGGCGTGCCGGCCGGGAACCGCACCGCCCGCTTCCGCTGCGTGCTGGTCCTGGCCGCGCCCGATAACGAACACGCTCCCCTGATTGCCGAGGGCGTCTGGGAAGGGCGCATTGCCGAAAGGGAGGAAGGACGCGGGGGATTTGGTTACGATCCGGTGTTCCTGGACGGGCGAACGGGCCAGTGCGCGGCGCTGATGAGCGCCGGGGAAAAGGGACGTAGAAGCCATCGCGGGCGGGCGGCCCGCAAGCTGACGAGGCTGCTGGGACTACAGGGCGCAGCGGCGGGATAATATGCCCGCCGCAAGGCAGTTATTCACACCCGGCGGAAAATCGTATTAGGCAGTTCAAATTGCGGCTACTTTCGCACAACACATTTGCGAACCTCTACCAAGTTATTGATATTACATGTATTTCCTTAATCTGCTGAAATCTTCCCCCGCTGTGGAAAACTGCAAGAGCCAATAGAGCCAAGGGCTACGGGCGATGTTGTCCACAAAGTTATCCACATGACCGGGAAACGGTAGCTTGGCCGGACTGACCGATACGCCCCGATGGCCCCGGCGCGGCTACGCATGGTACGTCGTGATCCTGCTGGCGGTCCTGTACCTTTGCTCGTTCCTCGACCGCAACATCATCACCCTGCTGGTCGAACCCCTGAAGCGCGACCTCGACCTGAACGATGTCGAGATCGGCATGTTGTACGGCCTGGCCTTCGCAGCCTTCTACACCACGCTGGGCCTGTTCGCCGCCGGGATGGCGGACTTGTGGAACCGCCCCGCCGTCATTGCCGCCGGAGTCGTACTGTGGAGCGTGGCCACCGCGGCCTGCGGACTCGCAAGCAACTACGCGCAACTGTTCGCCGCACGCATGCTGGTCGGCGTGGGCCAGGCGGCCCTCTCGCCCGCCGCCTACTCGCTGATCGCCGATTACTTTCCGCCGAAAACCCGTTTGCGGGCCACCGCCACGTATGCGACGGGGCTGTACCTCGGAATCGGGCTGGCCAGCCTCACCGGGGGACTGGTCATCAACTGGGTGGCGGGCGGAGGAAGCGCCGACCTGCCCTTGCTTGGCGCGCTCAGGGGCTGGCAGGCCGTTTTCATCATCGTGGGCCTGCCGGGCGTTCTTCTCGGCGTGCTCACGCTGGCCTCGGTGCGCGAAACGGCCCGTTTCGGGGAGGCGCCCGAAACCGGCGTCAGCGCACGGGCCTTCATCCGATTCCTGCGCGGGCCGCAACGGACCTTGTACCTGACCCATTTTCTGGGCTTTACCTGCCAGGTCACCTATTCGTACAGCTTCGGGGCCTGGACGCCGTCTTTCCTGATCCGCGAATTCGGCTGGACCCAGGCCCAGACGGGCCTGGGCCTGGGCGCGGTCACGCTGGTGACGGCGCCGCTCGGCGTGTACCTGGGCAGTGTGGCGGCGCAGCGGCTGCGCCGGCGCCGGCCGCGGGACGCCGAAATCCGGGTTGCGTTCGCGGTCGCCCTGATCGCCCTTCCCTTCGCCGTGGCCTTTCCGTTCGCGTCCACCGCAACGCTGGCGCTGGCGCTGATCGGCGTAACGCAGTGCCTGATCAGCATGCCCTTCGGCATCTCGCCGGTAGCGCTTAACGAGGTGACTCCGAATCGGTTCCGGGCCCGAATCATCGCCGTGTATCTGTTCTGCGTAAACCTGCTCGGCCTGTCGCTGGGTCCGGTGGGCGTGGCGCTGCTCACCGAGCGGGTTTTCGGTTCGCCGGACCGCCTGCCCCTGGCGCTGGCGACCATGGCTGTCTGCACCATGCCTCTGGCGGCGGCCATATTCCGGGTTTGCGCGCCCGCCTACCGACGGGTCGCGCGGAACCGTGCCTAGTGTCGTGAGACACAACGCATAGCATGAAGCGGCGGGCGCTGATACTGCTGCTTTCGCTGACCGCGCTGCTCGTCGCCGTCTGGATGCTGCCGGCGCGCGAGTGGCTGATCCAGTCCACCGACTGGGCGCAGGCGCATCCGCGCATCGCCTGGGCCGGCTTCATTCTCGCCTACGTCCTGGCCGCCTTGTTCATGGTTCCGGGTTCCATTCTGACCCTTGCGGCGGGCGTGCTCTTCGGTGTTGCCCTGGGAGTGGCCCTCGTGTCCCTGGCGGCCACTCTGGGCGCGTGCTGCGCGTTTCTCGTGGGCAGGTTCCTGGCGAGGGACTGGGTCGAATCCCGGCTCGAGGCCATGCCGCGCTTCCGCGCCCTGGACCGCGCGGTGACCCGCAAGGGCTGGCTGATCGTGCTGCTCGCGCGCCTTTCCGTAGTGATCCCCTACAACCTGCTCAACTACGCCCTGGGTCTCACGAACGTGCGCTTCAGTGCGTACCTGTTCGGCACGCTGGTCGGCATGCTGCCGGCCATTTTTCTCTATGTCTACCTGGGCTCCGTAGCGGGCAGCCTGACATCCCTGGAGCAGACCGGCGCTCCGATGATTCCCCAATCACTGTTTATCGCAGGACTGATCGTCACGGCATTGCTGATTTTCCTGATAGCCCGCCTGACCGCCCGCGCCCTACGTAGCGAACTCGACAGGCCCGGCGACTAAGGGCTTTGCACCTTTTGCGGCGCTTTGATTCCGCCTTCTCTTTGCTCCCTTCTTCCGGGAGACGCATGAATACATCCCTGTAGCTTGCTCCGCCATCCCTGGCTCCAATACTCCCTGAAGAAGGGAGCAAAGAGAAGGCTACGGCCGGTGCGCGATTGGGGCCGCGCCAACTAAAGCCCTTCGTTCGTCCCCCTCCTCGCGGGAGCGTTGGAGCAGGGACAGCGAGAATCGAGCCAGGATGGCGCCTCCAACGAGGAGGGGGACGAACGAAGGCGAGGAAGCAGAGAAAACCGAACCGTGTCAGCGCACGCGCCGCAACGCCGCCTGGGAGAAATCGCCGTCGCCCAGATCCGTGCCGAACTCCAGGTCCGTCCAGTTGAGCACCGTGCTCTTGCCGGTCAGATGATTCTCCATCGTCATTTCGCCGGCCCGCCAGTATCGATCCAGGTACTGCCGGTATCCCGCGAAAACCAGCGTCTTCAGATGTGAGTTCTTGCGGTCGTAGTAGTGGACCAGCCAGGTGCGCAGGTGCTCCTTGTCCTGCCACACCAGTTGGCGGCTGTAGCTCGATTTCGTGTCCACCGGCACCTGTTCGTTGACCGTGCAGATCAAATCGCCGCAGGGCTCCTCGCGCAGGTAACGGTAAGTGTATTTTTCGACTTCCGGGTTGCTCATGTCCTCGTAGGAGAACTCGCTTCCCATGAAGGACCCGGTGCGGGTCGAGGAACTGATGCGTTTGACCCGCTTCAACGCCGGCAGATAGAGCCACTGGTCGTCCTGGGCCGTGAGGTGACCGTGGGTCAGCAGGGCCGTTCCCTGAACGTCGCGCGGCTGATCGAAAACGAACAGGCTTTTGTCGCCGTCGTCCTCGACTTCCAGCACCTTGAAGCGGATCTGGCGGCGGCTCTCCTGACCCTGCCGGTTGCGCAGAACCATGGTCAGGTTGGCAGTGAAATTACCGAAACCGTCGTTACGGGCCGCCGCCTCGTACGCGATCGCAAGACCGATTTCCTCCGGCGAGGGATCCTGCGCGAGGGCGGGCGACGACACCAGGCCCGCCAGCGCCAGCATGAGATTGATACGGGCCGAAGCATGGAAGGTGCGTGCCCGGCTTGGCTCACGATTCATAGTTTTCTCCGATCAAATGCCATCAGCAGGGGTGGCAGAAGCAGGAAGTCGGCGAGGAATGCGAACATGATCGTCATGGCCACCAGTATTCCGAGCGCCCAACTGACTTCGAATCCGGATGCGGCGAACACCAGGAACCCGGCCGACAATACCGCGGTCGTCGTTCCCAGGGCCTTGCCCACGGTGCTGAACGCATAACGGACCGCGTCGGCGGCGGAACGGCCCTCGCGGCGAATCTTCAGGTATTTCGTCAGAAAGTGAATCGTGTCGTCCACGATGATGCCGAAGGCCACGACCGTCACCACCGAAGCCGCGATCCCCACTCTGCCGACCAGGTACCCCCACAGGCCGAAGCTCATGCCGGCGGGGATGAAGTTGGGGATCAGGCTCAGCAGTCCGAACCTCAGGCTCTTGAAAACCACGACCAGGACCAGCGAAATCAGCGCCATCGCGATTACGGTGCCGCGCAGCATGGACTTGATGTTTCGCTCCGTGATGTGCGAGACGATGACGCTGAGGCCGGTCGCTTCCGTGGTAAGGCCGGGGGCATTCTCGGCAAGCCAGCCGCGGGCCCGCTCCGCGAGTAGTTGCTGCTCGTTGCTGGTGATGTCCCGCATGACCACCGACATGCGGGTGGACGACTTGCTGATGTCAATGCGGTCGTTCAGGTCCATTCCGAACGGCAGGGAAAGCTCGTACAGCAGGAGGTACTGCGTGGCCAGCGCCTGATCCTCCGGCAACCGGTAGTAGGCCGGATCGTCCTCGTGCATGTTCTTGTTCAGGCGCTTCATCGTGTCCGAAAAAACGCGCACATAGGTCACTTCCGGCTGGCTGCGGCACCACTCGGCGAAGGCGTCGATCTGGCGAAGGTATTCGGGGTTGGTAATTCCGCCCTCGCCCGGGGAGGCCAGCGAATACTCCTGCGACTCAAGCCCGGTCAGGTTTTCGATGATGTAGTCCGAATCCCGCCGGAATTCATAGCGCTCGTCGAAGTAGTTGGGCAGGCTGTCGTTGAGCTCGATGCGAAAAATGCCGGCCAGCAGCAACAGCGTCGGAATCGTGGTCAGCCACAGCAGCGGTTTCCGCCGCGCGACCACGAACTCTCCGAAGCGGTCGAAGAAAGTCACTTCTCCGGCATACGACGGTTTCACGCGCAGGGGCAGGATGGAAAGCAGGGCCGGCAGCAGCGACATGGAATAGACGAAGGTGCAGGCCACGCCGAAGGCGACGTAGTTTCCGAGCGTGTGAAACGGCGGGGAGTCGGAGGCATTCAGGCTCAGGAACCCGATCACGGTCGTGAGCGAAGCCAAAAAGACCGGGAAGGCGTTCACGCGCACCGATTCGGCAACTGCCTCCATCCTGTCCAGTCCCCGGCGCATGGCCGTCAGGGTCATCGTGGTGATATGCACCGACTGGGCAACCGTTATCGCCATGACGATGATCGGCACTCCGGCGTTCACGGGGCTGAAGACCGTCTGATTCCACCCCGCCAGACCCATCGCCGTGCCCACCGAGAACAGGATCATCACGACCATGCTCAGGGCGCCCGATATCGAACGCAGGATCAGGTAGGCCACGGCGACGATCAGGAAGAACACGATCGGAGTCAGTCTCTCCAGGTCGTCCTGGGTGGCCTGCGCAAACGCGCGCTGCATCACGATGTCGCCGGTGATATGGAAGTCGATCTCCGGGCTCTCGGCGCGCGCCCGGGCCATCATTTCGTCGAGGTAAGCGTTGAGTTCCACGACCGAAGCGTCATGGGTCTCCCTGGGCGGTATGAAATTGATGGCCAGGCCGGCCACTCTGCCGTCCTCGGCCAGCATGCGGCCGACGAGCTCAATGGAATCGTTCGCGATTTCCTCGATCCGGTCCAGGTCGGCGTCGCTCAGCGAAGCGGCGTCCTCCACCAATGGGCCGACGATCAGGTCATCGCCCAGCGCCTCGCTGTGGCTGTAGTTGGTCAGCGAGTCAACGCGGCTCGAATAGGGCGCCTGCCAGGCCTCTTCCGTCATCCTCTCGATAACGCCGAGCGTCTCGCGGGTGAATACGTTGCCCTGCCTGGGCGACACGGCGATAAGCGCCGTATTCGACGACGTGTAGGTGTCCTCGAGGGCGTCGTAGGCGGCGAGTTGCGGGTTGTCCTCGCCGAACAGGATCCGATGGTCGTTGGAAACCGTAATGAACCGCCCGCCGGCCGCCATCGCCAGCATGACCAGGGTGGCGGCGGCAACAACCAGCCAGCGGTAGCGCAGGACCGCGGCGATGTACCGGTCGAGGAGCGCCGGATTCATCGCGCCGGCCCGTAGTTGCTCCGGAGACAGGCCGGTCCGCGGGCTTCGACGAAAATCACGGTCATGCTTACCAGGGGCTCTGCTTCGATGTGTGCCAGTGGTCCGGCATCGCGTAGCTCATTCCTTCCTCATCATATTGCGAAACGTCCAGCAGCTGCAGGAAATCCGCCAGGTGGGCCGACCGGGTGCCCTTGAGCATGCGCGTAACGATCTGCTTCATGCGGAAGAAATAGAGCGTGCCCAGTCGGTTGCTTCTCGGAAACTGCAAGGCGTCGGCCAGTTCGTTGCCGATCAGCGCGCGGGAAAGCCGAAAGACCAGGCCGCGCACGGAATCGGCTTCCCTGGGATCCTCGATTCCCGCGACCGTGGGCACGTTGTGCACAAACGCCTGGGCCATTTCGATGGAATGTCGCCCGGGCGGGGGCTCGCACATCAGGGTGATCCTGATGAGATGCCGCGCCTGGGCTTCATTGGCGTACAGAATGGAATCGGGTATGCCCATGAGATGGCCGACAAACCGCCACAAGGCGAGGAAACTGGCGATCTCGTCTTTGGCGAACCTTGCGCCCACCGATATTGCCTGTTCCACGAGGCGAATCGAGAATACGCAGATTGCGTAGCCGAGGTGGGCCGCACTCAGCGGGGTGCCCCATGCCTGGGCATCCCAGGGCTCCGCTTTCGCCAGCAGGCTGCGAATGCGGGCGTGAACGAATCTGACCCGCACGGAGAGCTTCCACCCGTCGCCGAAACGGTGCAAACCCCCCGGCACGAAGATCTCCATCAATTGCCGGTTGTTTTGTCTCAGCCGTCGGTCTCCGGGCCCGGTCACGGTGCGCGAGGTGATATTGAAGGAAGTGGCGATCAGCGAGGAAAAGCCTTCGATCAGTACGCCCGCGACGAATGCGACCAGAACGAAATTCGCGTTTGCATAAAAGGCGCGGATCCCCGCGTTGCACGCCTTGTAGTCGAACCACTCCGGAGGGTGCTCGATTTCCTCGAAGAAATCGCGCATGACCTTCGGCGCCTGCTTGAGTTGGTCCTGCTGCTGCTCTATCCCTGCGTGGATGAACCGATGCAGTGCGGGAGGCGGTAAATCGGATACTTCCTCCATCACCGGGTCCAACTGTGAATCGCCAATGGTCGTGTGCAGGACGTAGTTGTCGGCCGCTGCCTGATCCTCGAGACGGGCTTTTTCGTATCCGGCCCTGTAGGCGGATGGAATCTCAAGTATCGGCTTCTTCGTCAAAACCCTGGCGCCGCCCTGCAAGTGTCCGGTCGATAGATTCTACCGTTATGTTCGAACGTCAAGCTCCACCAGTTTCGCAATCACCCGATCATGAACGATGCGATCGTGGGCGTTCCGGGACGGCAGGTCCCTGGCGCGCTCCAGAAGGCTGCGGGCTTCATCACGGTGTTTGCGCCTGTCGAGAAGCAACAGGCCCAGGGCGTATTCCGCGTGAACGATCTTCGCATTCGGCGCAAGCTCAAGCGCGGCGTCGTAGTGCGCTCGAGCCTCATTGCCGCTGGCCCCGAACAGCACCCTGGCCATGAATCCTCCGCCCCGGATGGCCTCCGCATGCCAGGCTCCCAGGCTCAGATGCGCCTCGGCCAGTCCCGGTTTCAGGAACAGCGCTCGCTCCAGCGCCGCCCGCACCCGTCCGGCGTATTCGCGCTTGACCCTCAGCGTGCCCACCGCCTGCGTATAGCGCCCCATGGCATGGGCGTGCTGAAGGTGCGCCACGGGATTCTCCGAATTCTTACGAATGGCCTCCTGTCCAAGTTGCATTGCGCGGCCGAGCAGCTCGGCTTTTGTTTCTTCCGGCGCCAGATAATGCCCGTGTATCGCCAGCGCTTCGGCCGCCAGCGCGTATCCGTCGGAAGTGTCCAGGACTTCGGCGACTTCCGCGGCCTCGAGGAACCGGCCCTCGTTCAGCGCGGCGCGCGCCGCTTCAATGGACTGGCCGCTCGCGGCCGCTGCGGCGATCAGGCCAATACCGACCGGCAGGCAGGCCAGCCACCTGACAATACGGGACCCGGTCAGATTCCGCAGCAGCACATGCCGGCCGAAATCGCCTCGAGTTGCTCCTCGTCCAGCACCGGGTCGGGCGGCAGAACGACATGCACGGTGCGCATGTCGCTTTGGTGCACGTGAAACTCAATATGGTCCGGAATCTCGATGCCGAATTCCTGGTACAGCGTGCCCTTGGGGTCCGCTATGAGTCCCCTGCGGAAATCGCTATCGTCAGCCGCCCTCTGAATAAGATGGCGCTGCATGTCCTCAGCGGACAACATGCCTGTCTGCCTTTGTGATCACGGCTCCACGCCCCGCTTGTATTTACCGCAAGTCCAACCAGACGTTCTGATCGTATCACAAAGAATGCCCCGTATCGCATCCCGGGGAACACCTCGTCAACCTGCGGCGAAGAGCATGTCCAGCGCCAGTCCGGCAAAGAGAAGGAAGCCGAGCAGCGAATTGTTGTTGAAGGCGCGAAAGCACTGCTTGCGGTCCCTGCCTCGAACCAGCGCGATCTGCCGGCCTGCGCACAGCGCCGCCCCGGCTACGCCCGCGAAGTAAGCCGGCCCAAGGCCGGCCGCCGATCCCAGTCCGAACATGCCGACCAGGTACGCCGCATGCGCCACGACGATGAACAGCACATCGTGCCGGCCCAGGAGGATCGCCGTTGACGGCACTCCGATCCGCTCATCGTCATCCCGATCCACCATGGCGTAAATGGTGTCGTAAATCACCACCCACAGGAAAGTCAGCGGCCACAGCATCCACAGGGAGGGATGGCCGAGATCCGAAACGGCGGCGTACGCCATCGGAACGCCCCACGAAAACGCCACGCCCAATACCAGTTGGGGGGCCGGCATGATCCGCTTCGCGAAGGGATAGAAACCGGCGACAGCCGCGCCGATCACCGCCAGCCCGATCACCAGCGGCGGCAGGCTGAAAACCAGCCAGGCTGCGCCGGCAGTCAGCAGGCCGGCCACTGCAAGGGCCTCCGCGGGCCTGATCGCTCCTGTCGCCAGCGGCCGCGAGCGGGTGCGCTTTACCAGGCGGTCCACGCGGCGGTCGGCGTAGTCGTTCACCGCGCAGCCGGCCGAGCGCATCAGGAAAGTGCCCGCAACAAATACAAGCAGGATGCGGGCCGGCGGATCGCCGCCGGAAGCCAGCCACAGGGCGAACAGCGTGGGCCACAGCAAGAGCAGGGTGCCTGCCGGACGATCCAGGCGGATCAGCCCGCCGTACGCCTTGAGGCGCTCGATCAGCATCCCCGAAACCATCAGTAGCTGTAGGTGATATCCAGCCCCACGAAACTGTCTCGCCGTCCCGCGTAAGTCATATCCAGCGGATCCACCCGCAATTGCGCGATCACTTCCAGGCGCATCGACCAGTTGTCCGTCAGGCGGCGATTCATTCCCACGTTCAATGCGCGGTAATCGCGGCTCAAATCACTCAGGACGCCGACAATGAATTCGGTACTCTGCACGTCGTTCAAAGCGACCGAGGCCCCGACAAACAGGTCATTGGCCCACGCGGTCGTTGCCAGCGAACCGCGACTGTCATCGTGCCATTCCGCAAACGCGATGACGTCCGCCGCGGAGCCGAAGACTCCGTAGAAATTGCGCTCCAGGCCGAGAATGAAGGCGCGGTAGTTCTCCTCCAGGCCTGCGAGGTTGCGGGCGCCGCTGCGGCGAATCGCTTCCAGCTTGTAGATCCAGTCCCCGGTCGTGAGTTGCGCGTCCAGGCCGAATTGCCGGATCTGTTCGTAGTAGGGAATAAAGGGTGTGTCCGGGCCGGGAATCAGGCCGGGCGGGAGGGCCGGAACGAAAAAGGGCTCACGATTGGTTCCTACGAAGGCGCTCAGGCCAAAGTCCAGCAGCCCGACAGTGTTGCTGTAACGGGCGGCCAGATCGATGTGGCGCTCTTCGCCGCCACTTTCGTACAAGGCGTCGTCAACAAGCGGCACAGGGCCCCGGAAGCGTCCGTGAGACCCCGGAAACGTGCGCTTGCGGTGATAGGGCAGCACCAGCCACTCCGCCATGCCCCAGCCGCCGGAGAGCGTCAGGTACGCCATGGGCTGACCCAGTTTGGCTTCTTCGCGCGGGTGCTCGATCAGGTCGAACTGATTGACGACGTCCACGAGGTTGTGCAGCTCGACCACGCCCCAGAACACGCGGTCAACTCCCAGGCGAAGCTCCCAGGCGGTGTCGCCCCAGTCCCCGTACATCAGCAGGTAGGCCTCGCGCAGGTCCGCATGAGTGCGTCGCGAATCGGCGCTGTCGTAGCGGTAAAGCGGGGTAAAGGTAAAGCTGGCGGTTTCCGTGATGTCCCAGTAAAGCGTGGGCTCGACGACCACGCCGCCGCTTCCCGCACGCTGGCCCGCGAAGGCCGGCGTTTCGGGAAACCAGCGGGTCTGCAGGCTCAGGTCGCCGGAAAAATCAAGAGTCTGCGCAGCGGCGCCCCATGGAACCATGAGCGCGAGAGCCGCACAGACGCCGCGGAATCGCATCAGCGCACGCGTCAAAGTGCGGTCCGGCTGAATTTGCTGTGATCCACGGCATCGCCCCGACTGCAAAACGCGCAGCGAATATTGTACGGCATGGTCTGTTACAATGAACTTCACCAACGCTGCGATTCTTTAACGGGAAACGCGGCGAAGGCCTCTGAAGCAACTCAATAAGACGGGGGTTTACTATGAGAAGTGGAGAACAGATGCTGCAGCAGATCGTCGAGAAATCCGCTCTGGACGCGGAATTCCGGCAACAGTTGTTGGCAGATCCCAAAAGCACCATCAGCAAGGAATTGGATATCTCGATTCCTGATTCGATGACAATCCAGGTTCATGAGAGCGACATGCAGACCGTGCATCTCGCATTGCCTCCTGATCCAAACATTACCGAAGAGCAACTCGAGGCCATCTCAGCCGGCCTCTGCTGCTGCTGGTAAACCGAACAGGCCGGCCAGGCGCCGGCCAGAACTGAAAACAAACCCCCGTTCAAGACGAACGGGGGTTTTTTGCGTACGTGTTTCCCCCCCTCGCATTGGATCCAGAGGCCCCGGACCCAAATATTGCGTCAGTCCGCGCCAACTGAAGCCCTTCGCTTGCCCGCGCCTCGTGGGAGCGTCGGCGGCATGGAGCCGCCGCCGAGCCCCATGGAGGGGTTCATGCGTCTCCCGCGAGGCGCGGGCAAGCGAAGGGCGGGGGGCAACGCACAGTCGGATCGCGGCAGACCCGCACGGAGACCGCAAACTGATGCAATGTCCGGCTTATTTCGATACCTCTGCGGACAGCACCATGAACACGTAAGCCTTGGCCTTGCGAAGCTGGTTCCCGGAAATGACCAGCTTGATGTGGTGAATGCCCCGTAACAGTACGTAACGCCCGGTCTTTCCGAACAGCATGGAGGGTTTGGACACCCAGCCGGCAAGCGCACCGAGCTTTTCCGCGACTACCAGATCCTCATGGCCGAGGGCTTCCAGAAACGGGTCCCAATCCGTAAGCCCGTCGAGCCAGTAGCGCGCATCTTTCGTATATCTCTGCTTGACGATGAGCGTTAGACCGAGCGCAGGGCCCACGCCATCTTCCTCAACGTCGATATTCGCTCCCGACCGGACGATGTTCGCACGTTCCCTGAAGCGTGCAATCACGGACTCCACGGCCGAAATCCGGCCCGGCCAGCCCGAGTCCTGAAGAAAGGAACATATTTCCCGCTGCGACTTGAAGCCCATGATCGCCAGGCGGACCGCGCGTGAGCGGGAGGGAAACACCCCGAAGGAATCCATTCGCGTGTCTTCGGGCTGCGCCCGGTAAACCCGTTCGAGGCTCTTCCGCTGAGCCTCGTTCATCTCCCAGCCCACGCAGGAAACGAGCGCGTCAACAACCGTGGCCACATCGCGCAACTGGTCCCCGCCCACGATCGGACGCTCGCCGGGACGCAGGAAGATGCCGGGTTGCGCATGCTCGTTACCGCGCGCCGAGCCTATGTCGTATTCCAGCATCAGCTTGCGCCCGACGATTTCACGCAGCGGCGAGCCTTCGGATTCCATTTCCCTGAACAGGCGCACGACCGCTCTCGCCGTTTCATCCGTTTCTTCGCCCCGCGCAAGTTCTTCGAACCAGGACCCCGCCCGGGTTCCGCTTGCGAGCGAGGCGCCGAAATCCGCTTCCGGCCTGCGCTCGTGCAGCGGCAGTTCGAAGCCGAACGGCAGGGCGGCCATCGTTATCGGAAGTCTCCCGGCGCATTCCAGCACCCGCTGCCATTCCCGGTCCCCGATAAGGACGTTCGAAATCCTGTTTCTCAGGTGCCCGAGCAAATCGGCCATGGTGCCGCCCTCTTCCGCAAGCCGGTCCTGGGTCCGCGTTATTGCTTCGTCAATGTCCACGCTGTCTCCTCAGGCGATCACCGGTACGGGATTGATGTCGGCTTCGGCCAGCGGGCGGCTGCGGCGGCCCATGCTGACCGGCACGTCATACAAGCGCCCCGGAGCGAGTCGTTCCCAGAAATGGCGCAGGCCCGGCACGACGACGCGCACCACGGGCATGCCGATGTCGGGCCGCGTCTGGTCCAGGACCAGGAACTCCATGCCTCCGGCCTCGACTCGCGTCCGGCAGTATTCCACATCCTCGCGCATGTCGGCCGTCTCGATCACCTTGTAATGCGAAGCCTTGCGCAGCGGCGCGTCTTCCGCCGGCGCCAGCCAGGAACAATCGGCCAGCCGGGCGGTCTTCCACCACCAGAGCGCCAGCGGATCGTCGATCATGGGCCGGCCGTCGCGGCTTCCGGGGCGCGGCAGCCAGGTAAGGCACTGGTTCAATTCGCAAACCGCGCGCAGGGCCGCAATACGCGGGTCGGCATGGGCGCCGGCCCCGTAGATGATGTCCTCGGTTTCCGCGTCCGGCCGTCGCGACAGTGCGACGAATGCGGGAATTCCGATATCGGAGGTCACGTCGAGCATCCACAGGTCCCGCTCGAACCGCGCGTAGTAGCCCGCGGCCGTCGCGAGATACTCGTCGTCGAAACTGGTCAGATCCACCGCCGGCGCCTTGAGCCTGTTGTACCACCAGATGGCGAAAGCGTCGCGCTCGGCCAGTTCGTAGAAGCCCTGCAGTATGGCCTCCTCCAGCGTGTTGCCGGCGGCGCAGCCGTTGGAATCGGCAATCAGGTCGCCGGTGGCGCGCTGCTCGGGCGCCATGCTGTAGAGCATGGAGGTCGGCAGATAGCGATGGCGCTGCTGCGTGAACGACCATACGGGCGTCCAGTCAAGTTCGGCGTCGGGATCCATACGCGGAGGCACGATGTTGTACGGGTGCCCCTTCGCGTTGATGCTCTCGGCGTTGTCAAGCTGAGTGTCGCTGAAGAGCTGCGCATCGTTGGGGTGGATGGCCTCTCCATCGGCGGCGAAATCGGTGAAGCGCCTGCGGGCGCGGATCTCGTCTCCATGTAAGCAGCCCGAATATCGCTCGAGGGCTTCGCACAGCGCGCTGACCTCCGACTGCTCGCGCGTGCTGCCCTTGCCGGCGCTCTTGCTGCGCAGGCTGCGCCGGAGCGAACTCAAGGTCCGGCTCCTCATGCCGAGATTGCTTCCCGCCCAATAGACATGCAGCCAGGAATCGGACTCGTCGGTAGTGCGCTTCAGCCAGGTCACGACGCCACTGATCGGGCTCACCAGGTGGCGGTATTTCGCCAGCGTGACTTCCGGGGCCACGGTGCGCGCGCCACCGCTGTTGCTGACGGCCCTGGGGCTGGACTTCAGACGCAAGGCCACGGGCGGGCGGTCCGCACGGAAAAGGTCTTCGTCGCCGCAGGCCGGGCACTGCGGCCGGCGCATGACGCGGTGCCGCGAGCTCGTGAACGTTCCGATGTCCATCGTCATCGCCTGTTCGTGCAACGGCGCCGCCTCGCCGAGCACCAGCCATTTGACGATCTCGGCCGCAATCAGCCCGTACAGCGAATCCAGCAGCACGGGGTCGGCGGCAAACGGTTTGAAGGCGGCCTTCTCGCCCACGACATTCCTGAGAAACTGATGCACTTCCTGGTGACCGCCAAGCCGGTAGGCCAGGCAGGCCCAGCAGGGTCCTTCTCCATCCGCCCGAAAGACGGGACCGAACAGCGGCTGTATGCCCCGGGGGCGCATCAGCATCCACGGCGCACCTGTTTCAAGCCGGTGTCGATTCACCTCCGCAAGGCGCTCCTGCAGATATTCGTCGCAAACAATCACGGTAAGCTTCGGCGCGGCGGTCCCTGCGGTGACGCCGAGTTCTTCCATATGCCGTGCCAGACGGCCCTCGTCACCCACAATTTCGATTCCCGATTCCGTCAGGCTTTGCTCCGCCCGGCACGGCGAGGCGCCGAGGGACGACCAGTAGGCCGCCCGGCTCCTGTCCATTCCATGCCCGCCGGAGACTACGTAGCCCCTGGCGGCAAGTGAAGCAATGGCCGCGCGAACTTCGGAGGCAGTGTGTCCGGCCTCGAGGACGGCGGCAATCTCTTCCTGCTCGCGCCGGCCATCTAGCACGGGCAGCAACTTGCAATAGATTTCACCGTGCAGTAGCGTATTGAACGACTCCGATACCAGCAGGGTCTGCTGTTCGCCGATGACGTGAAATTCCAGGTGCGGCGCAAGCGCGGGCAGCTTGACGATGCCCCGGTCGGCAGCCGTCGTCTTCATCCGTGTTCCGCGCTGAGGATTCGTTACCGTTCGGGCCCGGACCAACGGACGCCCTCAGGCGCGCGTGAGAAAGGCATTGAGTTCCGCTTCGGCGTCGGGTGCGTTCTCCGCTGCCGGCGGCGCGCCCCATTCGGACAGGACGGCGCGCCGCACTTCGTCGAAGCGGGCCCCTATCCTGGAATCGCCGGTCTCGAACACGCAGCGCGCCGTGGCGAGGTCGGCACTCCCGGCCGGGCCGACATTCCTGCAATGCTCGGCCAGCTCACTTGACGGCAACACGACACAGCGCTCCGTTCCGTGCGGGACCGGGGAGAACAACAGGCTGTTCTGCGACAGACCGGTCAGCTTGTCGAGAAACAGCGCGCATAGCCGCCCGCCGTCGCCGGGGCCGTCATGCACAAACAGGAAATCGGCCGCTACGCCCGGATGAGCCTCCCGGCCGGCGAGATCGCCCAGTAGTATCGCGGCGGCCCCACCTTCACTCACGGGCCCGCGCCGGTCCACAAAATCCGCGACCACCGAGGCCAGCACGGTGGCGATCGAGGCTTCGGCCAGATTGGACAAGGCGGTCCTGGCCTCGTCCGCAGACAGGTTTCCGCGCACCACGTGCATTCCGATCTGAAATGCCTTGTCGTTCGACCAGTTACGCACCACTTCCGCGGTGTCTTTCGCATCGGTCGCCGGAATCTCGGCCATCAGGCCCTTCATTTCCTCGACGCTCATCTCGAAAGTCCAATACACTCGCGCCAGCCCGCGCCGCGCGATCGATTCGACATCCGGATCCGACATGAACCCCCTGGGCAGGTCGAGATCGGTGAATTCCGGATCCTTGAGATTGTCCAGCAGTTCGGGGTTGCGTTCGATCCATCGCGCCAGCCGCGGGGCGGACCCGAAGATTTCAATGATTGCGCTCAGATGCTCGGGCCGTGCCGCGGCAACGGGGCTGTCGTACGCGCTCCAGTCGTCAATTTCGGGGTAGAAGTGCTTGCGCCATTGATCCACCAGCGGATCCATCTTCTCGAACCAGCGCTTCGGCCGCAGCACGATGTTCATCAGGTCGCTGTAGGTGCCCGGCAGGAACGGCGATTCGTCCGCCCCGGTGATCTGCAGCAGCGGATAGGGGCGGCTGGCCAGCGCATGATGGTCCGCGTGGCGCTGCATGTTGAAGAACATCCAGTTGCTGAACTTCCAGTCGGCGCTCCACGAATGGCGCGGCGCCACCTTTTCCCAGCGGCCGTTCGGAAGAAGGACCCGGCGAAGACCGTAGTGTTGCAGGTAATTGCTGATCTTCATCGAGAACACGCAGCAGAAACCGAGGAAGAGGAAGACCAGGACCGCCCAGATTCCGCCCATCCAGAACACAAGTCCGTACCAGAATGCGACATAGATGCCGTAGCGCCAGAACGGATTGCTGTAGTGCCAGACGGGCAGTCGGCGGCGCGCCAGGAGCTGGCTTGCCATTTTCCACGAATTGGTGAGGTTGCTTACGATTTCCTTCGGAAAATAACTCCAGAAACTCTCGCCCTTAGGCGCGGATCCCATGTCGTGCGGCGTGCCCACCTGCGCATGGTGGATGTAGACGTGTTCCGTGGCGTATTGCGGATAGGAAGCCGAGGCAAGCAGGAATTCGCCCCACCGTCTTTCCCAGGGAGTGCGCCTGTGAACCAGTTCGTGACCGACAATGAAGACCGCCTGCGCCTCCATCGTCAGGATGATCGCCAGTATCACGTTCTCCCAGATTGCAAACGGATTCGCAACCAGAATCTGCCACAGGCCGAAAACCAGAGTGACAGGCCAAAGAAACGCCCAGCACCAGACCGGCAGGTTGTGCCAGATCAGGCGGCGACCCGGCGCTTTGGCCGGATCCATGTTGCGTCCGTCGAGACCCAACGCCCGATCGAGCGGCGTGGCGGCGGCAAAGAACAGAAACGGCGGCAACAACCACCAGCCTCCATAGGCCGCCGCGGCGAGAATCAGGGGAAATACGCCCAGCGGCAGATAGTGCGGCAGGGCCGTTCGGATCGAAGGCTCGATCAGCCTTGAGACATCGGCATTGTGTGGCCCAAAGCCCCCGCTTGCGGCTGTTTCCTGCGGCATGACAGCGTCTCTACGGGATGTTCACCCCCGCTTTACATCGGGGTTCATGTTAGCACCGCATGACATCGTCGCAAATCCTTCATCCGGCCAGGATTTCGATCAGGCGCTCCAATGCTTCGATGCAAAACGCGGTGGTCATGGCCTCGGAGCCATGTCCTATCTGCCCTACCGTGCCCCACCTCAACGTCTGGTCGCCAAACGCCAGCAGTTCCGGCCAGCTGCCGTCCTCGTGCTGCGATCCGATCAACCTTTCCGCCAGGCGTCTCACATTCGCTTCTTCAAGGCATCCGATGTTGTGGAGCGCCGACACCGCCTGAGCGGTCTGCAGGACGTTGCCGAACCCGTCGGCGCCGTCGCGCAAGCCCAGGATGGCGTCAGCCAGTACCGGACGCAGGCCCTCGAAAGCAGGCCGCGCGCGAATCATGGCCCGGGTGGTTGCATAGTAGGTCGCGACCGCGTCGGGGTACCACTTGGACGAACCTTCGACGCGGCCCTCGGCGATCAGGTCTGTCAGCCAGGCTTGAGCGTCCCTGGTTTCGGGATGGTCGCCCAGGCAGGCGATGACATTCGCATTGACTACGGGGTCGGCTTCGATGCGAAAGCGCGAAACGACATCAGGTTCTCCTTCCTCCAGCAACCAGGTCAGGAAACGTCCCTGTTCGTCGCGGTTGGCCAGCATTCGGGAAACGTTCCTTCCCAGAACAATCCAAGGGTGCTCCGCGATTACCAGCGAACAGAGTGCGGAGCTGTCAAGGTCCCGGGGCAGATGACGGTAATAGCGCCACAATCCCGGGTATTCAATGGTGTCGACCAGATACTGCCTCGTGCGGCTGCGGATGGCCCGGGCCACCGCCTCCCCGCAACTTTCGAGGGCCAGTGCACAGAAGGCGGAAACGAAAGCCGGCCTTTCGAAATGCCGCGGAATGTCCGGATCTGCCGTGCTGAACCGGATGCAGTGCCAGGCGCCATTTGCGTCCACTGCGGAATCCAGGAACGCAAGGCCGCGGCGAATGCTCTCCCTGCCCGCCGTCGCAAGCGCCCCGGGCGCAAGGGAGCCGCGCGGGGCCGTTGCCGGCTGTCCGGCCGGCGGACGAATGTCGGGTGCCGGGTCGTACATGGTCTGCCGGAGATACTCGAGCGACGCCACGCCGGTCCTAGCCGCTTCGCGCTCTTCCTCGCTGAGCCTGCTCGGCGGCGGAAGGACGAGATGCGTGACGGTGTCCGAATTTTCGTGAACATGTATCTCATGGCCGTCGGCCATCGTCACGCCCAGCTCCGTTTCGATCGTTTCTTTCGGCGCCGCCAGCAGGCGTTGGCGAAACGGGCCGTCGGAACCGGCCTTTGCGACGAGATATTTCGCTGCGTTGAGGGGTTTCTTCAACGGATTCGGCTTAAGCGATCTGCCTCTTGACCAGGTCCCGGAATACGCCTTCCACCTCCATGAGTTCCCCGAAGGCGCCGCTTTGCACGACCTTGCCGGCCTGCAGCACGTAGATGCGGTCGGCATGTTCCAGCGTCGAGAGGCGGTGGGCGATGACAATCCGAGTCGAGGTCAGCACGGCCAGGTTCTGCATGACCTGGGCCTGACTCTCGTTGTCGAGCCAGTTGGTCGCTTCGTCCAGCAGCAGAATCCGGGGTCCGCGCATCAGCGCGCGCGCGATCGTGATGCGCTGACTCTCCCCGCCTGAAAGGACTGCGCCGCTGGTGCCGACCAGCGTCATCATGCCCATGGGCATTGACTTGATCTCGCGCTCGATTTCGGCGGTCTGGGCCGCCTGCCAGGCTTCCTCGGTGGACGCTTCGTCGTGGTGGGCGACGATATTGTCCCAGAGGTCCTGGGGATGAAGTTGCACCGACTGGGGGACCACGCCTATTTTCCGGCGCAGCTGTTTCAGGTTCAGGCGCCGCAGGTCGCGTCCGTCGTAATAGACCGATCCGGAGGATGGCTGGTCCACGCCCAGCGCAAGCCGGAACAGCGTGCTCTTGCCGGCCCCGGATTCGCCGGCAATGGCGACGAACTCTCCGGGACGGGCGCGTATCGTGACATCGTCGAGAATCAGCGGGCCGTCGGGATCGTAGCGGAAGGAGATATGGTCGAACAGAACCTCCCCGGCCAGGTATTCGACCGGCTCGCCCTCGACCGCGGTCTCGGGAGCCGCGGCGAGCAGGGGGCGCATGTGGTCGAACGCCGGCCGCATGCCGGCAATCACGCCGAATGACTCGCCGAGCCGGGCAACGGCGGCCTGATAGGCAATGAACACTGTGTAAACGACGAGAAAATCGCTGACTGGGACAGTCCGGTCGCCGGTCGTCGCCACCGCAATAATCAGTGCCGCGCCCGCAAGGAAGGGGAGCGCGGCGCCGAAGGCCTGCAAATGCCCCTGCATCGTGCCCAAATCGTACTCCGCGCGCTTTTGCTCGCGATAATCCCTGGCGGACATGGCGAAAGCCGACCCTTCCGCGTTCTCGACACGCAGCTTGGCGATCCCCTTGATGATCTGGAAAAGGTTCCCGGTTGCGCGGCGTACTGCGCCGGCCATGCGGCCGTGGGATGAAACCTGGCCCGATCCGAGCGCTACCGTTACCAGCAGCGACGTCAGGCTGAAGGCCAGGGCGATGATTCCGAGCGTTGCGTCGTAAAAGAAAATCACGCCAAAAACGGGGAGCAGGAAAATGAGCGACAGCACGCTGTCCGCGAGCGCTCCCTGCAATCCGTCGCGCAGATTCTGGAAGGTCATCCCCGACATGGCCAGATCGCCGGCCGGGTAGCGGCGCAAAACGCTTCGGGGCAGCCGCAGAAGGCGGTCCCAGAAGGCGGCCTCGATCCGCGACGACGAGCGATTCTCCAGCCGCATCATCGCCGTACCCTGAAGCAGGTGCAGCAGTGCGCCGAGCAGGCCCAGACCCGCCAGCGCCAGGGCCACCGCGTAGAGCGCGCCGGGACTTCCGCCCCGGACGATATGGTTCGCGACGAAGCCGAGAGCCAACGCCGGCGCCAGCTTGATCAGACCGCCCGGCAGCCCCGCCAAAACCAGCCGCACCAGATCGGCGCCCGATCCTCGCACACCGATGCGGAAAAGATCGGCCGGTTCCGCGCTGCCCGGGGGCAAGGGCGGATAGAACATCCACGCGTCGTCCCGCAGTGCGCCCGCGCGCTCCGCCGTTACCCTGCTGCTGCGCTTGCTGATCGGGTCGATTTCCCGGTAGCGCCCGAACGCTCCCGGCAGCAGCGCGACGGGACGGCCGTCCTCGGCCCGGAAGGCCAGCATCGCATTGCTGTCGCCCCGCCACCATTTGTCCTCTGCGCTCAATCGCACCCGCCGGGCACGCACGCCGGAGGCATCCAGGATATCGGCCAGTCCGACCGGTGAATCGAAGGGTCCGGAGCGCGCCGGAATCCTGAATTCGATGCCCTCGCGGCGGCCGACGATCTTCACGGCATCCGCAAGAGCCGTATCGTCCGCGACCGCGCCCCGATCGTCCGGCAGGTCATAGATATTGAACAGCCGGCGCCGGGCGACTTCCTCGGCCACGCGGCGGCTGCTTGTCCGCGCGCGTTCCAGATTCGCGCTGTCGACTACCGCGAGCCGGCGGTTGAGCCGCTCGAGGGCAAAGGCAACGACGTGAAAGGAAGCCAGCGCCGGAAGCAGCGCGCCTTCCGCCGCAAGCGTCTCGGACGACCTGGCGGAAAGCGCCGCGGCGTCGGACAGGGTGAGCCAGCCGGTTTGAGTCAGAGGAATCACGGCTTCCTGCGGACTGCCTGCCCCGCTGAGTTCGGAACAGTCGATCAGGTCCATGAAAAGGCTGGCGCCTGCGGGCGGCCGGGATACCCATACGACTCCACGCCTGACGGACACCGTCCCCGGGCCCAGGGTTCGTGTCTGATCCGGTTCGACCAGCGCATCGGGGCGCGGACTGTGGGTTGCATAACGGAACAGCGTGTCGGTAACGCCGCTCAGCCAGGCATCGGTCTGTTCGGCCAGTTCGGCCGGGTCCAACCTGGAGAGCATGCTCGCCGGCAGCCGCTTCAGGAACGTACCGGGCAATCCCTTCGCGATCAGGCTGAATGTCGTGTCGTCCTCATCCGGCGCGACGCCCGGCAGAAAGCCGCCGGCCTCCGCGCGCAAAAGATGCTGCGGCGCCGTCTGCTCCACACCGTCCTTGAATTCAATCAGGAACAGATCGACGGCGCCCTGATCGATGAACCAGACGCTGTCCGGGTCGTCAAGCTTCACCGGCATGTTGCCGGCGCAGGGCACGGATTGGCCGGACCGGGCGGCGAGTTCCGCGATGGATGTGTATTGCGTGCGGGGCATCGCTTCAACCGGCCTTGACGAGCTTGTAGTAGGTGCCTTCCCGATCGGCGATCAACTCGTCGTGGTTGCCGCGCTGCACTTCGACGCCCTTGTCGAGCACGATGATTTCGTCGCAGTCCCTGACGGTGCTCAGCCGGTGCGCCACAATCAGGCAGCTCACGCCCCTGCGCCGCAAGGCATCATCTACGTATTCTTCCGTCGCTGCATCCAGCGCGCTGGTGGCCTCGTCCAGAATGAGCACGGTCGGATTGCCCACCAGCGCGCGGGCGATTTCCAGCCGCTGACGCTGGCCGCCGCTGAAATTCACGCCGGCTTCCTCGACCCGGGTGGCATAGCCCTGCGGCCGGCGAAGAATTTCGTCGTGGATGCAGGCATCCCGCGCCGCGGCGATGACGGCTTCGTCCGGTACGGCCGGGTTCCACAAGGTGATGTTGTCGCGCAGGGAAGCGGAGAAAAGCACCACGTCCTGATCCACCATGGAAACGGATCGCCGCAGTACTTCCTCGGGAATCTCATGCCGCGGATGGCCATCGAACAGGATTTCGCCGGACCAGGGCTGATAGATCCCCGCAACCAGGCGCGACAGGGTGGACTTGCCGGAACCGCTGGGGCCGACCACGGCAACCCGGCGCCCCGGCCTGATTACCAGGTTGAAGTCCTTGATCAACGGCGGCCTGGCCTTGTTGTAGCCGAAGGTGACCTCCCGCAATTCGACGCGGCCTGCAAGCTGCAGTCGGCCATTGAACGTCGGGATCGACTCGGACTCGGGACTGCGGCGGGCGAAAACGGGATCTTCCTCCGCCTTGGAGATGTCTTCCAGCCTTTGCATGTCCGTCTCGAGCGCCTGGCGCTTGTCCGCGAGTTCCAGGAAGCGCCCGATAGGCGCCAGAAACATCTCCGCCAGAATGTAGAGTCCGACGAGCGTGCCCAGCGTGATGTCTCCCGCCATCACCCGGGTGGCTCCGATGCCGAGGATCGCCGCGGCACGCAGCGCAGCGATGAGGCCCGGAAGCGCGGCGTCGAGATAGCCCAGTTCGGAATAGCGCCGGCGCGCACCGAGTTCGCGCGCCTGCTGGCCGCTCCAGCGTGAAAAGAACCGATCGTCCGTGGCCGTCATGCGCAGGTTGTCCACATGACTCAGCATCTGCATGCCAACGCCGATCAGCATTCCCTGCTCACGCCTCATCGCATGGCTGCGATCGGCGCGCAACGACTTGACGAAGTAAGCCAGCACTCCGTTCACGATCGCCAGAGCCAGCACGGTCAGCGCCAGCCAGACATCGTAGGCCAGCATCGCCACCAGAAATACCGCGCTCATCGCCATGTCGATAATGAGCACCAGAAGCTGGCCGGTCAGGTTCTTTGCGATCCGGTCGATGGAGGTGACCCGGTCGGTCAGGTCGCCCACCAGCCTGTGCTGGAAGAACTCGACCGGCAGGCGAAGCAGCCGCGTCAAGCCGCTGTTGAAGCCGACCACCGAGATGCGGATCGCCAGACGGTTCAGGAAACGGTGCTTGAGCAGGGACAGTACGTAAACCAGGATGCCGGCGCCCAGAAAAGCCGTCACCAATCCCCCCCAGGGCCGGTTGTTTGCCAGAACATGGTCCACGAAAACACTGACGCTTGCGGGAATAACGAGAGCCAGCAGCGCCAGCATCAGTCCGCAGGCGACCGTCCCGGCAACCACGCCCCAGGAGTCCGCGCGCCAGGCCGTCAATTGCCTCAACAGGCCCGGTCTTTCGCCGCCCGGACGGAAATCCGCCGTACGCTCGAATCTCAGGGCAACGTTGCTGTAGCCCTTGTCGAACTCTTCGACCGAAACCGTGCGGCGCCCGGTGGCAGGGTCGTTGAGGTAGAAATTGTCTCTGTCGAATCCTTCGAGAATCAGGAAATGGTGAAACTGCCAGAACAGGATCAGGGGCAATTCCACCTTCTTGAGCGCCTCGCTGGTCAGGCTCAGTCCGCTGCACTTGAGACCATAGTGCCGGGCGGCGCGCAGGATGCTTGCGGCGCTGGAGCCGTCACGGCTCACCTCGCATTTTTCGCGCAGTTCGGTAAGCGGCGCCCAGCGCCCGTAATAGGCCAGGATGCTGCCCAGGCAGGCAGCGCCGCACTCGGTTGCGTGCATCTGCAGCAGAAGCGGCGTGGTGACCCTGCGTTTTAGGGGTGCCGATGCGGCCTTCGCTTTCGCCCCTTTAGTGGGCTGTCCCATGAGTTCCTTGCCTTTCAGAGCGGGCCTGAGCCGTCAATGCAAGGCGCCGTCCGCATTTCAGGATTGCCTCCGCAGGAAAAATGCGAGCGGCGATTGACTGCCGAGTTCAATCACGATCCGGCATGCCGACCCATCATTGGCAGGGAATTCCTGGCCCCGGCCGAGGGCGACATCCAGGCGATGCATGGTGACCGGCGCCACCGACTCAAATAGCACCGCCACGCCGCCCGGCCCCACGGCAGAGAGACCCGATACCAGGCCCTCATGACTGCGTGCCTGCCCATCGGCGACCCCGGCTTCCAGAGAAACCGGCATGCCCGGCTCGATCTGGCGCCCCAGGCCTCTTTCGAGCCACACCACTGCGTGCAGAGACGGACTTTCCCCCGGATATTGCTCGCCGGACTCTACAAGCACTCCTTCAACCGTAACGCTGCGGGCCACATTGCCGAACAACAGCCACGCAGCGAACAGGAGCAACACCACGGCCGTGACCCCCACCAGCGCAAGTTCTCCCGGCGTGGAAATGGTCAGCAGCCGGTCGAGTCGTTCGCGCTCTTTCTTGGCCTTGCCAACGGTCTTGTGAAATGAGTCGAATGGATTGTTGAACACGGCGGCGCCCGGTGTGACCCGGCGAAATTATGGCACGAGGGCGCTTTTGTGCGCGATTTGTCCGCCGGAAGGCTTGTCGATCGCCAATAACAGCGCGGGCAGCAGGGACAGGTCCGCGATGAGTGCGAAGCCGATAACCATCGCGGTGAGTATCCCCACCTGGGCCGTGGGAAGGAACGGAGAAAACGCGAAAATAAGGAAACCGGCCACCAGCACGACCGTGGTCGTAAACAGGGCCCGGCCGGCGGTCTCGAACGCGTAATGCACGGCCTGCTCGGGATCGCGGCCGTAATCGCGCCGCGCACGGCGGTACTTGGCAAGAAAATGCACCGTGTCGTCCACGACTATGCCGATCGTCATGGCCACCACCACGGACAGCGAAAGCCCGACCTGCCCGACCATCAGTCCCCAGACACCGAATCCCATCACGGCGGGAAGCAGATTGGGCACAATGCTCACCAGGCCGAGCCGCAGGGATCGCAGAGCGGCGAGGAGAATGGCGGAAATCGCGACAAGCACGACGATGGTGCCCAACAGCATGGCGCGGATGTTGCGCTGGCCGATGTAGGCGAACAACGCCGAGGGACCGGAGCTGTTGACGCCGACGATCCGAGGCGCATTTTCCTTGAGCCAGGCGTCGGCGCGCGCGTTCAGGTCCAGCAGGTCCTGCGAATACAGCGTCGTGGACGATACCGTCATTCTCGTGGCCGATCGAAGCGTGTCAATCTGGTTGTTGAGATCCAGGCCCTGGGGAAGCGAAAGTTCGTAAAGCAACAGGTACTGCGCCGCCAGTTCCCGGCTCTCGGGGATCCGGTAATACGCGGGATCGTCGCCGTGCATGCTCTGGTTGAGTTGCCGAAAGGTGTCGGTGATGACCGAGACATGGCGCACGGAAGGCTGCTCGCGGAACCACTCGGCAAAGGCCGATACCTCGGCGAGGAATTCGGGATCGGTTACGCCGCCCGCGTCGGCCGCTGCCAGCGAGTAGTCGAGCACGGTGTTACCGCTCAGGCGCTCGTCCATGAAATCGGTGTCGCGCCTGAACTCGACGCTTTCGTCGAAGAAATGGACCAGCACGTCGTTGAGTTCGTTGCGCGGAATGGCCACGATCATCGCGATCACCACCACCACCCATCCCCATAGCAGCGCCTTTCTGCGCCGCAGCGCAAAGTCCGCCATGGCGCCGAGCAACGGGCCGACCAGGCGACGGGCCGACCCGGGCCGCACCGGGAGCAGCGAAAGCATGGCCGGCAGAAAGGTGACGGAAAGAAGAAAGGACATGCCGATTCCGAAAGCGACGAAGTTGCCGAGGTGGCGGTAGGGAGGCACCTCGGAAAAGTTCATGCTCAGGAATCCGAGCGCCGTCGTGAGGCTGGCCAGGAAAACCGGATGCAGGTTGAAACTGACGGAATGGACGATGGCATCGCGCTTCGAGTGCCCGGCGCGCATGCGCTGCTGCAATGTCACCAGCAGGTGAACGCAGTTGGCCACGACAATCATCAGCACGATGGTCGGCGCCGGCGAGATGGGCGGGGAAAAAGGCAGGCCGGCCCAGCCGCCCAGGCCGATCGACGCAAGAATGGAAAAAACGATCACCGTCCCGGTAGCCGCCACCCCCGCTATCCCTCGGATCAGGACCCCCAGGATCAGGGCCATGAGCGCAAGACTGGCGGGCAGGAAGATCATCTGACTTTCGATCGATGCTTCCAGGAAGGTCTGGTTGATCATGACCGTGCCGACCACGCGAAGGTCCACGCCGGCAAACTGTTCTTCCGCCTGCGCAGCGATCTCGCGAGCGAAGCCCGCGACTTCGGCGACCGCCTCCAACTGGTCCCCGTAGGGCAGTTCCACCGTTACGTTCACCACGCTCACGTCGCCGCCAGCCGCCAGGATGCTGCCCTCGACACGGGGGTCGGCCAGTGCAAGCGCGCGTATGCGGGACCGCGCTTCGGAATCGCCCAGTTGCTCTGGGTCAACGAGGTCCCGCACATACAGGTCGTCGCCGTCGGCCGTCGTGTACTGGAAGTTCGTGAGCGAATCGACCCGCCGGGAATACGGTGTCTGCCAGGCGGCTTCCGTCAGCCAGGCTGCCGCCGAGAGCGCGGCTTCCGAGGTCGCGTTTCCGTCGTCCGGGACGATCAGGAACACGACGTTTTCGTTCTTGCCGTAGGTGTCCTCCAGCGCTTCCAGCGCCAGAAGCTGCGGATTATCCTCGTCGAAGAATATGCGGTAGTCGCCCGAGAAATTCAGGCGCAGAATGCCGCTGGACGCGGCCGCCACCAGGAACAGGGCAGCCAGGATGACCCGCCAGCGAAATGCGACCACCCATTCGGCAAATCGGGTCTCGAATTGCCCCTTGCTTGTGTCCTGCCCGCTCACGGAACCTGAGTCACTAGCGCCGCCTTACGCAGCGCGTGGTCGGCAAGGCGCGGGGAGTGAGAGTATTGAACATATTTGAGCGCTGGGCAACGCAGTCCAGGCGGGATGGATCGCCGGCCGCGCGCAGCGGGATTTCTGCCACGGGCTGCCAGACATTGATTGGCGACGAAAACCGCTCATTCCAGCCCCATGTTAATGCAGCCGAGTATAAGGTCGGCCAGCTGGCATGATCCATCGACCGGCCGATTCCAGGCGCTCAAGTAGAATCAGGCATCAGGCCTGTTGAGACAGGTGGTTTCGGGGGAACCGCAGCCGTGACGATGCCGGGCAGCAACTCGTGCAGGAAGATCGCCGTGGTCGGACGCGGGACCGCGGGCGCCCTGGCCGCCGCCAGCGTGTCAAGGCTGCACCCGGACAAGGACCATGAACTGCACCACATTTACGACTCGCGCATTCCGGTCATCGGCGTAGGCGAGGGAAGCTGGCCCAGCCTGGTCCAGCAATTGCATCGACTGTCGGGGCTGCCGCACGAGAAGGTCCAGCAGCGACTGAACGCCACCCGCAAGTACGGCGTGCAGTTCGAGGGATGGGGCCGGCGGAAGAGCGAGTTCATTCACTATTTCACGCCGCAGGAAGTGTCCTACGCCTACCACCTCTCGGCCGACGTGATGGGCGATTTGCTGAGCGAAGGCACGCGCGCCCGCCACATCGACGCCAGGGTGCTGGACATCAAGAGGGTGGACGGCGGAGCGCAGGTGGAGTTCGAGGACCTGCCGCCCGAGCGCTACGACCTGGTCTTTGACGCGCGCGGATTTCCCAGGCAACTGGACCCCGAAGAACACATCGAAATCTCCTTCATCCCGACGAATACCGCGGTGATCCGCCGCTGTCCGGCGATCATCGAGGAACCGCCCGACGGGCCGGTCCTCAAACACACCTACACCCGCGCGATCGCGCGCCCGCACGGATGGGTGTTCGTCATCCCGCTGACCGCGCACACGTCGTACGGTTATATCTTCAACCGCGACATATCCGGCCTGGAGGAAGTCGAAAAGGACTTCGACGAGCTGCTGGCGCAGGACGGCGTGCCGGAATTCGAAAAACGCGCCGTGCTGCGTTTTCCGAACTTTGTCCACCGACGAATCTACGACGGCGCGGTGGCCCGCATCGGCAATGCGGGCGGTTTCATGGAGCCGCTGGAAGCCACCGCGATCCGGCTGGCCGAGATGCAGGTCGGGATGATCCTGCAGATGCGTTTCAACCGGCCGGCCGAATACCAGGAAAACGACGTGCCCGTCGTCAACCGCTTCCTGATCAACGACACGCTCACCTGCGGCCTGTTCGTGGGCTGGCACTACAGCTGCGGTTCGCGCTACGACAGCCCGTTCTGGCGCCATGCCCGGGACCGCGCCTGGCCAAGCTACCGAAGCGCTACGGATCCGGCGGCTGTGGGCTGTGCCGCATTAAGCAAATTCGACGAAATGATCGGCCTGATCAATGCTCCGGTCATCGATCAGTCGGAATGGGAGCGGAGGTGCGGATTCCCCCTGACCAGCTTCGCGCAGATGTCCCAGGGCCTGGGCGCCTGACCGGGCCGCTGGCGAGGCGCATCTCTTTCACATGGGAGCGCAGCGAAGCAGAAAAATGATCATGATTTGCCGAGCATTTCGATGCGGCCTGCTGGTTCGCCTGTGGTATTGTCAGCCTGATTGTTGACGAAGGAGCGGATTCAATGAGCAAGCATGCATGGATAAGCGCCGGAAAGGTATCCGCGGCGATTGCCGCAGTCGCCCTGATGCTGGGAGCGATATTCCAGGGACAGGCCCAGCAGCGCAGCGACATGGCTGACGTAAGAGCAGAGCTTCACGGTGGATTTGCGCAGGTTAATGGGCGGCTCGACACAATGAGTCGGGACCTTGCAAACCTGCGCGTAAGAGTCGCAAGAATGGAAGGACACCTTTCGCTGCCTGCGGACGCAGGAACAAGCGCGAACGCGATTCCCGACGCCGATTGAAACCGCGCTGCGGCCGGCGCGTTGGCACCGGCCTAACGTTCAGTTCACAATCCCACCAAGCTTTGCACTACGTTCGACAAGAGAACGGTATCTGTTTCAATCCTCAGAAGACGATTGCTCATCTCGCTCGTTTTTCCAATCCCTGTAGCGCTCATTGGTTCCCTTTTTTTTCCACTCTTGTGGACCACTGGCGGGCCTGCCCAACACGACCGATGCAGCAGCGCTTATTGAACTGAAAGCGTAATTCTCCTTGAATTTGTACCAGCCGCCCTGTTCAACAGGCATGAGTACGCTTTGATCAACCAAGCAGGCTTGCCGGGTGCGGTAGCTGTGGATTGGAAATTTGTCTTCGTTCCACCGTTTAGCCCAGGAGCCAGACAGCACCACAATTTCCCCCCCACTAGTATCCAGCGTTGCGGCCTTGTCGCTTCCTGCTTCCTTGATTTCAAACGCAAGGTCATCTGCCTCCGCAACAGAATCGGGTTTCCTTATAGTCTTACGCGTGTCATCGTTGAACATGTCAACCCTGATGGCAGGCAAGACCAAGAAGAGATAATGAAGGAACCAATCCATCGAGCATTGATCCCCCTCCGACAGCTCGGGCACGCTCTCATCCTTGACGTTTGTCAAGGAAACAGAGTTGATTCTTTTCGCACGCTCGATTAGGCGCGCCTCCAGATACTCGATATGAGCTGTATTAAGCCGATTGCCTATGGCGGTTACCAACACAGCTGATTCCCACTCAAATTCCTTCTTTTCCTGCTCCTTTGCGCTCTTGGGTATGCGGTCGCTTAGGTTCTCGGCCTGGCCAATATAGGCAACCCGCCTGTCTTCTTTGGGCTGGGATCCGAGCAAGATATAGATGCCCGCATATTTCGCTTCACGTCGTTCAAGAGCTTTGTCAATCTTTAGACTGGGGGCAAATAGCGCATGGCCAATCCAATGGGGCACTTCAGCCGTTAACATCCCGGTTGGACTACCGTCCAAGAAATGAATATCGAGCTTTATTCCTTGCGGGCTATCGTTCATGCTAGCTATCTCCATTTTGGTGGTCGGGTAAGTGCTCGCCGCCTTCGCTGCCTCGAACGCATGATTTGGCAATTATGCCGGGGCGCTTGGTACCCTGCATATTCATAGAATTGATCATTCTACCACAAAGCACCATGTGCAGAGTTGCGGTGGGGGGCGTCTCTACTGTTTCGGATCAGATGGCTCTTTAATCCACAGTGGCGTCCCGATGTGGCAAATTGAACAGGCAATTTTATGTAATATAGGACTTACAGTCGCATATCACATATGATAGGCTCCTCCAATGATTCCGAGAGCCATTTCACCCGAATTGCATACTCTGTTGTCCGAGTATCCGGTGGTGACGGTGCTTGGTCCGCGTCAGGCGGGCAAAACTACTCTGGTGCGCGCGGAGTTGCCCGAATACGACTATTGCAACCTGGAACATCCGGAAACGCGCAACCTGGCCAGGGAGGACCCGAAGGCGCTTCTCGCGACGTATTCGCAGCCGACAATCCTTGACGAAATCCAGCGCGCGCCTGAACTTCTGAGCTACATCCAGGTGCTGGTGGACGAGGAACAACACAATGGGCGCTATGTACTCACGGGCTCAAGCCAATTCGAAATCCATCAGGCCATTACCCAGTCTCTCGCGGGCCGCACCGCTATTCTCACGCTTTTTCCCCTCTCCATTGAGGAACTCAATCACCATGGGCAAGAATCCTCGGCGTGGGAGCATGCATACATGGGCTTTCTTCCTCGTGTCCACGCTCAGAAGCAGCGGCCCTCGACAGCCTACGCCAATTATTATCAGACTTACGTGGAAAGAGACGTTCGGCAATTGGTCAATATCAGAGATATGAGCCTTTTTGAGCGTTTCATCCGACTTCTGGCCGGCAGGGTCGGGCAGTGCCTGGACAAGAGCTCGCTCGCCGGAGATGTGGGCACAAGCCCAAGAACGATCGCAAACTGGCTGTCAATTCTTGAAGCCTCGTTTCTGGTGTATCGCCTGCCGCCCTACTTCAGGAATTTCGGCAAACGCGTGATCAAGTCGCCGAAGTACTACTTCATCGATACGGGCCTGCTCTGCTATCTGCTGGGAATCCGCTCGCCTCAGCAGGCGGCTCGGGACCCCCTTGTGGGGGCCATATTCGAAAACCTTGTGGTTGGAGAAATCATCAAGGCCCAGGCGAACAAGGGGATCCGTCCCGAAATCTATTTCTTCCGCGACAGCAATGGCGCCGAGGTCGATTTGCTGATTCCTAGGGGGAGTGGCTTTGATGCGGTAGAAATCAAGTCGGCCACGACGTACCGCCAGAGCCTGCTGAAAAGCCTGAATCGGATCGAATCGCTCACGCCAGAAGTCGCTTCCCGGTATCTGATCTATCGGGGCGAACGTCTTGATTTCTCGAGCGGGATCAAGGCCCTGCCTTTTGACGCGGCGGCTTCGGTGATATAGGCCCAACGCGATGTGATCTACGATCGTCCGCGTCGGACCGGCCGCTGAAGTTATGATGGCGCCTCGGCCTCGTACATCGTCCGCATTGCGCGGGCCTGGCTGGCGAATTCCTTGCGGAGCGGGGCGGGCGAGAGAACTTCCACCGCGCTGCCGAACCCCAGCAGCCACCAGCGAAGTTCTTGCGTGTCGGCGACGCTTGCCTCGACCAGAATGCGATTTCCGGTCTGGCGCGTAATGCGCTGATCGCTCGATAGCCGCCTTTCGGCGAGGTGCTCCGCCACTTCCGGCGACACGGCGGCACGCAACGGGATTTTCTCGCTGGCGAGCGGATAAGAGAACCGCAACTCGTCGCCGATGTGGCTGGCCAGCCGGAACCCCGGCGGCGTTCTGGAAGGTTGATTCAACAGCCGCGCCTTGCTCATGCGGTGGAGCGCATAGTGGCGAACGTCCGGATAGTCCCAGGCGGTGGCGACCAGGTAGGCCACGGTATCCCGAAAAACCAGGCCTAGCGGGTTGAGCGTGACCTTTTGCGAGCGTCCTTGCGAGCGGCTCCGGTAGTTGATTTCCAGCAGGCGTTTGTTGAGCAGGGCATCGTAAGCGGCGCGCTGAACGTCCTTCCTGACCGGCGGCGGCGCGAGCGCAGGGCCGCGCGAGATGATCCGTGCGCGGTTGGCCCAGCTGCCCAGGGCGGAGCCTTTCAGGAGCCGATTGGCGTGTTTGAAGTAGCCGTCCAGCAATCGCAGCGTGGCGGGCGGCATGAGCGGTCTCAAGTATTCGTTGGCCAGGCGCAGCGCAAAGGCCGTGTGCTCGGTCATGGCCGGCAATTGCGTCATGGCGTGGCTGTCGATCCAGTACCAGTGATTGGTTCTGCCCACGGTGTCGCACGTGATGGGGAAGCGGGCGGAGAGGTGTTCCAGGCTGCGCTGAATTGAGCGGGCGCTCACGTTGAATTCGGGATCTCTTTCGCGCAGCTCGGCGAGTATCCGCGCGGTGCTCTTGCGGCCCGGATCGGCCGGAATGCATTGCAGTATCGCCAGGTAGCGGAACACGGTGTCGACGGCTCTTCGCATGGCGCCATTCTATCCGGCAGTCCTTATGCGACGCAATATGTCGCATTCGTTTCATACCATGCAAAGGGAATTCAAGACACGGAGAATGTGCATGCTTACGCCCTACGAAAGCCGCCTGGGCCTGACCTGGCTCGCCACCGCCGCCGAGCGCATCCATCACCGCCGGCCGGAGGCCGCGGAGTTGGTTGAATGGGTATCCGAAAATGTGGAAGCGCTGGCGGCCGTCCTCGCCGATCACGGCTGCGAAATAGACGCTGCTGGACTCGCTGAAGCCGCCTCGCAATGCGGGAGCGGTTCGCTGCCCCGCGCCCTCAGGCGCTCGCCAGGCACACAGCGCACGGCAAAGGATGGCTGCGAAACCAGCGCACAGGCTTGGCGGCGCCTGCGCGCTGCATTGCGCCGGGCCAGTAACGCAACGCAAGCTATCAAACCCGACGCCACGGCGCTGCGGCTGCAACGATTGGCGCGGATTACGCGCCTTGACGACGCTGACCTGCAGGTTGTGGAGTTGCTGCTGCGCTACCAGACCCGGCCGGCGCTGGAATCGCTGCTGGACACCGTGTACGGCGCGGGCCCCGCAAGGTTCAGCCAGATCGGCATCACAAACCTGAAGAACCCCGCTATCGCGGAGTTGCTCGGCGTTTCCCCAAATACCCTGTTGTCATGTTGCGCTCCCGACGTGCCGCTGGCCCGCTCCGGCCTGCTCGCGGTGGACGACGATGGCAATATGTCCGTGGCGTCGCGCCTGCGCCGCCTGGACTCGGCGCCCGACGAAGAATCCGATCCGATCCCCCTGCTGCTGGGCGCCCCAGCGCAAGCCGAGCTGGAGTGGCAGGACTTCGACCATCTGGGACAGCAGCGCGCCGATGTGGAGGGCATCGTGCGCGGCGCCCTGAACAAGCGCGCCAAAGGCGTCAACGTGCTGCTCTACGGACCGCCCGGCACCGGCAAGACGGAATTCGCCCGCACCCTGGCGGCTCGACTGGGCGTTGCGCTGTTCAGCGTGGGCGAAACGGACGAGACCGGCAACGAGCCGTCGCGCAGCGAGCGTCTGGCGGACCTCAAGCTGGGTCAGAGCCTGCTGCGGCGGGAAACTGATGCCATGCTCCTGTTCGACGAAATGGATGACCTGCTGGGCCAGGGATCATCCTCGCTGCTCGGCCTTTTCGGCTTACTCCAACCGCGCAAGCGCAGCCAAGCGCCGTCACGGCTGTTCATGAATCGCCTGCTGGAAGAAAATCCCGCGCCCACGCTGTGGACCGTCAACAATGCAAGCGACATCGACCGCGCACTCCTTCGGCGCATGATGTTCGCCATCGAATTGCGCCAGCCGCCGCCCCCGGTTCGCCAGCGCATCTGGGCGCGCCAACTGGAACGCAGCGGCATTGAGGCGAGCGCGCAGGACGCTCGGGATCTGGCCTACGAGTTCGACGCCACTCCGGGCGTGGCTGCAGGCGCCGTAGCCGCCGCGGCCCTGCTGCGCGATGGCGACCTGGGCGCCGTTCGCCGCGGCGTGCAAAGCCTGTCCCGGCTGCTGGACTGCGAAAAACCCGATCAGGGCGTCCCGCGCGGCTTCAATCCCGCGTTCATGCAGTCGGATGAAGACCTGGAAGCGCTGGCCGGCCGGCTATGCGCGACCGGCAAGCAGCGTTTCTCGCTGTGCCTGCAGGGTCCGCCCGGCACCGGAAAGAGCGCCTGGACGCGCTACCTGGCCGACCGGCTGGGCCTGGAAGTCACCCAGAAACGCGCCTCGGACCTGATGAGCATGTGGGTGGGGCAGACCGAAAAGAACATTGCCCAGGCATTCCGCGAAGCAGCCGACGACGGCTCCTTTTTGGTGTTCGACGAAGCCGACTCGCTGCTGGCCGACCGCCGCGGCGCGGAGCGCAACTGGGAAATCAGCCAGGTCAACGAAATGCTCACCTGGATGGAGCGTCATCCGCTGCCGTTCGCCTGCACCACCAACCTGATCGAGAAGCTCGACCCGGCCACGCTGCGCCGCTTCGTCTTCAAGATCAGCGTGGGCTATATGGATGCGAGCCGCGCCAACGCCATGTTCCGCGACTGGTTCAGCCTGCCGCCGCCCGGAGGCCTGGGCTCCCTGCAAGTGCTGACGCCCGGCGATTTCGCGACAGCCCGCCACAAAGCCGAAATCCTGGGCCAGCTCGAAGACCCGTCCGCCCTCTACGCCCTGTTGAAAGCCGAGTGCGAAGCCAAGCCCAACCCATCCCGCCCCGTGGGCTTCGTGCATTGACATGAGCGTTCACGAAACGGAAGCGGCGTGCGCACCCATGCAAGACGGTGAGACTCCCGATTTTGCCGCGCTGATCGGCCCGGTGCGCGAGTTGGCGCATGGAGCGGGCCAATTGGCGCTGCGCTTTTTTCGGGAAGGGCGCGTCATGGTCGATTACAAGTCCGACAGCAGCCCCGTCACCGCTGCGGACCGGGCCGCTCACGAGCACATCGTGGCCGGGCTTGAGCGGCTGACGCAAGCCATTCCGGTGTTGTCGGAAGAATCGGGAGATGACCTGAGCGGCGGGCGGCGCCTGGGCTGGCCATGGCACTGGCTGGTGGACCCGCTGGACGGAACCCGGGGATTCATCCAGGGAAACCGGGAGTTCACCGTGAACATTGCGCTGATCCACGCCGACCGGCCCGTGCTCGGCGTGGTTTACGCGACGGCCAAGGGCGAGATGTACTCTGCCTGCGAAGGCGGCGGGGCCTTTTTCAGCCGTACCGGATCAGCGGCGGCGGAAAGAATCCGCGTTCGCCAGCCGCCCGCAAGCCCGCTGCGGGTGCTGTGCAGCCGTTCGCATGCCGCCTCCGCAGTCGAGAGCTACGATCGCTACGTTGGCGCCATGGGCGAGACGCAGCAGCGCGCAGTTTCCAGTTCGTTGAAATTCTGCCTGATCGCGCGCGGCGAGGCGGATGTCTATCCGCGCATGCGCCCCACCTCCGAATGGGACACCGCCGCCGGCCAGGTGGTGCTGGAATGCGCCGGCGGCGCAGTCATTGATCTCCAGGGCCAGTCTCTTCGCTACCGCAAGCCATCCATCCTGAACTCCCCATTCATCGCCTGCGGCGACCCAGAACACAACTGGCTCCAATACCTCCCCCGCTCCCGCAAAAGCTGAATCTTAGGAGCCCCGCCTCTCCCAAAAGCCTGCGACAAATCAACCATAAAATGCCGCTTCAGTTGCAGGTCCTGCCGGTTTACGGGGCTCTGGATAAGGGGCGAGCCCTCGGCGACCTGCGCCTGCACCATCCGGAGGTTCTCGGTCAGAGGCAGGTTGGCGGGCACCGTTTCGCCCCTCCCGATGCCCCCCCGATGACCTCTTGCCACGCGCGCAACTCTTCGATAACATACGCCGCATCGACTTGATTAAGGAAAGGATGTGCCTATTACAACAGACTCGCAGAACAAGAACATGATCACCCACTACGGTCTTTTCTGGTCGGAAGAGTCCGTATTCTGGGGGCGTCAGAAGAAAAGCGGCGAGCTCAAAGGCCGCGTCAGTCCGACAACCGGTCGGCGGGGAGCATCCACAAAAGAAGAGCGTAAAGAACATGAAATGGATTTTAGAGACTACGTTGGAATCTACTGTCTCTATGGAGAGAGTCAGCTTCTCTATGTCGGAGAGGCTGGGCTGGGAACTAAATCGACGTTGTTCAAGCGTCTCATGCAACATCGGAAAGGTCCCATGTCGGGTCGGTGGGACAAATTTTCGTGGTTTGGTTGCGAAACAAGGACTAGAAGAACGAGAAATTTCTCACTTGGATGCGCTCGCTCAGCTAGAAGCAATCCTGATTTCGATCACTAACCCCCGTTTCAACAAGCAATCCGGCACATTTGCCAATGCCCGTCAGGTATTTCAAGTTCCCCACCCTGACGCAGACGGTGGCATTGCTGACAAATTGAAGAATATGGAAGAAAGAATGGAAAAAATGCTCAAGGAGATCAAGGAAGTAGTAAGCCCAACGAAAAAATGAAGCTGCAAGAGCTTGAAACGGGAAACAAGGTGGTTAGTGAAGGTTTTGAACAACCCAATGACGGTCTCGGCCAGCGCATTGTCGTAGGAGTTGCCGATGCGGCCTGCCGAAGGGATGACGCCGACTTCGCCTAACCCGCATATTTCACCCAGCGTGTTGAGATTGGGGGTTGGGCTATTGTGAGGCGTTCATCACGATTGTTCGCAACACGCCCACCGCCCCGTCACGACAAGGTCAGCGTCTTGACAGAGGATCGATTGACTGCAAGACTTAGCCCGACTTAGCTATCCGGGCGCGTCATTATGAAAGTGAACATGCACGAAGCGAAATCGCAACTCTCCAGGCTGGGTAAGCTGGCCTGGGAGGGGGAGGAAATCGTTATCGCCAGGGCCGGCGAGCCTTGGCTGTACCTCACACCCTATCGCGAGCGCCTGGAAGAACGAAATCCTGGTGGGTTTGAAGGCCGGATTCGCATGTCTCCCGACTTTGACGACGATGATGAGGAACTCATTGATGCGATCGAGAAGTCGAAGATTTTTCCCGATGAGGATTGATGATGCAGCGTCTCTTGCTGGACACCCATGCGCTGATATGGTGGCTGTCCGACGTTGCGGAACTGGCTGATGGCGCCCGCGCCCGCATCGCCGACCCGCGCAACGAAATCTTTGTCAGCGCCATTACCGGATGGGAGATTGCCGTCAAGCGCGCGAAGGGAAAAATCACCGCCCCGCGCAACCTGGCGGCTCTGGTTGAGGAAAGGGGATTTATCCATCTGCCGCTGACCTTCCATCACGCGGAGCAGGCGGGAGATCTTCCGATGCATCACCGTGACCCATTCGACCGGTTCCTGATCGCCCAGGCGCAGGCCGAGGGGCTGGTGATCGTCACCCGGGACGCCCGCATTCCCATCTACGGCGTCCGCACGCTGGCGGCCTGAGCAAGGTCAAGCCTCTCAAGTCAGTTGAACCAATTGACCCCCCTCATCTATTCACTGTCGCCACTTCATAACAATGGGATACCAGAAAAACAACGCTATTCGAAATAAGCAAGGGACCAAGAATGCAGCGGAGCTCGTTTTTGAAGGGTTCGATGACCACCACAACCCCCGCAGAAGTCCAGTCAAGAAGCTCTACGGTCTATTTCATTAGTCAATAGCTTGTGCATTCCCGGCGAAGGTCACCACTGATCGATTGGATCAGGAGACAATACGACGCGCCCACTCGCCTGCCCGGCACCATATCTTGATTTCGTCGAGCAAAATGTAGGCGAACGAATGAAAATGCTATGATCGAAATAACCATGGACAACAGGGTTGTACACTCGAACCCCAACGTAATGCACGGTACTGCGGTGTTTATCGGCACACGGGTCCCGGCTCGGAGCCTATGGGATTATTTAGAAGCGGGATATAGTCTGGATGAGTACCTGGACCAATTTCCGACGGTCAGGCGGGAGCACGCGATGTGGCTGATCAAGCAGGCTAACAAGCGATTGTCGGAGCCAACCATTGAACCCGTTGCCTCCGAAATCGCTACTTGACGAGTGCGTTCCAAGGAAACTGGCTGCCAGTTTTCCAGAAGCTCTTGAAGTCGCAACGGCACCTGAAATGGGATGGGGCGGGTTGGAGAACGGAGAATTGCTTCAGTGTGCTGCGGACGCGGGATTTACCGCGTTCATCACGATTGATCGCAATATCCAAAACCAACAGAATTTAGATAGGCTTCCTGTCACGATTGTTTTGCTGGAGGCTCCGCCCAATAATTTGCTTGAAGATTTGCAGCCGCTGATTCCAAACGTCGTTTCCGCGCTCAGAAGCAACCCCGGAAAAACTCTCGTGACGGTGCGGGCGGCAGAGAGACGAAAAACGAGCGATCCAATGCCGGACTTTTTCTAGTCTGGCGCGGTTTGGGCGAAAGACTCGGCCATGCTTTCCAAAGCGTCGCGCAGGACTCGGGTGGCTCGGCAGTCGTCTTCGTTGTAGGCGAGGATGCGTTGCCTGATTGTTTCGTCGCCTGGGTCCGTCCACTGGTGGAACCACTCGATGGACGAGGCGCCGGAGGGGTCGGTGTCCTACAGGGCGTAGTAGTAGATCGCGGAGGCTTGGCACTGTGTGACTCGGCTCCACGGCGTTTCCCCACCCACCAATGCGCCATTGCGAAAAGCGACAGCCGGGCGCCGATGGTCAACGACATGATCATTGACATCGTTTTTTACATGGGAAATGTTAATTGACTTTGCCCTTACCTTATATTCTTTTGTAAGGTATTATTCACAGAAGTAAGGGGACATGCATGATGGTTGAATCCGCGATTACTTCAAAAGGACAGACGACATTGCCGAAGCCCGTACGAACGGCGCTTGGCGTGGGAGAAGGCGATCGAGTCCGCTACGTGATCCTCGACAACGAAGTCCGTATTCGGCCCGTGCGTCCGATCAGCCGTCTGTACGGCTTTTTGCGGCGCCCCAATGGCACGCCCGCCGCAACGCTGAAGGACATGGAGAGTGCCATTGCCGAAGGCGCGTGCGAGGAATGATTGCGCTCGACACGAATGTACTGGTCCGCTTTCTGGTGGACGATGAACCCCGGCAGTCCAGGACGGCCCGCGAGTTTCTGGAGCGGCTCACGGGAGAGCAGCCCGGTTTCGTTTGCCGGGAAGTCATCGTGGAACTGGTGTGGGTTCTTGAACGCACCTACGGTTTTTCCCGGCAACGCATCGCGGAAGTTCTGGACGCCCTGATCGCAACCGGGGAGCTGCAGATCGAATCTTCCGATGATGTTGCGCGCGCAGCATTTCAGTACGGCCGCGGCGGCGCGGGCTTTTCGGATCTGATGATTGCGGCAGCTGCACAACGAGCAGGCGCGCGAGCACTCTACACGTTCGACCGAAAAGCAGCCCAAATGCCGAACGCAACGCTCCTGAGACCCTGAGCTGCATGCGCCTCATCCATGCCGCTGGTTATATAGGCCAACTCGCAGCGGGGCAAACCGCTGCCACGGCGCGGGCTCAAGCCATAGCCATGCTTTGTAGAGCGTCGCGCAGGACTCGGGTGGCCCGGCAGTCGTCCTCGTTGTAGGCGAGGATGCGTTGCCTGATTGCTTCGTCGCCCGTGTCCGTCCACTGGTGGAACCACTCGATGGACGAGGCGCCGGAGGGGTCGGTGTCCTGCCAGTCGAAGCCCAGGTAGCGGGCCAGCGTTTTCAGGCTGTAGTCGTGCGTCGGCCATTCGGTGTGTTTGCGAACGATGTCCGTGTATAGATCCACAGTTTCGGGCGCGTCGAACAGCGCTTCCAGCGCGTCCATCGAGCAAACGTTGGGATACTTGTCGCGGAGTTTTCGGTAGATGATTTTTTCGTACGGGGCGTAGTAGTAGATCGCGCACGGACGGCTGGCCCGCATGAAATTCCAGGCCTGCGCGAACGCCTGTTTTTCGGCCTCCTCCGTCGCTTCCTCGGCGAAGAAGTAAACGAAGCGCTCGCTGTTGCTTTCGCCGTTGCGGCGCTCCACGAATCCGTGCAGATAACAGTGGTCGCGCATCGGATCCACTTCGATATCGAAGAACAACTCGACGGGCGCGGCGGGCAGCTCCAGGGGTTGCTTCAGATACGGCTTCGCATCCGGGCCCGCAGCCAACAGTCTGGCGCGCTCGGAGAACTTGTCGAGCGTGGCCGGGCCGATTCCGCGGAAGATTGTTTTCTCGTCCTCCCGGAATTCAGAGGTGTCGGCTGTCACGAGCGCACCCACCGTGGGCACGCTCTCCACCATGGCATCGCGCCTGGAGCGACCCAGCTCGGGAATCAGCGTCAAATCGTCCGCCTCTTTGATTTGTTTCATACACGCAGAATGCCAATGGCAAAGCTTGCAAATGCTGGCGTAGGCCGCGCGCGTTGCCCGCCGCTCCGAGAGAATGGCCTTGGCATGGGAAAGGACGGCCTCGTACTCCTGCCACAGCGTGCGGGGATTACGCTCGGTCTGGGGGCGGGTGAAGTCGTAATCGACCTCGTACCCATGTATATCCCAGATAAACCCTCTTCTTCCGGCGGAAAATCCGGTCCGTTCAAGGATGTCGGTGTATAGCGCAAGTTGAACGGCGTAGTGCTTCTTGAGTTTTGCGAGGTTCTCCGATTCCTCGACGCCGGCCCCGGATTTGATGTCGCCGGCAAGATAGCCGGTGCCTTCCCGGCGCAGCAGATCCGGAATGCCCAGCAGGTCGCCTGACCGGATACGCCCGGCGTAGATCAATGCATCGCCCCGGCGCATCGCCTCGCGCGTCTTGCATTCCTGCTCCTCCCCGCGATAGCCGGAAAGGTCAGTGAACGGGGCGTCAAGCCCCGCCATGACTTCGTTTTCCCACAGCACGCCCTTCTTCCAGAGTAATTGGACAAACGGGCTGACTGGATCGCGCTCGGCCGGATCGGCGAACTTGTCCATGTGCAGGCGGTGCGGGCACGCCACCAGGTCGTACAACATGGACCCCGTTATGGACACTCGTTCCGCCTGCATCTCATTCACAGCAGGCGATGATAAGGGAATCGGAGGAGGTGCAAGCTCTCGGTTCAGCTACCCGGTCCTGCGTGCGTCGGGTACACCCGCAATCGTGTTGGGCTCGAATGCAATTCTTGTGGTGTAGCCAAGAACTCTAGCGTATTCCTCGATAGTGGAAAGCCGCGGAGACCCGGAGTGGCCCAAGCTTTCCAGGCGCGAGATGTTGCTTTTTTTTGTGCCAAGCTTGTCCGCCATCTGTTCCTGGGTGAGTCCCGCCTTCTTTCGCAACGCTATCATCCGGCGCTTCACCTCAAAAGTAGGCGCCATGGCGTCATAAGCGGCTTGAACTTCGGGGTTTTCCAGCGTTTTCTCTCGGAATCTCTCCATCGTCGGTCGTCTATTCATAAGTTCGAACCTTTTTCATGCGCTTTTGAGCCATCGCGAGCAGTCGCCTCGGGAGCTTGTTGGTCTTCCGGCAACAGGATTTCGAAAGACAGCTTAAAGTTATCATAAAAGATAACCTGGCGTGGCATGATAATCTTGCCTTTCGCCGGGGGAGAGAACACACGGTGCAGTCTTGCAACCATGTGCGCGTCCTTGGGATCACGGCACATCGCCCGCCCCGCTGCCTGCATTGACCTCTCTCTTACAAGGAGTTTCCCCACATGAAATCTTCAATGATCGCCATTGCGCTGCTTCCATTGATTCTTGCCGGTTGCGACGATGCACGGGTGGCTTCCCGCAATTTGTCGCGAGCGGCAGAGAATTTCGAAATCGATCGACGCATCGTGTTCTACAACGGCATTACCGATACGTATATGCTGACGATCGAAGGCCGATGCGCCATAGAGGATCAGCAGAAGCAACTCGAAGTTACCTGCAAGACAGGCGAGGATGCCTACAACAAGCATTTTCTGGGGCTGTCCGATAACGTGACGTATTTCGCGGAGCAACTGGAAACTGCGGACGTTAGCGCGTATCACCATCGGATCGTATTCAAGCCCCAGGCGATTATCCCCGACTTCGACTTCCGCGGCAGCGCCGAAGAACTATTGGAAAACGCTTCGGAATCGAATCAGCAATGATCGCTGACGCCGATGAATAGGCGCGGAACTCTGGGCAGGGACCGCTGCTATACTCAAAGCGGTTCTTGGCAGTTTGGAGTCGTGACGCGACAGAATCCGATGAAGGTCTTCCTAAGCCACTCTCACACGGACGCTCCACTTGCGGCTCGGATTTCCGAGGCGCTTGAAGAGAGCGGGCTGCAGGTTTGGGATTCCGACCGCAACCTGCTGCCTGGTGACAATTGGGCAGGCGAAACGGCGCGTGCCCTGGAAGAATCCGATGCCATGGTCGTGCTCCTTACTCCAGCTGCCGTAAGCTCCCCCTACGTGAAGCGCGAAATCGAGTACGCGCTTGGCTCCAAGAATTACAGTAACCGCCTCATTCCCGTCGTGGTAGGCAACCCTGATTCCTTCCCTGCGAACAAAATTCCATGGATTCTCCAGCGTATGAACTGGGTGGGCCTGGAATACTCAGAAACCGAGGTTCCAAGAGTAAAACCGATCGCGGACGCGATCCTTGCTGCTGCCTGAGCCAAGCAGCTCTGCCCCCTGCCCGTGCCGAACGAGGTCTTCCTCTCTCACTCCAGTGTTGACCGCGCGTTCGTAATCAAGCTCGCTGACGCACTCCGTATCCATGGGATTCCTGTCTGGTACAGCGAAACCGACATTCGGGGCGCTCAGCAGTGGCACGACGAGATCGGCGCCGCGCTCCGGCGCTGTGATTGGCTTGTACTGGTCCTCTCTCCCGATGCCGTGGCATCTAAGTGGGTGAAGCGGGAACTCCTGTTTTCTCTTGGCCAAGACCGCTTCAACGAAAGAATCGCACCCATAATCCACCGCGCCTGTGACCACGATGAGCTTTCTTGGACATTGTCACAGATGCAAATGATCGATTTCGAGAACGACTTTGATGAGGGTTGCCGCAATCTCCTTCGCGTTTGGGGCATCGGCTACCGGATGCTGGCACCGGGAGAATCCTGAGGCCCCGGCCGGGGACGGTTGGGTTTAAGGTGGTGTCGGCGTGATTGAATTGTAGGGAGGGTTGCGTCAGGTTGCTCGCTAACATGAGCATGCGGAAGGTGCCTTCCGCGGCGACAAAGAAATCGCGGTGCTGGTTCATTGCGCTGAGGGCGGGGCGGGTCAGCACGGCGAGTTTGCGCCAGCCGAAGTCTCGCTCCTGCCCCCGGCGTTGGGTGCGTTCAGCGGCTGCGAGCGGCGCTCGAAGGTAGGGTTCGCCTTATCAGCGCCATCGCTTCGGGTTCTTTCAGCCAGACGTCGCGCATTTCATCCCGATAGAGCCATGCCTGCTGCTTGCTTCCCAGCGCAAAGCCGTGCGGGTCGATGCGAGGCTGCCGCGCCCGCTCGCGCATCAGGTAGCGGCGCACTTCCGGCAAATCTTCCACCGCTTGCCGGGCGGCTGCGGACGCCGCGCTTATTTGGCCCGATCGAACAAGCACGAGGACCAGACCGTAGCGGACCTCGGCGAACATGTCGTCCTCGTATCGGGAGGCCAGCGCGATGGCCGCATCGTCTTTGCCCGCTCTCAGGTAGAGGTTCATCAGCGAGGTTCGCACGCCGTGGTTGTCGTTGGGATTGAGCGCCAGCAGCAGCTCTCCGCATGACCGCGCCCATTCGAAGTCGTCTCGCGCAATCGCCAGGTGATGGGCGCGGGCGACGCATCGCAGTCCGGGCCGGTTCCGGGCATCCATCCACGGCAAGCTAAGGCCGTCCCCGGGTTCTGTTTCGGCGATCGCCTGCCGCAGTATTCTCACGCCGCGATCGAGCAAAGGGGCCTGCAACGTTTCGCGCAAGAACCTTGAATCGCTCATTGGATGAAGCTCCACAGCCGTGGCCAGATCGTCGAGCACATCGACGCTGTCGAACGCTTCCGGATGACGATCCAGGAAGCCCGTCCAAACATCCTCAAGATCGGTATCCCACGGATACGCAGCCTCGCGCGGCACATCGTTTATGGAGAATGGCTTGCCCGGCGGATAGATGGCATGCCAGTCCGACTCCAGAGCCCGCAAAGGCTCCGGCCGAGTGAGCCTGTAGTGAGGGCCCGGCATCTCGTCGTCCAGAGCTCCAGCCGGTTCGAGATCCTGCGCCTGCTCCATTAGTTCGGGCGCCATCGCGCCGATATCCTTCCTCGAAATCCCCATACCGCGCAATTGCCTTACAAGTTCTGCTTCGGCGTCGGCGCCCGGATCAAGGTCTGACGCGTCGACGACCTGGTAGCGCGGAAGCGGGCGTCCGTCGAGTCCGCGCAACGCTTCGAGCAACCGCCGGCCCGCACCGTCGGCTGCATCAATGAGCGTCTCCGCCATGGCTCCGTAGGGGTCCTCGCCAACAGCTGTCAGGAAGCCGATCGCGCCTTCAAATTCCGCAGCGCTCCGCTTAATCATTCGCCTACGCCAGAAACGCGCCCGTTCGCGCGCCTCCTCCGGTCGGTTTTCGCCAAGCAGGAGGTGTACTTCGAGAAAACCAACCGCCGGATCGCCGGGCGCGTCACGCTGCGCCCGGCGGAAGTTGTCCCAGGCGCCCGGACCGTCACCGCGGTCCAACCGGATCACAGCCATGCGTTGAAAGGCTCCCGAGCGCAAAGGGGAGCGGGGCGCTTCCGCGGCAATCCGCTTGAGCAGCCTGCTCTTTTTGCGCGTCCAGCCCGCATCGTCGTACAGATCACAAAGCAGCGACAGAGCCTGCTCATGACTTTGCTCCGTGCCGGCGATCTTCGCGGCAAACAGCGGCTCGAGCAGACCAATACCCTTTGAGGACTGGCCCGTGGCCCGGGATTCCTCGGCTGCGGCGATCAGACTCTCTATGGGCACGCGTCCGGAAGCGACGACTTGCCTGCAGCTCCGCACCGGGAGCAAATCGAGCACGGTGGGCCAAAGTTCGACCGGATGCAGGACGGGCAGCTTGGGCAAGCGGCCGCAGCAGCGTTTGTACTTCGCTCCCGAACCGCAGAAGCACGGTTCGTTGCGGCCCGGCTTCGGCAGCGGTTTTGGTTTGAAGCCGTTATGCGGCGCGGGTGTCGCTCCCCAGATAGCACGACCGAGTTGCGCCGCGAAAACCTTCCCCTCGCCATCAGCCAGCGGTGCGCCCGCCAGCAAAAATTGTTGATACACCCAGCTGCTGAACCAACCGAGAAAATCCTCAAGATCGTCCGTCTTTATGATTCTCTCGACGGCGCCTTCGACAAGGCCGAAAAACGCATCGTGCGGAAGATATTCTTCGTTCACCGGAAGGCTTCCCGATACGGCCTGTTGTTCAGTGCGTGAAGTATAGGTGTTGCAGGGACCAATCGACTACGGCGCCCGACAGAAACCGGGCCGGCGGATTGCGAAATACGCGGCTTTAGTGTAGAAAGTCTGCCCGAATATGAGGGCGCCCGCGAGAACACCCGCCGTGCTGCCGGCGCTTGCCTTGATGCTGGCTCTCGCGCTGAACCCCGCAGCCGCATTCGCCGCCGGGGACCTGCCGGCCCCCGAGGGGCTGCGAACCGAAATCGACTTCTGGAAGCGGGTGTTCGGGGCCACGGGCCGCGATACGGGCCTGGTGCACGACAGCCTGTACGTAGGCGTTGTTTACGGCGAAGTATCCCTAAAGGACCTTTCGCCGCGCGCGCGGCGCAGCGCGATACGGGCGGCCGTGCGCGACTACCGCAACGTGCTTTTGCGACTGGCGGACCGGCGGCCCGGAAAACTCAGCGAAAAGGAACAGCGGGTTCTTGACGCCTGGGGGGCCGACCCGTCGCGCGAAACACTCAGGGCCGCGGCTGGACGCCTGCGCGTGCAGCAGGGAGTGGCCGAGAAGTTCCGGGACGGCCTGGTGCGATCGGGACGGTGGCGCGACCACATTCTCAGGACGCTCGAGGACCACGGCGTGCCCGCGGGGGTGGCCGCGCTGCCGCACGTGGAGTCCTCGTTTCAGCCGCACGCGCGCTCGTCGGCGGCCGCCCTGGGCATGTGGCAATTCACCCGCTCCACCGGTCGGCGCTTCATGCGCATCGACAACGTCATGGACGAAAGGCTGGATCCCTGGCGGGCGACCGTCGCCGCCGCGCAACTGCTGACCTACAACCACAGCCTGCTCGACAGTTGGCCGCTGGCGATCACCGCCTACAACCAGGGAGTGGGCGCGATGCTGCGGGCCGCCAGGCAACTGGGGACCAAAGACATCGAGACCGTGGTCCGCCGCTACAAGGGGCGGACGTTCAAATTCGCCGGACGCAACTTCTACGTCGAACTCATTGCCGCGATCGAGGTGGAGGAGGAAGCAGAACGCCTGTTCGGACCGGTACCCCTGGATCCGCCGATCGACTACGTGATGGTGCAGGTGCCGGACTACATGCGCCTGAGTACGCTGGCCGGCGCCCTGTCCGTGGATTCCTCCATGCTGGCGAGCCTGAACCCAGGCATGCGCCAGCCGATCCTGAGCGATTCCAAGTACGTTCCCAGGAACTACGCGCTGCGGGTGCCCCCGATGGCGGACGCCCGGGACCGCGTCGCGGCGATCTCGAGCGATCAGCGCTTCGCCAGCCAGATCCGCGATCGCAACTACGTCATTCAACCCGGCGACACGCTGTCGCTGATCGCGCAACGCTACGGCACCAGCGTGACCAGGCTCATGCAAGCCAACAACCTGCGAAACATGCACCGTATCCGCGCCGGCCAGACGCTGGAGATCCCCGGGCTGGCCGCGCGCGAACCGATACCCGACGGCGCCGAAACCTACCGCGTGCGCCGCGGCGACACGGTCGGCAGGATCGCCCGCCGCGCCGGCCTGTCCGAGGACGAGCTGCTCGCGTTGAACGACATAGGAAACAGGAACCGGATATACGTGGGCCAGGAACTTCGCCTGACATCGGCACATCTTCCGATTCCTCAGCCGCCGGTGGCCGCGGAGGCGCCGGAACCGGCAGCCGACGACGACAACGGTATCGTGGCTTCGGCGCCGGCGGTGGAGCCCGCCCCCACGGGCCCGTCCTTCGGCGTGGTCAGCTTGGCCGACCCCAACGACTATACGGTGCTGGACGGCGATCGGGTGCAGGTGGAGGCCGCGGAAACGCTCGGCCACTACGCCGACTGGCTGGAAGTACGGACGCAGCGCCTGCGGGACCTGAACGGTCTGAGTTTCGGCAGGCCGGTGAGTATCGGCAAGCGCCTGCGCCTGGACTTCAGCAGGGTCAGCCGGGATACGTTCATTCAGCGCCGCGTGGCTTTCCACCACGAACTGCAGCAAGCGTTCTTCTCCGATTACCACGTCGTGGGGGTCAGCGAGTACAGGGTGCGAAGGGGGGATTCGGTCTGGCAACTCATGCGCCGCAACGACGTACCGATGTGGCTGCTGCGCCAGTACAACCCGGGCCTGGATCCCGACACCCTGGAGGTCGGCGCCGAACTGATGTTCCCCAGGCTGCAGGCGAAGAACGGCCGCACTCCCTCCTGATCCATGGACGCATTGGGCTTTGATTCCGCCCTTTCATGCCCCCTTCCTCCGGGGGACGCATGAATCCATCCATGGAGCTCTGTTCCGCCATCCCTGGCTCACAAGCCCCCGGAGGAAGGGGGCATGAAAGGGCTACGGCGGTGCGGATGGCGTTCTGTCTGGTGCTGGGGATCTGCCTCGGCGTCGCATCGGCGCCGGCGGCGGAGACGGCCGTGCTGCCGGTGATCGATTCGATCACGGTTGATAAATCGCTGCGCCGGCTATATCTCATCAAGGATGGAGAAGCGGTGCGCACATTTCCGATTACCCTCGGCCTGGCGCCCAGGGGCCACAAGATGCGCGAGGGCGATTACCGCACCCCCGAGGGCGATTACCACATTTCGGCCCGCAAGCCGGATTCCAGCTACATGCTGGCTCTGCAGATCTCCTATCCCAACGAATCGGACCGAACCCGCGCCGAACAGGCCGAGGTGCCTGCCGGCGGACTCATCATGGTGCACGGCCGTCCGATCAGGCCCACCAACGGGCGGGACCGCAACTATTACTCGACGCGTGACTGGACCGACGGCTGCATCGCCGTCAGCAACGCCGCAATGCTGGAGATATGGATGATGACCCGCATCGGCACACCGATCACGATCAAGCCCTAGGGCAGCCGAAGATGGCGCAAGACACTTCTGCAAGGAAGACCGGCAGGGCGCGCACCCGCAGCTTTCAGGCCGAGGTCCGCCAGCTCCTGAAGCTGATGATCCACTCCTTGTACAGCCACAAGGAGATATTCCTGCGCGAACTGATCTCGAACGCCTCCGACGCCTGCGACCGCTTGCGCTTCGAGGCCATCTCCCACCCGGAACTCCTGGCCGACGATACCGACCTCGCGATCGCGGTGGACTTCGATGCTGAGGAGGGCTGGGTCGAAGTCAGCGACAACGGCATCGGCATGTCCGAGGACGAGGTGATCCAGCAACTGGGAACCATCGCCAAGTCCGGCACCAGCGACTTCCTGGCCGGGCTGTCCGGGGACGAGCAGGAGGACGCCCGGCTCATCGGCCAGTTCGGAGTGGGGTTTTACTCGTCATTCATCGTGGCCTCGCGCGTGGAGGTGCGAACGCGGCGCGCGGGCCTGGATGCCGGGGAGGGCGTGAGCTGGTCGTCCGAGGGCCAGGGCAAGTTCACGGTGCGGGCCGTCCCGCGCGAGCGGCGCGGCACGTCGGTGCGACTTTATCTCAAGGAGGAAGAGAAGGGATTCGCGGAGCCCTACCATCTGCGTTCCCTGATTCAGCGCTACTCCGACCACATCGCCTTCCCCGTGACCATGCCCGGCACGGCGGCGGACGGGGATGAGGACAAGGCGGCCCCGGAGCCGTCCCGGGAAGTCGTCAATACGGCCCAGGCGCTCTGGACACGCCCGAAGCGCGACATCAAGCCCGAGGAGTACCAGGAGTTCTACCGGCACATCGCCCGCGACAGCGAGGATGCTCTCTGTCACGCGCACAACCAGGTGGAGGGACGGCGGGAATACGCCAGCCTGCTGTTCGTGCCGCGGCGGGCGCCGTTCGACCTGTTCAACCGCGAGTCGCCGCGGGGAGTGAAACTGTACGTCCAGCGGGTCTTCATCATGGACGACGCCGAGCAGTTCCTGCCTTTGTACTTGAGGTTTATCCGAGGTGTAGTCGACAGCAGGGACCTGCCGCTGAACGTTTCGCGCGAACTCCTCCAGCAGAATGACGACGTGCGCGCAATGCGCCAGGCGCTTGCTCGCCGGGTGCTGGACATGCTGGACCGGCTTGCCGGGGACGACGCCGACAACTACCAGGTGTTCTGGGACGAATTCGGCCGCGTGTTCAAGGAGGGCGTGGTCGAGGACCCTGTCAACCGGGACAGGATCCTGACCCTGCTGCGCTTTGCCTCCACGTCATCGGACGACGACCGGCAGACCGAAACCCTGGAGGACTACGCCGGGCGCAAGCCGGACGATCAGAAGGAGATCTACTACATTGCCGCAGCTGGTCCCGCGGCGGCCCGGTCCAGCCCGCAGCTCGAGGTCTTCACCCAGCGTGGCCTGGAAGTGCTTCTGCTGTCGGACCCGATCGACGAATGGGTGGTGGGGCACCTGGGCGAACACGAAGGACTGCGATTCCGCGACATCACCCGCGGCGCACTGGCCGCGGACGAGTTGCCGGGCACGGCCCCCGTGGAGACGGCGGACAGCATCGAGAGCGAGGATGCCGATGCCTTGCTCAAGCGGATGAAGAGCGTGCTGGGCGACGAAGTCTCCGACGTGCGTTCCACGTCCCGGCTTACCGACTCGCCGTCCTGCCTGGCGCTGGGTGAGCATGAAATGGGCGTACAGATGCAGCGCATATTGCGCGCCACCGGCCAGGAACTTCCGGAAACCAAACCCATCCTGGAGATCAATACCGGCCACGGCCTGTTCAAGCGCCTGGCCCTGCGCGAAGGCGACGCCGAACTGTTCGAGGACCTCACCCGCCTGCTGCAGGAGCAGGCGGTGCTGACCCAGGGGAGGGAACTCGACAACCCGGGCGAGTTCGTCCGCCGCGTAAACCGCCTCCTCGAATCCTGACCGGCTGCGGGGCTATTGGGTCTACAATCACCCCATGCACAAAGCCCCGAAGAACAATGAACTCAAGACGCGGCTGACGCCGGACCAGTACCACGTCACGCAGGAGAAGGGCACCGAGCGCCCGTTTACGGGGGAGTTGCTGTACAACAAGGAAACCGGCGCCTACGAGTGCGTTTGCTGCGGACACGAATTGTTTCGTTCCGACTCCAAGTTCGACTCCGGGACGGGCTGGCCAAGCTTCTTCCAGCCCGCCTCCGACGGCTCGGTGGCCGAGCACGTCGACAGCAGCCACGGCATGCAGCGGGTCGAAGTCGTCTGCTCGAATTGCGGCGCCCACCTGGGCCACGTCTTCCCGGACGGGCCCCGGCCAACCGGAATGCGCTATTGCATCAACTCCGCATCGCTGCGGTTCAACAAGACGTGAAGCACCTCAAGCCCCCCCAACCGGACGATGGCCGCGTACGCGAGGCCATGCGCAAGCGGCGCACCGCGATCCGATTCGGCTTCTCGGCCGTCATCGCCAGCTTCGTCGTCCTGGCCATGCTGATCCTCGGCGCAATGTTCCAGGAGGAATACGAAGAGGGCTTCGTGCGCATCGTGACCTTTGCCGTGCGTCTCGCCACGCCCGAGGAAGTGGCCCAGGCCGAAGCCCAGGGGCCCATTCCGGATCCGTTCCCTTCGATCCGTCCGGACACTCCCATCGTGGTCAGCACCGACCCCCTCGTTCCCATCGGCGATGCGCCGCAAGGCCAGATTTTGCTGCCTGCGCCGGAAGCGCTGATTCCGCTGGACGACGTCGTGGTGGAGACGATCGAGGGGCTGGAACTGCTTGCGCCGGACAACCCCGAAAACGAAGAAGAAACCGCGGAAACCGAGTAAGAAGACTTCCGGCTAGATCGGCGAGAAGCCCGGGCCGCAACTCAGGGCCCGCGCCACTTCCGCGCCCGGCAGAAAGGCCAGCACGAACTGCACGCCCAGGATGAACACCAGCGGGCTGAAGTCGATGCCGCCCATCCCGGGCAGAATTCGCCGGATCGGCGCCAGCGCGGGCGTGCAGATGCGATGCAGCACGCCCACGACCGGGTTGTATCCGCTCGGCGAGAACCAGCTCAGCAGGGCCCAGGCGACCACCGCCAGCAGATAGAACCACAGGACCAGGCGCATGGCGCGGATCAGGCCGAAGCCCACGAGCTGGAACAGCGAGGGCTCGACCAGGCACCCCGCGTTGACCGTAAGCCACACCAGCAGGCATTGCAGCGTCAGAAACGTCAGCAGTACATGTGTCTCCAGGCGTTGCGACGGCTTTACGAGCAATCTGAATGGCAGAACCACCGGATTGGTCAGGCGCAGCACCACGGCGGCCACGGGATTACGCGGATCGGAGCCGTGCCAGTACAGCGCCAGACGAATCACGAAGCACAACATGTACAGGTCCGCTACCGTGCCAAGCAGAAAAGAAATTGCGCCCATTTACCCGAAGCCCGCGACGAAGGTGGCAATTATAAGATCGGCTTCCGCTGTCTATAATTCGGCCATGGCGAACCTGATAACGCTGAGCCGCCTTGTCCTGTTGCTCGTCGTGGTGGTCATCGCCTACCGGCCGGTTTCACCGTTGCAATTGTGGCTGTGGCCCATTCTCGCCGTGGTATTCATATCGGACGGCCTGGACGGCTGGGTTGCGCGGCGCAGGGGCGAGGAGAGCCTGTTTGGAGCGCTTTTCGATATCGCCGTCGACCGCATCGTGGAACTCACGCTGTGGATCGTGCTGGCGGACCTGAATCTCATTCCGATCTGGATTCCGATCGTGTTCGTGGTGCGCGGCGTGCTGGTGGACGCCATCCGGGCCAGCCAGGTCCAGGCCGACCGGCGCAGCCCTCTCGCGCTGCTGAACTCGCCCGCGGCCCTATGGCTGGTCGCCGGCCGCTTCATGCGCGGGTTTTACGCCACGATCAAGGCCTGCGCGTTTGTCGGCCTGTTTATGATCAAGCCGCTGCCCGTTGGAGTGGAAACACTGCTGCCTTCGCTGACGGAAGTCTGGGCGCTGCTCCAGCCGATATGGGAGTGGCTGGCCATGGCGTTCACTTACCTTGCCGTGGCGCTGTGCCTGTTGCGGGGAATGCCGGTGATCATGGAATTTCTGGCCGAAGAGCGGCGGTCGCTGTTCCCACGCAATCGCGGAACTCCATGAATGGCCCGAAGTCCGTGCCGCGCCTCGCGCTGTTCGATATCGACGGCACGCTGCTGAACGAGCCCAGCAGCGAAAAGCGCTTCATGCTATGGCTCTTCCTCAAGGGGCGGATCGGCCCGATCAGGCTGTTGGCCTACGCCCTGTTCGCCCTGCGCCACTTTCCCCGGTACGGAACGGGAGTGTTCGCCAAGAACAAGTCGCTGCTCTGGCGGCGCACAGTGGGCAGCGCGGAAACGCTGGCGCGCGAGTGGGCCGCCGACAGGCTGGACAGGGCGCTCTATGAACCCTGCCTTGAACGCCTGCGGGCGCATCAGCAAGGAGGCGATATCGTCGTGCTGCTATCGGGAACGCCGAGCGTCCTCGCCGACGCGATCGCCGGAAGACTGGGCGTCGGCAACGTCGTCGCCACCGAATGCGCGCTGCGCGCCGGACGCTACGGCTTCGCGCCGCCGATCGTGCATCGCGTGGGCGAAGCCAAGTTGGCCTCGGCGCGCGACCTCTGTGCGCGGTTCGAAACCAGCCTTGCGGATGCCGTGGCTTACGGAGACTCGCTGAGCGACCTGCCGCTGCTGGGCGCCTGCGGCCTTCCGGTCGCGGTCAATCCGGAGCGGGCGCTGGCGGCGATCGCCTGCGAAAAGGGCTGGGAAGTCATCGGATCACCGGCTCGCGGGCGCATTCGTGCTTCTGCCTAGCAAGTCAGCCCGCGCTCTGACGCTGAGCGCGCTGCTGTTCTGGCCGCCGGCAGGGGTTGCCCAGGACGCCCTCCCGGCCGCGGTCGATCGCGTCCTCGCGCACTACGGCATCCCGCGCGAAAACTACTCCGTGTGGGTCCGGGACATGGGCGAGGACCAGCCTTTGCTGAGTCACCATGCGGACGTTCCGAGAAAGCCGGCTTCGGTAATCAAGGTGCTGACCGGCTGGCTGGCCCTGGAGGGGCTCGGGCCGGAATACCGCTGGATCACGCGCGTCCATCTGGGCGGCGAACTGCGCGACGGCGTGCTTGACGGCCCATTGATACTGGAAGGGCGTGGGGATCCGCGCCTGGTCATGGAGCGCGTCTGGCTGCTGCAGCAACAGATCAGGCAAAAGGGCCTGCGCCGGATCGACGGACCGCTGGTGCTCGACGATCGGTGGCTGCCGGCCGACGATTCGCCGGTTGCCGGCTTCGAAGCCGACCGGCACCGCTCGTTCAGCGCATCGCCATACGCGCTGCTGATGAACTTTCAGGCGATCCGGGTAATCGTTGAACCGGACCATGCACGGGGCCGCGTTCATGCCCGGGTGGAGCCGCCGCTGTCCGGGCTGGAACTGGTCAACCGGCTACGGCTGAGCAGCGGCCGATGCGGCGGATTTCAGCGCGGAGTGGTGGTACGCATCGCCGGCCAAGGCGACAGCCGCGTCGAATTGGACGGGAACTACAGCCGCCGCTGCAACGGCTACTCGATTTCGCGCCGGGCACTTTCCGGTCCGGCCTACGCCTACAGGCTGTTCGAGGCCTTGTGGCGGGAAGGGGGCGGCGAAATTTCGGGCGGATATCGCCTGGGCAGCGCGCCGCAGGACGCCGAGCCCTGGCTGGAGTTCAACTCGGAGTTCGCGTTCCAGGCGGTGCGATTCATGAACAAGCACAGCAACAACGTGATGGCGCGCCAGTTGCTGCTGACGCTGGGCGCGGAGATGTTCGGGCCGCCTGCAACGCTGGACAAGGCGCGGAAGGCCGCCGGCGAGGTCCTGAAACGCGAAGGACTGGAACTTCCAAGCCTGATTCTGGACAACGGGTCGGGCCTGTCGCGCGTTTCCCGGATATCCGCCGCCGACCTGGGACGACTGCTGGTGCATGCGGGCCAGGGACCCCGGTTCCCCGAACTCGCCGCCTCCCTCCCGATCGCCGGGCGGGACGGTACTCTTACGAAAACCTACAGCGACACTCCGTTCGGCGGGCGAGCGCACATCAAGACCGGCAGCCTCAATGGAGTGTCGGCAATCGCCGGCTATATCCTGGCCCACAGCGGCCGCCGGCTCGCCGTAGTGGCGCTGCTCGAGCACCCCCTGGCGGCCAAGGGTCCGGGCGAGGAAGCGCACGGCCAGCTTTTGACATCGCTCAGTCGGCATTGATAGAATCCGCGCCCGGCAATTCACTGCCGCGCCAAGCCGCAAGGAAGGCTTCAATGAAACTAGTAATGGCCATCATCAAGCCGTTCAGGCTGGATCATGTACGCAACACCTTGTCCGACCTTGGGATCAACGGCATGACCGTCTCCGAGGTGCAGGGTTTTGGGCGACAACGTGGCCATACGGAGCTGTATCGGGGCGCCGAATACATGGTGGATTTCATCCCCAAGACCAAGATCGAGGTTGCGTGTACCGACGAATTGGCCGAGCGGGTGGTGGAGGCCATCATCGACTCCGGAAAGACCGGCAAGGTCGGAGACGGCAAGGTCTTCGTGATGGATCTTGAGGAGGCCTTCCGGGTCCGCACCGGGGAGAGCGGTGACTCGGCGCTGTAGCGGGCGTAGCTTATCGGGGCCCCGGCGGGTAGCCGGCGTCCCTTCAAAAGAGGTAGTTCTATGAAGAGAGCGATATTGTTCGCTGTGGCCGGGTTGCTGGTGTCGGGCGTGGCGAGCGCCGACACGCTGGACAAGGCCGACACCGCATGGCTGCTGACTTCCACGGCCCTGGTCCTGTTCATGACGCTGCCGGGGCTGGCGTTGTTCTACGGCGGTCTGGTGGGCCGCCGCAACGTGTTGTCGGTGCTGATGCAATGCTTCACGATCGCCGGGATCGTCACGTTCCTGTGGGTCATCGTGCAATACAGCCTGGCGTTCAGCGACGGCGGCGCCATGAATCAGTGGGTGGGCGGATTCGGCAGCGCGTTTCTGGCCGGAGTGACCATCGATTCGCTCAGCGGCACCGCGCCGGAAACGATCTTCATCGCTTTCCAGCTCACCTTTGCGATCATCACCTGCGCCCTGATAGTGGGCGGATTCGCCGAGCGCATGCAGTTTTCCGCGATGGTGCTGTTCTCGATACTCTGGTCGCTGCTCGTCTATGCCCCGATCTGTCACTGGGTCTGGGGTGGCGGCTGGCTGGCCGACATGGGATTCCTGGACTTCGCCGGCGGCGCGGTCGTGCATCTGACCGCGGGCGTCGGAGCGCTGGTTGCCGCCATGGTGCTGGGTTCGCGTACGGGCTTTCCGCAAAAGCCCATGCCGCCGCATAGTCTGCCGCTCACGGTGGCCGGCGCCGGCATGCTCTGGGTAGGCTGGTTCGGATTCAACGGGGGCAGCGCGCTGGCGGCGGACGGCGCCGCGGCGATGGCCCTGCTGGTTACCCATATCGGCGCATCGGCCGGCGCCATGGGCTGGATGGCGATGGAGTGGATCAAGTTCGGCAAGCCCAGCGTGCTGGGCGTCGTGACCGGCATGGTCGCAGGGCTGGGCACGATCACGCCGGCCTCCGGCTTCGTCGGCCCGATCGGCGCAATGATCATCGGCCTGGCCGCGGGCGTGGTGTGCTTCTATGCGACGCGCATCATCAAGCGGGTGCTGGTGATCGACGATTCGCTGGACGTGTTCCCGGTCCACGGCGTGGGCGGGTCCCTGGGACTGCTGCTCTGCGCCGTGTTCGTCAATGCCAACCTGGGCGGCGCCGGCTATGCGGAGGGCATGAATCTGGGTTCGCAACTGGGCGTCCAGGCGATAGGCCTGTTGGCGACATTCGCCTGGACAGCAGTGGCCACCTGGGTCATCCTCAAGGTCGTCGGACTCATCACGCCGCTGCGCGTGAGCGAAGAGGACGAAATCGAGGGTCTGGATCTCACCCAACACGAGGAGCGCGGCTACAGCCGCTAATCCCCGTTCCTGGCTTGATTCTCGCTGTCCCTGCTCGTGCTTCCTCGCCCTTCCTCCGCCCCCCTTCTCGGCGGAGGCGCTGCTCGCGCCGGGTCATCGACGCTCGCTGGCTCAGAATCGCTATCCTGCTTTTATGCTCCGGCGAGAAGGGGGGCGGAGGAAGGGCTTTAGCTGGCGCGGTACGGGGCCCTGCGCTTACTGAGCCGTGTATGCCGCCCCCTCCTCGCGGAGGCGTCGAAGGCAGGATGCCTTCGCCGAGCGTCAGGACGACTTGATGCGTCCGCCGCGAGGAGGGGGCGGCATACACGGCTCAAGCTGGCGAGATATCCGGGTTAGTATTGCGGAATGTTGATTCGCAACAAGACCGATATTCGATCCTCGGAAATAGCGTCCGAAAGCACTTGGTTCAATCGCCGTTCCGTCATCGCCGGCCTCGCCGCGGCAGGCTTGGTGGGCACGGCCCGCGCGGCGCCCGCCAATCTCGCCGACGGCACCGGCCAGAAGGAATTGCCGAACGTAACGCCCGGCCCTTTCAGCACCGACGAGCCGCCCAACAGCTACGAGGACATCACCACCTACAACAATTACTACGAGTTCGGGACCGGCAAGGACGATCCGCACCGCAACTCGGGGGATTTCCGGCCCGAGCCGTGGACCGTTCGGGTGGAAGGCGAAGCGGAAGTGACCGGAGAATTCGACGTCGAGGGTCTGCTGTCCGGCGTCGGACTTGAAGAGCGGGTCTACCGCATGCGTTGCGTCGAAGCCTGGTCGATGATCATTCCCTGGGTGGGCGTGCCGCTGGGCGAAGTGCTCAAGCGCTTCCGCCCGACGTCCCGCGCGAAATATGTCGCGTTCCAGACGGTTTATCGTCCCGACGAAATGCCGGGACAGCGGCGGCGCGTTCTCCGCTGGCCCTACGTCGAGGGCCTGACCATCGAAGAGGCGACCAATCCGCTGACTTTGCTGACGGTGGGCGTGTACGGGGTCACGCTGCCCAACCAGAACGGCGCCCCGCTGCGGCTGATCGCACCGTGGAAGTACGGTTTCAAGGGCATCAAGTCGATCGTGAGCATCCGCCTGCAGGAACGGCGGCCGCCGACCAGTTGGAACATCGCCGCCCCGCAGGAATACGGCTTCTACGCCAACGTCAATCCGGAAGTGGACCATCCCCGCTGGAGTCAGGCTACCGAGCGGCAGATCGGCTCCGGTTTTTCCGGGCTGTTCGCGCGCCGCATCCCGACGCAGATGTTCAATGGATACGGCGAGCAGGTGGCCCACCTGTATTCCGGCCTCGACCTGCGCCGCAATTACTGACCCGGCAACTTTCCGGGAGCTGCGCGGTTCGCCCTCGGCGCTTCGATCCCGCCCTTCAATGCCCCCTTCCTCCGGGGGACGCATGAACCCGTCCATGGGGCTCGGTTCCGCCATCCCTGGCTCACATGCCCCCAGAGGAAGGGGGCAATTAAGGGCTGCACCAGACCTGCAAACGTGAGCCCTTTGTCATTTCCCTGCTTCCGGGAGCGTCGGCGGCAGGAGCCGCCGCCGAGCCCACAGGGATGTGCTTGCAGGCGTATCCCGGAAGCAGGGAAATGACAAAGGGCGGGATCGAAGCGGTGATTGATCGATGAACGTGCGGGTGTACAAGCCGCTGCTGTTCGCCGCCTGCCTGTTGCCCGTGACCTGGCTTGTGCTGCGCATAGCCGGAGTGGTCGAGCCCGGGCTGGGCGCGAATCCCGCCGAGGAAATCCAGGACGAACTCGGCCTCTGGGCGCTGCGGCTGTTGCTGGTAACGCTGTGCGTCACTCCCGCGGCGCGTTTGCTGAAGAAGCCGCGGCTGTACCGCTTCCGCCGGACGCTGGGCCTGTTTGCCTTCTTCTACTGCACGCTGCACCCGCTGGCCTATTTTCTTCTGGATCTGCAGCTCGATTTCGCACACCTGGGCGAGGACCTGCTCAAGCGAACCTTCATCACCGTGGGCATGGGCGCGGTGCTGTTGCTGATTCCTCTGGCGATCACGTCCACCCGGGGCTGGCAGCGGCGCCTGGGCCGGCGCTGGAACCGGCTGCACCGTCTGATTTACCCGGCCGCGATCCTGGCTTCCTGGCATTTCTACTGGCAGGTCAAGGCCGACACGGCCGAGCCGCTGGTATATTGCGCCATTCTCGCCCTCTTGCTGGGCTTGCGCTTTTGGTGGTCGCCCCTGAAGGGCCGGCTGTTCCGGGGAGGATAACAATGCAGGAAATTTCAGTGCGCGGCCGGATCTTCTACGGCTGGTGGGTGCTCGTCGGCCTGTTTCTGATATACGCCGCCTCCAACGGCATCCTCCTCAACACGATGCCGCGGATCTTCCCGAACCTGGCGACCGAATTCGGCTGGACCAACGAACAGGTCACGCGACCGGCGAACATGTTCTTCGCGCTCGTCGCCTTCCTGAATCCGGTGGCGGGATGGCTGCTGGACCGATACTCGATACGGCGCCTGATGCTGATCGGCACCGTGGGAATAACCCTTGTGCTGGCCCTGTTCCCCATGGTGGCGGAACTTTGGCAACTCATGGCCCTCTACGTGCTGTTTGCATTCTCGCTCTCGCTGGCCGGACTGAGCCCCAGCCTGATGCTGCTTTCGCGCTGGTTCGTGCGCTACCGCGGACTGGCCTTCGGTATTCTGATGATGGCCTCCAGCCTGGGCGGCGCCGCCTTCCCCTGGCTGGTCAACTATTTCCTGCCCGACTGGCGGCTGGCGGTGTGGGTGCTGGCCGTGCTCGGCGGCGCGATGATGGTACTGCCGACGCTGTTTCTGGTCAGCAACTATCCGAGGGACAAGGGACTGGCGGCCGACGGCGTCGCCGATCCCGAACCGGAAACGCGCCCGGCGCCCGACCGGTTCGACAAGGTGCTGATGAACCTTCTGCGCTCGCCGGTCTTCTACCTGCTGGCTTTCGCGACCGGCACGCTCTGGTTCTGCATTGTGGCCATGCTCAACAACCAGGCGCTTTTCTTCCGCCAGGAAATGCTGCTGGACGACACCAGCACCACGGGGATTTACAGCAGTTTCTTTTTCGCCGCCATCGTCGGCAAGGTGCTGTTCGGCTACCTGGCCGACAAGTTCGACAAGCTGAAAGTCATGATGGCCAGCGTGCTTAACCTTGCCGTCGGCCTCGCGCTGTTGTTCCTGGCGGTCCCCGGCGAGGTGACCTGGCCGCTGGCCTACGCCGTCGTTTACGGCGTGGGTTACGCCGGTGCGTTCACGATGATTCAACTGATGATTGCCGAGTACTACGCCGGGCGCAACTACGGCGTTTACCTGGGCATCTTCCTGCTGATCGATTCCCTCGCAGGTTCCATCGGCGGGGTTTTCCTTGCCTGGTCCGCTGACGAATTCGCATCGTTCACCGCCGGCTTCACCGTAATGATGGTGCTCTGCGCAATCGCGGTGGTGTGCGTGTACGTGCTGATGCGGCGGCAAAAGACATGAGTCGGGGCCTGCTTCTTGCTGCCTGCGCGGCGACGGCTGTCGCCGCGGGTTGCGGGCCGTCCGCCGACGCGCCGCGGGAAGCGGACGAAGCGGCCGGGGTTACGGAAATCACGGCGGCCGGGACGGCGTTTCCGAACACCATCGGCGAAACGCACTGGTTCACATTCCAGCGCAAGGTGGAGGAAGGCACCCAAGGCCGGTTCAAGGTCCGCATGCTGGTGCATGGACAGTTTTCCGAGGAGCAGATTGCGGCCGGGCTGCGGCGCGGCCGGGTGCAGATCGGCAACCTTTCCGCGACGATGACCTCCACCCTGGTGCCGGAAGCCGCAATGCTGTACGCGCCGTTTCTGTTCGAATCCGAAGAAGAGGCGGATTTTGTCTACGACCACTTCCTGACCGACGTGTTTTCATCGCTACTGGCGGTACAGGACTTGCACCTGGTGTCCTGGAGCGAAATCGGTTTCCACCACGTATACTCGGTCACGCCGGTGCTGTCGCCGGCCGACATGCGGGGGCGCCGTTTCCGCGTTTCGGCGAGCGACGCCTCGCGACTGTTCGGCGAAGCGCTGGGCGCGGACGTCATTCCGCTGGGCTTTGGAGAAATCGTACCCTCGCTGCAAACCGGGCTGATCGAGGCAGGCGAAAATTCCCTGACCCTGTATGTGCGAACCGGAACTTCGGGCGAGGCGTCGCACGTTACGCTCACCGCGCATTGCTTCGGCATGTCGTTCATCCTGGCCGACAAGGTCTGGTGGGACGGACTGGCGGATGCGGACCGCGAGATCATCGCCCACGCCTACCCCAGCATCGCCGAAACCCGCAGGGGCACGCGTGAGGAAGCGCAGCGCGATCTTGAAAACGCGCAGAGCTTCGGCATCACGCCACGCTGGCCGGAACAGGCCGAACGCGACCAGTGGGCGGCCGCGGTGGCCCATGTACCGGAGGAACTCGCCCGCGCAGTGGGCGGACAATCACGCCTTGTGCTCGATACCATCGCCGAGGGAAAGGCCGCCTTCGCACGTCAGAACGCAGCCAACTAATCCCGCCAATGGCGCTTTGATTCCGCTGTCTCTTTGCTCCCTTCTTCCGGGAGACGCATAAATCCATCCATGGAGCCTGCTCCGGCATCCCTGCCTCCAATACTCCCTGAAGAAGGAAGCAAAGAGACAGCTACCGCAGATGCGGGCTTGGGGAGCCGCCAACTAAAGCCCTTTGTTCGTCCCCCTCCTCGTGGGAGCGTTGGAGCAGGAGAGCGAGAATCGAGCCATGGATGGCGTCTCCAACGAGGAGGGGGACGAACAAAGGGCGAGGAAGCCCAATCAGCGAGGAAGCTACGTTTCGGTCGCGCCCGGAACTTCAAGCGGCCGTTCCTCATCCACCGGCTCCGACGGCACGGGCATGTCATCTGCCGGTTCCGGATCGCGCCGCTTGTACCAGCGGAAGCGATGCCGGTAGAGGACGTCCTCCGCGCGCACCGGCTCGCCGTCCCGCATCTGGGGGCGGAACTTGGCGCCCTTGATCAGGGCAACCACGATATCGTCGATCATGCCGGAGGGTTCGGATTCCAAGACCTGCGCCGCCGAAACGGTCCCGTCCTGCTCGATCGTCAACTGCAGCACAACGGACCCCGCCCGCGGTTGGGATTCGTATCTTGACGAGTTGGACATTTCGCGGGGCACTTGCACGGGAAGTCTTGCGCTGCGGAGCGGGATCACGGGGTTTTGCAGGAGTTCCGCACGCAAATCCAGCGCCTCATCGTCCGCGCTCAACAGCTCCCAGGCCTCCCGGTAGGTGTCCCGCGCGTTGGGCTGGCGATTGAAAATCGTGTGCGTGTCGCCGATATCGATCAGCAGCCTGGCCTGCTGCAGAATGTCCTGAATCGGGTGGGTGCGAACGATGCTCAAGGCTCTCCTGAAGAACTCTTCGGCCTTTTCGCGCCGCGACTCCCTCAGGAAACTGCTGGCTTGCCCGCGAAGCGCCTCCACACGCTCCAGGCTGTCCTCGCCGCTCGCCGACTGGATGATGCGGTCGGCCGCCGCATAGGCACGGCGCTGGAGCGCCGTCTGGCGCGTGCGTTCATACCACTCGCCCAGCTTGTAGAGAGCCGGCACCGTGCGCAGATCGCCCGGGCCGTAGCGCCGCTCGTGCGCCCGGACCTGGACGCGCTGGTGCAGATTTGCCTGCTCCAGGTCGCCTTCGGCCAGCGCCAGGTCGCTCAGGAGGTCGCGCGTCGCACCCTGCTCCAGACTGTAGATTCCGGAATTGGCATGCGTAATCCGCAATGCGCGGGCAAGCGGTTCGATCGCGGCCTCGTAATCGCCCATTCGAATGTGTGTCCGTGCTATTCCATGCAGCGGGTTGAGAAGTTCGAGTGCGTCGTAGCCCAGCCTGCGTCCAGCGATCGCGATATGCCGCTCGTAGTGAAAAAGCGCATCGCTGTAGCGCCCCTGCACACGCTGCACCGTCGCCAGGTTGATGAGCGGCGCAAGCAGCTCGGTGGCATCGTAGCCGTAGTTCTCCTCGGCCCTGAGCAGCAGGGACCGGGCAAGTTCTTCGCCTTCCTCGTAACGCCGCTCCCTGAACAATTCCACGAAGCGCTGATTCATGCGGCGCTGCTCGGCCAGCCACACCTGGTTGCTTTCCGCGGCGGCGTCGGGCGCCGTCTGGAAAGCGAAAGCAGCCGGGGCGCCCAGCGCCAGAATGAGGATCAATGCCAGGCGCTTCATGATCATTCCGCCAGCGCCGCCCTCTCAAGCAAACCGGATCCGAGTTCGCACGCCACGCCGGTTCCGCCAAGACCGCAATAGCCCCCGGGATTCTTGGCCAGGTACTGCTGATGGTATTCCTCGGCAAGATAGAACACGCCCGCGGGGGCAATCTCCGTGGTAATCGGACCGAAACCCGACGCCCGGAGCGCGTTTCCGTAGGCCTCCCGGCTCGCCAGCGCCAGGCACTGCTGGTCGGCGCCGAGGGTATAGATGCCGGAACGGTACTGGGTGCCGATATCGTTGCCCTGGCGCATTCCCTGGGTTGGGTCATGCGCTTCCCAGAACACGGCGAGGAGCGCCTCGTAGCTGACCGAGGACACGTCGTAGCTCACCAGCACGGCTTCGGCGTGACCGGTAACCCCGGAGCAGACGGAATAGTAGTCCGGATCGGCCTGATGTCCGCCGGTGTATCCCACGGCCGTGCCGTGCACGCCCGGCGTTTGCCAGAACCTGCGCTCCGCTCCCCAGAAACAGCCCAGGGCGAATATGGCTTGCGAAACGCCTGCCGGCGGACAGCCCGTCAGAAGCGAGCCCAGCACTTCATGCCTGACCGCCTCGAAGCTGCCCAGATGGGCCGGAACCTCGATCGGCGGCTGCCGGATTTGTTCGGATTCTCTGTTCATTCCTCAAGTTCGCCTTGCGCTGCGGGCCTTGCGTTTCGCGGTCTTATTCAATTCGATGCAGGAAAATAAACATACCATAGCGCAGCAATAGCGCGATGATGCGCGCTCCTCGGGCAGGTCCGGCCGGATTGAAGACGGGCCGCTATTCGGTTATGCTTCCGCCCCGCTCGCGCTGTCAGCCGGGGCCGCAACCCGTGAAGTCCGGAATACATCCAAAGTACAACGAGATCAAGGTCACTTGCAGTTGTGGCCGGGAACTGATCACTCGCTCGACCTTGAGTGAGGACATTCGGGTGGAAGTATGTTCTGCCTGCCATCCGTTCTTTACCGGTTCGCAGAGAATCATGGAATCGGCAGGTCAGATCGAAAAGTTCCGCCGCCGGTACGGTTCAGGAAAGTCCGCTTAAACCCTTCATTTCCGGAAGTTTTTCGCCAATCCGGCGGCTGGGCTATAATAACGTTTTGCGGCGCGAACGCCCAGATTCTGGGCCGCGTCTTTCCTAGGCTGGCGTCACCCCCCAACGGAGCGCCAATCCCGGTGTTCGGAGAGCCGATTTCGTGACGCCTGCGCCATCCGTCCTGCCGGGTTGGAACAAGGCAGTTGCATGACCGAAACGGGCGACAGACTTGTTAGCCGCGACGGGCACTCGGTGCCTCTTCCGCGGCGTGCGGGCGTGCTCGGCGCCGACGCGCTGGAACTGAAGGCCGTCCCAGGGGCGACCGGCGCCTACAGTTACGATCCCGGATTCGCGACCACCGCCAGCTGCACCAGCCGGATCACTTACGTCGACGGTGAAAAGGGCGTGCTCATGTATCGCGGTTACGCCGCGGACGATCTCGCGCGGCACAGCAACTTCACCGAGGTGTGCTGGCTGCTGCTGAACGGCGAGTTGCCGTCGCGCACGGAACTGCATTCGTTCTCGGAGAAATTGGCGAACTTGCGGGCCTGCGCCCCGGAAGTGCTCGATGCGATCGCCGCAATGCCCGCCGGCGCCCATCCGATGAGTACCCTGACGGTCGCGCTGTCAGTGATGCCGTCCGTATATCCCGATTGCGCCAACCCTGGCGACGCCGATCACAGGCGGCGCTTCAGCCACCGGGCAATCGCCAGTATCGCGACCGTGGCGGCGGCAGCCTACCGGAACGCAATCGGCGAGCCGGCCATAGCGCCGCGCAAGGATCTCGGCTACGCCGCCAACCTGCTCTACATGATGTTCGGCGAAGAGCCCAATCCTGTGGCGGCCAGGGCGCTCGACACGCTGCTGGTGCTCCATGCGGACCACGAGCAGAACTGCTCGACTTCCACCGTGCGCATGGCCGGGAGTTCCGGGGTCAATCCGTTCTCGGCGCTCGCCGCCGGGTGCATAGCGCTGTGGGGTCCCGCGCACGGCGGCGCCAACGAGGCCGTTATCCAGATGCTGGAAGAGATCGGCACTTCGGAGAATATCGGGGAATACGTAGCAAAGGCCAAGAACCCGGGAGATTCTTTCCGACTGATGGGCTTCGGCCACCGGGTCTACAAGAATTTCGACCCGCGCGCGACCATCATCCGGGGCATCTGTCATGAAGTGCTGCAGGAGCTCAAGACCGGCAAGGGGCGGCTGTTCACGCTGGCGCGGCAACTGGAGGAGATCGCCCTGAGCGACAACTACTTCAAGGCTCGGCGCCTGTATCCCAACGTGGACTTTTACTCCGGCATCATCTACCGCGCGCTGGGGCTGCCGGCGACCATGTTTACGCCCATGTTCGCGATCGGCCGGACCGCGGGCTGGGCGGCGCACTGGTGCGAAATGCACGGGGACTCCGAGTCCCGGATCGGCCGGCCCCGCCAGCTTTATCTCGGGCCCACGGCGCGCAGCTACGCTCCATTGGAGGAACGTTAAAGGCTTAGAAGAGTTCCTCTTCTTCTTCGTCGGCGTCGGCGGATGAGGTTCCTCTCGAGGCGCCGGGAAGGGCGTCTTCCCTGAACAGTTCGAAGATCGCGTCAGCCTCTCCCGGCGGCGCCAGCAAGCCGGTCTCGGGCGAGACCCGGGCGGAAACGATACGCCGCGGGCGCGGCAGGGGTGCTTCGGGCGCCCCTTCCAGCGCCTCCTCCATGAAGTAGATCCAGATCGGCAAGGCGGTACGCCCGCCTTCCTCGAAGCGTCCGAGCGTCCGTTCCTGGTCGAAGCCCACCCACACGGTGGCCAGCAGGTCCCCGTTGAAGCCGCTGAACCAGGCGTCCCGGTTGTCGTTCGACGTGCCGGTCTTTCCGGCCAGGTCCTGCCGCTCCAGCGCCCGCGCCCTTCTGCCGGTCCCGCGCAGAACCACATCGCGCATCATGTCGTAGACGATGTAGGCATTCTCGGCGCTCACCACGCGCGGAGCCAGATTCTGGTCCGCGAACAGTTCGGGCCTGTCGGTCACGTCCGGATTGCGCTGCAGGATCGCCGCCTGCATCTGGGCCACCGATTCGTAGGGATCGAAAGAGTCCTCGGCGGCGGGGTAAAGCGCCGCAAGCCGATCGACCCTGGCAAACGTATGCGCCAGGCGTATCGGCATCCGCGGTTCGCCACCGTTCAGCCACTCGGCGGCGGCGGCCGACCCTGTACCCACATGTTCCGCCTTCAATTCACAGGACCGGCAGGCAACTGCCGCATCGGCCTGGTAGCGAAGGCCGTCCTGCTCCACGCGCTCGATCAGCCAGGGCTCGACGCGATATCCGCCATTGGCCAGAACAGCGTAGCCGCGGGCAATTTCAAGTGGAGGGACGCCGCCGGAGCCCAGCGCCAGGGAATAGCTTTCCGGCAGCGAGGAATCCGGCAGGCCGAAAGCGCCGATGTGGCCGATGGTGTCGCTCAGGCCCACGCGTTGGAGAACGCGAACCGACACGAGGTTCATCGAACGCACGAGTGCTTCGCGCAATCGGGTAGGGCCGTTGAAACTTCCCGAATTGTTCTTGGGGCGCCAAACCGTCTCGGAAGTGGGGTCCTGTATGACCACGGGTGCGTCGTTCACGACCGTGGCGGCGGTCAGTCCGTGATCCAGCGCGGCCGAGTAAATGAACGGCTTGAACACGGAGCCGGGCTGACGCAGGGCGTCCACGGCCCGATTGAACTTGCTGTGGCGGAAGTCGTAGCCGCCAACAAGCGCCACGATTCCGCCGTCGTGCGGATTGATGGCCACCAGGGCGCCCTGGACTTCCGGCCGCTGTGTCAGTTCCAGGCCGCCTTCGTCGGCATCGCGGACCAGTATCAGGTCTCCCACGGCAAACATGTCCGCGGGGCCGTCGGGCTGCGGGCCGACTTCATTCTCGGAGACGTAGGGCCGACGGCGCACCCGCTCCCACGGCAGCTCCTCGCGGGCCGCATCCTGGACCAGGACCTCGACTTCGCCCGCCTCGCCGAAGGACATCACAAGAGCGGGCCGCGCGTCCGCGACCTGCGGCAGGGAATCCAGGTATTCCAGCAGTTCCGCGTCGGTCCGCAGCCCCTCGGCCCGCAGATTGCGCAGGAGGTCGGCCTGCTCCGGGCCACGGTATCCGTGCCGGCGATCGTACTCCCGCAAACCGCGGCGCACGGCTCGTTCGGCCGCGGCCTGCATGCGGGCATCGATCGTTGTCGTTACCCGATATCCGCCGGTCAGCGCTTCCGTTCCGTAACGGGCAATCGCTTCCTTGCGCACCATCTCCAGGACCCACGGGGCCCCGACCTCCTGGCGCGGCCCGTGCAGATTGGACTCCATGGGAAATGCCAGGGCTTCCCGTCGCTCCGCTTCCGATATGAAGTCCAGTTCCGTGAGCCTGCGCAGGACATACGCCCGTCGAGTCGTGGCGCGGCGGGGGTTCCTGACGGGATTGATGGCCGACGGCGCCTTGGGCAAGCCGGCGAGCGTAGCGCTCTCGGCGATATTCAGATCGTCGAGGTTCTTGCCGAAATACACCTGCGCGGCGGCCGCCACGCCATAGGCGCGGTTGCCGAGGAAAATCTTGTTGAGATACAGCTCGAGTATCTCTTCCTTGCTGAGTTCGCGCTCAAGCCGCCGGGAAAGGAACAGTTCCCTGGCCTTGCGGACGAAGGTGCGTTCCCTTCCCACGTAATACTCGCGAGCGAGCTGCTGGGTAATGGTGCTGCCTCCCTGGCTGGCGGATTGCGTAAGGACCAGATTGAACGCGGCGCGCGCCAGACCCTGGTAGTCGTAACCGGGATGCTCGAAGAAGCGATCGTCCTCGGCCGCGAGAAAAGCATTGCGGAGCAGCTCCGGCACATCCTCAAGGTCCACCGGAGTCCTGAACCTCTCGCCGACTTCGCCGATCATCCGCCCGTCCCGGGTGTTCGCCTGCAGGGGAATCTCCAGCGGCACCTCGCGGATGCTCTCCACGCTTGGCAGGCCCGGGGCGAGGTAGAAATACGCGCCGGCGATCAGCATGCCCAGCGCAATCAGTCCCATGATGGCGCCCGATGCGCCCAGGACGCATATCTTCACGAATGCGTTGATAAACGATCTGGACTGTAGAAGCCGCGTAATCACAGGATACGTTCCAGGCTGTGCGGGACTCGACTGTCCATTATAGGCAGCCCGCACGAATCTCCCTCGACCCGGACGGTTTCAATACATCAGGCGACCATGCAGGGATTGCGGCCAAAACGCGCAGTGCTGGGGCTGGACATCGGCGCGGGCGCGGTCAAGATGGTAGAACTCAGCCGGGGGACCATACGATCCTGCGCCCTCTCGCTTCGCCCGCGCGCGGAGGACTCCTCGCACGATTCCGATGCAGGCGTGATAAAGGACGCCCTGCGCCGGACCGCACCGCGCGCGCGGAGGGCTGTGGTCGGCCTCGATAACGCCGACGTCGTCATGCACCGCTTCAGCCTGCCGAAAGACCTTCCGCTCGCGGAAATGGAAGAGCAGGCACGTCTGCAGGCCGGCCAGGCCGCACCCTTTCCTCTCGGCGAGGCCGCCTTCGATTACGTGGCGGAAACGGCAGGCCGACAGACGCAGGGTTTCCGGATGGCGATCGCCCGCTTGGCAACCGTAGACGCGCTGTGCCGGGCAGTCGGGCAGGCCGGCATGTCCGTCGCCGCAGTGGACGTCACGACGTTCGCGGTCCAGGGCGCGATAGCGGCGATGGCCGGCCGGGATGCGCCGCTGGCGGTCCTCGACGGAGGCCACCGGCAATTGCGCCTGACGGTCCACTCGGGAGGCGAGTCCGTTTTTCAGCACAGCCAGCCCTTCGGCTGCGCGCAGCTGGCCGGCCGCCTCAGCAGCGCCTACGGGCTGTCGGACAGCGACACGCACAAGGCGCTTGCGGAATGCGCCCTGCCCGGCGGGGGCGCCGCCCGGATCAGGGAGTCGTTCCTCAAGGACCTCGCCCGGCATGCAGCGCGCGCGATGCAACTGCATCAGGCTGCGCGACCAAACACCGCGCCGCCCGAGAGGATGCTTCTCTGGGGAGGCGCCGCCTTGCTTCACGGCGCATGCACGGCCCTGCGCGAGGAGCTGGACCTGCCCGTCGAGGCGATTCGTGCCCCGGCTTTCGGCGCCCTGGACGGCGCGGGTGAATTCTCGCCCGCTTTGTTCGGAGCGTATGCCCTGGCGCTCAATGATCACGCCTGAGCGGCAAGCATGGCTACCCTGAGCGGAGTACGGGCGATGCGTTCGCTGAACCTGCTTCCCTGGCGCGACCGGATGCAAAGGACGCGGCGGCGCGACGCCTGGACCGCCCTGCTCTGCGGGCTTGTCGCCGGAATGGCGGTCGTGGCCGCAACCGAGCTTCATTTCGCCGGGAAATTGCGCGAAGTCGAGCGCCGGGCTGCGCAATTGCAGGCCGCCATCGCCGTTCACCGGGGAGCAGCCGCCGAACAGCGGAACCTGCAGTCAAGAAATGCCGACATGGGCGCAGTGCTGACCGAAATGCAGCGGATCCGTCGGCACAACCGGGCCGTGCGGGCCTGGCTGGAGGAATTGTCCGAAGCGGTCCCTCCCGAATTGCGCCTGAAGCGACTCTCGATCAAGGGAACGGTTTGGGAATTGCAGGGCGTGGCCGGCAACCTGGAACCGGCGGCGCAACTTCTTCAAACGATCCGGGCCATGCCCGCCGTGTCGGAATCCCGCATTGAACACTTGCGCAGCGACTCGGGCCAGGCGCGCGAATTCGCGCTTGCGGGAGTGTTCGCGGAATGACGCTGCTTGATGAACTGCGCAACGTGGAGCCCGGAAAACCGGGCCAGTGGAGCAGGCGGGTAAGCGTCACGCTGGCGTGCTCCCTACTGATACTGGTAACGGCAGTTGGGCTTCAGGTCCGCGTGCGGGGGAAGTTGCTGCCGCAGTTGTCCGCTGCTGCGGAAACCCTTCCCGCTCTGGAGGAAAGGTTGCAGGAAGCGCGCCGTGCCGAGCGGCGATCGCAACTGCTGCGCATGGAACTGGAACAACTCGAAGAGCAGCTTCGGCAAACAGGGGCCAGGATACCGCGCGGCGCCGGGTCTCTGGACCTGGCGGTGTCGCTGGCGGCTGCCTGGGCCGGGTCGCCGGTGGAGGAAGTACGGCCCTGGGAGCCGCCGGGTGAAATGTCCCGCCGGTTCCCGCACCTCGGCGCGGAAATGCAGTTGGCCGGCGAATACGGACAGATCATCGGCGCCATCGGCCATGTTCTCACGGCCGGTGAACTGCGTGAGATGGTCGAGTTGACGATCGAATCGGGCGGCAGTCCGGATAACCGCCGCTTGCGCGCCGATGCGCGTCTGCTGGCCTACTTTGCCGACGGGAGAAACGCCGACTGGCTTCCCGACATCGGCGCGGGCGAGACGACCGGGCCGCAAGCACCGCCCACGAGCAGGGGCCTCCCTTCTCCCTTCGGCGCACTGCCACGGGAGAACGGCGGCCTCGCTGCGGACGTCGGCGGGCAAGAGCGGGAGCCGCTACGGGAAAGCGGCTTCATACGGGTGGGCGACCGACGTTACCGGATCGTGGACGACCCCGAGGGCCGGCCGCGTCTGCAACCGGACACGCCATGACCGGGCGCGGGCGAATGCAGCGGGGAGCAACGCGCCGGTGGCGCGCCGCCGGCCACGGGCTGCTTGCGGTCTTGTCGATCGCCTGCGCCGGTCTCTCGCAGGCGGACGAAGCCGGGCGCATATCCCTGAGCTTCAGGGAACTGCCCGTCCGCGCCGCCCTGCAGCTTCTGGCGGAGGCCGGAGAAATGCAAATGCTGGTGTCCGATTCCGTGACGGGCAACATCACCCTGGAAATCGCCGATATGGCCCATGACGACGCGCTCGCGCTGGTACTTGACACCCGGGGGCTGAAGGCGCGCATGAACCGCGGCGTCTGGGTGGTGGCCACCCCCGAAGAGTTCCTCGCGCGGGACTCCGCCCGCCGCGATGCCGAGCGTGCGCAGGAATCCCTGGCGACGTTGCAGTTGCGCCAGTTCAGGGTGAATTACGCCGCGGCCTCCGAACTGGCCACCGTGATCGCCGGAGGTCAGTCCACGCTGCTTTCGGAACGGGGGACGATACAGGTGGACGAGCGGACCAATAGCCTGATCGCTCACGATACTCCGCACCGCCTGGAGAAGCTGGCGCAATTGCTGGCCGAACTGGACCTGCCGGCCAGGCAGGTGCTGATCGAGTCGCGCGTGGTGGTCGCCAACCGGAATTACGGACGCAACCTGGGCTTGCGCTGGGGCGTTACGGCGGCGGACCGCCGCGGCGAGAGCCGCTCGGTCGTGCTTTCCGGTACCGGGGAAGCCACCAGCCGCATCGCCGAAACGCTGGAAAACACGGAGGGCGGGCAAGGAGCATTGACTGCCGCGGATGTCGCCGACCGCTACAGCGTCAGTCTGCCGGTTGCGGGGGCCGCCGGAAGGTTTTCGCTTGCCCTGCTGCATCCCGACTACCTGCTGGACCTCGAACTGGCGGCGATGCAGGCCGAGGGCCATGGTCGGCTCATATCCGCGCCCCGGGTGCTCGCTTCCGACCAGCGCGAAGCGAGCATCCGCCAGGGCGTGGAAATCCCCTACCAGGAAGCGGCTTCCAGCGGCGCCACAACCACCCATTTCAAGCACGCCGCGCTGGGGCTCACGGTCACGCCCCGGATTACGCCCAACGGCCGGGTCATCCTCCGTCTGCTCGTAACCAAGGACAGCGTGGGAAAGATCGTCGCCACCGAGCGCGGTGGAGCCGTTCCGTCCATCGATACGCGCCGGATCGAAACCGAAGTTCTGGTGCAGGACGGCCAGACCCTCGTGCTGGGTGGAATTCGGGAAACCGAGAATGCCGACACCCAATCCAGCGTGCCCTGGCTCGGGTCCATTCCCGGGCTCGGACGCCTGTTCCGCTCAAGCATCAATTCCTCCAACGAGACCGAACTCCTCGTTTTCGTTACACCGACAATCATCGAGCCGCAGCAATAGCAAGGCGATTCTGGGTACCATTTGCGGCCAATCCCGCAATCTCCTGCGCGGGGACGAACACAAGCCATGCCAACGTCGCGAAACATATTTCTGGTAGGTCCCATGGGATCGGGCAAGTCCGCGGTGGGCAGCTGGCTGGCCGGGCGCCTCAGTTTGCAATTCGCCGACAGCGACCGGTATATCGAGGAACAGACCGGCGTGGACATCGCGCTGATCTTTGAAATCGAGGGCGAGGAAGGGTTCCGGGTTCGCGAGGAGAGGGCGCTCGAGCACTTGTGCGCACAGCGAAACATCGTGTTGGCCACGGGCGGAGGCGCCGTTCTCCGCGAGCGCAACCGCGAGGCACTGCGGTCCGGCGGCAGCGTGGTCTACCTCAAGTGCGGCCTGGACGAGCAGGTGCGCCGGACCCGCGACATCCGCAATCGTCCGCTATTGGCCTCGGGCCCGAAACGTGACATTCTGAAGGATCTGATGCTGCAACGCGGCCCGCTGTACCTTGAGGTGGCCAGCCACATCGTGGATACCACCGGGCGCCGGGTCAGGCAGGTCGGGCAGGATATCCTGCAATTGTTGAAGGAAAGCTAGCGACGCGGCATCGCGTCACATCAGGTATGGAAGTCGATCGAATAGAAGTGCGGGCGGCATCCGGCACGTACCCCGTGCTGGTGGGCCAGGACCTCCTCGGACGTCCCGGAATCCTGGCCGAATGGGTCGGGAACGGGGGCGTCCTCGCAGTGACCAGCCGCGCCGTCGCGGGCCTGTATCTGGATCGCCTGCCCGTGCTTGCGGGCGGGGACCGCTGCGAGTCCCTCGTCCTTCCCGACGGCGAAGAGGCCAAGGACATCAGGCACTGGCAGCGAATCCTGCACCGTATGACCCGCCTGGGGCTGGATCGCGGCTGCACGCTGATTTCGCTGGGCGGCGGCTGTGTGGGCGACGTTACCGGCTTTGCCGCCGCCTGCTATCACCGCGGCGTGGATTACGTGCAGCTTCCCACCACGCTGCTCGCGCAGGTGGACTCTTCCGTAGGCGGAAAGACCGCCATCAATACCGAGTGGGGCAAGAACCTGGTCGGCGCCTTTCACCAGCCGCGGGCGGTAATCTGCGACACCGGCGTTCTCGACACATTGCCCGACCGGGAACTGAAGGCCGGGCTGGCGGAAATCGTGAAATACGGCGCAATTGCCGACGAGGAATTTCTCGGGTGGCTGGAAAACAACGCCGGCGCGCTGCTGGCTCGCGACCCGGCCGGCCTGCGTCACGCGGTTCGGCGCTCGATAGAAATCAAGGCCGCGATCGTCGGCGAGGACGAGCACGACCGCAGCGGACGGCGCGCCGTGCTGAATTTCGGCCACAGCTTCGGGCATGCAATCGAGCACACGGCGGGTTACGGACGCTGGCTGCATGGCGAGGCCGTGGCCGCCGGAATGTGCATGGCCGCCAGGCTGGCGGTGGCCGAAGGCTCATTGCAGCGCGGGGAACAACGGCGTCTTGAGACGCTGCTGGCGCACCTGGGCCTGCCGGTGAACGCGGGCGATCTGGACGCAGGGACCCTCAAGAAGGCAATGCTCGGCGACAAGAAGAATGCCGGAGGCCGGATCCGGCTGATCCTGCCCCGCGGCCTGGGCGACGCGCACCTGACCGGAGACTTCTCGATGGATGCGCTGGACGTCGTGCTGTCGGGACGCGCGCCTTGACGACGGCCGCGGCGTGGCCGGTGCGCCTTGCCGCCTGGGCCGTCCGCGATGAGCGGACTCGCGGCCGCGTTCACGCCGAACCCGGCCACCCCTACAGGAGCCCTTTCCAGCGGGACCGCGACCGGATCATCCACTGCCGGGCTTTTCGGCGGCTGATGCACAAGACCCAGGTGTTCGTCGCCGGCGAAGGCGATCACTTCCGCACGCGGCTTACGCACACGATGGAGGTGGCCCAGATCGCGCGCACCGCGGCGGCCTGCCTGCGCCTCAACCAGGATCTCACGGAAGCGATCTGCCTGGGACACGATCTCGGGCATCCGCCGTTCGGCCACGCCGGGCAGACTGCGCTGAACCGTTGCATGACCGACCATGGCGGCTTCGAACACAACCTTCAGGCCCTGCGCATTGTCGACGCGCTGGAGCACCGATACGCAGGGTTCCCGGGACTGAACCTGTGCTGGGAAACGCGCGAAGGCCTGCTAAAGCGCTGCTCGCGACGCCAGGCCCGCGCGCTCGGAGACCTGGGAGAACGGTTTATCCGGCGCCGCCAACCCAGCCTGGAGGCACAGCTGGCCAATGTGGCCGACGAGATCGCGTACAACCATCACGATCTCGACGACGGCCTGCGCAGCGGCCTGCTGGAACCCGGCGAGCTGATGGAGGTGCGCCTGTTCCGCGAGTCCCGTGACGAAGCGGCCGGCAGATTTCCCGCCGCCGACGGCGGCTCGCTGGCGTCGGAAGCCATACGGGGAATGATCGACCGGGTGGTCTCGGACCTGATCGAGACTACCGGCGCCAATCTGAAAGAGGCCATGCCCGAGGACGCGGACGCGGTCCGCAGCCGTTCGATGCCGCTGGTGGGCTTGAGCGATCCGGTCGACAAACGTCACCGGGAGCTGGCCCGCTTCCTGACCGAGCGGCTATACCATCACCCCCGCATGCAGCAGGAGTACGCGAGGGGAGGCGCCGTGGTCGACGCCTTGTTCAACCACTACATGAACCACCCGGACCAATTGCCCGGCAGGCTTTCGCCGGACCGGGAGCGCGGCGCCGGAGCGCTGGCGCGGGCGGTAGCCGACTACATCGCGGGAATGACGGACCGTTACGCCGGCCGGCGTTGCCGGGCCCTGGCGCTTGATTCATGAGCCGGGGCCTTGTTCCCGGGACTGGCGGTCCCGTTCCAGGCTGAGCAGCCGGGCGTTCAGGGCCGGCCACAGCGAATCCAGCATCCGCCCCTGCGCTTCCGGCGCCGGATGAATTCCGTCCTCCTGCATCATGCCTTCGGTGCTCGCCAGCCCCTCCAGGTCGAACCGCAGCAGAGGAACCTCCTCCCTTTCCGCAATTTGCTCGTACAGCCGCTCGAACTCGCCGGTGTAGTAGCGGCCGTAGTTGGGCGGAATCCGCATGCCGACCAGCGCCGGTTGTGCGCCCGCACCGCGCACAACGCCGATCAGGCCACTCAGATTGGACTCGATCGCGTCCAGCGGCTTGCCCTGCAGGCCGTCGTTCCCGCCCAGTTCGATAATCACCACTTCCGGCGCATGCAGATCCAGCAGCTTCGGCAGGCGTTTCAGTGCGCCCGAGGTGGTATCGCCGGAGATGCTGGCATTTACCACTCGCCAGGGCCGGTCCGCATTACTGAGACGTTGCTCTAGTAAACTTACCCAGCCCCGGCTCAGGGGCATTCCGTAGGCGGCGCTCAAACTGTCGCCTAAAACCAGCAATACGGGCGCATCCCTGGCGGCTGCGCCGGCAAACACAAGGCACAAGGCGACCGCTGTAAGGCAACGAATGACTGAAGTCTTAAGCGCTGAGAACCTGGGCATGACTGTGTCCAGCCCCGAGGGGGACCTTGAGATTCTCAAGGATATCAACCTGCGCCTCGAAAGTGGCGAGTCCTGCGCGCTCATGGGTCCGTCCGGAGCGGGCAAGACGACGCTGCTGGCGCTCCTGGCCGGACTCGACCATCCCACCGAGGGCCGGGTCGTGCTGTGCGGCCAGGACCTTTCCCGGCTCGACGAGGACGGACGGGCCCGCTTGCGCGGACAGCACCTGGGTTTCGTGTTCCAGTCCTTCCACCTGGTCGAATCCCTGACCGCGATCGAGAACGTCATGCTGCCGCTGGAACTGAACGGCGGCCGGGGAGCGCGCAAGGCGGCCGACGAGGCCCTTGGCCGCGTTGGACTTTCCGAACGGCGGCGCCACTATCCGCGCCATCTCTCCGGAGGCGAGCGCCAGCGCGTCGCCATCGCGCGCGCCTTCGTGACCCGCCCCCAGGTGCTCATGGCGGACGAGCCGACCGGCAACCTCGACGCCGATACCGGCCGGAGGGTCGGCGACATCCTGTTCGAGATGAACGAGCTGGCCGGCGCCACGCTGCTGCTCGCTACCCACGATCAGAAGCTGGCCGGACGTTGCGACCGCATCTGCCGCCTTAGCGGCGGCCGCCTCTAACCGCGCCTGCTGAAGCCTTTCGTTCGTCCCCTCCTCGTGGGAGCGTTGAAGCAGGGACAGCGAGAATCGAGCCAGGATGGCGTCTCCAACGAGGAGGGGGACGAGCGAAAGGCGAGGAAGCACAAACAGGCACTAGAAAGCGGAATCGAAGCGCAAGAAGCTTAAGACTCCGACTTGGCCAGGTGGAGCCAGGTATCCAGCACCGAGTCGGGATTCAGCGACAGGCTGTCGATTCCCTTGTCCACCAGCCAGCGGGCGAAGTCCGGATGGTCCGACGGCCCCTGACCGCAAATCCCCACGTACTTGTCCCGCGCCCGGCAAGCGGCGATGACCATCTCCAGCAGGCGCCTGACGGCCTCGTCCCGTTCGTCGAACAGCGCCGCTATTCGTCCCGAGTCGCGGTCCAGGCCGAGCGTGAGCTGGGTCAGGTCGTTGGAGCCGATCGACATGCCGTCGAAGAATTCGAGGTACTGCCCGGCAAGCAAGGCATTGCCGGGCAGCTCGCACATCATGATGAGTTTCAGGCCGTCCACGCCGCGCTCAAGGCCGTTCGCGGCCAGCAGATCGACCACTTCGCGCGCCTGTTGAACCGTGCGAACGAAGGGCACCATAACCTGGACGTTCTCCAGCCCCATGTCCCTGCGAACCTTCAGCAGCGCCCGGCACTCCAGTTCAAAGCAGGGTTTGAATTGCTCGTCCACGTAGCGCGCGGCGCCGCGAAAGCCGAGCATGGGGTTCTCCTCCCTGGGTTCGTAGCGCGCGCCGCCGATCAGGTTGGCGTACTCGTTGGACTTGAAATCCGACAACCGCACGATGACCGGCTCGGGCGCGAAGGCCGCGGCGATACAGGCAATGCCTTCGGCCAATTTCTCCACGTAGAAGGAAACGGGATCGGCGTAACCCGCCATCTGCTCAACGATCAGTTCCCGCACATCCGGGTCCTGCCGGTCGAATTCGAGGATGGCGTTGGGGTGCGCGCCGATCATCCGGTTGACGATGAATTCTAGCCTGGCAAGGCCCACACCGTGATTGGGAATGGCCGCGAAGGCAAAAGCGCGATCGGGGTTGCCAACGTTCATGGCCAGCCGCACCGGGATTTCCGGAAGCCGGCCCAGCCGCATGGACCGTTCCTCGTAAGGCAGCCTGCCCCGGTAGACGAATCCCTCGTCGCCTTCGGCGCAGGAAACCGTTACTTCCGTCCCGTCCGGAATATCGCCGGTGGCGTTCCCGCAACCCACGACCGCCGGAATGCCCAGTTCGCGGGCAATGATCGCAGCGTGGCATGTGCGCCCGCCGCGGTTGGTCACAATCGCCGCCGCCCGCTTCATGACCGGCTCCCAGTCGGGGTCGGTCATGTCCGCCACCAGCACGTCCCCGGGCTGAATGAGATTCATCCGTTCCACGCTGGACACGATCCTCGCGACGCCGGCCCCCACGCGCTGGCCTATGCTGCGCCCGCTGCTCAGCACCCTGGAACGCTCCTTGAGCTCGAACCGCACCAGGGTCTGGTCCGCCCGGCTCTTCACCGTCTCCGGGCGCGCCTGCAGGATGTAGAGATGGCCGTCCACACCGTCCTTGCCCCACTCGATGTCCATGGGCCGGCCGTAGTGCCGCTCGATCGCCACCGCCTGCCTGGCCAGTTCCTCGGCGTCCGCGTCGGAGAGCGAAAACCGGTCGCGCTGCTCCCTCGGTACTTCCACGGTGGCAACTCGCCCGCCGTCGCCGTCGGAATAGACCATCTTCAGTGCCTTGCTGCCCAGGTTGCGCCGGATGACCGCCTTGCGGCCACGGGCAAGACCCGGCTTGTAGACGTAAAACTCGTCCGGGTTGACCGCGCCCTGAACGATGGTTTCGCCCAGTCCGTAGCTCGAGGAAATCAGCACCAGGTCGCGGAACCCCGACTCGGTATCCAGCGTGAAGAGCACGCCGGAACTGGCCAGGTCGCTGCGGACCATGCGCTGCACGGCCACCGAAAGCGAAACCCGGCGGTGATCGAATCCCTGGTGGACCCGATAGGCGATGGCCCGGTCATTGAACAGCGAGGCGTAAATCTCGCGAATTCCCGCAACGACGTGGTCCGGCCCGCGCACGTTGAGCAGGGTGTCCTGCTGTCCGGCGAATGACGCTTCGGGCAAGTCCTCCGCCGTTGCCGAGGACCGAACCGCGACACCGATCTCCGCGCCGTCGCAAAGCCGCTCGAAAGCCGATCGGACCGACCGCTCGAGGCCGCCAGGCAGCGGCGCCTTGCCGATCAGTTCGCGTATATGAGCGCCGGTGCGGCCGAGCAGTTCGACGTCATCCACGTCCAGGCCGTCCAGCATGCCGTGGATGGCCTCGCCCAGCCCGTCCTGGTAGAGAAATTCGGAGAATGCGTCCGATGTCGTGGCGAAGCCGTCGGGAACGCGTATGTCCAGTACTTCGAGGTGGGAGATCATTTCGCCCAAAGACGCGTTCTTCCCGCCGACGCGCTCCAGATCGTCCTTCCCGATGGCCGAAAGGCCGATTACGTACTCGCGCAAGCTATACTCCCGCTCGCCCCCAAACCCGATAGCGTAGTATGGCAGAGCGCACGGTATTTTTCGTGTCCGACCGCACCGGCGTCACCGCCGAGACGCTGGGCCACAGCCTCCTTACGCAGTTCGACGGAATCACCTTCGTGCCGATTACGGTTCCGTTCGTCGACAGCGTCGAGAAGGCGGTCCAGGTGGCGAAGCGGATTGACTGGGAAGCCGAACGCACCGGCTGCCGGCCGATCGTCTTCACCAGTTTCGTGCATAACGCCAACCGCGCGCCATTGCTGCGCTCCAGGGGCCTGGTTCTGGACTATTTCGCGGAATTCCTGGCGCCGCTGGAGGAGGAGCTCGGGGTCAAGTCCTCGCATACCCTGGGGCGAACGCACGGGATGTCGGACGCGTCCAGCTACAACTCCCGGATTGACGCGACCCACTTCGCGATGGATTCCGACGACGGCCACGGAATCATCCACTACGACGAGGCCGACCTGATACTTACCGGGGTTTCGCGGTCGGGAAAGACGCCCACCTGCCTGTACCTGGCGCTGCAATACGGCGTATTCGCCGCCAACTACCCTCTCACCGAGGACGACATGGAATCGGGCCGGCTGCCCAAGCCACTTCTCGAGCATCGCCGGAAGCTCTATGGACTCACGATTTCGGTGGACCGCCTGATCCAGATCCGCCGCGAACGGCGCCCGGACGGCAGCTATTCCTCATCGAGGCAGGTTCGTTTCGAACTGCGCAGCGCCGAGAGAATGTTCAGGCAGCACGGCATCAGCTACATCGACACGACGCATCGCTCCATCGAGGAAATCTCCAGCACCATACTTAGCGAAACCGGCGTCAAGCGCCGCGCCAGTCCCTAGTCGGCCAGCCCCAGCGACCAGAGCATGAAAGCGTATTCCTCGGCAACCTCGTAGAGGGAGTCATAGCGGCCGGACATGCCGCCATGGCCGGCGCCCATGTTGGTCTTCAGCAACAGCGGGCTGTCGCCGGTCTTCAGCCGCCTGAGCCTGGCGACGTACTTGGCCGGTTCCCAGTAGGTCACCCTCGGATCGTTCAGGCCGGCAGTCACCAGCATCGGCGGATACTCGCGGGCGACCAACTGGTCGTACGGGGAATAGGACCGGATCAGCTCGAACGCGGCCTTGTCCTCGATCGGATTGCCCCACTCCGGCCATTCCGTGGGCGTAAGCGGCAGGGATTCGTCCAGCATGGTATTGAGCACGTCAACGAACGGCACGTGAGTCGCCACCGCGCCCCACAGCTCGGGGGCCTGGTTGACGACCGCGCCCATGAGTTCACCGCCGGCGCTGCCGCCGGCTATGGCGATGCGGCCTTTCCCTGCGTGGCCGGCGTCGATCAGAAAGCGCGCCACGTCCACGAAATCGTTGAAGGTGTTGACGCGCCGATCAAGCTTGCCGGCTTCGTACCAGTGGTAGCCGAGATCGTCACCGCCGCGGATGTGGGCGATCGCATAAATAAAGCCCCGGTCCAGAAGCGACAGCCGGCTGGTGGAGAATGAGGGCGGAACGGCAAACCCGTACGCGCCGTATCCGTACAGGTACAACGGCGCGCCGCCGTCCGCCGGCGTGTCCTTGCGGCGTACGAGCGACACGGGAATCTCCGCGCCGTCACGGGCCGGCGCCATCAGCCGTTCGGTCAGATACTGCTCCTTCGCGTAGCCGCTGGGAATCTCGCGAACCTTGAGGGCCATGAGTTCGCCCGAATCGACCCGGTAGTCGAAAACGGTGGGCGGCGTGATCATGGACGAATATTCCAGCCGCAACGTTCGCGTGAGGAACTCCGCATTGTCGCCCAGGCCCACCGAGCAGGCGGATTCCGGCAGGTCCACGTGGGTCGTGGTCCCGTCCCTCCCGATCAGCCGGATGGCGTTCAGGCCGTCGGTTCGCTCCACTACCGCGATGAAATCGGCAAAGACGGCGAATCCGCGAATGTAGAGCTCCGCGGATCCCTCCAGCAGCGACGTCCAGTTGGGCTCGGATGGATCATCGCCGGCAGCGGTCACCAGGCGGAAGTTCCTGTGCCGGTCGTTGGTGCGAATAACGAACCGGTCCTCCTGGTGGTCCACGAAGTACTCATGGTCGGCGCGCCGGGGCGCCACCGGCAGCGGTGCCGCGTCGCTTGCATCGGCGGGAATGACGTAGGCCTCGGACGACGTATGCCCGGAGGTGTGGATCAATATGTAATGCTCGGAGGCCGATTCCGACAGGCGCACGAAGAATCCTGGATCGTGCTCTTCATAAACGACGGAGTCGCTTTCCACGGGCTGGCCCAGCACATGCCTTCGCACCTGGTAGGGACGCCAGTTCTCGTCCACGACCACATACAGCAACGCGGAATCGTCCGCCGCCCAGACCGCGCCGCCCAGGGTGTTCTCGATGGCGTCCTCCAGCAACTCGCCGGTCTTCAGGTCCTTGACGAACAGCCGGTAACGCTCCGAGCCGTCGGTATCGGTGCTGTAGGCGAGCAGGTCGCCGCCGTGGCTGACCGACAGCGCGCCGAGGCGGAAGTAATCATGCTTGGCGGCCAGCTCCGGTTCGTCCAATATGATTTCGGCGTTTGCGCCGGGAGAGTCCGGCGATTCGGCATCCCCCGCCGGCCAGCGCAGCCAGATGCGGTATTGCCCGCCTTCCTCGAAACGCCATTGATAGCGCCAGTCCCCGTCCTTGAACGGGACGCCGGAGTCGTCGGGCTTCTGGCGCGCCTTGATTTCCTCGAACAGGGTGTCCACCAGCTCGTTGCGTGGCGCCATCACGCTCTCGAAGTAGTCGTTTTCCGCCTCCAGATAGGCCAGGATGTCCGGGTCGTCGACCTGAGGGTAACTCCGGTCCCTCAGCCAGTGGTAGGGGTCCTCGATGGTGACGCCGTGATGGCTGTAGGAGTAGGGGCGGCGGTCCGCGACCGGCGGCTCGACGGTTGTCTGGTCTTTGGGCATTTGCGGGTCCTCGGCAGCGCAGGCGCCAAGCGCGGCGGCCGCCAGGAGGAAAGGCGGGAAACAGGCTTTCACAAAGTGCAGCGCCCCCTGACACTTCGGCTTTGCCTTGAGCGGGCGTGCAGTATATGCGAAAGTTCCCGCCGCGATGACCGTTACACACTCCACGCGATGGCGGAGATGGCTGCGCGAACTCCGCGCCGGCGAATTTACCGTGATGCTCTCGGCGCTCACCGTTTCGGTGGCGGCGGTCGCCGCGGTGAGTTTTCTGACCGAGCGCATAAGCGCGGCAGTGCGGCAGCAGGCGGCGGAAGTGCTGGCGGCCGACCTGGCCGTCGCCGCCCCGGTGCGGCCCGACCCCGGCCGGCTCGAGCGCGCTGGCGCCTATTCCCTGCAAAGCGCCGAGACCTGGTCCTTCGCCACGGTGGCGGTGGCCGGCGAGATGACCGCCCTGAGTTCGGTGGTGGCGGTCACCGGCGACTATCCGTTGCGCGGCGAGGTCCGCACTTCGGCGGAACCCTATGGCGCCGCCACCGTCGCGGAAGGCATCCCACCGCCGGGGGAAGCATGGGTGGACGCAGCCCTGCTTGCGCAATTGGACATCGACGTGGGAGCGATCATGCGGGTCGGCTCCAGGGACCTGCGCGCGACGCGCGTGTTGCGCTACCGGCCGGATCCCGGAACCGGCTTTCAGCAGCTCGGCCCGACGGTGCTGGCCAACCTGGCGGACGTTCCCGAGATGGACGTGGTGCGCCCCGGCAGCCGGGTCTCCTACCGTCAGTTGTTCGCCGGGCAAAAAGACCTTGTGCTTGAATTCCGCGCGGCCGAGGAAGGCGGGCTGCGTTCCGACGAGCGCATCCAGAACCTCGAGGAGGCGAGTCAGACCCTCGCTTCCACCGTGGACCGGGCGGGAAGTTTCCTGGCGCTGGCCGCGCTTGTGAGCGTGATCCTGTCGGCCGTCGCCACCGTCCTCGCCGCGCGCAGCTATACGCGCCGGCGGCTGGTGACCGCGGCGCTGGAGAAATGCCTCGGCGCCACGCAGGGCCAGGTCTTTCGACGCTGCCTGATCCCGGTCCTCATCGTGTCGGCGCTGGGAATCGGCCTGGGCAGCATTGCCGGCTACGCCGCCCACCTCGCGCTTTCGGCCTACGCGCGCGAAGTCATCAATCTGGCCCTGCCTCCGGCAAGCCTGCGCAGCCTGCTGCCCGGGGCGGCGATCGCCATCGCGGTCACCGGCGCCTGCGTCGTCCCCTGGCTGCGCAGCCTGGCGAGGACCTCACCGCTGCGCGTTCTCCGGCAAGACCTGCCCATGCGCGGGCCGGGACTGCTGCTGCGCCAGGGCGCGCCGGTCGCGGCCATCCTGCTCATTGTCGCGCTTCTGGCCGGCGACGCCGAACTGGCCCTGTGGATGAGCCTGGGCCTGACGCTGACGGCGGGGGCCGGCATGCTGCTCGGCTGGCTGCTGGTCCGGGCGCTGTCGGCCGTGCGGGGCGCCGGCGGGGTGGCGTGGCGGCACGGCCTGGCCAATATCCGCCGCGGCGGCGGAGAGAGCGTGGCGCAGGTCGCCGGGTTCGGCCTGGGGCTGATGGCCGTGCTGCTGCTGGGCCTGATGCGCACCGACCTGCTGGACGCCTGGCGTCAATCCATGCCGGAAGACGCGCCCAACTACTTCTTCATCAACATCGCGCCCGAGGAATGGCCGGGCATGCGCGATCTGCTCGGCGAGAGCGTCCCGGACCTGTCCGATGCGCTGCCCTTCATCAGGGCGCGGCTTACGGAAATCAACGGCATCCCCGCCGCAGAGTGGCCCCTTCCGTTCCCTGAAGGCCGCCGCTTCATCGAACGCGCCGCCAACGTTTCCTGGTCGGCGGGCATCCCGAAAGGCGACCGGGTGGTAAGCGGGGAGTGGTGGGACGAGGAGCACGCCGGGCCGCCGGAATTGTCGGCCGACTCGCAGACCGCGGCCCGCCTGGGAGTGGACCTTGGGGATCGCCTGACCTTCGATGTCGGCGGCGTGGCCCTGCAGGCGGAACTCAGCAACCTGCGCAGCGTCGATTGGGACACCTTCGATCCGAATTTCCAGCTCATGCTCTCGCCGGACGCCGCCGATCTGCCGCATACGATGATCGCCAGCGCCTACATCCCCCAGGAAGAGGGGCAGATTCTGATGGCCCTGCTCAAGCGCTATCCCGGGGTGACCATCATCGATCTGGACGCCATCATCGGTCAGGCGCGGCGAATACTGGACCGCGCCGGTCTGGCGGTGCAATTCGTGTTCGCCTTCAGCCTGCTGGCGGCAGTGGTGGTGGTGCTTGCGGCTGTGCGCTCGAATCGCGGCGAGCGTTCGGTGGAAACGGCCGTGCTGCGGACCCTCGGCGGGCGCAGAGGGGTCATACTGCGGAGCCTCGCCGTGGAGTTCGGCGTGCTGGGCGCCGTGGCCGGGCTGCTGGGGGCGGGCGCCGCCAGCGTGCTGGGGCTATTGCTTGCCGACCGCGTATTCGAACTCGACTACAGCCTCGATCCGCTGCTGCTGGCCTCGGGCGTGGCGGCAGGCGCCGTCCTGATCGGCCTGGCCGGAATGCTTGCCGTGCGCGGCGCCCTCAACGCCCCCCTCATGAGCGTACTGCGCGGCGACTGAACCGAACTACGCTCGCCGTCCGCTGGCGCGCCTGTCCCATTACATAGCCCTTCCCGGAGACGCATAAATCCATCCATGGAGCTTGCTCGGGCATCCCTGCCTCCAATACTCCTGGAAGGGCTATGTAATGGGACAGGCGAAGAGCGCAAGCTTTCGACTAAAGCCTGCTCTATCACTTTCCCTGTGGAGAGCGTTGGAGCAGGGACAGCGAGAATCGAGCCAGGGATGGCGTCTCTCCACAGGGAAAGTGATAGAGCAGGCGAGGGTCGGCAGTAACAATCAGGTGGCTTCCTGCACGCCGCGGGCGATGCCGTAGACGGTGGACTTGAGCGCCGCATAGAGCTCCCCGGAACAGACGCGGCCGTTCGCCCGCCAGCGGGACAAAAGCCGCACCTGCAACAGGTTGATGGGATCCACGTAAGGATTCCTCAACCGGATCGAACGCCGCAAGGCGGGCTGGTCCTCAAGCAGGACTTTCTGACCAAGAATGCGCATCAGACCGGCCAGGGTTCGTTCATGCTCCTGCTGTATGGCGGAGAAACAAGCTTCGTGCAGGTCGCCGGCCAAACGCGAATAGCCTATGGCAATTTCGAGATCGGACCGGGCAAGTACCAGTTCCAGGTCGCGGAGCATGCCTTGCAGATAGGGCCAGTCGCGGGCCAGTCCGCGAATGAATTTGAGGCCGAATGCTTCGATGGCGTCAATAAAACCGGCGCCGAACCCGTACCAGCCCGGCAAGAGATTGCGGCTCTGGGCCCAGCAGAAGGTCACCAGCGGACGGGGCAGTTCCACGGCCGTTCCCTCGCGCATGCCGCTGCGCCTGGCCGTGGTGGGCATGCGCGCCAGCAGGTCCGCCGGCGTGGCAAGTTCGAAATAATCGGCCATGCCGCGCGGGCCGCCGGGGAACTCGCTGTGGGCCCGCACGCTCGCCTTGGCCAGGCATTCCAGCAATTCCTCCGCTCGCCGGGCCGTCTCTTTTCCCTCGCGACCGGCTCGCGCCAGCAACAATTCCCCGATCGCAAGCTCCAGCGACCGCAGTACGATACCCCGCATGCCATAGCGCAGTCCCGCCCGTTCTCCCGCCTCGGCGTACCGGAAAGGTTGCTGAAGCTGCTCGGACGGAATGTCGGCCAGCAGGCTGCGGCGGCCGCTGCGCTCATAGGCGCTTCCCCGCGCCTGCAGCAGCACCGGCGTAATTCCCGAATTCGCTACCGCCCCCACCGCAGCCTTCTGCAGCCCGCGGATCGACCATTGCTCGGACGGGAGATCGAACACCAGCCTTGAGCGGGCGTGATCCACCATCAAGAACTGCCGCCGGTTTCGCTTCTCCAGGTGTCGGCGATACGCAGGTTCCTTCAGCAACTGGCCGAGCACGCGAGCGCACTGGCGGGCGTCCATATCGCTTTCGAACACCGGAATCAGGTCCAGGGGCGTGTGTCCGTCGGCCCTTTCGAATCCGGCCCAGCGCGCCAGCAGCAGCGCGCCGAGCACGTCCGCCGGCTCCTTGACGCCGCCCAGCAGCAGCCCGCCCAACGCTTTCCTGCCATAGCGCCCCCTCAGATAACGAAGGGCGTCGAACACCGCCAGCGCGCGCAAGCCCTCGTTGCCGAGACCCTCCGGACGGCCCAGGTCCTGCTCCAGCGCCTGGCGCAGGCACTTCAGCCGCGCCGCGGGGGTCTCCCACCGTTTACCGCCGAACGCCTTCCCCAGAACACGGCGCAGGACCACGGCCCGCTGGCGAAATTCCACCGACAGCAGGTGAAAACCGAAGGTTTCCACGCGCCGGACCAGCCGCTGCACGCCCCGGCTTCCCGCGAACATTCCTCCCTGCTCGATGAGGCCGTCCGTGAGCACCTCCAGGTCGTCAAGCAACTCATGCTCGTAGTCGTAGTGGAAAGCGCTGTCCAGCGCAGTAGCCTCCAGGCGCGCCGCCATCAGCAGCAACAGGAGCCGATAGGGCATGTCCCGCTGGTCCGGTCCGAGTTCCGCGTATATGTCCGGAAAATGCTCCCGATAAACCCTGATCCGGCGCCGGATTTCTCCCCCCGGGTCGATGCGCCGGGCCGAATGGGTAAGCGTCTCGGCAAGCTGCAGGCACTCTTCGCGGTACAGGTTCAGAACCGCCAGCCGCTGACGGTCGAAGAGCTGCCGCATGAAGCGTGGCGTGATTTCCACATCCGCTTCGAGGTCCCCGCCGATGGCCGAATGAAAGCGAAGCAGGCTCGAGATGTGCGCGTCCCGGGCCTGTTCCCCGAAAGCGATCGCCATGGCCTCCGTCAACGAGTCGTAGAAGTCCGGCAACGCGGGGTAGATCACTTCAGTCACGAAATAGAGCAACTGCTGCAACTCCGCCACAATCGTGGTTTCCTCGTGGGGATGTTCCTCGCAGTGCCAGATTGCGGTGATCTTTTGCTGCATCGACCGCAACAGGGCATCGATCTGCCGGGGAGCGGCGTCGGAATGCTTCAGTTCCTCGAGGTTCAATGCAATTTCACGCTGCTGACGCAGGACCGCGGTGGGCGTGGGCTCCGTCGGATGGCCGGTAAACACCGGATGCAGCCGGATCGTGTTCAGAAGTCCGACGGCGCCCGCCAGATCCGTCCCGTCCTTGCGAAGCCGCTGAAATACCGCTTCGGGGCCGCCCCGTTGCGGTTGGCTGGCGTCGTACAGGTAGGCGCGGCGGCGGCGAACGCGGTGCAGTTGCTCGGCCGTATTCGTGGCCTGAAACCAGGTGGCGAAGGCGCGTGAAACGTCCTGGGCCCGGCGGTCGTCCAGCCCCGCGAGCAATTCCTGCAGGCGGTCGTGCGCGCCGGCGTCGCCGTTGCGGCGTGCAATCGCCAGGCTGCGCGCCGATTCAACGGCTTCGAAAAGTTCCGCGCCGCCCCGATCCTGGATCATGGCGCCAATCAGGCCGCCGAGCTGATGCACGTCCTGCCTTAAGGAAACTTCCGTCTTGGAAAAGCGGATATTGCGCCGCTTGTCGGCCGGCAGCGAGGCCGGGTGGCGCTTACGGCTGGCGGGCATCGGTTCAGCCCTTGTCCAGATATCGGGCCAGGAACTCGTCGAACGGGGGCTCGGGCGCGGATTCCATGGCCAGCAGCCTCGCGAGCGAGGCCGGCGCTTCGTCCTTCAGGGCCCGTCGCCTGGCGGCATTGGGCCGAGCCCGTGGCGGGCGCGAGGCCAGTCGGGCCTTCTCCATGCCCCAGGCCTGATGGTCCCAGCCCGCATCGCCGAGCTCGTCCAGCACCCTGGCCGCCGGGGTAAGCCCCGGATCGCGCAGGGAAGCCCTGGCCGCCTTGAGCGCGGTCGAATATTCGCCTCCCGCCCCGCCGTCCAGCGCTTCGCACACCGGCCTCATTGCCCTGCACACCTCCAGGCCCCAGTTGTCGAGTCTAATCCGTCGCCGCTTGCGGATCAGGCGAACGCCCCTGGCGCGCCCGCGCCAGGCGGTCTGGTCGAGGTTCGACACGCAGGCCAGATATTCGTCGGCAGCCATCGGAGGACTTTCCTCCAGCAGACAGTAAAGAAGAAAGGCCTCCAGGAAACGCATGGAGGCTTCGCTGACGCCCAGCGGCTCGAAGGGATCGGCATCGACCAGCCGCAATTCGAGATACTCCGCTCCCCGCCTGCGCAACGCCGTGGCCGCGCGCTCGCCCCTGCGAATCCGGCGCTTGGGCCGCGCCGCCGAGTAGTACTCGTTCTCCACCTGCAGGACGCTGTCGGACAATTGCCGGTACCGGCCGCGCACGCGCACGCCGATTTTGCTGTACTCGGCATGCCGGGCATGGACCGCCGCCTCCAGGTCGCGAACGTACTCGTGAACGCTGTTGGCGGAAATCACAAGGCCCGCCTGCAGCGCGCTGGTATAACCCAGGCTGCTCATTCTCAGCGAAGTCGCGTCGGGCGCATAGAGCGTTCCCTTGCGCCCCTTCTTCAGGTCGGCGGTGCGCACCTGTGAAAGGGTGTCGTGAAACGCCGGCGAAGCGCCAAGCAGATACGTGGGCAGCCAGGCGAGTCGCCGCACGTTGCGCATCTGGCCCATGATCCAGGCGGAGCGCTTCGCGACGATTCCGGAGGGCGGGCTCTCAAGGTGCGGCAGCGACCTCCATAGATCGGGCGGCGGCGAGTAATTGAAATGGATGCCCACGATGGCCTGCATGCGCGGGCCATAGCGGTTGGCCAGCCCGAGACGGTAAATATGCTTGAGCATGCCGATATTGGAGCTTCCGTACCGGGCCGGCAAAAGTTGCCTGTCGGAGGAAATCGCGGGCGGCATGCTGGGCGTCCAAAGCTGTTCGCCGTCCAGTTGCGCCAGGACGAATTCGTGCAGCGCCGCCAGCCAGTCGCTGACGTCGTGGGTGGATTTCACCGGAGGGGTGATCAGTTCCAGCAGCGCCTCGGCAAAGTCCGTGGTGATATAGCGGTGGGTCAGGGCCGACCCGAGATCCTCGCCATGCGGCGTGGGCGCGACCCGGCCGGCCGGGGTGACGCGCAGGCACTCCCGCTCGACGCCCCTGAGCCCGCCCGAAAGCTGCTGCCGGGTAAGCCGACTTATTCGTTGCCTGATGACTGCGCCTTGCATGGGCGCTTCGCGCTCCGTGAGACGGACCTACCGGAAGGACGCCGCGCTGGTACGAAGAGGTTGCATTTCGAGGGGTGACCTGTCGGTGAATCCACGCGATGGCGGCGCTGTGCGGCTGCCAATTGTAAGCGCACCGGGACCGGTGTCGTGTCAGGCTTGCGGCGCCCGGGCTTCGGGCATAATGGGCCGGCCAGCGGCCCGCTGGTGGCACATCGGCGCATAGGCAGTGCTGCGCGGCCCGCCGCAAAAGCGGGTAGTCCGAAGGAGGAAACAATGCAACGTATCGCCACACTTTCCGTAATGACTCTGGTTCTGGCAGGCGGAGCAGCCTGGGCCGGGTGCGACTATCCCGACGAACCCACGACACCGAATGCGGAGGAAATGACTATCGATGAATTCAGGGCCGCGATCGCCGAGTTCCGGGAATTCCAGACTGCGCTGGAAGGTTATCGGAAGTGTCTTGAGGACGACTTCGAATCTCTGGACGAGGACTCCAGGACCGACGAACGCAGGGAGCTGTTTGTCAGGCGTTATGACGGTTCCGTGGACCGTGAGCAGCAACTGGCGGACCAGATGAACGAGCAGATCCGCCTGTGGAACGAAATCAACCAGAGCGACGACTGAGCCAGCCCGGAACACACGGGAGCGAGGGCGCGTCACGTCCCTCGGGGCGCCTCGCCTTCTAGTTCGAAAAATTCAGGAAGCGCAGGACCCTTCGCAGCAAGTTGCGAACAGGCGATTGGGTACCGCGCGGCGTATCTGCACGGGCGGGCTCGGCGCCTCCGGCTTTTCCGGCCTGTGCGACCGCGGTGGGCGCCGGCGCGGCTCCCGGCGCATGCACGACGGGCGGGCGGAACAGCGCCGCCGTTGCAGCCTCGCGATTGCTCCCGGTTATTTCCCGGCTGATTTCCGCGGCCAGGTGGCGCGCCGGGGGTATCCCGTGGGCGACCAGCAGTTCCTTCAGTTCCCCGATCTCGTCGCTTGAGATCCGTTCCGTTCCCATTGCCGTTCCGGCGTCCGAAGCCACCCCGGCGCCCGCCGGACTCGCGGCAAGGGCGAACGCGCAGGCCAGGGCGGAGAAAAATGCCGTACCGTAAGTCATCGCTGTGCTCCTCTGTGTCGACGGTGGCCTCTGTTCAAGGCTTCACCCTTGCTCCAAACTCGCTACATAGATGCCGCCCGACCCCCAAATGGATGCGTCGGCGATACAATGCCCGTCCTCCGACTGAAGCCTTAGAGAAATGTCAGCATCCACGCAGATCGCCATCACCGGGGCGGCCGGTCAGATCGGCTACCAGCTCGCGTTCCGCATCGCTTCGGGACAACTCCTTGGCCATGGCCAGTCGATCACGTTACGGCTGATCGAAATCGCTCCCGCAATGCAGGCGCTCGAGGGCGTCGCGATGGAGCTCGAAGACTGCGCCTTCGGCTCGCTTGAGGCGGTGATCGCCACGGACCGCCTGGAGGAGGGTTTCCGCGGCGCCGACTATGTTTTCCTCGTCGGCGCAAAGCCACGTGGACCCGGCATGGAGCGCTCCGACCTCCTGACCGAGAACGCGCGCATCTTCTCGCGGCAGGGGGCGGCGCTCAACGAGCATGCCGACGAGCACGCCAGGGTGCTGGTGGTGGGCAACCCCGCCAACACCAACGCTCTGATCGCGTCGTCGAACGCACCGGACATGAATCCGCGCAATTTTTCGGCCATGACCCGACTGGACCACAACCGCGCCTGCGCGCAACTGGCGGCGCGCACGGGCCACCACGTCAGCACCGTCAGGCGCATGACCATCTGGGGCAACCATTCCGCCACCCAGTATCCGGACCTGTCGCAGGCGACCGTGGACGGCAAGGCGGCTGCAGAACTCGTCGACAGGGACTGGGCGCGGGGTGAATTCATCACCACCGTGCAGCAGCGGGGCGCCAGTGTAATCAAGGCGCGCGGCACGTCCAGCGCCGCCTCGGCCGCCAACGCCGCCATCGAGCACATGCGCGACTGGGCGCACGGCACGCCTGAGGGCGACTGGGTAAGCATGGCGGTGCCCGGCGACGGCAGTTACGGTTCGCCCGAAGGGGTGTTCTTCTCCTATCCCGTTCGCTGCGAGGAAGGCGACTGGGAAATCGTGCGGGGATTGGACCTGGACGATTTCTCGCAGGAGAAAATTCGCATCACGGGCGAGGAATTGCTTGACGAGCGGGCGGCGGCAAGCGATCTGATGTTGTAGTGAACCATGGCCCGGGAGGTCAGGCTATGATCGATTTATCCAGGACAATCGCTTTGTCCATGAACAGAACCACTTTCGCAATGCTGCTGGCCGCGGCGCTTATGGTTTCCTGCGGAAGCCCCGAGCCGCCGGAAGAGGCCGCGCCGGACGCGGATGCGGCGAGCGCGCCTGCGCCTGAAGTCGCGCTGCCTCCGCGCAAGCCCTCGCCCGAAGGCGCGCGCGTATGGTTCGTCTCCCCCGGGGACGGCGCCGGGCTGACTTCCCCCTTCACGGTGGAGTTCGGGCTGGAGGGCATGAAGTTGCTGCCCGCCGGAGAGATCGGGGAGAACACCGGACATCATCACCTGCTGGTGAACACCCCATTACCGCGCATGGACCTGCCGATCATCACCGACGACGCCCACATGCACTTCGGCCTGGCCCAGACCAACGTGGAGCTGTCACTGGCGCCCGGCACCTATACGCTGCAGTTGCTGCTGGGCGACGACCTGCACATCCCGCACGAGCCGCCGGTAATGTCCGAAGTCATTACGGTTGAGGTGACGAACTAGGGCGTGAAGCGCTACGCGCGGTCGGACTGACGGCGGACCCGCAAGCCCTCCACGCCGAGATCGACCGCCAGCGGCGGGAACCCCGCTTCCCGGACGGTCTCGCGCAAGGCGAGCAGTTTCCCCCGGTCGGTCGAGAAGGCCAGCCCGCAGTCGCCGCCGCCGGACCCGGACGGCTTGTACACGCAGTCGGCCGCGCGCGCCAGACTTTCCAATCGCAGATGCTCGCGGCTGTATACGCCCAGCCCGGCCGAGCGATCCAGTTTCCGCCAGGCCGCCGCGTATTCCTGCACCGCCGCGACGATCGCTTCCGGGCTTCGATTCCAGGCCCGCCGGGCCGATTCCGCGGCGGCGCACAGCGCCCTGAAGTGCGCGCCCTTCCCGCCCTGCAGCGCCTCTCGGAATCGCCCGATGGCATGGGCGGTGTCCGCATCGCGGCCGGTGAAGATCACCTCGCAATGAAGGCCTTGGGGCCAGTGAAGGCTGTCAACCCGATCACCCTCTGCCGCAATCACTCCGCCGTGCAGGCTCGCCGCCACGTCAACGCCGCTCCCTCCCGGGCCCTGAAGCGCCCTGTGCAGGTCATCGGCGAGGCGCAGCCGGTCGACGGTGGGAGACCGGCGGCCCCCGTCCTGCGCAGCAAGCAGCAATCCGCTTACCGCCACGGCCACGGCGGCGCTGGATCCGAAGCCCAGTTTGATTTCGCCGTCCGAGTACAGCGCCTTGCTGTCGATCTCAAGCGGCCGGCCGGCCGGCGCCGGATCCAGACCGTGCCGGAGCAGTATCTCGCCGGCCGCCTGCCGCCAGCGCGCGGCTTCGGGATCCTCGGCGGTATCGCCAGACAGAAAGCGCGCATTGACATGCCTGCCAACGGCGCAGGCCACGGCCGGCGCATCCAGCAGAACCGCGTACTCGCCGGAAAGAAACAGCTTGCCCGGGGCCCGGGCCTGGATCCTGGATACCGGCATCGAGGCCAGCTAACCCGGGACGAGCCGCGCTCCGCCGCCCAGATCGCCGCTAAGCACCTGATGCACTCCGGGCACCTGGCCCAGCGCATCGCATACTTCATCGAGCACGTCCGGGAGACAGACCGCCTTGACCTGCGGTCCCGCGTCCACGGTAAAGAACACCGGCCGGCCGTCGCGCGCCAGGGCCTTGACCCGGTGCATGCACTCGATGGTGGCGCCATTGAAATACATCAGGTGTGGCGAAGCGCCCATGGCGGTGGCATGCATTCTCAGGCAATTGCCTTCGGACAATTCGGCAAGACGTCCGAAATCACGAAGCGCCACGGCGCGGCGGGCATCCTCAAGGTCGCCCTTCTGGCTTTTGAGCCAGGCCTTGTAGAAGGGCGACGTGCGCCGGGTGAGCTCCATGCCCGAGCGGGAGTCCGTTTGCTTGAGCCCGGTTTGCGTAACCGCCACAACCACCTTAAGCGGCCATTCCTCCGGCGCAAGCAGTGACTTGCAGGACCAGCTTCCCTCCCGATCGATCGACAGCAACACGACTCCGGCATGCAGCGAGCGGGGCGCGGACCCCGAACCCGCCATTGCCGACCGCCCGACGAGGTCAAGTTCTTCGGCCAGGCCAAGCGCCGATGCGCCGGCCAGGGCCAGCGCCGCCATCCCGGAGGCGGACGAAGCCAGGCCCGCGCCGGTAGGAAAATCGTTGCGCGATTCCACCGTCGCGGACCCGGACTCGGCGGCCCGTTGGCGCAGGGGCGCAAGGCAGTCCTGCATCCGTTTGAGGTCCCTGGAGTTTCGGCAGCCGTTCAGCGTCAGCGCGTCCCGACCCCCGGCCGGGTCAAAGCGCACCGTCGTGCGGGTCGCCAGGAACCCCAGCGTCAGCGACAGCGACCCCATGGCCGGCAGGTTGCCGCGGGCCGGCCGCTTGCCCCAGTATTTCACCAGCGCTACGTTGGGGTGCGCGATGGCGCTGCCCTGCATGACGTCCTCGCTTGACACGGCGCTACCTCGGCCGAGAATCTCCTTGCGGGATTTTAGGAGAACACCGGGCGGGCGCGACATAAAATTCCTTCCTTCCTCAGCAGCCGCCCCGTAGCGGCGGGCAGCGCGCGACATGATCACCCGACGCCAGCATGGACTCAAGCGAGCACTTTGAACACAGGCGGGCCGGCTACCAGGCTCGCGTCAACGCCTTGCTCGAGCGCGTGCTGCCGAGCGCGGCGACGACGCCCATGCGATTACACGGCGCAATGCGCGAAGCGGTCATGCGCGGCGGAAAGCGCCTGAGGCCGCTGGTCTGCTATGCGGCCGCCGAAGCGGCCGGCGTCCCGGACTCGCTCGTCGATGCGCCGGCCGCCGCAATCGAACTGATTCATTGCTACTCGCTGGTGCACGACGACATGCCCTGCATGGACGACGACGACTTCCGGCGCGGCAAGCCCAGCATTCACAAGATGTACGGCGAGGACACCGCGCTGCTGGTCGGCGACGCGCTGCAGACCCTGGCCTGGCAGGTCCTGGCAACCCACTCCTCGCTGAACGGCCACGATGGCGCCCGGGTGCGCCTGATCGAGCTCCTGACGGAATGCGCCGGTTCGGCGGGCATGGCGGGCGGGCAGGACCTGGACCTGAACGGCGGCGAGCGACCCGATGTAGCGGAACTGGAACACGCGTATCGAACCAAGACCGGAGCTCTTTTCCGCGCCGCGGCGCTGGCGCCGGCTTGCGTGCGCCCCGATCTGGCGGTGCGCCAGAGGCATTCGCTGGAAGTGTTCGCCGACGCCCTCGGCCTGGCGTTCCAGATACGCGACGACCTGGCGGATCGGGATATCGATCGGCGGCAGCAGCCGCAAGGCGGCGGAGCAAACCTGCCTTCCTGGGTGCAGCGATTCGGGACGCAGGCGGCGCAGGAACGGATTGGGGAGTTGACGGCGATCATGCGCACCGCATGCGGGGTTTTCGGGGATCGGGCGGGCGGACTGCAGTGGCTGATCGGCTTCATGCGCGGCACGCACTCCGCCTCTACAATGAAATAACGCGAAGAGGAACACCAAGGCGGATCCTGGGGGCCATGTACGAGCAATTTCACGGCTTGAGCGAAAGGCCTTTCAGCATTACGCCCGACCCGCGCTACCTGTACCTGAGCGCGCGCCACGCCGAGGCCCTCGCCCACCTGTTGTACGGGGTCCGGGAAAACGGCGGCTTCACCCAACTGACCGGTGAGGTGGGTACCGGCAAGACGATGCTGGTCCGGTGCCTGCTGGAACGCCTGCCGGAACGGACCGACACCGCGATCGTGCTGGATCCGCCCGCTACCCGCATCGAGTTTCTGCAAACCATCTGCCGTGAATTGCGAATGCGCACGCCCCGCTGGGCGGAGAATCCCTCCTCCCTGGGCGCGGCGCTGAATCGCAAGCTGCTGCGAACCTATGCCGCCGGAAGGCGGACGATACTGATCGTGGACGAGGCCCAGGCGCTGGGCGCGGACCTGCTGGAGCAGGTGCGGCGGCTGACCAATCTCGAGACCGCCCGGCACAAGTTGCTGGGCATCGTGCTGGTGGGCCAGCCGGAGTTGCACGAAACGCTGGCGAGGCGGGACCTGCGACAACTGGCGCAACGCATCACGGCGCGCTGCCACCTGGGGCCGCTGTCGCGCGCGGAAACCGGCGAGTACCTCCGGCATCGGCTGAAGGTGGCCGGTTCAAGCCGTGAGGTATTCAATGCCCGCGCAAGACGCCGCTTGCACCGGATATCCCGCGGAATTCCCAGGATCATCAACGTCGTGGCCGACCGCGCTCTGCTGGGGGCTTTCGTTCGCAAGGAGCATGACATCGGTCCGCAGCTGGTGCGGCTGGCGGCGCGCGAGATTTACGGGCGCCAGGGCGCACCGGCAGGGGCGCTCTGGAGCGGCGCGACCGGCTGATCCGATGTCTTTCGTCCTCGACGCACTCAAGCTTTCCGAGAAGCGGCGGTCCCGATTCGCCCGGCCGGTGTACGCCCATCCTCCTCCCGCACATCGGAGCGGCAGGCGGCGGCGCTGGATTGCCGTGCTCGCGGCCGCCCCGATCATTGCCGGCGTCTTCCTGGCGTGGCGTCTGGCAGCTCCTCCATCCCCGGCCCCACTCCCCGCTCCGGCCGACGCCGCCGACATGTCCGCGGCCACCGAAGCCGGCGCGACACGCCCCGACACGGCGCCCGCCACGATCAACGGCCTGGAGATGTCCCGCGGCCTCGGCCCGGCAGCCCCTGGCGGCCCGTCCGCTTTGACCGTAAAGGAACAGCCTTCGCCCGAGGCCCCGGTCCCCGCCGCCGCGGCCGAGCCGGCGCCTGCGACGCCAATCTTGCTGCCGGCGGAAGAGCTTCCGCTGGAAATGGCGCCGCCGGACTGGCCGGAACTCACACTGCAGATGCTCTTCTACGGCCCGGAAGGCGGTCGCAGCTTCGTGCAGATCAATGGGCGGAACTATCGCGTGGGCGAACGCCTGGAGGACGGACCGGAGGTGCTGGAAATAGCCCCTCACGGCGTGATTCTGGCCTATCAGGGGAAGAACGTTCTTCTGGCAATGGATCGATGAAAGGCATTCACTACCTCGACGGCCGGCGTCTGGCGCGAGCCATCACCGCCGGCATGCTGCAGCTTCAGAACAGCCGGGAGGAGCTGGACCGTATCAACGTGTTTCCGGTGGCGGACGGCGACACCGGCCTGAATATGGCGCATACGGCGCAGGCCGTGATCCTTGCGCTGGCCGAGTCACCGTCGCGGAGCGCCGGCGAGGTGGCCCATGCCGCGGCCAGGGGAGCGTTATACGGCGCGCGGGGGAATTCCGGAGTGATACTGGCGCAGTTCCTGCACGGACTGGCCGAGGCCTGGGAGGACAAGGCGCGCCTGGATACGCGCGACGTCGCGCTGGGGCTGAAGGCGGCGGCCGAGTCCGCCCGCAACGGCCTGAGCAATCCACGCGAGGGGACCATCCTGAGCGTGATGAGCGCGGTCGGCATTGGCGCGCTTGACGTTTCGCCGGAGGGCGAGCTCACCGCCCTCCTGTCGGCCGCTCGGGAAGCGGCCGACGACGCGGTGCAGAAAACCCCGGAACAGCTCGAAGTGCTTCGGCGCGCCGGCGTGGTCGATGCCGGCGGCGCCGGCCTGGCGCAGCTGCTGGGCGGCATCGAACAGCTCGTCAGGACAGGGCGGGGCGCCGAGGCGGGCGAGTTTGCCGGCGCGGCAAGAGCCCTGGCGGGCACCGCGCACGCCCACGATCTGGGCGAGGAGTCCGAATTCCGCTATTGCACCGAGTGCATGATCTCCGGCGAGGACCTGACGCCGGCCGGCATACGCGAGGAAATCCAGCCGTTGGGTGATTCCATCGTCGTGGCGGGCGGCGCCCGCATCGTGCGCCTGCATATACACACGGACACGCCGCACGAGGTGTTTGCCGTCGCCCACGAGCACGGCGAAGTCAGCAGCGAGAAGGCCGACGACATGCACGTGCAATTCGCGCTGCTGAACGGCTCGAGAGTTCCCATCGGTTGCGACAGCGGCGCGGACATCCCCGCGGAGCTGGTCAGGGAACTGCGGATCACGACAGCGCCACTGCGCATCCACCTGGGCGAGCAAGGCTATCTCGACGGGTTGGGGCTGCCGGCGGACTGGCTGTGGCGGGCGATGGAGGACCATGGCGAGAGAGCGCAAACGGCCACGCCGCCGCGCGGCGACATGGAACGGGCAATGGGATTTCTGGCCGGACATTTCCCCGAGTCCGTGTGGATCACGCTGGCCGGCGCGGTAAGCGGCACCGCCGACGTGACGCGCAGCGTGGCTTCGGAATTGACCGGCGGGAAAGTACGGGTCTTGGACAGCGTCAACGTTTCCATCGGCCATGGCCTCATCGTTCAGCACGCAGCCGAGTGGGCGCGGGATGGAGCCGGCGCGGACGAGATCATTGCTGCCCTGCCGCCCTTGCTGGAGGCCGCCCGCACCTTCGGCGTGATCGAGGACCTGTCCCACGGCGTGCGCGGCGGACGCATCTCGCCGCGCATCAAGCAACTCAGTGACCTGCTCAAGGTGGACGCCCTGCTCGGCATCGGCCGCAACGGAACCGTGAAGGCCTGCGGCGTGCAGCGCCGGTCGGGCGACCGGGTCAAGCGCTTTGCGCGCTACGTGCTCAAGCGCTTTCCCACCCGCCAGCCGTTGCGGATTGCGGTCGCGCACGCCAACCGCCCGGAATCCGGGCAACGCCTGCACGAACTGCTGGTGGAAAGTGTCCCGAACCTCGTGTCCAGCTACGTGACCGAACTGGGCGCGGTAGTGAGCGCACACGCCGGACCCGGAGCGCTGCTCGCCGCCGCCATCCCGGCACTACCGCTCAAGCCCTTTGTTCGCTCCCCTTTCTCGCAGGAGCGTTGAAGCAGGACAGCGAAACCGAGCCAGGGATGGCGTCTCCGGCGAGAAAGGGGAGCGAACAAAGGGCGAGGGATTGCGATGCGCCTTGTGGAGTTAGTCGCGTATGCCCACGCCCTTGCGGATCAGCACGGCGCACACCCCGAACAGCACGAACACGAACACGCCCATCATGATGAAGGCGGTGTTCAGATCGACATCCGTCGTGCCGATCATGCCGTAGCGGAAGGCGTTGATCATGTACAGGATCGGATTGAAGAGGCTGAGCGTGCGCCATATCCCCGGGAGCAGGTCCACCGAGTAGAACACGCCGCCCAGGTAGGTCAGCGGTGTAAGGACGAAAGCCGGAATAAGCGACACGTCGTCGAACTTGCGCGCGAAGATGGCGTTGATCATGCCGCCCAGCGAAAACGTGATCGCGGTGCAGAAAAGGGTGAACACGACGATCACGGGATAACGGATCTCGAGATCGGTAAAACCCATGGCGACGGCCGTTACGATCAGGCCCACGATCAGGCCCCGCATCACCCCGCCGGCGGCGTGCCCCAGGATGATCACGTAGTTGGGCAGGGGCGAGACCAGCATTTCCTCAAGGTGGCGCTGGAACTTGGCGCTGAAAAACGAGGACACGACGTTGCCGTAGGAATTGGTTATCACCGACATCAGGATCAGCCCGGGCGCGATGAACTGGGTGTAGTCGAAGCCGGACATGGAACCGATGCGCTCACGCAGTTGCCCGAAGATGATGAAGTACAGCGACATCGTGATGGCGGGCGGGACGATCGTCTGCACCCAGATCCGCAGGATGCGGCGCGCTTCCTTGCGCAGAATGGTGTACAGGCCGACAGCCTGTTCCCAGCCGGTCATTCCTCCCGCGCTTACCTGCTCAGCCACCGGATCGGGTCCTCGGGTTTGCCGTTACGGCGTATCTCGAAATACAGGCCGGGTTGCGGACGCCCCCCGGAGCTTCCGGCATGGGCGATTATCTGTCCCTTGTCCACCGTTTCGCCCTTCCTGCCCACGAGCCGGTCATTGTATGCATACAGGCTCATGACGTTCTCTCCGTGATCCAGCACCAGCAGAAATCCCAGCCCGCGCACCCAGTCCGCGAACACCACGCGACCGGCATGCGGCGCCCGCACCTCAGCGCCCTCCGAGGCCTCGAGAAGGATGCCGTCCCAGCTGGCGCGGCCGGCGCCCAGCCCGGCCCCGAAACGCCGCACGACGGAGCCGTCCACCGGCCACGAAAGTTGACCGCGCGCCGCGGTGATCGAGGGCAGCGCAGCCGGCGGGTGCTCCTCTATCGCTTCCCCCAGATTCTCGACCAGGGAAGCCAGCGTGGCCGCCCGGCTCCTGAGCCTCCCGATCTCGTCCCCGGCCGCGCCTATACGCCTGGCGAGCTCCGCAACAGTGGCCCTGCGCCGGGCCGCGGCCTGTTCCAGCATGCGAATCTGTCCGGCACGTCGCGCTTGCAAGCCGGCCAGCTCCCGCTCCAAGCTGCCCGATTCCTCGGTCAATGATCGTCTCTCTCCCGCCAGTCGGGCCGAATCCCCGGCCCGCCGCGCCCAGGACCGGACCAGCATGCCGGCCCAGGCCAGCCGGCGGTCCACTTCTCCGGCGCTCTCGCCGCTCAGCAGCGCCCTCAACTCTTCCTGCCTGCCGGAGCGCCAGGCAAGGCGCATCGAGGCAGTCAAGGCCTGCCGGGCCTGGCGGCGGTCGTCTCCGTTGCGGCTCAGGTCGGCTTCCAGCCGGGACCGTTTCTGTCGGCTGGCCGCTAGTTGCCGCTCCACTTCAGCGGACTCTTCCCGCAAGCGCATGATTTCGATTTCCGTATCCCTGAGTTCGGCTTCCGCCTGACCTTTCGCCCGCATGTCCCGGTCGAGCTCCTGCTCGATCGCCTCGATGCGCCCGAGCAGTTCGGCCAGTTCCCGGTCCCCGCCGGCATCCTGTGCGGCGGCCAGGAGCGGGACGGCGAGAAGGCTTGCGATGGCGCCTCTCATTGCAGCGGAGGGACTCGGCTTGGCGATGGGATGATTGCTGGGGAACCGGGCGGGAGGCGCGGAAATTATATCGGTCTCGTTATAATTTCTCCGCCGAAATGGGACGCCTTATCGAATTCGCAACCGCCCACCCCTGGCTCAGCCTGGGCGTGGTGGGCACTCTGCTGGCCGCGCTGTTCAACGAAGTGCGCCTGCGGGCCCTGGGTGTGAGCGCGCTCGCCCCCGACGTTGCGGTACAGGCCATCAACAAGGGGGCGGCCATATTCGATTTGCGGGAGCCGCAAGCCTTCGGCCAGGGCCATATTCCCAATGCCCGCAATATTCGCGCCGTGGACGTGCCGGCGGCGCCGAAGTTCAAGTCCGGCAAGACGGTGCTGCTGGTGTGCGACAACGGCTCGGCCAGCGGCCGGCTGGCCCAGGAACTGCGCAAGAAGGGTTCCGAACAGGTGTTCTGCCTGAAGGGCGGGCTGGCCGCCTGGCAGCGGGACAACCTGCCGGTGATCGTTGGGCGGGGCCGGCGCAAATAGTCGGCCGAAGAACGCTTTTCTATGTTCGCGATAATCGGCGCCGGCGCATGGGGCACGGCGCTGGCGGTTCACCTGGGCAAGGCAGGCTGCCCCGGGAAGCTCTGGGACATTGACCGGGGGCACATCGCGAATCTCCTGTCGCACCGGGAAAACACACGATACCTTCCCGGGGTTTCCCTCCCGCGCTGCGTGCAGCCCGTGGAGGAACTGGAAACCGCCGTCCGGGGCGCCGAGTGCGTCTTGCTGGTGACGCCCAGCTCGGCCTTGCGGGCGACTTTCCGCCGCCTCAAGCCACTGCTCGCGCGCGGCGTGCGCCTTTGCTGCGCCTCCAAGGGCCTGGAGGTCGAAAGCGGGCTGCTCACGCACCAGGTGGCGGCCGAGGAGCTTGGCCCCGGTTTCCCGCTGGCGGCGGTCTCGGGCCCCACGTTCGCCACCGAAGTCGCCGCCGGGCAGCCTGCAGCGATCACGGTGGCTTCCGGGAGCGCCGAACTGGCCCGCTGGCTGGCCCGAAAGCTCAACTCGGGCGCGGTGCGGGCCTATGTTTCCGGCGACCTGACCGGCGTCGAGGTGGGCGGCGCCACAAAGAACGTGATTGCGATCGGGGCCGGCCTGTCGGACGGCCTGGGTTACGGGGCCAATGCCCGTGCCGCGCTGCTTTGCCGCGGCCTGGCCGAGATCGTGCGCCTGGGCGTGGCGCTGGGGGGGCGCGCCAGCAGTTTCATGGGCCTGGCGGGCCTCGGCGACCTGGCGCTGACCTGCTCCGACGATCAGTCCCGCAACCGGCGACTGGGGCTGAAGGTGGCGCGCGGCACACCGGTCGAAAAGGCGCTGGAGGAACTCGGACAAGTCGCCGAAGGGCTTTATGCCGCCGATGCCGTGCATCGTCTGTCGCGCCGGCTCAAGCTTGACCTGCCGATTTCGGAACAGGTCTACCAGGTGCTGCACCGGGGACGGGATCCCGGAACGGTGCTCAAGGCGCTCTTGAGCCGGCCGCTGAAGTCCGAGGACGAAGTGCCGGTGGCGGCGGCATGAGCAACTCCGCGCTCTCCGTCGATTTTTGCGGCCTGCGGCTCAACTCGCCGATCGTGCTGTTGTCCGGTTGCGTGGGCTTCGGCGACGAGTACACCCGTGTCGAAGGCTTCTCCAACGCCGACGCGGGAGCCATCGTGTGCAAGGGAACGACGCTGAAGCCGCGCCTGGGCAACAGGGGCCACCGCCTCTGGGAAACCCCCGGCGGGATGCTCAACGCCATCGGTCTTCAGAATCCGGGTGTGGACGCGGTCGTTCGCGACATTGCGCCCGGACTCGACTACGACGAAACCTGCTGGTTCGCGAACATCTGCGGCAGCACGGTCGAAGAGTACGCCGAAGTGACGCGGCGGTTCGACGACACGCCGATGCAGGGCATGGAGATCAATATCTCCTGTCCCAACGTGCGCGAGGGCGGCGTGGCTTTCGGCAACGATCCGGACATGTCCGCGAGGGTGGTGGAGGCGTGCCGGGCCGCGACCTCCAAGCCACTGATCGTAAAGCTCTCGCCCAACCAGACCGATATCGCCGAAAATGCGCGACGCTGCCTGGAAGCGGGCGCCGACGGCCTGGCCGTGATCAACACGTTGATGGGCATGGCGATCGACGCGCAAAGCCGCCGTCCGGTGATCGGAAACGTGCAGGGTGGCCTGTCGGGGCCGGCCATCAAGCCGCTGGCGCTGCTGAAGGTCTACCAGACGTATCAGGTCGCGCGAAAGTACGACGCACCGATCATCGGCCAGGGCGGCGTCATGAATGCCGCCGACGCGATCGAGTTTCTGCTGGCCGGCGCCACCACGGTCGGCGTGGGGACCGCTCTGTTCTACGATCCTCTGGTGTGCAGGAAGATCAACGCGGGCATCGCCGAATACCTTGACGAGCACGGGATCGGCAATGTGAGTGAACTCACCGGAGCGCTCAAGCTGCAACCGGATGTCGAGGACAGTCCGCTGTCCGGCTGATCGGCATGCGAACGACCATTCTGCGCGTTCCGTTTTAGAGCTTCGCGTTCGGGCCTTCGGACGGAAACCGCAAGCTGTCTCCGCGGGCCTGCTCCCCCGGCTTGATCACCGATGCTTCCCGCTTGTAGAAGCGGATTTCCTCGCTGGAGGCAAGTTCCCTGCCCCGTGCGTCAAGCAGACGGGCGCGCAAGCGATGTTCGCCCCGCCAGACCTCGCTTAGCGTCACTTTCGGCGGCTCGCCGCGCCATACGGTCTCGACGCCGTTCAGTTCCAGCACCAGGCGGCTGCGGGGCTCGAACTCCCGGCCCGCTGCAATCATGACGTCGAGCGCGCCGCCGGATCCGCGAACCGTCTCTTCCGGAGCGGGCCGCACGATCGCAAGTTCGGACCCTGCGCCTGCTCGCGGTCCGGCCGCCTTCGGCCCGCGCTCCTCATTGCCGGACGCATCAGCGGCTCGCCCGGACCAGCGGGACGTCTCGGGCAATTCCGCCGGAACAGCCCCGGCAAAGGGCCGGTCCGCATAACGCACGGAACCGCGCTCATCCACATGGCGCCAGATCTCCTGCGCCTGCAATGCGGGCGGCAGGCCCGCCATCAAAAGCAGGCCCGCCAACCCTGTCTTCATGGTCCTCCCTGGACTCCGTCGTGTGACGTCTTGAGAGGTACTACAGGCTGTAGTACATCTCGAACTCGACCGGGTGGGTGCTGGCCCGCAGGCGGGTGCAATCCTCGTCCTTGAGTTCGATGTAGCCTTCCAGCAGGTCGTCGGTGAAGACGTCGCCGGCCTTGAGGAAATCGTTGTCGGCGCGCAATGCGTCGAGCGCCTCCTCCAGTGAGAACGCCACGGTCGGCAGCCCCGCCTCTTCCTCGGGGGGCAGGTCGTACAAGTCCTTGTCCACCGGGTCGCCCGGATGAATCTTGTTCTGAATGCCGTCGATGCCCGCCATCAGCAAGGCCGCGAACGCAAGGTACGGATTGGCCATGCTGTCCGGGAACCGCACTTCCACCCGGCGCGCCCGGGAATCGGCCACGAACGGGATACGCACCGCGGCCGAGCGGTTGCGCGCCGAGTAGGCAAGCAGCGTGGGCGCCTCAAAGCCCTTCACCAGCCGCTTGTAGCTGTTGGTGGCCGGGTTGGTGAAAGCGTTCAGCGCGCGTGCATGCTTGAGGATGCCGCCGATGTAATACATTGCGGCCTCGGACAGCCCGCCGTAGCCGTCGCCCGAAAAGACGTTGCTGCCGTCCTTGACGATCGACTGGTGAACGTGCATGCCGTTGCCGTTGTCGCCGACCAGGGGCTTGGGCATGAACGTGGCCGTCTTGCCGAACTGGTGGGCCGTGTTCATGACCGCGTACTTCAGAATCTGCACCTCGTCGGCCTTGGCCACGAGGCTGTTGAAACGCACTCCGATCTCGCCCTGGCCAGCCGTGGCCACTTCGTGGTGATGCACTTCCACCGGCAGGCCCAGGTCCTCCAGCGCCAGGCAGATGGTGGAGCGGATGTCCTGCAGCGAATCCACCGGGGGAACCGGGAAATAACCGCCTTTCACGCCCGGCCGGTGGCCGTAGTTGCCTTCCTCGAATTCGCGCGTGGAGTTCCAGCTTCCCTCGATCGAGTCCACGTAATACGAGGCGCTTTCCAGCGAACTGCCGTAGCGCACGTCGTCGAAGATGAAGAACTCGTTCTCCGGCCCGAAATTGGCGTCGTCGCCGATGCCGGTGGAGCGCAGGTATTCGATCGCGCGCTTTGCGGTCAGCCGCGGGCAGCGCGCGTAGGCCTGCATCGTGACCGGTTCGTATACGTCGCAGCGCAGCAGCAGCGTCGTGTCCTCGGCGAATACGTCAACGACGGCCGTGTCCGCCTCGGGTATCAGGACCATATCGGATTCGTCGATCCCCCGCCAGCCGGCGATGGAAGACCCGTCAAACATCTTCCCTGAAACAAAAAATTCCTCGTCGACAACACTCGCGGGCACGCTGACGTGCTGCTCCTTGCCCCGGGTGTCGGTAAAGCGGAGGTCGACAAACCTCACGCCCTTTTCCTCGATCATTGCGAGAACTTGTGATGCTTTCATTGCGATTCGGCCCCCAAATGCCGGATAAGTTTCTCCAGGGGAGCGGCAGTTTGCCCCGCGCCGGTCGCCCACACCCACACCTGATTGGCGCGCCAGAATGCGCCTGAAGAAACCTGGGGACAGACCGAAACCAGCGCCGGGGGCTCCCTCCCGCGGCACGGCCCCAAATTCTAGCGGGTTTCATCCCGCAAAGTCCAGTGTTTCGGCCAAGAACCCGCCTGCAGCGGCGTCGAACGGTGGAGGTTGGGACTGCTTCCTCGTGTTGTAGTATCTGCTCCTGAAAAAGACCTCAGGGAAAAATGTTTACGGTCAGGATCAGCAAAATCCTATTCGTGTTGTCAGCTGCGCTGTTTGCCGCTCTCGTCAGCATGAATAACATACTGGATTATCAGATCAATTTTGCCGCGGTGCGGCATGTGATGCTTATGGACAGCGTGTTCCCCGGCAACAACTCCATGTGGCGCGCGGTGGAGGCGCCCTGGCTGCATCACCTGGCCTACTGGCTGATCATCGCCACTGAAGTCGCCATCGCGCTGTTGGGTTTCTGGGGCGCCTCTGACCTGTGGCGGGCGCGCCGCGACGCCGCGCAGTTCAACCGGCGAAAAACAAAGGCGGTCCTGGCGCTGACTCTGGGCATTTTGCTTTGGTTCGGCGGTTTTTTGGTGGTTGCGGGGGAATGGTTTCTGATGTGGCAATCGCAGGACTGGAACGCCCAACAGCCGGCTTTCTTTTTTGCGGCCTCGTTTCTCCTCATCCTGATTCTGCTGGTGCGGGAGGACCGGGACGATCGATCCACCTCCCCGCCTTAGGCTGAAAACCGGTGACGAAATCGTTGCCGCCCCTGTCATCGCCGCGAACCAGCCACAGCGGCATCTTGGCGTAATTGAGCAGCGGGTATCGTTCCGTCAATTCGCGGTGAAATTCCGTTGCCGGGTCGCGCAAATAACGCGAAGTTGCGGGAAAGTAGCGAATCACGTACTCCCAGGGTTGCTGCGCGGCTTTCTTCCTGGCAACAATGCGGTAGTTCAAGTCGATGTTGTGGCAAAGGACGGCGCCGTCGCGGTATTCGATCGCCTGTTGCGCGGACGGCCCGGGCTGGTAGATGAACCTTGCGCTTTCGTTGGCCGGACACGCGAAGGGAATGCGCGCCACCAGTCCCTGCAGCGGGCTTGCCGGGCAGCGCAGACGGTCGTTTTGCCATGACGATTCCGAATTGCCCGCATCCCGCAGGTCCGGTGAAAACTGGCTGTCAAAAAGAATAATGTCCTCGCCCATGAGCGGCGCGATGTGCGAGAGCAGCGTCTCCGACTGGCATAACTCCAGGAATTTCCAACTGTCGGCAACGGAGGCGGAACGGCTCCAGGGGTTATGCAGTTCCCATAGCAGCCATGGCCGTTTCTTCCGCCCGGGTTGAGAGATTGCCGCCAACTGCTCCCGCAGGAAAGGCAGATAATCCTCCACCGGCGCTGCGCGAATGGCCACCGCACCTTTTTCCCGGTATTCGCCCGGCTGCCGGCAATTCAGCACGCCGACACGTCCAGAATATTTTCCAGGCTATTAATGACAGCCCGTTTGCTGAAATCGCTCGTGATGAACACAAGCCTTGTCGCCGTATCGCCATCCGGCCAGCGATCCAGCCTTGTCGGGGAATAAAACGAGTGCTGCACGCCCTGTATCACCGTGGGCCGCGTCTCTCCGGCCACCTTCAATAAACCTTTCACGCGGTGGATGCTGTCGCCGCGAGCAAAGAGTATCGCTTCCAGCCAGGCAGCGAATTCATCCCAGGCCACGGCCTCAGGCCAGGTAAGGGAAAAAGTGGCAAAGCGATTATCGTGCGGAAGTGAATTCGCTTTTCCCTCAAGCGCGTCTTGCCGCGGAAGCTGCTGCCTTTCCGGACCCGGCGCTGCGCCGGACGGACCGGAAAGAATACCGGGCCCGACAGGTTTGAGGCCGGCATGGGATTGCGGCGCGAGGGGATTCAACCGGCGCAATCTTTCCTCCATGACGGCCAGTGGCGCTTCGTCGCACAGATCGGTTTTCGAGATAACGATATGGTCTGCAACGCTCACCTGCTTGACGGCCTCCAGATGCTTGTCAAGATTTCCCTGGCCATGGACGGCATCGACGACAGTCAGGATTTTCCGGCAAACATAGCGTTGGATTATTTCGTTGTCCGACAGCACAAGTTCACTGATCGCGATGGGGTCGGCGATGCCTGTGGTTTCGAGCAGCACCCGCTGAAACCGCGGCGCGCTGCCTTGCGCTCGTCTGGCGTGAAGCCTGAGCAGGGAGGCGCTGAAGTCATCGCGGACGGAACAGCAAATGCAGCCCGACTCCAGCAGGAAGATATCTTCGTCAATGGACTTTACCAGCAGGTGATCGACCCCGATTTCACCGAACTCGTTCACCAGCACGGCCGTGTCCGCCAAGTCGGGCGAGGAAAGCAACTGATTCAACACGGTCGTCTTTCCGCTGCCAAGAAAGCCGGTTATCATGTTTATCGGTATTTTATCAATATTATCAATCACTTGAATTAAATATAAAGCGCTGAGGGGAAGCAATTGCAGTAGATTCGGCCGCGAGCCGGATGGGTAGCCGCGCATTGCTATACTACTCGCATGGCCGTGGCGACCAGCGGAAACACAACGCTATCCGGGACAGTCAGCAGCCGATTTGACTTGTTCCGGGAGCCGCAATTGTCCGATCCCTATCCTTTTTTCGAGCGGCTTCGGCGGGAAGCGCCGGTCTTCTACGCTCGGGATATCGATCACTGGGTCGTAAGCCGCTATCAGGATGTTAAGCGGGTGCTTAGGGATCACGAGAATTATTCGGCGCAAAACACCATCGCGCCAATTCATCCTCTTTGCGAAGCCGCCCGCCGCGCGCTCGCGGAAGGAGGCTGGAACATGGTGCCGGCGCTGGGCAATGCGGACCGGCCGCAGCACACCAAAACCCGAAGGAGCGTGGTCAAGGCATTTGCCCCGCGCCGCATAGCCGCCCTGGAGCCTTATGTGGCCGCCATGCTGAACAGCGCCCTGGACAACTGCGTGCGAAACGGCAAGGCGGAGCTGATGGCCGAGGCGCTTTTTGATTTGCCCGCCCTGGTCATTCTCAAGCTGCTGGGTTTCCCGGACGAACAGGCGCCGGCGATCAAGGAGGGCGCAAAAAACCGCATCCTGTTTGTTTGGGGGCGCCCCACGGACGAGGAGCAAACCCTGCTCGCTGCGGGTCTGGCGGGCTTCTTCGGCCTGTGCCGGGAGCTGGTGGATGAGCGGCTTGCCCGCCCTGCCGATGATCTGACCAGCGAGCTGTTGCGAGTGCGCGCCGGGAACGACGAAATCCTGAGCCTGGACATGATCGCCAGCATTCTGTTCGCTTTCTTTACCGCGGGGCACGAAACCACCGCCAGCCTGCTGGGCAACAGCATCATTCAGCTTCTCCGCCACAGGGAAGCATGGGAAAAGATAGTCGCAGAGCCGGCCTTGATCCCCGGCGCCATTGAAGAAATCCTGCGATACGACTCCTCGGTCATCAGCTGGCGCAGAAAATCGAAGCAGGAAATGGAAATTGCCGGCGTGAAGGTGCCGGCCGATGCCCAGTTACTGTTGCTGCTGGGCGCCGCCAACCGCGACGGCGAGATGTTTGATGATCCCGAACTATTGGATATAGCCAGGCGCAATGCCAGCCGGCATTTGTCGTTCGGCACCGGCGTCCATCGCTGCCTGGGCGCGACGCTGGCGCAAATGGAGGCCAGGGTTACGCTGGAGGCGCTGAGCCGGCGCTTGCCCGCGATGCGGCTCGCCGCCAACCAGCGTTTCGATTACCTGCCCAACATCTGTTTCCACGGCCCGCGCGAGGTCCATGTCGAATGGCCGGTCTGAGCCGGCGCGCCGTCCCGCAAACCACTGCGCGACCCGGCAAGGTATTATGAAAATTACCGATTGCGAAATTTTTCTGGTGACGCTGCCGAACCGGCGGCATCACACCTGGGCCAGCAAGATGACGGCGCCTATCGGCTATCACGCCGTGGTAAGGGTGGATACCGATGAGGGGATCAGCGGCTGGGGGGAGGCTCCGGCCGGCATTTCCTGGGGCGGCCCGCACGGCCGCTATTGCGGCGAATCACCGAAGACCGTTCGGCATGTTATTGCCGGGCACCTGATCGAAGCCATCAAGGGCCTCGACCCGCGCGACATTGCGGTCATTCACCGCACCATGGACAGGACGGTAAAGGGCAATCCTTACGCCAAGGCGGCTTTGGACATGGCCTGCTACGACATAGCCGGAAAAGCGGCGGACGTGCCGGTTTACCGGCTGCTGGGTGGAGCATTCCGCGACCGCATCGAGGTGGCGCACTCGCTGGGCATCATGCCGGTGGAAAAATGCGTCGATGAAGCGGTGATGGCGGTCGAGGAGGGCGCGAAAACGCTGAAATGCAAGACCGGCCTTGACCCGCAACGCGACGTTCAGGTGGTCAGAAAACTGCGCGAGCGGCTGGGCAGTGACATCAGGATCAGAGTGGACGGCAACGAAGGCTATCGCACGGTGTGGGAAGCGATCGATGTGACCAGGCGGCAGGAGGAATACGGCATCCTGCTGTGCGAGCAGCCTTTGATGGACAACAGGCAATTGGCCCAGGTGGCGGAGCGCATCGACTGCCCGGTCATGGCGGATGAATCGGCCTGGACGGTGCATGACATTCTGGAGCTGCACGCGCTCAAGGCCGCTGCCTGCTTTTCCTGCTACGTAACCAAGCCGGGAGGCTTGTACCGGGCCAGACAGCAGGCGGATATAGCCGGCGCTTTGGGAATGTACAGCGACATAGGCGGCTCGATAGAGTCCGGCATCGGCAATGCGGCCAATCTGCATCTGGGGGCCGCATCGGAGATCGCCATCCTGCCCAGCGTGTCTCCCGTATCCAAGCCCGAAGGCGCTGCGGGACCCTCGGTGGCGGGCGTCTATTACCTGGACGACCTGATCACCGAGCCTTTCAGATTCGAAGACGGCTGCGTGCTGGTGCCGGACGGCCCGGGCCTCGGCATCGAGGTGGATACGGACAAGCTGAAGAAATATGCGGCGCCATGATCGTGGCTGTGCTGGGGGCCGGCAATGGCGGCGGCGCCGCGCTGGCGGAACTGGTCAACAAGGGCTTCAAGGTCCGGCTCTGGAACCGCTCCGATGAAACGCTGCTGCCTTTTCGGCGGGCCGGGGGCATTCGATACAACGGGGTTCTGGGCGAGGGTCTGGCCGCGCCGGAGCTGATGACGGCTGATCTGGCCGCGGCTATTGATGGCGCCGACGTTATTCTCAGTTGCCTGCCGACTACGGCGCACGGTCGCATTGCCGCAGCATTGGCGGCCCTCGGCGCAAATGCCGCGCCCGTCGTTCTGAACCCTGGCCATACCGGCGGCGCGCTGGAGTTTGTTGCGGCGTTTAAGCGCCATGGCGTGGCGCCGCCGCCCACAGCCGAATTTTCCACTTTGACCTACGTGGCGAGAAAGCCGCAGCCCGGCATGGTTTCGATCACGGGCGCGGCGAAGCAGGTGCGGGTAGCGGCGATGCCGGGCGGCGAAGCAGCGCTGAGCGCCGCAAAGGTTCTGTATCCGATCGCGAAGGACGCCACCGACGTGATCGCCACCGGCCTGGCCAACGTCAACATGGTGCTGCATCCGCCCGGCGCCTTGCTGGGCGCCGCCTGGGTGGAGTCGCGCCGGGGCGATTTCACGTTCTATGTGCAGGGCCTGCCGGATGGCGTGGGCCGCGTCATGGCTGCGCTGGATGACGAGCGGCTGGCCGTTGCCCGCTGCTACGGGCATGACCTGCCGGATCTGTTTGCCGAAATGCAGTCCATAGGCACCATCGAAAGCGGCGCTGACAAATCCGCCGGGCTGGCGGCCGCGGTTCGCAGCGGCAAGGCCAACAGCCGGATCAAGGCGCCCGACTCGCTGGCCCACCGTTACTACCGCGAAGATTTCTGGTACGGGATCAAGCCGTTTCTTGCCTTGGCCGGAATTGCCGGCGCAAGTGTTCCGGTCGCCGCCTCGCTGATGAATCTGGCGGAAATCCTGGTGGGCGGCGCGGCCTTGCCCGAAGGACGCTCCGCCGCGGCAATGGGCATTGACGGACTCGGCAAGGACGAACTGCTTGGACTGGTGCGGCCGCAGGAATCAGGCCCGGCTTCGCAAACATCAGGGAATATGACTTCGTGAAGAAATATGCAGCTTATGTGGCCGGGGAATGGGTTGACGCTGGTGCAGACGGCGGCAACGCCATCGTCGATCCAGCCTCAGGCGAAGAAGTATCCCAGGCGCCGGCGCTGACGCCGCAGCATGTTGATGCGGCGGTGGGAGCGGCGCAACGCGCATTGGCGCAAAGCGATTGGGCAACCGACGCCAGGCTGCGCGCCGATGTGCTGCTGCAATGGGCCGGGCGGATCGAAAGGAATGTTGAAGCACTGGCGCGGCGGCTGACCCTTGAGAACGGCAAGCTGCTGGGCGAGGCGAAATTTGAAATCGCCAACCAGGTCAACGTGATTCGCTTCAACGCCGGATTGGCCCGCAGCCTTTGCGGCCACAGCCACAGCCTGGGCGCCAGAGTCATGGGAGTGGTATTGCGCGAACCCATGGGCGTGGTCGCGGTCATCTCACCGTGGAACTGGCCGATCAGCCTGCTGGTGCGGGACCTGGCGCCGGCGCTGGCGGCCGGCAATGCCGTGTTGTCCAAACCTGCCTCGCAGACCGCGGGCATCAGCATCGAAATCCTGTCGCTGCTGGTGGAATGCGAAGGGCTGCCGGAGGGCGTAGTGGGCATGCTCACAGGCTCCGGCGGCAGCGTGGGCCAGGCGATAGTGGAGCATCCCGGGGTCGATATGCTCGCCTTTACCGGCGACGGCGCCACCGGCAAGGGCATCGCCCGCGATGCGGCCGCCACAGTGAAGAAAGTTGCCCTTGAACTGGGCGGCAAGTCGCCTTTCGTGTTGTGCGCCGATGCCGACATGGAAAAAGCCATTGCCACCCTGGCGCGCTTCATCTTCTTCACAACCTGCGGGCAGATCTGCACGGCCCCCTCGCGTTTGCTGGTCGAGTCCTCGGTCGAGAAGGAGGTTTGCGAGCGGCTGGCTCAGGCAATCGACGGCGTGAAGGTAGGCCCCGGCCTGGATCCGGCGAGCCAGATGGGCGCCATCACCACGCGCGATCAATATGAGAAAATTCTCAGCTTCGTTGAACTGGGCAAGAAGGAGGCGACTCTGGTGGCCGGCGGCGAGCCGGTTGCGGGCGTCGATCACGGCAAGTGCAATTTTATTGCGCCCGCAATTTTTTCCGGCGTGGATCCGCAATCGCCACTGGTGCAGGAGGAGATTTTCGGCCCCGTGCTTACGGTGCAGCCTTTTGCCAGCGATGACGAGGCTGTGCATCTGGCCAACAGCACGCCTTTCGGCCTGGCCTCGGGCGTGTTCACCCAAAACCTGGACCGGGCCTGGTTCCTGTCCCGGGGAATAAAGGCCGGGACAGTCTGGGTCAACAACTACAACCGTTTTTATGCCGAAACCGAAGTGGGAGGCTACAAGGAAAGCGGAGTCGGGCGCATGGCCGGATTTGACGGCCTGCACGAATTCACCCAGACCAAGCACATTAATTTCGATTCCACGGAATAACATCACTATGCCCAATCAACAAAAAGCCCCAGGAAAGCTGGAATCGCTGAAAATCGCCGTGCTGGGCGGCGATGAGCGCGAACAGGAAATCGCCCGTCTGGCGGCCGCCGCCGGCGCCAGCGTAACGGCCTTTGGTTTTCCCTGGCCGGAGGGCGGGGTGGCGGGTGTTCATTTGGCTTCAAGCGCGCGGGATTGCTTGCAAGGCGCCGAGTTCTGCCTCATGCCCATACCGGGCATTGCTGCGGACGGCAGCATTTTCGCTGAGGAAAAAATCATTCCCCGGGAGGACCTGCTTTCGGCCATGGCCGAAGGCGCCCACATTATCCTGGGCAAAGCGGATGAAGGGCTGAAGGATGCGGCGGGCCGCTTAGGCATAGGCATCCATGAATACGAGCACGATCAGGAGCTGATGCTGCTGCGGGCGCCGGCAATCGTCGAAGCCGCCATCAGGATCATCATTGAAAACACCGTCATCACCATCCACAATTCCTCCGTGTGCGTGGTGGGCCAGGGCAATATCGGCTCGGTATTGACGCGCTCCCTGATCGCCCTGGGCGCCCGGGTAACGGTTGCGGCGCGCAATCCGGCGCAGCGGGCCATGGCCTATGCGGCCGGCGCCGAAGGCTTGCCTCTGGAGCGTCTGGCCAAAGCGGCGCCTGGTTTTGACATGATCCTTTCAACCGTGCCCGCGCCCATCGTTACCCAAACGATCATTGACGCACTGCCCGCAACCGCCCTGGTGATGGATTTGTCGGCGCCGCCGGGAGGCGTTGACCTGGATCATGCCCGGCGCAGCGGGCGCAAGGCGGTCTGGGCGCGGGCTTTGGGGCGGCGGGCGCCGGTCACGGTGGGCGCAAGCCAGTGGCGAGGCGTTGCCAGGATTATCGACAGGTTGCGCGGGGGGCATGGCCGATGAAGGCGGACTTGGCGATTCGCAATGCCCGGGTGGTTGACCACTCAGGCGAGTTCTTCGGCGGCGTTGCCGTGAAGGACGGCAAGATCCTGATGACCGGCGCCGACGATGCCTTGCCGCAGGCAAAGCGGGTCATCGACGCGCAAGGCCTGTGCCTGTTTCCGGGTGTCATCGATACGCATTGCCACCTGGGGGTGGCGTATCCCTACGACGAGGACATGCGCACGGAAACCGCCCAGGCGGCCCGCGGCGGCATCTCCACCATCTTCCTGTACATCCGCAACAAGCAGGAATCCTATTTGCCGTTTTACGATGAACGCCGAGGCGTCGGCGAGCAAAACGCCTGCATCGATTTCGGATTCCACTTCGGCATTCAGCGCGAAGAGCACATCCGCGAGATTCCGCAAATCGTCGAACACACCGGCGTGCAATCCTTCAAGCTGTATTTCGGCTACGAGCCCGACAATCCCATAGGGATCGTGCCGGCCAATGACGGCTGGGTGTACGCAACCATGCTGCAAGTGGCCAAACTCCCACAGGGCGTGGTGTCCGTGCATTGCGAAAACACGGCCATCGCTTCCTGGTTCAAGCAGGACATGCTGGCCTCCGGGCGCCAGGATCTGGGCGCCTACACGGAATCGCGCCCCGCATTCTGCGAAGTGGAAACCATCAAGCGCATGATCTTTCTGGCCGAGCGCACCGGCTGCGCCCTGCAGCTGGTGCATACCTCCGTGGGCGCCGGCCCGGATCTGGCCGCGGAGGCGCGCGCTAAGGGCATAGACGTGACCGTGGAAACCTGCCCGCACTACCTGACCCGCACCTGCTACGACGAAGACCTGGACATGAAGGCCAAAATTTCGCCGCCCCTGCGTGATCGTGAGCAGCTGGAATGGCTGTGGCGGGGGGCGCTGGCGAACAAGGTCAATTCCATCGGCAGCGATCACGTGCCGTTTCTGCCGAAGAAGGGCGAGGATTTGTGGACGGAGTTCCCTGGGGTGGTCAGCTTTCCCTGGGAATTGCCGCTGCTGCTTACGCACGGGGTCATCAACCGGGGGCTGCCGCTGCAGCAGCTGGTCCGAATGAATTCATACGCTCCGGCCAAACGGTTCGGCTATTACCCGCGCAAGGGCTCGCTGGAGCCCAACACCGATGCGGATATGGTGCTGGTCGATCTGGACGAGGAACGCGAAGTCAAGCATGAAGGGCGCGGCACCTGCATCTATGAAGGGATGAAGCTGAAGGGCTGGCCCGTGACGACGGTTGCGAATGGGCGCGTCGTTTATGAAAACGGCGAAATCGACGATCAGCAGCAAGGCCAAGGCGTTTGCATCACCCGCCCCGCCGGCTAGTGTCCTGCCCCGTGAGCAACTGCGATAAGGCGCGAGGCATGTTTTCTTCCTGGCAAGGCGCGACGATGCAGCGTGGCAGGCCCCGCACAAGGAGGAGCAACGCAGCCGGGGAGGAAACAGGGCCGCGAATGATGGTAGTTATTTCCAGAGCAGCACACTAGCAGGCGTCGGGAACAGCGATGCCTGCCAACCTCGTCGCAATTTCCGGCAATGGCGGTGGCGCGATCATCAGCAATGTCGCCTTTCCAGGCTCGGATCAGGTACTGGAGATTGCCGTATCCGATGGGAAAATAGCGGAAATCAGGGAGATCGACGCGGCGGCCGAGTGGGTTTGCCTGCCGCCGCTGGTCGATAAGCATGTTCACGCCAACCGGGCCTTTACCCTGGCGGGAGGCAAACCCGATTCCTTCGAGCATGCCGTTGCCCTGACCCTGGAAATGCTCGGCGGCTTTGGCCGCGATCAATACCGCTTGCATGCGCGCAAGCTGTTTCATCGGGCTTTTTCCCACGGCACCACCGGCATCCGCACCCATGCCGACCTCGATAGCTCAACCCGCCTGGCAGCGGTGCAAGGCACCCTGGATGCCGCGGCGGACATGGCCGCGAAGATGCAAATCGAGGTGGTTGCCTTTGCTACGCAGCGGCTGGACCCGGCAACCCCCACCGCCCGGAGTCTGATTGCGGCGGCGCTGGCCGCAGGCGCCAGGCTCATCGGCGCCGCCCCGGCGCTGTATGCCGAGCCGAAGCGCTCGATCGACGCCCTTATCGAGTTGGCCATCGAACAGGACGCGCCCCTCGACCTGCATCAGGACGAGCACCTGAGTCCTTATCAGGCATCCGTGGAGTATCTGGCAGATGCGGTTATCAGCAATGGCCTGCAGGGGAAGGTCACGCTCAGCCACGGCTGCGCCCTGGCCATGCTGGAGCCCGCGGCGCGCAACAAGATCATCGAAAAACTGCTGCGGGCGCAAATCGAAGTGATTGCGCTGCCGCTCACCAACCTTTACCTGCAGGACCGGGGAGCCGGCACGCCGCGGCAACGCGGCCTGACCTGCGTCCATGAGCTGCTCGGCGCGGGCATCGAGCTGCGTTTTGCCAGCGACAACGTCCGCGATGCTTTTTATCCTTACGGCGATGCGGATTTGCTGGACACGCTGCATGCCGGCATGCTGGGCGCGCAGCTGGATTCAATCTCGGCGCTGGTGAAATCGGTCTGCGACGGCCGCTCAAAGCCGCGCGCCGGCGAGCCCGCCAACCTGGTGCTGGTGCGGGGGACGGATTTTAACGACATCCTGTCGCGCCGCCCCGCCGAAAGAATCATCATCCAGGATGGAAGCCCGATAATCGGTTAGCGTCAAGGATTTTTCTCGCTGCCGGTTTCCTGGCGCCGCGTGTTCGTAACGAGTTTCTCTATGCATGCGATGGCGCGGCGCAGGCTATCGGATCGCTGCGCAGCGGCGTTGGGCCGCCAGTGCCATTTGATGTATTCGATAAGCCTTGACGCATACGCAGGACCGACACGCCGCCCGCTGCCTTCCCGCGGGACCATGTCCTGGCGGATGAATCGACGTTGCGAGCGGCGCGCAAGATTGACGACCGTGTCCTTTGGTTGTTCCAGGTTTTCGGGCTCTGACGGCAGGTTCCCTGGCCGGATACTCAGATACTTAGCGAATGTTGGCGCATCCGCGATCAGCCAGGATTCCACTTCGCGCACTGCGATGCGAAAACAAAGTGTGGGAGCAGGCGCGGGCGCCCAGTCATTGAGTATGGACGGAGCGCATTCCGCATCACCGTTAAGATCGACAAGCACTATCCACGGTGCGTGCCGGGCGGCATTGTTGTAGCCGTCAAGTTTTTGAAGCAGATCGGGTTTGCCGTTTTTCCCGTACACACCGCCGGTTTGCCCTCCCGCATGGGCAACCAGCTTTCGCACCACTGCCTCGTCAACAGCGCCTTCGACTGCCGCGGAGATGGTCACGGACATCGCAGGCTCAGGCGCCCTCGAATAAGGCCAGCTGCTCCACCTGCGCTGGCCGGGTTTTGGGGATCACGATATCGGCAAGCGTAAGTCCGCCTTCCAGCAGATACTGCGCCTCGCTAATGGCTGATGCCGATCTTATCGAGGCGCCTTCCTTGCCCGGAGTAATCAGCAGTGTTTCGTCAAGCCCAATTCCCTCATCGCGCAGCAGATCGGGCGAGTGAGTGCTGAGAAGTATCTGCCGATTGGATTTTCGCTGAACCCTGGCCAGCATCTGTGGCAGTGCGCGAACGATCTCGGGATGCAACGAAAGTTCCGGTTCCTCAAGAAGCAAGGGGCCACCCTTTTCCATGATTGCCCACAAGAGTCCCATAAGCCGTAATGTCCCGTCCGAGAATTGCTCTTCCGTTTGCCAGGCGCCTCGCGGCCGCCAGTGCTGGTACTTGCCGCGCAGGTGCGGCTGGCCGCGGTTATCTCGCTGGAGATCAATCTCCTCCAGTTGCGGCAAAGCGACGCCAAGCGCCTGACGTATGCGCTTTAGACGCGCATCGCGCGTTCGCGTGTGTGTTTTTGTTATCTGCTCCAGGAAATCTCCACCGAAAGGATCGTTGGTTCGCCCAATCGAACGATCGGGTTCACGGACCAATTGCGGGACAATGTGCAGGTATTTGATTGATATGAAGAAATCAGCCAGAGCGCGGAACTGCTTGTTGACGTTTACTTGCTCCAGATAAGTCTGTGTGAGGCGCGTGCGGTCAGCATCATCCTCCTGGTCAGGACGATCGACGATCAGATTGCTGTTCCGGGTAACACGTTCCCTGCGGAGAAGCGGTCGGCTCCGATTGTCCTGCGAGAAAACGATTCCATAGGTCCATTGAGAACCTTCTTTTTCGTCGTGCAGCTCGACACGGACTTCAATGTCCGGTTTCCGGCGTGCTGACAGGCAACGAATAGCGCCTACGCCGCCGCGCCGCCGCACAGCCTCTCGAAAGCCGCCGCCTGCCGAGGCGAGATCGCGCAAAAACCGCAGAGAATCAAGAAGGTTGGATTTTCCCGAGGCGTTTGGGCCTACCAGGAAGACACGATCCGTGACCGAAACTTCCGCATCTAGGAAGTTCTTCCAGTTGCGCAGGTGCAATTTGCGGATCTTCATGGTGGCCCCCATTGTCTCACCCCTATTCGCCATGACTGCCAGCACAAGTCAAGCATTAGCGATTGATATCCCTTCCGCTCTCGCCTTTTCGAGCACCTCAATGAGCACGGCACTCTGCTTTTCTGACGGAATCCTGGCCGGTATCTGCTGTGCGATTCGGAGGATTCCCACCTCCTTTGGCGTGAGGATTTTCTTTTTCATTCCCTGCTCCAGGATGAGCGTCCAATCCTTGACGGGAACGTCGAACACCTGTTGCTGCAGGGCGATTCCGTCATCGATTTTCTGTGTTTTCTTTGCGTTCCGCGCTTCCTCCTTGTGCTCCTCAAGCGAAACGAGGTCGTCCCAAAAAGCCTGTGTAAGCTTCGATTCCAATTGCTTGACCTGCGCCTGAATCCTCTGCCAGCACGCATCCTTCTTGCACCACTCCGTAATGTTCGCAACTCCCGGTGGTGGTTGCGTGATATATTCATTTGCGAACAGGGAGGAAGCCGTGAGAGCGTCAATCAAGGATGGATTTAGCATCTGCGTGTTCCAGATACTCATGAAATCCACCTCCTGGTTGCGCTGTTTGCAGATTTCGCTGATCGCGGCTATTGCGTAGGCGACAATATTGGCTCGGTAGCCACCGTTGTACCAGGACTGACTGGAAACGAGCCTCTCGGTTCGCCGAAACATGATGCCCCGCGCGATGGCGCGACGAAAATAGAGTTCGTTGAAACTCTCCCGCGACTTGACCCATTCCTTTCCTATACGGTTCGCAAAGCGAGCAAAGTTCTTCTGTGCGCCCAGATTCACCCACTTCGGGTGATCTTCCCAGACGTTCTCGAACTTGGCGAGGTCGGTTTTGGTGAACATCTGTAGCCGCGGATACTCCGCCTTGAATCGCCGCCGTCCAGCCCGTGTAAGCTTGGATTGAGCATCAGCGTACTGTCCCCGCGCTCTTTCGTAGAACCATTTCGTTTCACGTTGCGCGCCTTGTTGCGCGGGTGCCCAGATTCGCCTTGAAAATTCTTCCATTCTCCTGTGAAACGGATGATTCGAGAAAAAGTCAGCGGCGTTCACCCTGTTTTGGGTGTTGGCATATTCCGAAATGCGGGGAACAACCTGTTCGCTGTCTTCGCTGTCGACGACAGAGAGCTTCATCTGCACGAAAACCTGCTCGAGCGACGCGTTGTCCCTTCGTGCAGTGTGGAAAAGGGAAGCGGTAGTCTGGCCACCATTCACGATCTGAAGGTCCAGGATACGAGTGATCTGCAGTCCCGAATCTGTTGTTCGGGTCTCCACCTCCTGTGCCGTAGCCGTAATTCCGTTGTTGTAGGCGAAGAACATGCCGGGTTCTGCAAGGATAGTGGTGCGGATGCCCTTGTTGACCTTGCCGCGCGCCTGAAGGAAGGTGCGCACGTTTTGCTCAAGCAATCGCGACCCGTACTTGTCGTAAAGCCGCGAGAGTATTTCTCCCGGTATTACGATCAGATAGGACGGGTACGCATCTCTGCCAAAGTGAGCGCGCAGACAGGAAACTCCATCTCCGAACATGTCCACCAGGTCGAGATCAAGTGCTTCCTTGTGCCCCCTGGAAGACTGCTGGCGGTGGAGCCGGGACACGTCCCAGACGTGATAGCTTATCGGGACACCCGCAACCGAATCGTCTTCCAGAGCCTGCAGCCGCTCGCTGAGTGTTCGTTCTGAAAAAAGCAAAAAGCGAGCCTGCCGGATCTGACTGTTCCGGTCCGCAATATCGCGGGCAAGTCCGTACTCAGGTGATGTCTCTTCAAGGCCTCGATGAAGCTCTTTTTCCTTGCTGGCTTCCAGAAAATTCGCCAGACGTTTGAAAATAGTCAGGACATTGGTTTGAGTCAGCGTGGCTAATTCGGTGCGGCTGTCAAAATCGGCAATGAACAAATCCAGGTTGCCGTCGTCGGTAAACCAGTATCCATCAACGCGCACTCCACGCTGAGCGCGGTAATGGCAGAATTCAAAACCTTCAATAAATCCTGTTTCCGTCAGTTCGTTGGCCACAACATTCATGAATTCAGCCAACTGAAAAGCACTGTTTGCTTCCGCACCGGCCATCAGGTCCTGTTTCAGATCGTGGAAAAACTCCTGCGTAGTGATTTCCAATTCAGGCATCCCTCCATACTTCAGCCGTTTCGCATTCAAACTCTGCGATTGACTCCAGCTCAATTGCATATCCCACACGCGTCAGACCGTCAGGCAATTGTGAGCGGACGATGCGCGGAAATTCTTCGGTGACCCGGTAAGTTCTCTGTCCTGTGACAACGAGCCGGGGTTCATCATATTCGCGTAATTCCACATAGCCATATGCGGCCAACTGAGTAAAGAACTTTTCAAGAGCCGATGCGGCTGACAGCTCTCCTGCGACCTGCCGTACAGCCTCATTCAGTGAGAGAGCATGATCCGACTCCGAAATAGCATTCAGACGGAAGACTCTCAGAAAAAGTTTGTCGCAAAGTGCCTCAAGCTGATCCTCTGAGGAGATCCGCACCATACTGCGCTCCTTCCCGGATAGCGCCTTGATTTCGACAGCTGTATTGCCGAATATGAAATCCTGGTGGGCACCATCAGGTCCGCACCAGGCATCCAAGGTTGCTTCTTCTGAAAGATGCTCTTCATAGAGCAGCCGCAGAAACTGCAGTTCCGCAAACAGTCCGTAAATTTCCTCACGAGAAAGCAGACGGAGTCGCCGGCTGGCGAGAAAAGTCCTCCAGCGCCCGAGGTGAGTCAGGGTCACTGACAGAGCGCCAGCGGAATCCGGCACTTCGCGAAGGCTTGCCGACAGGGTGTTGCACAGGCCCAGAAACAGATCCTTGTCCACATGTTGCTCCAGCTTGAGAACAAGTCCTTGAGTTTCTGTCGAGCCGAGGGAGCGAAGATCGACCCTTATTCCGCGAACGCTGGCTCTGCTTCTTGTGAACTGAGCGGAGTGGTCTCCCTTGAGTTCCACAATGAACAGGCAATGTCCTTCGGAGTCCCGGCCCCAATAGAGGGGAATCTGTTTTGAGTTTGCGATCAGACGAACGTTGTAGTCCGCGCCCGGTGTTCCGATGTCGTCCCAAGGAGTTGATTTAGGTGTCATAGTCTTCTTCGTCGTCGGGACTATCAACGGCGTGGCTGTGCATTCGCTCAATCCAGACCGTATTTGCGACCACTTCCACCTCAGTTTCGTAATCTCCGGGTGGGAAGCTGACGCCAAAGGCCGGAACACGGTGTGAAGGATCTCTCGATCCAACCGGCCCAAGCACATGAACCATCAGCAGGGGCTTCCGACGAACTTCACGATAATCGTAATCAGATGGTCGGTCGAGTCCTTTTGCACGCGCTGCCGCTTGCGCTTGATCCTGCTGTATTTTTGTCAGGCCGAGCTTCTCGTCGCCACGGCTGGCAACCCGATCCTTGCTTACCCTCCAAGCATCGCCCTTCGGTATAGCGCTCCTGCGCTCCTGCAATCCAAGGAGGAAACGTGCCTCATTTTCTTCCTTTCCCTTAATGGATATGAGAAGCACATCGCCTGTGGGGTGTTTCTCCGCGATCTTCTGCAGATAAGCGACGACAGCTGCTTTCTGTTCAGCAAAATCCAAGTGGGTGCGGAACCGATTCAGGAAGTCCTCAATGATCTCAATAGGAACATCGAGAACTTCCCACCCTTTTTTGTTGGGTTGGACAATTCCACCGAACCCCATGCGCCAGAATTCGCCGATCAATTTTTCGTTGGCGCTGTTTATCTGATCATTTTTCGGCAGAATGTAACTCTCGCGCAGTCTTCCACTTAGGTTTTGTCGGACCGTGAGTCTTTCTCCAGAACGCATCTTGTTTGCCGCGGTGATAAGCAGCCTGTCCGGATGCGCTTTGACATAGAGACCGAATTGGCGCGGACTCAACCCGTCCCTTCGCATTCTCCTGATTTGCTGGCGCAGCTCTTCCGATGCCTCTGCGATGTGTGCGTACCAGTCTATGGAATCGGGCGAAAGATGCACCCGGCAGAGATCCTCGTAGTTTGGCCGGTAACCGAACCATCGGCCCATTTGCATTAGCGTGTCGTACATCCGCGTATTGCGGTACATGTAACTAGTGCATAGCCCTTCAATAGTCAGGCCACGGGAAAGGCTAAGGCCGCCCACCGCGATTGCAGTAAGACCCTCGCCATCGCGTTCGTATTTTCTGTAATCGAGAATCTCGTCTGACTTGCTGTTCACTACGAACAGACGCAGGCTGTCGCAGGCTTTGTGTAGAGCTTGCCTCACTTTCGTCCATCCAAATCCGCAGCGATCCGCATAATCTTCCATAAACGCCTTTTTCAAATCCTGCATGTATGCGTTTTTCCGGGACACCTCTTCAGGCATGGCGTAACATGCCTTTACGGCGTTCTTGAGTTTCTTTTCGTAAAGGCTGAGAAGATTCCTCACTAGGTTCTGGACATTCACGAACCGCGATACATTAACCATCATCGAACAATGCTGATTGCCTTGGCCGCGAAGTTCCCGGATTGCGCGAGCAATGATGAATCTGTTAACCGCCTCGTACAGACTTGGGGGCAGTTCCTGAAGATCGTGGTCCTTCTTATGTGTGAATGGCAGATAGTCTTCGCAGTCGTCTATTGGGTGAAGAAATTCCCCGCTGTACTCGTCATCTAGGAAAATCTGCTCAGGCCCAAAGTAAGTGTTGGGTGCGTCAAGGCAGTAGATGAAGTCGCGGGGGAATAACTCTTCTCGCACCTCATCGTCGTACGCTTCCGGGTTAATGAAAATGTTCGCGAACGGTGTTGCGGTGTAGCCGATATAACTGGATTTCGCGAAAAGTTGGAGTATTCGCCGGATCATGGCGTTGGTTTTCGTCGGATCAATGTCCGGCTTGTTTGTATTGACCGACGCGTGATCCGCCTCATCGTCGATCATAAGCATGGGGACATCTGAGATTCTGCCGTCACCTTGAGCGTTCATTTCCTTGAGCCACTCGTGCAGTGCTTTCAAAGTGAGTACATTCTTCTTGATAACAAGAATGATCGGCTTGCTGAAATCGTTGAGTCGCCATCCGCTGTGTTCGGCAGTCTGCTTTTTGAAATCTGCATGAATATTGGTGAGCGTCGCGGGGTAGGGGTAGTCAGGTTCAAGTCCGACGCCTACGCGCACGCGATTACGGGGATCGCTGGATCGGCCTACAAAGCCTTCGTCGATGCGTTCTTGGGTTTGTCGGCGGAGATTGTTGTGGACACCTGCGATTACTATGATGAACTTGTAGCCTGCATCGGCGGCCTTGGCAATAAGCCCGATGTAGTTGGCTGTTTTCCCTGATTGCACATGGCCGATCACCAATCCTCGCCTGTCCCACGCTCCTTCGCTATGGGGGTCCTGAAGATGGCCAAGGATTCTTGCGCTGACATCGCTCAAGGACTGAACAACGCTTGGGCTCCAGCCAGTATGCTTAAGAAGAGTTTCGTAGGAATCTGAATAAATCCAAGTGATGTCCTCTCGTTTCCGGGCCCAATCGTCATCATGCTCGGCCTCCACATCGATGAGAGAGACTCCCGCTCCCATGCGGGTATCAACTTGGATCATCACTTTATCGACAACGGGGTCAAGGTCGCCTTCATATCCAAAAGTTTCGGCAAGCTGAATTGCCTTATCCCTGACAACCGTCTCTGTTGGAGTATCCGGCAGCAATGAAAGAGCTGTTACCAGAGAACTTGTAATATTCTTCTCGGCTTCAACACGGTTCAGGGTCATTTCCACTCCTCGCGTATGAATTCCTCGGCGCTCTCCAGATGATCGTCGAAAAGCCTTGTTGACCGCATGACCTCCCTGAACTCCTCCGCAGTACAGTTATTGCCATGAAAAAGCAAATTCTTAAGCGCAGCCAGCTTATCAATGACCGCATTGTTGCTCATTACCGATTGCTTTACCTGTCTGGGGTGAGTCGAGTAATCGGAATAAATCATCTCGACGGGCAGCGCGGCTGAAACCGTCTCCAGAAGCAGACCAAGTTTTGGGTCGGAATCATCCTCCAGCTCGTTCCGCAGGGCTACAACAATGGGATGCGTGCTGTTCAGTTCATAGCGGATTCGGCCCTGATCCGCGTACCGCTCCCATAGCGGCGCCTTTGTTTCGTCGAAAAGTTTCCTGCCTCGCCCTCGATGAACCGTCGTGCTTCGTCCTGCAATGCGGGTAATGATCTGGCGTAACCGCTCTCGTACCGCACGGGGAGGCTTCGCGCGTGATTTCCTGATATCGATCGTCCAGGATTCATCAAGGCTGGTGGGAAAGTCAATTTGAACGCGCGCCAGTTTTGTTGCTTCGCCTTTAGGAATCAGGCGGAACCAGTCTCCCCATGCCATTAGTCTGCTGTTGCGGTAGATATAGGCACCTTGATTTGATATGAAATCGCTCCGATCCTGGTAGTAGTCGTATTCCTTCGCGGTGAGCCTGTTGTGGTGAGGCAGGATGTACGGTTGCATATGCACCGGCGTGCTGCTAATCCGCACAGTTTCCTCCGGCAGAATCTGCGTGGCACTGTTTTTGAGGCAGAACGGATCGAATGGTTCAAGCTCATGGCCATTGATCGAGATTGACAGTTTCTTCCGTCCCCTGACCTGGCCGGCCAGGAATCGGTGGAACACCAGGGAAAGGTGTCTATCCACCACGTCCAGTTTTTCGTTGACGATCTCATCGCGCTTCCTGCCGGACTCGTCCTCGAAGAGACGATCCATCGTTCTCCAGATTACGACCGTTCCGCTATCCCCAATTCGATCCGAGAATGGCAGTTCGGCAATTTCGTCGTCCTCAAGAATAGTGACAATCCAATCGTCTCTTCTGTCAATCAGATCAAGATTCCATTCCGCTCCTGACCGAATTCCTTTCTGCGCACTGATTACGGTCAGCCGCCTGCACTGTGAGAAGGAGGCGGTTTTCAGACCAAGCCCGAACCTTCCCAGATCGCCTTGCGCTCTTGGTTGTTTGGGACTGGTCGAGCCGTGCCGCATTGCAGCGAAAAGCTCATCTGCTGTCATTCCTCTGCCGTTATCGATGATGGCAAGCGCTGGGTCGCTCTGACTCAGGTCACACAGGATTTCAATAAAGTTGGCGCGAGCCGAGATACTGTTATCGATCAGATCGGCGATGGCAGTTTCGAGCGAGTATCCGAGATCACGTAACGACTCGGACAACGACCGTGCGCTGGGAGGTAAGCTGCATTCACGAGCCATTACTCCCCTCCATGAACTGTTTTCTTATAGCCTGAAGCACTTCTTCAGGATTCTTTTCAAGCTCACATTCCCACACAGTCATAACACGCCAGCCCAGTTGCGTTAGCTCATCGGATTTGCGCTGGTCACGCCGCACGGTTTCGTCAAACTTGGCCTGCCAGAAACGAGTTCGCGTTTTTGGCGTGGCTGCCAAAGCACATCCCTCATGGCGGTGCCAGTAACAGCCGTGAACGAACACCGCAGCATGATACTTGGCCAGCACAATATCCGGACGTCCGGGGAGATTCGGATTGTGAAGCCGGAATCGGAAACCGGCCCGATGCAGCAGAGAGCGTAGTAGCACCTCCGGCTTGGTGTCCTTCCCGCGAATTCGAGACATATTCCAGCTTCGCCGTTCCGATGAAATTCTGTCCGCCATCATGCTTTCCCGTTCATTGAATCGAGCACATCGGCGATGACTTCACCTATCTGCTTCGCCAGGTAAGGCGGTACCGCGTTTCCAACCTGATGGTACTGCTCCGTTCTCGGTCCTTCGAATTTGAAATTATCCGGAAAAGTCTGAAGCCGGGCGGCCTCGCGCACCGTCAGGCTTCTGCATTGGGTAGGGTCGTAATGGATGTAATAGTGACCATCCTTTGAGATGTGGGAAGTAACTGTTTTTGAGACATTGTTCCGAAGCTGCACGCGGAATCGGTCGGCAAATGTTGCGCCGAGCATAGCCCTGTTAACGTTCTTGTGGTTCGGCCACAATCGGACTGGAAAATCTGGAAGTTTGGGACTTCGGCTTGTCTGTTCGGCGAAGGTAGCTGCAAACATATAGCGCCGAAGATCTGAGGGCATGTGTGATCTGGCCTCATGTCCGTTCAGCACACTTAGCCTCCGATCAAACATACTTCGCAAAGTGTCATGATCAGAAACCTGCTTTCGGGGATGCTTGGAAGATGATCGTTCTTTCGGAAATTTTCCTGCTTTCAAGTGGGACCGTATTGCCTTGCTTACTTCAGATCCCTGCGTGGCATCGCTGAGTTGGTTCTTACGGTCCATATCCGCTAGGCGATCTATTTCCTCCAGCCATTTCTGGTAGCTATCTCTGGTTCGGGAAACGCCGCTTCGAATCCTTGGCAGGTCTCTGATCGTTTCCGAAACCGACGGTGGCTTATGTTCGCGAAGCGTAGTGGGTTTTACATTTACATCACTTCGGACGCCGACAATGAACATGCGATGTCTGGCTTGAGGGATGCCATAACGCTCAGCCCGCACAACGTAATGCCGCGGCGGCACATCTCGATCAGGAATCTGATCCTCTGAGAGCGAGAAAAGTTGATAGTGCAGGCTGTTTGCACTTTTTTCCAGCGCATTCAATGGATCCTTTAGGTCACCAACTATTCGGTCAATTGTGGGTTCATCGTTGATCTTCGCTGACAGCAGTCCCTTGACGTTCTCCATTACAAATACGGGTGGCCGGTGATCAATAATGATCTTCAGGTATTCCTCATAGAGGAGGTGCTTTTTGTCCTCACTGAAGTCCGGGTCGCCTGTCCTGCGGGACCGCCCAGCCATCGAATAAGCTTGGCATGGCGGACCGCCCACGAGCACCCATTTTCTTTTTCCGGAGAGCCGATCAGTGATGATCTTTCGCACTTTCTCATGGCTTTCTTCGCCAAGAGAAATCTCCAATGCGCTCTCTTGAGCTGCGCTTAGCTGCTCTGGATGGGCACTAAACAGTTCCTCCGCATCAATGTCCCCTCCAAGGTAATCGTAATAAGTGTCGGGAGCTTCGCCGGGTGGGAATGCGCGGAAAAAATGCCTGAGAAGCAACGTCTTGTAGGCGAATTGATTGTTCTCTATCGAAGCGACGCTGCGAAACTTGGGTCTCCCTTCTTTTTCGCCGACGCCGGCAAACCCTTCGCCAAGCCCGCCAGGCCCGGCAAACAGATCAACAATCGGATAAGTCGGCAGCCCCCCTTTCATCCAGCGCAATTTTACGGTCACCGTGCTCCCGCTAGAACTCCAGTCGGATCAAGGGAAACAATCATCGGAAGAACCTGTGCGTGACCAGGTCAATTGGCGCAGTTTGCCAATCTATCGCTGTCTAAGCAGCAACGATGCGTTCGATGTTGATCTCCTGTTGCAGATGGCGCGACCGGGCCAGATCAAAGGCCAGTTGGAGGAGGCGGAAACAGCATAGTGCCCCTGCGCTTCCAAACGGAGTCAGGCAGTGAGTTGGGGCTGAAAGGGTTCCACCTTGAGTTCATCTTCAGTGCGCCGCACTTGCGCGAGGTCATAGTTCGTCTGATGCCGCAGCCAGAACTCGGCGTTTGACCAACCTGCCTTTTCCAGGCGCACGGCCATTTCCGGCGAGATGGCGGCGTGACCGTGAAGCACGCGCGAGAGGGTATGGCGCGCCACTCCCAGTATCCTTGCGGCTTCGCTTACATTCACGCCCAACGGTTCAAGGCAATTCTCCTTGATGCTGAGGCCAGGGTGGGGTGGATTCTTCATGGTCATCGTTCTTGCCTTTTCTTAGTGGTAATCGACCAAGTCAACGTCGTAAACATCGCCTTGTTCGACTCGGAACGTGATTCGCCAATTCCTGGAGATTGCAATACTCCAATAGTCCTTCAAGCTGCCCCTCAGTCGGTGCAGCCGGTAGCCCGGCAGGTCGAGGTCCGCGGGTTTGTTGGCGCTATCCAAATCTGCCAGGGCGAGTGCAATTCGCCGAGCGTTGTCTGTGCGCACTTTGCTGGTATCTCCTCTCTCGTAAAGCCGCTTGAGTCCACGGTTCTTGAATCGCCGAATCGCAATTGAGTGTACCGCGTTACGGTACACACATCAAGGCCTGCCTCAAAGTCAATCCGGGTTGATGTAGTATCTGCCCGCCCGGTAGCGGGCCGGGAGCGCAATCCATGGGCAAACGGGGCGTGACATGCGCGATGAAATGATGCGGCGGCTGATTGCGGCCATGGCTGAGCGCGGCCTGGACGCTGTCGTTTGCCTGTCGCCGGAGAACTTTGCTTACCTTGCGGGTTTTGCGGTGCCTTCCCAGTCCCTGATGCGTTGGCGGCATGCGGCGGTGGTGGTTACGGCGGATGGCGGATACCGGTTTCTTGCGGTGGATATGGAGGAAAGCACGGTAAAGAACAGCGTTGATGCCGCGAAGGTGCGCGTGTGGGGTGAATTTACCGACAACCCCATGCAGGTGCTCGCGGATTTGCTGAAGGAAATGGGGCTTGAGCGCGCAGCCATAGGCACGGAGATGGACTATCTGCCTGCTTGCGATCACGAAAGCCTGACCCGGGCGCTGCCCGGCGCCCGATTCCTGCCCGCTGAGAGCCTTCTCGCCCGTTTGCGGCAGATAAAGTCGGCATCGGAAATCGAACTGATGCGGCGTTTATCGCGCCTTGCCGATGAATCCATCCGCAACGCCCTGGATAGCGTTGGGGCTGGCAGCACGGAAATGGACATAGCCGCAGGGCTGACCCGCAACATCTACAGCCTGGGCGCCGACGACTTCAAGCTGATGATCGTGGCCACCGGGCCGCGCAGCGTGTTCCCGAATGTGGGCCCGACAATGCGGCGGCTTGAGGATCAGGACATTTGCCGGTTGGAGATATTTTCCGTCATCAACGGGTATCACGCCGGGGTGTGCCGGACGGCATACGTGCGGCATCCGCCTGCCCGCGCCGAGGAAATCTGGCAAAACCTGGTGGAATGCAAATATCTGGTGCTGGATATGATCAGGCCCGGCGCCAGCTCCAAAGCGATTTACGATGCCTTCATCGGGCATCTCGGCAAGCTGGGCCTGCCGCCAATCAAATTTATTGGTCACGGCATCGGCCTGCACCTGCACGAAGAGCCTTATCTGGGCATGTATTCGGATGTGCCGCTGGAGGCGGGAATGGTGCTGGGCATTGAGCCTTTGGTTTATGACACGGGATATGGCTTTGGGATGCAGAACAAGGACATCGTGCTGGTGACCGAAACTGGCTCGGAACTGCTGTCGGATGTGACCGGCACCGATGCCTTGCTGAAAATAAGCTGATTGGCCTGAACCGCGACTTGAAGATTCTGATCGAAAATCTGGACTTCATCCTGACGGTCGATAAGGACGACACCGTACTGCGGGACGCGGCAATGGTGATAGAAGATGACAGAATTATCGACTTGGGGCCGGCGGCTGAAATCTCGCAAAGGCATGATCGCGATAGCTTCGACCTTATCAGGGACGGTTCGCTTAAGGGGATTTGCCCCGGCTTCATAGACTCCCACGTGCATTTGTCCGAAACCCTGTCGCGGGCGGTGTTTCCCGACAATCTCAACACCCGCGCCTGGGTCTTTCACTGGGCGAAGCCGTTTTATGCCCACATCAGCGCGGAAGACGAGTACTGGGGCGCGCTGCTGGGCATTACCGAGATGCTTCGCTGCGGCACCACCTGCTTTCTGGACATGGGTTCGCAGTACGACCCGGGCATCACTGTCAGGGCCATGGAGAAAACCGGCATACGCGGCATCACCGGTCGTCACGCGGCAGACAATCCGCCGGAAACCGCGCCCCGGGGCTGGTCTGAGGAAATGATGGCGCATCATTTCTTTCCCAACGCGAAGACGGCGCTGGCAACGCTTCAGCAGTGCGTCGAAACCTGGCATGGCGGCCTGGATGGGCGGGTGCGTTGCTGGGTGAACATCGAGGGCAAGGAGCCATGCACGCTGGAGCTCCATGTTGGCGCCCGCAAACTGGCGGAGCGCCTGGGAGTGGGCACCACCTACCACCTGGCGACCAGTATCGAAGAGGCCAGGGTTTGCGAACGCAAGCACGGCGTGTGGCCGATCACCCGCATAGAGCAGGCGGGCGGGCTGGGCCGCAATCTTGTCATTGCCCATGGCGCCGCGGTCAGCGGCGACGAAGTGCAAACGCTTGCGGGCTACGAAACCAAGGTGGCCTTTTGCCCTTCCTCCTCGTTCAAGCTGGGCAAGGGCGCTACCGCCATAGGCAAGTATCCCGAGCTCGTTGAGGCGGGTGTCACCGTGGGCCTGGGGACCGACGGCGTGTCCGCCGCCGGCAACATGAACATGATGCGGCAGATGTTCATGGCCGCCGGCATGTTCAAGGACGCGCGCCTCAAGCCGGATGCGTTCACGGTCCGCCAGGCCTTGCGTGCCGCCACCATCGAAGGCGCCAAAGCCTTGATGTGGGACGACGAAATCGGCTCGCTGGAGGTGGGCAAGAAGGCGGATTTTGTCCTCTTCGACCTCGACCATGTGGAGTGGACGCCGTTCCACGACCCTATGCAGGCGCTGGTGTTTTCCGCCTCGACTGCAAGCATCGAGGAAACCTGGGTGGATGGCGTTGCCCGCTACGCCAATGGGCAGGTGGCGAATGTCGATGAACCGCATCTCAGGCGCAAGGCGCGCCAACTGGCCGCCGCCGCAGTCAAGCGGGCAGGGCTTCACCGCGCGGATGTTCCAATATCAACTACGCTGTACGATGGCGGCAACTGAATGGAGGTAAGACCATGCCGGTAGTTACCGTGCAAATGTGGAAAGGCCGCACCACGGCTCAGAAGCGCAAATTGGCGAAGGCCATTACCGACGCGATGGTTGAGCATGCCAACGCAAAGCCGGATGGCCTGCACGTTATATTCCAGGAATACGAATTGCAGGACTGGGCGCGCGCCGGGGTGCTGGGCGTGGACAGGGAGGATAAATCGCCATGACGCTTGATCGCCTTGATCTGCAAAAATCCGCGCTGCTGGTCATTGATCTGCAGAATGCGTTTTGCCACAAGGATGGCACCCTGGGCCAGTCCGGCCTGGATACGGATCGCCTGGGGGCCGTGATTGAGCCGTTGCGCGATGTTATAAAACGCTGCCACGAGGCGGGGATGCCCGTGTTGTGGACTGTGCAGGAGCATTTCGAGAAAGATCGCAGGCGCAGCCGTAAACGCCTGCCTTCGCACACGTCGAAAAGAAAGGGCGTGTCAGCCCTGGCGGGCACCTGGGACGCGGAAATTGTCGATGAGCTGAAGGATCTGGTCAGAGAACCCGCCCACGTCATACGCAAGCACCGTTTCGGCGCGTTCTATGAAACCCGCCTGGAGGTGATGCTGGAGCAACTGGGCGTGGAGGCATTGTTCATCACCGGCCTGACTGCCAATGCCTGTGTGGAAACCACGATCCGCGAAGCCTATCTCAGGGATTACGACGTGGTGGCGATCGAGGACTGCATCTCGGGCGTTGACCCGAAGTGGGAGGAAAGCGCGAAAGAGGTATGGCGCCAGTACCTCGCGATAACCTGCGATTCCGTCGATTTCAGGAACTGGCTGGAACGGCAACAGCAGCCGCGCCCAGTCGGTTTGCACCATCTGCTGCTGATGGTAAGCGACTTGGAAAGGTCAACGGATTTCTATCTCGGCACCCTGGGCTTCACCCGGCGCGCGGACCCCGCGCCGCTGCCGGACGGCCGGCCGTTTATCGCCACCATGGAAGGGCTGGGAATTACCGCCGGCGGCCCCGGCGACCTGAGGCAGGTGGACCATCTGGCGTTCGAGGTCAGAAACGTCGAGGCCTTGTACGAGAAGCTGAAGAAGAAAGGCGCGGCATTCCCCCGGGGAGAACTCGGCCCCGGACCCTACGGCAAGGCGATATACGTGCTGGACCCCGATGGCAACGAGCTGGAACTGTTTGAAACATGAACTGGCGCAGACACATGATCCGGAAAACGAACCAATGAAGTTTTTCGTTAAAGGGGACTGGGAGGGCTTTTTTGCCTTCGGGCTGGACGCGCTGCTGGCATTCATCCTGATGAACACGCTGTGCCTGAATTTTCTGGGCTTTTCCGAGGAGCTTTTTTTCTACCGCATCCTGCCGGCTTCGGCCATTGGCCTGATTATCGGCAACGGTTTTTACGCTTGGCAGGCTATCAAGCTGGCCAGGCGGGAAAATCGCGATGATGTGTGCGCCATTCCTTACGGCACCAGCACCATCACCGTGGTGGTTTATGTGTTCCTGGTGATGTTCCCGACCCAGCAAAAGGCTATCTCCATGGGCATGAGCAAGGAAACAGCCGATGTGATTGCGTGGCACACCGGTCTTTTGGCCTGCATGGTGTCCGGCAGCATCGAGTTTTTGGGTTCGTTCGTGGCGCACCATATCCGCAAGGTCACGCCCAGGGCGGTGATGCTGGTTGCGGTGGCCGGCACCGGCCTCGCTTTCATCAGCATGGATTATGTTTTTCGGACCTTTGCCTATCCGCTGATCGGATTCACCTCGCTAGCGCTGGCGCTGATCTTCTACTTTGGTGGCGCCAGGGCCAAAGGCGGCGTGCCGGGCGGCTTGCTGATCCTCGCCGGCGGCAGCCTGATGGCCTGGATGCTGTATTGGCTGGGGCTGCCTTCGGTGGTGCCTTCCACCGACTTCACCCTCGAGCATGTGGGGCTGCATCTGCCCAGCCTGGAGGTTATGCGGGTGTTCTCGTCGCTGGAATTCATCGTGGAATTTCTGCCTGTAGTGATTCCGTTCGGTTTCATATTCCTGATCGGTTCCCTGCAGAACATAGAAGCTGCAGCAGCGGCGGGCGATTCCTACAAACCCAGGCCGCTGCTGCTGGCCAACGGCGCCGGCAGCCTGGGCGCCGCCTTTTTCGGCTCGCCTTTTCCCACCTCCATCTTTCTCGGCCACCCGGGCTACAAGAAGATCGGCGCCCGGGCCGGCTACTCGACCCTCAACGCCGTCGTCTGGACACTGGTGTGCTGCACTGGAACCTTGAGCCTGTTCGCCTACCTGATCCCCATTGAAGCGCTGATGCCCATCCTGATCTGGATCGGCATGGTGGTATGCGCCCAGAATTTCCAGGTCGCCGAAAAGCGCCATATTCCGGCTGTAGTTCTGGGCCTTACGCCCGCCATTGCCGGCTACGTGGGCCTGGCGGTCAAGCACGCCATGTCGGCTGCCGAAGTCGCCACCGGCGTCAATCTGTACAACCAGGGTTTTATTGACAGCTTTGTAGCGATTCGCACATTTTACGCGGATGGAATGTTCGCGCTCGGTCAGGGATTCATATACACATGCATGATTCTCGCGGGCATTGCCTATTATGCGATTGAGCGGCGGTTCACGGTTGCCGCGAACTGGTGTCTGGTGGGGGTTTTGCTGTCGCTGATCGGTTTTACACACACCTACACATTGACAACAGGCGACGTGATCGGGCAGCTAACGCTGCCTGCGCCGGTCTGGACCAAGTGGACCACCGGCTACGTGGCGATGGCGATCGTGCTCTACCTCGCCCCTTACTTCACCAGGGAATGAACGCAAGCCGGAATGAATCTTGCCAGCGGGCAAAGCCGGGTATTTTCTGGCGAGGCGGGGGGTCAGGACTGGTAGATGCCGCCGTTCACGTGCAGGGACTGCCCGGTGACGTAACTTGAGTCCTCGCTGCAGAAAAAACTAACGGCATTGGCTATGTCTTCCGGCGCGCCCAGTCGGCCGAGGGGGATTTCGCCGGTCCGTTTCTGCAGCCATGATTCCTTTTCCAACCCGTCGCGCCGTTCGACCGCGCGGCCGACCTTTTCCAGCATGGTAGTGAGTATGCTTCCCGGGCAAATGGCGTTTACGCAAATGTTGTGCTTCGCCAATTCGGCGGCCAGCGACCGGGTCAGGCCCAGCACGCCCGACTTGGCTGTGCAATAGGCAAGGTCTTCGCCGTAAGCCACGCTGCTCATCATCGAGCCCAGATTGATGATCCGGCCCCAGCCCGCCCGGATCATGTGGGGCGCTGCCGCCTGGGACATCAGCAGCACCCCTTTCAACATCACATCCAGGCTGATATCCCATGATTCGGACGAGGCGTCCAGCAGCGCCGTGCTCTTATAGATGCCGGCGTTATTCACCAGGATCTGCGGCGCGCCCAATTCTCCGGCGATCCCGTCAAGGCCATCGGCGATGCTCTCATGGTCAGTAACGTCAATAGCCGCCGACAATGAGCGGATTCCGGTTGCCCGCAGGGCGGCGGCCACTTCCTCGGCTTTTTTCGCATTGATGTCGATCACCGCAACCGCGGCCCCGTCCTGCGCCAGCCGCGAGGCAATGGCCGCGCCGATGCCTTGCGCCGCCCCGGTCACCAGGGCGGTTTTTCCTTGCAGGCTCATGCCGGCGGAGACTGTTGCGGCGCGGGTCAGAAGCTGTACGAGACACGCCCGATAATCTGCCTCGGCCGCACGAACTCCTCGCTGGTCTGGGCGGTGCCGAAGTTGTTGCTCCAGCGTGAGTTGACGGCGCCCTCGTCGTTGAGGTTGAACACCAGCAGGCCCAGGGTCAGGTTCTCATAATTGGCGGGTTTCAGGTAAACGCTCAGATTAATCAGTTCGTAACCCTCGGTGGTGTCCAGCGAAACGCCGCGGAAGTCCGTATCGCTGGTGGAAAATACGCGCGAAGCGAAACTGTCCCGGTGTATAAACGAAAGCCTGGAATTGATCTCGCCCAGCGCCGTGCTGAACATGTAGTTCAAGGCAATGTTGGCGGAGAATTCCGGCGCCTTGGGCAGCGGATTCCCTCTGATATTTTCAGCCAGGGCGGATCCGCATGCCCTGAAGCGTGGATTGGCTTCGGGACCAAAGTTGACGTTTTCTCCCCTCAGGAAAGCGGGCACGGCGCATTCCCGCCATTTTTTGTTGTTATCCAGCACCCGCTGGTCTGCCGTGATTTCGGTATCCAGGAAGGTCAGGCCGGCATCCAGCGAAAGGCTATCGCTCAGCAGGGCCTGCAGCTCCAGTTCCAGGCCCATGATCTCTGCTTCATCAAGGTTGCCGACGCCCCCGGAAAACGTTGCATTGGCGCCCGTTGTAAGGAACTGCATGTCGTTATAGTCATAATAAAATGCGGCTGCGTTCAGGCTCATCCGGCCGTCCATGAACTGGCCCTTGGCGCCGGCCTCAAAGGCATCCACCTGCTCCGGCGCGGAGGCGGCGTTGATGAACTCATCACTGTCCTCCGCTGTAAGGTTCCCTGTGGCTGGCTTGAAGCCGCGCGTCCAGGCGAAGTAAGTCATCAGGTTATCGGTCAGGTCGAATTCGAACCCGGCCTTGCCCGTAAGCTGGGAATCCTGCGGATTTTGGGTCGGTTCATCCGGCGGCGCGGCGCTGAAGCCGCCGCTACGGAGCGCGAGCTCGTCGTCTGTGTGGCGCAGCCCGCCGGTGAGACGCAAACGCTCCGTGAGATCAACGTTAACCTCGCCGTACAGCGACCAGGAAGTCCGCTTTGAGGCGATATTGGTGCAGAAGTCGCGCTCGCCGAAGAAAAACCCGTTGGTGAAAGTGGCAAAGTCCGGAGCGCACTCCGCCCGCGTTTGCCCCGTTCCTTTCCAGGTTCCTCCCTGATCAAAAACGCCATTGCCGTTCAGGTCGCGCACGGAGTCGAACCAGGTGGTTCCCTCGTTATCCAGATAAAAAGCTCCAACCACCCAGTTCAGCCGGCCGCCGGTATTGGAAACGACGTTGATTTCCTGGGTCAGGGTTTCGCTGCCGCGCTCCGAGAGGCTCTCGGCGGCCAGGCCCGCAAACCACGGCGCGCCCATGAAGTACACGCCCTTGTCGTTGTCCAGATAGTTGGCCTGATCGAATTCAACATAGCCGGTAATGGACTTGACGGTGGCAATGCCCGCGTCATATTCCAATGTAAGGGAGTAAATCGAGCTTTCGGCGTCGTATTGGCCGGCAACGTCGGAAGTGACTTTCCTGATATCTCCGCTTGGATCGTTCACATGCCTCTGACCGCGGTCGCCAACATCATTAATGGAAAAGACCGTGGCGCCGAGAATGGCGGAAAAATTATCGGTGGGTTGCCAGAGCAGCTTGCCCTGGAATTGAAAGTTGTCGGCTTCGTCCAGGTCGTAGCCATCATTCACCTGGCCGTTGATGTCCTGAGCGCCGCCCACAATTTCGGCAAACCCGTCGTGTGTGAGGTAGGTTGCGGCGGCCCTTACCGCAACTGTTTCGCCCAGGGGCAGGTTAATGGCGGCGCGCGGCTGCACCAGACTGTAGTTGCCGATGGCAATATCGGCAGTGCCGCTGAATTCGCCAAGCTCGGGGGTTCTATTCACTACGTTGATGGCGCCGCCGGTGGAGTTCTGTCCGAACAGGGTGCCTTGGGGGCCGCGCATGACCTCGATCCGGTCCACATCGATAAACTCCAGGTTCGTGGCGTTCGGGTCGGCGATGAATACCCCGTCGATATGGAACGCCACCGAGGGGTAGGCATCCACGTTCTGGGTTGCCTCAAAGCCGATTCCGCGTATCGACACCACCCTGGAAAAGCCCTCGTTCCGGGCAACCACGAGACCCGGCGCCATGGCGCTCATGTCCGCCAGACTCTGGATGTTGTCGTTGTCAAGAATCTCCGGCGTCAGTGCGGTAATGGAAATAGGCACGTCCGACAAGGATTCCTCACGCTTCTGGGCCGTAACCACCACTTCCTCAATCACAGCCTGGGCCAGCAGGCTCTCGGCATAGATCAGCGGCGAGCACAAAAGGGTCGCCTGGCAAAGAAAAAAGACGGGTTTGGTCAAATATCGCATGGAAAATCCTCTATGTCTTTTGCCGAATCAGGCTTGATCGGCACTCGCGAATCGCAAGCTGTCCGATCTCCGCATCGCCGGACCGGGTTCAAACTGCGGTATAGCATAGTACCTTGCTCTATCGGATATCGTCAACAAAACGAAGGTACAGGAACACAATGGCCAGCACCGTGGCATAGTTCAACGAATCTCCCTGCAAAAAAAGCAGTTCTTCGTTTTTCCAGGCCAGGAACCAGTCTCCGCCGACGGTGAAAAAGATCAGGCAATAAATCAACGCCCCTAACATGCAGGCAAGGCAAACCACCCGGCTGTGGCGCCGAAACTCGGCGGAAGAGCCGTTGCAGTGCCTGATCATGCCAACCGCTCCGTAGGCGGCGAGCAATCCCATGGCCAATTCCAGGGTAGTGACAAAACCGTACGCAAGATGCGCAAGCATCGGACTGCCCACGGATCGCCAGCCCTGCGTCTCGCTTGCTGCATTGCCGGCCATCGACATAAGCGGGAGCGTGAACCGCTCCATGGTCCCGGTCCAGTCGGTGACATTATTCAGGAAGGCGAACAAGCCCAGGCAAAACGGAACGAATGCCAAGGCAGTCTGCAGTATGCGGCTGAGATAGGCTGTTTTCTTGTCTGCCATGGCCGCTCTTCTCCGTCAGGTGCAACTGAGCCCGTCACTGGTCACGGCAAACGAAAAAATTCAGGCCGGGCTGGGGACGCCCGGCTTCTTTCGCGCAATGACCTCCAGCGGAATGCCGTCGGGGTCGCGAAAAAAGAAATAGAAGTAGGTGGGATTGTTGTCGTAAATTTCAGACAAGGCAGCCACTCCCTGCTCCTCCAGGTGTTTGTGAAATGCCTGCGGGTCTTCGACTTCAAACGCGACATGCTTGGTTCCCACAACCTGAAAATCCGTCTCATTATCCCTGGAGAATTCCGGCAGTTCCCTGGCCTCCTGATGACAAAACAACTCCAGATAGTCATCGCCTTTTTTGATGAAGACGATGTCAAGGGATAATTCGGGCACCGATACGCGACTGGATTCCTTAAAGCCCAGCACCCGCTCATAGAATTCCATCGAGCGTTGCAAATTACTCACTGACAGGGCGCCGTGATGCAATTTAAAGTCTGGCGGCTGGCTCATTGGCAGGGGACCGCGCACTAGATCAGGAGCTGATATGGATGTTCCACCAGTTCCTTGAAGGTCTGCATGAAACGGGCGCCGGTGGCGCCGTCGATAACCCGGTGATCGCAGGACAGCGTAGCCGTCATCATGGTGGCTGTAAGCACTCCGCCTTCCGCTGGAACGCGGCGCTTTTCCGCGGCGCCAACGGCAAGAATAGCGGCCTGCGGCGGATTTATGATCGCATCAAACGCCTTGATCCCGAACATGCCGAGGTTCGACAGCGTAAAGGTGCCGCCTTCAAACTCATCCGGCTGCAAGGCTCCTGACCTGGCCCGCCGCGTCAGTTCCTTCATTTCAAGCGAAATTTCCATAATGCTCTTCTGGTCGGCATTGCGGATTATCGGAGTCAGCAGCCCTTCCTCAAGGGCCACCGCCACGGCAACATGCGCCGCGGCGTAACGGCGGATGGTCTTGCCGTCAAACTGAATGTTGACTGCGGGCACATTGATCAGGGCTGCAGCAGCGGCCTTGACGAGCACATCATTGATGGAAACCTTGCCTTCTTCCATGCTGTGGGCCAGGTCGGAACGAAGGCTGAGCATCCGCTCGACATTCGCTTCAACAGTAAGGCGGAAGTGCGGCGCGGACTGTTTTGACTCCGTCAGGCGCTTGGCAATGGCTTGCCGCATGGGCGTCAAGGCGATTTCGTCGTAGGCTTCGCCGGATGAACTCGTTGCTGTTGACTGGGCGGCCGCGAGCGACCTGGCGGCCATGGCTTTTTCCACATCCGCTTTGGTCACGCGGCCCCGGGCCCCCGTCGGCGTGATCTCGGCAAGATTGATTCCAAAGCGCCCGGCCAGTTTCCTCGCAAGACGGGTCGCAGGCGCCTGTGCGTCATCCTCACCGCCTCGCGCGACGGCGGGCGCAGCTGCCGTGCCTGCGCCCGCCTGCTTTGACTCATCTTCCGCTTCAGCCTCGCCTTGTCCCGGGCGCGGCCGCTGAATATCGCCATCCGCCTCATCGCCCGTGACTTCCATGCTGTCGCTGTCTAGCGGCGTGAAAGCAGCGATGAAAGCGGCGACTTCCTGCTCTGTGGCGGCCTCGTCGGCCAGCACGCACAGCAAGCTGCCGACCGGCAAATCAATCCCTTCCTCGGCCAGATCTCCCCGGATCACGCCGGCGGCGTGGACCTCCAGCTCGTTGGTGATCTTGCTGGTTTCAATGTCCGCTATGACATCTCCCGCAGCCACCCTGTCGCCTGCTTTCACCTGCCATTCCGCCACCATGCCCTCGGTCATGGACAAGCCCAGCTTGGGCATCACGATTGCCTGTATGTTGCCGGCCACGTTTCAGGCCGCCAGCACTTCGCGGATGCCTTGCTTGATCCGGTCAACGCTCGGGATATAGAGCTCCTCCAGCGTGGGGGCGAACGGGATCGTGGTGTGCGGCGGGGTCACCAGTTTGACCGGGGCGCGCAAGGCCGGCTGCGCCCGGACCGCAGCCAAAGCCGCTATATCCGCGGCAAAGCCGCAGCGCGGATAGCCTTCATCCACCACGACCAGGCGCCCGGTTTCCTCCACCGACTCGCAGATGGATTCCTCATCCAGGGGGGAAGTGCTGCGCAGGTCGATCACGGTGCAGCCGATGCCTTCCTGCGCCAGATCGTCAGCCGCCTCGTTGCACAGGTTCACCATGCGGCCGAGCGCGCAAATCGTAATGTCCTCGCCGTCGCGGCTGTAATGGGCCTCGCCCAGGGGAATGGTGTAGCTCTCATCCGGGACCTCGCCCTTGTCGTCGTACATGAACTTATGCTCCATGAACATGACCGGGTCGTCATCGCGAATGGATTCAATCAACAGCCCCTTCGCCTCATACGGATTGGAGGGCATGACCACCTTGAGCCCCGGGATATGCGTAAACAGGCCGTGCAGTGTCTGGCTGTGCTGCGCGGCGGCGTTGAACCCTCCGCCGCACTGCATGCGGATCACCAGCGGCACCTTGGCCTGCCCGCCCAGCATGTAGCGCAACTTGGCCGTCTGGTTCATGATCTGATCGAAGCAAACGCCGGCGAAATCGCAGAACATCAGTTCCGCGACGGGCCTCATGCCGGTCACCGCGGCGCCGGCTGCGGCGCCGATATACGCGGTTTCGCTGATCGGCGTGTCGATGACCCGGCTTGCGCCGAACTCTCCAAGCAGGCCTTTGGTAACGCCCATAACGCCGCCCCACGCGTCTTCCTCGCCTTCGCCTCCGGTTCCCCCGGCAATATCCTCACCTATCAGAAAGACAGTCGGATCCCGGCGCATTTCCTCGCGCAGCGCTTCGTTGATGGCCTGACGGAATGACTTTTCGCTCATGCCGCCCCGCGCCTAATACGAAACGTACACATCGGTAACAAGGTCCGCCGCGTTGGGCAAAGGGGCTTGCCGGGCGTGTTCCACGGCATCATCGAGCACGCCAATAACCTGCTGCTCGATGTCGTCGAGTTCCTTGCCTGTCACCATCCCCGCCGCGAGCGCCCTGGTCCTGAAAATCTTGAGGCAATCCTTTTCCTTTTGCACTCTCTCGACCTCGCCTTCAGGCCGATAGGTCGCCGCATCGCCCTCGAAGTGGCCGTAGTACCGATACGCGCTGATGTGCAGGAAAGCGGGGCCCGCACCGGCCCGCACATCCCGGATCACTTTGCCTGCCTCCTCGTACATCTCGAAAAAATCATGGCCGTCCAGCGCTCGGGCCAGGAGGCCGAAACCCTCTGCGCGCGCCAGCGGCTGGCCGCCAATCGCCCAGCTTGACGGCGTCGCTTCGCCGTAACCGTTGTCCTCCATTGCGAAAATCATCGGCAGGTTCAGGACCTTGGCGAGATTCATGGTTTCAAGTGTGGCTCCTTCGTTGAGCGCGCCGTCGCCGAAAAACGCCACCGCCACGCGGTCAGTTCCCTGGATACGCGACTTAAGCGCTGCGCCGGCAGTCAATGGCACCCCGCCGCCCACGATGCCATTGGCGCCGATCATGCCCTTGCTCAGGTCGGCCATGTGCATGGAGCCGCCCTTGCCGGCGCACAGGCCGGTGCGCTTTGCATAGATTTCGTCCATCATCGCGGTCACGTCGCAGCCCTTGGCCAGACTGTGGCCGTGTCCCCTGTGGGTGCTGGCGATATGGTCTTCGTCGGTCAAATGCATGCATATGCCGACGGCGCTGGCCTCCTGGCCTGCGGACAGGTGAATAAAGCCCGGCACCTCGCCTTTGGCGCTGTTGATGTGGATGCGATCCTCAAATTCCCTGATCGTCCGCATGCGCCGAAACGCTTCCAGAAGAATTTCTTTATTCAAGTAGTATCTTCACCCGCTCAGTCATTGCGATCATGCGGGAGACCTTCCCTGCATAGGTTTTCGCGCGAAATTACCGCACGCACCCGACGGGTGCTGCTGATCCAAAATCGCGATGATCGTAGCTTACACGATAGCGAATATCAACATGCCAACACATGCGGCAACCCGCTCTGTCCGGGGAAGAACTTGCGTGGCGCGGCGCCGGGCGGTGGAGGTTAGACTTGCTTTGAGCACCGGAGAGCACAGATGAACAGGCGAGCGGGACAGCATGAGATCTGGAACCTGATCCAGGGGGTATTCGACTCCTTTGAGGAGCGCGACGTTCAGGGCATGGAAGACTTGCTGCACGACGACTGCACGCTTTGGGACGTATTCGAGCCCGAGTTGATCGAGGGCAGGGAAGACCGCGAAGCCTTTCATGAGCGCGACAAGACGCAGTCGATGGCGCGGGGCGGCCTGAGCATCACCATCGATCCTTTGAAGCTGGACGTATACGACGACGTCGCCGTGGCGCGCTATTGGCTGGCATTCACATACGAGCCGCCCAACGCGACTTCCGGGCGGGTTCGCATCACCGACGTGCTTGTGCGCACCCCGAACGGCTGGCGGATCGTCCACCACCACGAGGGAATGGCGCCTTCAGGCGTTCCGCCGATCACGGAGTAGGCGGCTATATCATTTGCGCCGCGCGGCCCGCACTGGAGGCCGGCGGAGAATCCGGATGAATCACGACAATTCGACTGTGCCTTACGGCCTGTCCCGGCGCGCAATGCTCGGAGGGCTGGGAGGGCTTGGGCTGGCCACCGCGCTGAGCATCGAGGCGGGCGCCGCCGACGGGGGCGGATTTTTCCCCGCGGCCGGCGACAGGGAGGGCTGGCTGAAGGCCTGGTTGCGCGTTCAGGCGAGCCTCGGGGAGCAGGACTCGCCCTGGTGGTACATGGGACGGATCTACGCCCAGGTGGGCGAGGAGCGCCCCAACCACATCCTGAACCTGGAGGGCACGGAAATCTACTGGCCCCGTCCGCTCGGCAACGGCGAGTATTCGATCAGCAGCCGCACCCTGACCTTCTTCAAGGACCCCGCCACCGACGAAATGCTCGACGAGTTCACCAACCCCTATACCGGCGAGACGATTGAAGTCAGCCCCAACATCCTGGGCGGCCCCGACGGCGCCCGTTACACGAACGAGGGAATGATCTTCGCGGAGCATATCGATCCCTCCGGCGAACTTCGGCGCTGGAACTGGGACTGGAAGGTCTCCGGCCCGCACGTATGGCTCATGGCGAGCCGGGCGATGACGCGTGCGCCGCAGCCGTGGCTGGAAGCCATGACCATGTTCTGCCGCAGGGAGGATTTCGCCGATCCCGGCATCGAGAGCCTGCGCAGCAGTTTTTCCTCGACCTACTTTTCGCCCTGGCTCCGCTGGATGGGCATGCAGGACCAGCCCGGCCACCTCATATGGCATTCGTCCGGCTGCAAGCTGAATTCGGTGGACGAGGTGTCCGAAGCCTATCGCGAGCGCGCCGGCCGGCTGTTCCCGGGACAACTGACGGCCAACCCCGCTTCCTGGGACTAGGGCCATGCCAACGCGCGAGTTTTCGTCCGCGCTTGAGTGACCGCCGTGAGCGGGCTGGGCATTGTTGATGCGGCCGCCTACGTGCCGGCCATGCGGCTCGACCGGGGCGCCATCTTCGCCGCCAATTCCTGGGCCAACCCGGCGCTCAGGGGACTGGCGAGAGGGTCGCGCAGCATTTGCAACTGGGACGAGGACAGCCTCACCATGGGTGTCGAGGCGGCACGCCGTTGCCTGGCCGGCCGCTCGCCGGACGGCGTCAGGCGCTTGTACTTCGCCTCAACGACGCCACCCTTCGCGGACAGGCAAAGCGCAACCGTTATCGGAGAAGCGCTGAACCTGTCCGGACAACTGGCCGCGGTGGACCTCGGAAATTCCCGCAACGCCGGGATGCAGGCCCTGTGCGAGGCGCTGCGGGGTGACGGGCAGGCTCTCGTGATTGCCGCGGACGCGCGCCGCGCAAAGCCCGCCAGCGTGCAGGAACTGCAATACGGTCACGGTTCGGCGGCGCTGCTGCTGGGCCGCGAAGGCGCCATCGCCGACGTCGTGGCCGAGTACCGGCTGACGCGGGATTTCGTGGACCAGTTCCGCGGCAGCGGAGAAGACTTCGATTACCGCTGGGAAGAGCGCTGGATCCGCGACCGGGGCTTGCGCGAAATCATTCCCGGGCTGGTTCAGGGCATTCTGAAGAAAGCCGGAACAGCGCCTGGAGACCTGGCCCGCCTGGTCCTGCCGGCGGCTCCGCCGCGAATGACCGCGGCCATGGCAAAGGCGCTGGGCCTGCCGCCCGAAGCAGTGCAGGACGGACGGCTCGGCGATGTCGGCGACACCGGCGCCCCGCACCCGTTTCTGCTCATGGTGGACGCGCTGGCGGAATCGCGGCCGGGCGACCTGGTCCTGGTGATCGGTTTTGCCCAGGGCGGGATCGCCCTGCTGCTGAAGGCCACCGGAAATCTGCCCCGATGGCAGAAGCGCAACGCCCGCCGTCTGGCGCTGTCGCCGCCAAGGCCGGAGAGCGCCTATACCAAGTACCTGAGCTTCAGCGGCCTGCTGCCGATGGATTTCGGCATGCGGGCCGAAGCGGACGCCAAGACCCAGCTCAGCGTCTTCGACCGGCACCGGGCCGAGCTGACAGGCTTTGCGGGGGGCCGCTGCCCGGTCTGCAATACGGTCCAGTTCCCGCGCAGCTCACGCTGCGTCAACCCGGACTGCAATGCCGAGGGTGAACAGGAAGTGGTGCTGCTTGCCGACGAACCGGGCGCCGTCACCTCTTTTACGCAGGACTGGCTGGCCTATACCCCGCATCCGCCGCTTCAGTATGGCCTGGCGTCGACGGAAAGCGGCGCGCGCGTGCTGATGGAGTTCACCGAGTGCCCGCTGAAGCAGATGCAGGTAGGCTTGCGCCTGAGGTTCGTGTTCCGGATACACGCGATAGACTCGCAGAGGGGCTACCGGCGGTATTTCTGGAAGGGCGCGCCGGCGCCCTAGTGCCGTGTCAAGCCCATATTGTCGCATCAGAGCGGGCGTAGCGTGGCCCTGCAAGGCGCAGTCCGCAGGGAATACTGCCTGTATTTCCAAGGGCTGCAACGCCGCTGGGGCGCGCTACGCACGCTCCCGGAGGGCGCGTCTCCCCTGGCCCGTGGCGGCGTTGCGCCCCTGGGCAATGGGAGGCGCCATTCCCGGCGGGACGCGCCTTGCCACGAACCAGGGGAGACGCGCTGATGCGACAATATGGGCTTGACACGGCACTGGGAGAGCGCTTCATGACGGGCATATGCGACAAGGTGGCGATCGTGGGCATGGGCTGCTCGCGTTTCGGCGAGCGCTGGGAGTGCGACGCCGAGGACCTGATGCTGGAAGCGTTCCGGGAGGCCTCGGCGGACGCCGGCGTGGAGGCGGGTGACCTGGACGCCGCCTGGTTCGGTTGCTATTTCGACGACGCCAGCGTGGGCAAGTCGGCCCTGCCGCTGGCCAACGCCCTGAGACTGAAGAATATTCCGGTCACCCGGGTGGAAAACATGTGCGCCACGGGCACCGAGGCGCTGCGGGGCGCGGTTTACGCGGTTGCCGCGGGAGCCTGCGACATCGCCCTGGCCCTGGGTGTGGAAAAACTCAAGGACACCGGCTACGGCGGCCTGCCGGTCGGCACGCCTGGCGCCTTTACCGAGCAATGGCGCCCCAACACCAGCTCGCCCGGGTCCTTCGCCCAACTGGCCTCGGCCTACCGGGCCGAGCACCGGGTCAAGGGCGAGGACCTGAAGCGCGCGATGGCGCACGTGTCCTGGAAGAGCCACAAGAACGGCGCCATCAATCCCAAGGCGCACCTGCGCCGGGCGGTCGATCTCGACACCATCATCGGCGCCCCCATGGTGGCGGAGCCGCTGGGACTGTTCGATTGCTGCGGTGTCAGCGACGGAGCCGCCTGCGCGATCGTCACGCGCCCCGAAATCGCCCGCGAACTGGGCAAGACCGAGATCGTCACGGTCAAGGCCCTGCAGCTTGCGGTGAGCAATGGCTCGGAGGCGGGCCACGGAGGATGGAACGGTAGCTACATCCACTGCGGCCGCCTGGCCGGACAGCGGGCGCTGGAGGAAGCCGGCGTGCGCAGCGCCCCCGACGAGATCGACCTCATGGAGGTCCACGACTGTTTTTCGATTACCGAACTGGTCACGATGGAAGATCTGGGCTTCGCCGAAGAGGGCCAGGGTTGGCGGGCCGTCCTCGACGGCGCCTTCGATCGCGACGGCGCCACTCCGTGCCAGATCGACGGGGGGCTCAAGTGCTTCGGGCACCCGATCGGCGCATCGGGACTGCGCATGGCCTACGAGGTTTATCTGCAACTTCTGGGCCGCGCCGGCGACCGGCAACTGCCGTCGCCCACCCTGGGCCTGACCCATAACCTGGGTGGCGAACCGGCCCGCTGCGTCGTGAGCGTGGCGGTTTTCGGGCGAAACGATTAGCGTGGCGGGGCGCAAGCGGGACACGCCACTAGACTTCCAGACGCTGATCCAGAAGCTGGAGGCGTACTGGGCCCGACGCGGCTGCGTCATCATGCAGCCGCTCGACCAGCCGGTGGGCGCCGGCACATTCCACCCGGCCACCTTCCTTCGGGCGCTCGGGCCGGAGCCCTGGAACAGCGCCTACGTGCAGCCCAGCCGGCGGCCGACCGACGGCCGATACGGAGACAATCCGTTCCGGCTGCAGCACTACTACCAATATCAGGTGATCATGAAGCCGTCACCCGAGAAGTTTCAGGACTGGTACCTCGAATCGTTGAGCCAGCTGGGCATCGACCTTAAGACCGACGACGTACGCTTCGTGGAGGACAACTGGGAATCGCCGACGCTGGGCGCCTGGGGGCTGGGCTGGGAAGTCTGGCTGAACGGCATGGAGGTCACGCAGTTCACCTATTTCCAGCAGGCCGGCGGACTGGACTGCCGGCCGGTCACCGGCGAGATCACCTATGGACTGGAGCGCCTGGCCATGTATCTGCAGGGCGTGGACAGCGTCTTCGACCTCCTGTGGTCGGCCCGTGGGCGGAAAGTGCTGTACCGGGACGTCTATCACCAGAACGAAGTGGAGATGTCGAAGTTCAATTTCGAACTGGCCGATATCGACCTGCTCTTCGGGCGCTTCGAGAGCTGCGAGCGCGAGTGCGCGCGGCTGACCGCCGAGCGGCTTCCACTCGCCGCCTACGAAAAGGTGCTGGAGGCTTCGCACACCTTCAATCTTCTCGACGCGCGACGCGCCATATCCACGAGCGAGCGGCAGCGCTACATCCTGAGGGTGCGGGAAATGGCCGGCGCGGTTGCGCAAGGCTACGTCGAATCGCGGGAAGCGATGGGCTTCCCCCTGCTTGAGACCGGAGAGTAGGCGGCCGTGCCCGCGCGGTTCGACTTTCTGCTGGAGATTGGCGTAGAGGAACTGCCGCCGAAGGCCCTGCGCGGGCTGGACAGGGCCTTGCGCAGCGAATTTCGAAAGGGCCTGGAGGAGTCGGGTCTCGAGTTCGATAGGGTGGATTCGTTCGCCACGCCGCGCAGGCTGGCGGTCGTCGCGCGGGAGCTTGCGGCGCGCCAACCGTCGCGGGTCGTGGAGAAGCGTGGGCCGCCGCTGACCGCGGCGCGCGACCCCGGCGGAGGCTGGAGCCGGGCCGCAAAGGGCTTTGCCGAATCCTGCGGCTGCCGCCCGGCGGACCTCGATACCCTGCGCACCGACAAGGGCGAGTGGCTCTTGTATCGCGGGCGCCGGGCCGGCGAGCCGGTCGCGTCGCTGCTGCCCGGGATCGCCGCGGGCGCCCTGAAACGGCTGCCGGTGGGCAGGGCCATGCGCTGGGGGTCCGGAGACGAAGAGTTCGTGCGGCCGGTGCACTGGGTCGTCATGCTGCACGGCAAGCGAGTCGTTCCGGGCCGGCTGCTCGGCCGGCGCAGCGGCCGGCGCAGCAGCGGCCATCGCTTCATGGGGCCAAAGCGGCTGAGCCTGCCATCGGCGACTGACTACGCCGCCGTGCTGCGCGACCAGGGCAAGGTGATCGCAGGCTTCGCGCAGCGCCGGGATGCGATAGTGCGCCTGGCCGAGAAAGAAGCCGCCCGGCTCGGCGGGGCGCTGGTGAGCAGCGCGGAACTGCTGGACGAAATCGCCGGCCTGGTGGAATGGCCGGTGGCCCTGACCGGCCGTTTCGAGGAGCGCTTCCTGAATCTCCCCGACGAAGTGATCGTGGCTTCCCTGCAGGAGCACTTGCGCTTCTTTCCCGTGCGCGGCGATTCCGGCGCATTGGCGGCGGGCTTCGTGCTCATCAGCAATCTGGAGAGCCGCGATCCCGCGGCGGTCAGCGCGGGCGCGGAGCGCGTGGTCCGGGCACGCCTGAAGGACGCCGATTTCTTTTTCGAACGAGACTGCTCCGAACCGCTGGCCGGGCGGATCGAGGGCCTGGACAGGGTCCGCTACCAGCAAGGCCTGGGTTCGCTGGGCGACCGGACCGGGAGGCTGGTGAAGCTGGCGGCGGAGCTGGCCGCCGATACCGGCGCCGAAGTCGCCACTGCCCGACGGGCGGCGCTGTTGTGCAAGGCGGACCTTCTGACCGGGCTGGTGGGCGAGTTTCCCGGCCTGCAGGGTGTCATGGGCGAGCGCTACGCCCGTCACGACGGCGAAGAAGAGGACATATGCCGCGCCGTGGGCGAACATTACGCGCCGCGCCATGCCCGCGATGCCATTCCGGTCAGCCCGGGCGGGAGGGCGCTGGCGCTGGCCGACCGGCTGGACATGCTGGCCGGGCTTTTCGCTATCGACCGGCGGCCGAAGGGTGCAAGCGATCCTTTCGGTCTGCGGCGCGCCGCGCTGGCGACGCTTCGTATCTGCATCGAGGGTGGGATCGACCTGAACCTGCCGGCGCGGCTCGGCGAAGCACTGGCCCTGCAGCCGGCCGGGAGCGAGGACCCCAAGGGTCTGGTCGATGAACTCTATGGCTTCGTCATGGAGCGTCTGCGGGCCTGGTATCTCGATGGATTGCACCCCGAGGCCGACACCGTCGAAGTAAGCGCCGAACTGTTTGCGGCGGTTCGGGCCCGGTCACCAGCCTCGCCGCTGGATTTCCACCGCCGCCTGCTGGCGCTGCAGGCGTTTCTTGCAAAGCCGGCGGCCGCCGACCTTGCGTCCGCCAACAAGCGGATCGCGAATATCCTTCGCTCCGCTTCCGGCGCCGGCTCCGGTCGCGTCGACGCCTCGCTGCTGCGCGAACCGGAAGAACAGAGGCTGCGTGCTTCGTTCCTGCTGCTGCTGCCTCAGTACCGGCAGCGGCTGGACGACTTCGATTACGCCGGGGCGCTGGAACTGCTGGCCTCATTGCGGGGACCGCTGGCAGCCTTCTTCGACGAGGTAATGGTGATGAGCGAGGACAATGCATTGAGGGCCAACCGTCTTGCCCTGCTGGCCGGCATCCGCGAGACACTGCTGCAGCTCGCCGATTTCTCGCATCTTCCCGGCCGAAGTTAGCGCCGTGTCCCGATGCGTCACCGTCTGGTAATTCTCGACCGCGACGGGGTGATCAACGAAGAGCGCCTGGACTACATACGCACGGTCGACCAATGGCGTCCGCTGCCGGGCAGCCTTGAAGCGATCGCCAGCCTTTGTCGTGCGGGACTTGCCGTGGCCGTGGCCACCAACCAATCGGGCGTCGGCCGGGGATACCTGACCGCCGGCGAACTCGAAGCCATTCACGCCCGGATGGAAGCCGCGGTTTGCGAGGCGGGCGGCGGGCTGGCCGGAATATTTCATTGCCCGCACACGCCGGCCGACCGCTGCCGCTGCCGCAAGCCGCTCCCGGGCCTGCTGGAACGGATCGAGGCCGACGTGGGGCTGCCGGTCGCCGGCGAGTACATGGTGGGAGATTCGATGCGCGACCTTGAAGCCGCCTCCGCGGCCGGGACCCGCCCGGCGCTGGTGCGCACAGGCTTCGGGGCGGCCACCGAGCAGCAGCTGCCTCCGGGAAGCGCCGTTCCGGTATTCGACGACCTGGCGGAATTCGCCGCGTGGCTCCTTCGGTCCGTGGAATGAAACGGCTTTCAGGCCTGCTGTTCACCGCACTGCTGGTCGCCAATACCGTTGCCGGCAGCCTGTGGGCGGTCGTTCTGTGGCCGCTGCCCCACCGAGTACGCTACTTCTTCGCGGTGCGTTGCTGGGCCCTTGCGAACCTGTGGTTGCTGCGGGTCCTGTGCGGCGTTTCCTGGGAGGCAAGCGGACGGGAAAACCTGCCGGCCGGCCCGTGCGTCGTACTGATGAAACACTCGTCGGCTTTCGACACGATCGTTCAGACGCTGCTGTTTCCCCGCCAGACCTGGATGCTGAAGCGGGAACTTATGTTCGTGCCGATTTTCGGCTGGGGGCTGGCGAGCATGCGCGCCATCGGCGTCGATCGGGCCAGGGGTGCGAAGGGCATTCGCTCGGTCGTTCGCCAGGGCCGGGCGCGAATCAGGGACGAGGGCCTGTGGGTCATCGTGTTTCCCGAAGGAACCCGGGTGGCCCCGGGAGAGGTGGGTCATTACGCGCCCGGCGGCGCCATGATCGCTTCGGCCGCCGGTTGTCCCGTGGTTCCGGTGGCCCATAACGCAGGCGACCATTGGCCCCGGCGCACCGCAACCAAGCAACCCGGCGCGATACGCATCGTTATCGGGCGCCCCCTGGCCACCACCGGCGCCGGGGCCCGCAAAATTACCGAGGAAGCGAAGGGCTGGATCGAATCAGAAGTAAGACAGATAAGATCAGATAAGGGAATATAGCTAGTATATAAAAGAATATAGAGGATTTAAAGGTCGCTATATATCCAGATTGACGACGTTGAGCGCGTTGTCTTCTATGAACGCGCGCCGGGGTTCGACTTTCTCGCCCATCAGCGTGGTAAACAGCTTGCTGGTGGCGCTGGTCTCGAATTCGCTGGCCACTTCCACCCGCACCAGCCGTCGGGTCTCCGGATTCACCGTTGTCTCCCACAGTTGCGCCGCGTTCATTTCGCCCAGGCCCTTGTATCTTTGCAGCGTAACGCCCCGGCGGCCCTGGTCCATGAACCAGTCCAGCGCCTGTCCGAACAGGCCCACCTCACGACTTGAAGAAGCGCGCCGGGCGGCGGCGCCGCCCGCCATCAGCTTGCTCAGTTCGGCCGCCAGGCCTCGTACGGACTGGTATTCGGCGGTGCCGAACAGCGAAAACTCAAGCGCGCTCTCTTCGTCCACGCCATTTTCGGTCCTGACCACGGAGAATGCGGCCGGCGTCCGCCCGTTGGCCTGTACCGAGACCTTCCAGGCTGCCTGCGCATCGTGCTTCGCCAAGGCTGCCTCGAGCCGCGTGCCCCAGTCGGCCATGTAGCGCGAGTCGTCCAGGCGCTCGGTGTCGACCGGCGGCAACTCGATAAGGCAGGCCAGGACCCGCTCGTCGGCCTTTCCGCGAAACCCTTCCAGGGAGCTTCGCGCCTGCAGGCACCTCTGCGCCAGTTGCCGCAATTCCTCCGCGTGCACGGGCGCCTTGCGGCCGGCCGCAAGCAGGCTCGCGTCCTTCAGCGCCGCTTCCAGCGTCCATTCGCGCAATTCGTCATCATCCTTCAGGTACTGCTCCTTCCGCCCGCGCGTTACCTTGTAGAGCGGCGGCTGAGCGATATAGACGTGTCCGCGTTCGATCAAGGCGGGCATGTAGCGGAAAAAGAAAGTCAGCAGCAGCGTGCGTATGTGCGAACCGTCCACGTCCGCATCGGTCATGATGATGACCCGTTCATAGCGCAGTTTCTCCGCGTCGAAGTTTTCCTCATCGCGGCCAACCCCGCATCCCAGCGCCGCGATCAGCGTGGCGACCTCGTCGGAGGAAAACATCTTGTCCTGGCGCGCCTTTTCCACGTTGAGAATCTTTCCCCGCAAAGGCAATACCGCCTGAGTGCGCCGGTCGCGCGCCTGCTTGGCGGAGCCCCCGGCGGAATCGCCCTCGACCAGGAAGATCTCGCGCTTGCTCGCGTCCTTCTCCTGGCAATCGGCCAGTTTTCCGGGCAGGCCGCCAACGTCGCTCTTCTTTCGGGCAATGTCGCGGGCCTTCCGGGCGGCCTCGCGCGCCGTGGCCGCGTCGACAATCTTCTCCGTAATCGACCGGGCCTGCTTGGGATTCTCGAGCAGGAACTCCCGCAAGGCTTCGGCCACGGACCGCTCGACCGCGGTCTTGGCTTCCGATGACACCAGTCTTTCCTTGGTCTGGGAGGAAAACTTGGGGTCCCGCATCTTCACCGAAACGACGGCGGTCAAGCCTTCGCGCACATCCTCGCCCCGAAGCGTAAGGTCCTTGGCCCTTTTTCCGCCATGCTGCTCGAGATACGTGTTGAGCGTTCGGGTGAGGGCCGTGCGAAAGCCCTCCTGGTGCGTCCCGCCATGGTTCTGGGGAATGTTATTGGTGAAGAACGAACTGTGCTCCTGGTATCCCGCGTTCCATTGCATCGCCGCCTCGACCTCCATCTCCGTGGAAGTCTCCCTGTTCTCGCCGTTGCCGTCGCCTTCCTCGCGGCGCGCGATTTCCACGATCTGCGCACGTTTCACGTGAAACACCTGCGCATGCAAGGGTTCGCGGGATTGATTCAGCCATTGCACGAATTCGCGGATTCCTCCTTCCGCATGGAAGGTCCGCTGCTCTCCGCCCTCGCGCTCGTCCGCGAACTCGATCGTGATGCCGCTGTTGAGAAAGGCAAGTTCCCTTAACCTCCCGGCCAGGGTGCCGGCGTCAAATTCCAGGCTGGCCGCGAAAACCTGCGGATCCGGACGGAAGCGGATGACGGTGCCGCTCCGGTCACTCTCACCGACGTCCTCCAGCGCACCATCCGGAATACCGGTCGAATAACTCTGACGGTATTGCCGGCCACCTCGGTGGACCACGAGCTCCAGATTTGCGGAAAGAAAATTCACGACCGATACGCCCACTCCGTGCAGGCCGCCCGATACCTTGTAGACGCTTTCGTCGAATTTGCCGCCTGCGTGAAGTGTCGTCATGATCAATTCCGCTGCGGAGCGACCGGTCTTGGCGTGTTTGTCCACGGGTATTCCCCGGCCGTCGTCGCTGATCTCCGCTCCGCCATCCGCAAGCAGACGTACGGTGATCCTGCTGCAGTAACCGGCCAGGGCTTCGTCTACGGAGTTATCGACCACCTCGTAAATCAGGTGATGGAGGCCGGTGCCGTCGTCCGTGTCCCCGATATACATCCCGGGCAACTTGCGCACCGACTCCCGGTCCTCCAGGACTTCGATCTGGTCCGCGCCATAGGATTCGGAAGCGTCCGCCTGGACTTGCTCCGTGGGCATGGTGCGTTCTTCGGCGGGCTCTTGCATGGTCATCGACTGCGAAAATCTTCCTTGACGGGGCTGCTGCGGTGTTCCTGCCGGCGCTCAGAGCCCGGCATCGGCGCGTTCCGCGGAATAAGCGTCGATCCTGTAGCCGTGGGCCGCAAAGCGGCCGATGGCAGTGTAGGAATCGCCCTGCACAAGCGGGCGGGAGTCGACACTCGGCACGTGTGAAATTATACCAGCGCGCCCTCTTTCAGGCGAATTTCCCGCGCTTCCATCCAACGCCGGTATGGAGCCGTTTCGACCGCCGCGATGAACAGCTGGGCGCCCCGTTCGACAAACGCTTTCAGCAATTCCTGCCCATGGTCCGCATCCAGCTCGGACAACGGCTCGTCAACCAGCAGAACCGGCCTGTTGGCGCCCTCCGTTTCAAGCACTTCCGCCGCCGCCAGCATCAGTGACGAGGCCAACAGCTTCTGTTGTCCGCGCGACGCAATGTACCGGGCCCGCCTGGACCCCAGACGCAGAACCAGGTCGGCCCGCTGCGGGCCGAAGCGGGTGTTTCCCTGCTTGCGGTCCCCGTCCAGGCCCGCCCTGAGGATTTCCTCCAGAGAATCTTCCCTCGGCCAGCCCGGATGGTAGTCCCAATCCGCCGGCGTTCCGGTAAGCCTGGCCGCGATCTTCGCAAATCGCGGCTTCAGCCGCTCCGCCACTGCCTTCCGCACCGCCTCCATTTCCAGCGCCGCCCTGCAAAACTCGCCGTCCCAGGCCGCTATGGCGTTTGCTCGGGCGCCTTGCCTGAGACTGGCGTTCCGCTGTCTCAACGCGCGCCGAAACCGCCTCCAGGCGGCGTTAAACCCGGGTTCCACGTGAAACGTGACCCAGTTCAGCAGCAGCCGGCGCCGCTCGGGGCCGCGGTCCACGAGATCCATGAGCCTCGCGTCCAGGTTCAGCACGGGCAGCAGCCGGGCGATTTCCGGACGCCGGGCACCGTCCGCACCATCCAGCCGGGCCCGCGCGCTCCGTCCCTCAATCGTCAGGCCAATTCGCCGTCCGATCTTGCCCACGGCCACGGTGCCGCTTATTTCAGCCTCCGGCTTCCCGTGTGCAACGAGTTGCCGCAGGTCGCTGCCCCGGAATGACCGGCCCCGCGACAACAGGTAGATTGCCTCCAGCAGGGTTGTCTTGCCGGCGCCGTTATGTCCCATGACGAGGTTGGCCCGCCCGTCGGGGGCCAGGTCGATGTCTTCCAGGGCTCGCAGGTTGCGCGCCCGAAGTTCTGTCAACTGCGCCACGGCCGTCGCGTCAGGTCGCTAAACCGCCGCCGCGCAACTCCCCATGAAAAACACCACCCACAAAAGCACCGGAACGCCGACAAACAGCCACAGCGCCGCAACAATCAGGCGGCGCACCAAGCGCGCCAGACGCTGAGTTTCGTTCATTCGCGCTACAGGCGCATGGGCATGACGATGTGCTGCACGGCCTCTCCGTCGGGCGCACAGACGAGCACGCTGCTGTTTCCGTCGCGCACATGAATCTCAACCTCATCGGATTGCAGGGATCTCAGCACGTCCGTCAGGTAAATGGCGTTGAAGCCCACCTTGATCTCGGGGCCGTGGTAGCTGGCCTCGATCTCGTCCTGCGCCTGTGCGCCCTGGCCTCCCTCGGTGCTGATGCCCACAATGTTCTCCTTGACCAGCACCGACACCAGCGGTATGCGCTGATCCCTTACCCCGCGGCTCTCGCGCGCCACCAGCGCCACCCGGCTCAGCGCCGATTCCAGCGTTTCGCGATTGGCCACGACGGGTTTCTCCTGCCGCTCGGGAATAACGCGCCGGTATTCCGGGTACCGGCCCTCAATGAGCTTTGAAGTCATGTGCCGGTCGCCCAGGCTGAATCGAACCTGGTTGTCTCCAATCGCCAGCTCCACGTCGTCGCTGAACGCCAGCAGCGGCCGCAATGCGTTGATGCTGTTGCGCGGGACGATTCCCTTGCTCGGGTCGGAATCACCGGATCCCTTGCATTCAGACGTTTCCGAGCACGACAGGCGATGGCCGTCGGTTGCCACCAGCCGCAATCCGTCTTCCGAGATTTCGATCAGCATGCCATTGAGGTAATACCGTGGATCGGATTGCGCCATGGCGAAGTGGGTCTCCGACAGCATCTTCGCGAGCACGGCGGACTTCATCGTGACTCCGTCGACATCGTTTCCCGGGTCCAGCCGCGGAAAATCCTCGGGAGGCAAGGTCTCCAGCGTGCCCGAATAGCGTCCGCACTTGACGGACAGCTGGTTTCCGTCCAGCTCGAGTTCGATATTGCTGCCGCCGCGAAGGGACGCGCTTACTCCCTGCAGCAGCTTCGCCGGCACGGTTACCGAGCCTTCCGCGGCGATGTCGATCAACTGCGCTCGCGCCACCAGCGTCAGCTCCAGGTTCGTGCAGGTGGCGGTCAGAAACCCGTCAGCCGCATCCAGCAGCGCATTGCGAAGAATTGCCATGGTGTCCGCCTGGCTTTGTGCCGCACTCGTGACCGATTGCAAAAGACTGTGCAGGCCCTCTTGCGGAATGCTGAGTTTCATGAGTCCTCCTTTATCACCATCTCATATATATATATATAGACGATGATGATAACGATGTGGGTGGATATGTGTGAATATCCAGAAAGGTGTTATAAATCAATAGCTTAATTTCCATATCGGTGTGGATGCATGGGTGTGCTTGCGGTAGCGGCGCCTGTGGGCGGAATGTGGGTGAACGACAATTCAACAAATCATCCACAAACAGGACCGGCCTTGTCCCCAGGCGACTTCCATGCGGAAGCTACTGTGCAAGGATACTGGCCAGACTCTTGTATTGCTGGTCTAAATTGTGGTCTGAACCTCGCAATTCCTGAATCCGGCGGACCGCATTGATCACGGTCGTGTGGTCCCGCCCGCCGAAGGCCTCGCCGATGTCGGGCAAGCTCAAGTCGGTGTACTCACGCGCCAGCACCATTGCGATCTGCCGCGGCCGCACGATCGCCCGCTTGCGGCTGGCGGACCGCAAGTCGGAGGGACGGATCTGAAAGTAGTTGGCGACCAGCTTCTGAATTTCCTCCGGAGTAATGCGGCGCGCCACCGAAGCCACGTGATTCCTGAGGGCCTGCTTGGCCAACTGGAGATCGATCGGCATGCCGCGGAAACGCGACATGGCTTCAACGGTGCGGTAGGCGCCCTCCAGTTCGCGGACGCTGGAGAAGACGTGCTGCGCGATATACATCGCCACGTCCTCGGGGCAATCCACGCTGGCCGCTTCGGCCTTGGCAAGCACGATGGCGGCGCGGGTTTCCAGGTCCGGCGGTTCGATGTTGACCATCAGGCCGGAACCGAGCCGCGAAATCACGCGGGTTTCCAGGCCGGACACCTCGCGCGGAAGCTTGTCGCAGGTAAGAACGATCTGCCGGCCGTCCTGCAGCAGCACGTTGAGGGTGTGATAGAACTGCTCCTGCGAACTCTCCTTGCCGGCCAGGAACTGCACGTCGTCAAGAAGAAGCGTGTCCACGCTGCGGTAGGAGCGCTTGAATTGCTCGACAAGCTGGTCGGAGCCCGATCGGCCGTAGGACGCGCGCACCTTGCGCAAGGCGCTCAGGTAGTCGTTGATGAAGGTGTCCGAATGCACATAGGCGACGCGCAACCCGCGCCGGTCCGCCAGCAGCTGGTGACCGATTGCGTGCATGAGATGGGTCTTGCCGAGCCCGACGCCGCCATAGATGAGCAGCGGGTTGTAGGCCCGGTGGCGGGCCACGTGTCGGGCGGCGTCGTAGGCGACCTGGTTGGTCGGCCCGGTAACGAACGCATCGAAAGTGAATTGGGGAGCCAGCCTGGAACCCGGCACGGGCGGGGCCGCTGCCGCGGCGGGCGCCGCTGCGGGGGCGCGCCGCGGGATGGGCCGGTCGAGTAGCTCCACATCGGCCTCGGCGCCCTGCCGCTCGCAGGCTTCGGCCAAGAGGTGCATGCAGTTGGATTCGATCCAGCCGCGAACGAAGCGGTTGGGGGCTATCAGCCTGAGCCTGCCGTTGTCGAACTGCGCCTCCAGGGGCTGGATGTAGGTGTTGTACTTTTCCTCCGCCAGGAGGGGCCTGAGCTCCCGACAAACCTCGTGCCAGAAATCAGTTTTCTCACGCGTTGCGCCAGGCATGGGCTTGGTGGTCGAAGGGGTCCCGGATGAGCCTCGTAAGGCACTTTATTCCACAACTCGCCGCCGGAATCAAACCCCTTGCTTTCATTGACTTTGCGCCTGCCAGAGGCTATGCTGAGCGCCCCTTGTGCGGCGGCGGTGACCGCCGCGATTTCATTCAAGAGCAATGAAGCGCACCTACCAGCCCAGCCGCATCAAACGCAAGCGCACTCACGGCTTTCGCGCCCGCATGGCGACGAGGGCCGGCCGGCTGGTCCTGAAGAGGCGGAGGAGCAAGGGACGGGCCAGGCTGTCGCACTAGCAGCCCGCGGCCAGAGCCCCGCTGCTTTCGACCGGCGATCCATCCCGTCTGGACTGCGTTGCTCGTCGCTTGCATATACCGGATATGCGCGCTCCTCGCGCCTTGCCAGACGGGCGTCTCGCCGGTCTCGGCGCGACGCGGGATCTGGCCGCGGGCTACATCGCCGCAACCGGCGGCTAGCGGTTGCCGGCATTTTGGGCGGGCCGGTAGCAAACGATAGAATCGCCGGAAAATCAACACTTTGCGGTTACCACGGCATTTGCACGGCATGACACCAGAACGGCTGCGTTTCCCCCGCGAAGCCCGCCTGCTCAAGGCGTCCGAGTTTCGCTCCGTATTTCGCACGGGTCGCCGGGCCCGGGTCGGCCTCCTGCACGCCCGTCTTCGTCCCAACGGCAGGAGGCGCGCCCGCCTGGGGCTGGCGGTGAGCCTGAAGGCCACCCGCAAGGCCGTGGTCCGCAACCGGATCCGGCGCCAGCTCAGGGAGAGCTTCCGGGTCAATCAGCACCGTCTGGAGGGGCTGGATATCGTCGTGAGCCTCGCCCGGCCCCCCGCCGGCGGGGCGATTGATCTCCGGTCCAGGTTGCCGCGCCTTTGGGGCGAGGTTGTAAGGGTGGCCGAAGCGGAGGGCAAATGGAAAGACTGAGGTTCCCGCTCTGGATCATGTTCGGCGCCATGCTGTTGTTCAGCTGGCAGGCGTGGAACCAGGACCAGCTGCGCCGCGACGCCGAGCCGGCGCCGGTTTCCGGGGACCTGCCGGCGCCGTCTTCGCCGGCCGCGCCCGCCGAGACGGACCTGCCGGCTCTTCCCTCCGTTTCCGGCGCCGAGCCCGGGGAGGACCAGGCGGAATCGCCCGCCCGCCTGTCCGCCGCGCCGCCGGTGGTGCGGGTGGTCACCGACGTGTTCGACCTGTCCATCAGCAAGGTGGGCGGCGGTCTGGTCGAAGCGATCCTCCTGGACTACCCGGTCGACAAGGACGACGACGCGGCAAAGGTGCGGCTTTTGAGCGCCACGCCCGGGGCCGAATACACCCTGAGCGCCGGTTTGCGGGCAGTGGATGACGCGCCGGAAGCCAATCACCACCAGCGTTTTGCGAGCGAACTCGGCGAGTACCGGCTGCTTGAGGGCGAGGACGATCTGGTCGTGCCGCTGACCTGGAGCGAGGGCGGCCTCAGCGTGACCAAGCTCTATACGTTTCGCCGCGGAAGCTACGCGGTCGAGGTGGAACAGGTGGTGCGCAACGGGGGCAGCGAAGCTTACGGCGTGGCGCCCTATGTTCTGCTGCGCCGCGTCCACCTTCCGGAAAAGCGCTCGATGTTCAACGTCGACACCTACTCCATTACCGGGCCTGTCTACTACGACGGCGACAGCTATGACCGGATGGACGTGGACGATATCGAGGACGAGCCGCTCAGCGAGACCGCCACGGCCGGCTGGGTGGGTTCAATACAGCACCACTTTGTCGCCGCGGCCGTGCCCGACGGGGAACAGCCCTACCGGTACGACGGCACGGTTTCCGGGCGTACCTACCGATTGAGCGCGATCGGTCCGGTGCAGACGGTGCCGCCGGGCGGCGAAGAGCGCTTTTTCGCGCAGTTGTTCGTGGGACCGAAGCTGCAATCGCAGCTCAGCGAGACCGCCCCGGGACTGGAATTGACCGTGGACTACGGGATTTTCACGGTGTTCGCCCAGCCTCTCTTCTGGCTTCTGAAGACCTTGTTCGCCGGCGTCGGCAACTGGGGCTGGGCCATCGTGCTCGCCACGCTGATCATCAAGGCGGTGCTGTTCCCGCTCACGGAGGCCAGCGGCAAGTCCATGGCCCGCATGCGCAAGCTGCAGCCGCGGCTCAAGTCGATTCAGGAACGGTTCAAGGACGATCCGCAGGGGCGCAACCGCGCCATGATGGATCTGTACAAGACGGAAAAGGTCAATCCGGCCGCCGGCTGCCTGCCGATCTTCATTCAGTTGCCGTTCTTCATCGCGTTCTACTGGGTGCTGGTCGAGAGCGTGGAAATCCGCCAGGCGCCTTTCCTGCTATGGATCAACGACCTGTCCTCGCGCGACCCGATCTTCGTGCTGCCCGCGCTCATGGGGGCGGCGATGTTCTGGCAGCAGAAACTGAATCCCAAGCCGCCCGACCCCATGCAGGCCAGGATCATGACGGCGATGCCGGTGATGTTCACCGTGTTCTTCATGTTCTTCCCCTCCGGCCTGGTCTTGTACTGGCTTACCAATTCGATCTTCTCCACCCTGCAGCAATGGCGGATCAATCGCCGGACCGACAAGGCGCCCGGGAAGCGGGCGGCACGATAGTCGCCTGCGCCACGCCCCCGGGACGGGGCGGCGTGGCGGTCATTCGCGTATCGGGCGAGGCTGTGCGCGGCATGACCGCGGAAATACTCGGCGAATTGCCGCCGGCGCGCAGCGCCTGCCTGGTGTCGCTCACGGATTCCTCCGGAGAATTGCTCGACCGCGGCCTGGCGCTGTTCTTTCCGGCCCCCAACTCCTTTACCGGCGAGGACGTGCTGGAACTGCAGGTGCACGGCAGCCCGGTGGTCTGCGACCTGCTTGTCGCCCGGGTCTGCGAACTTGGCGCGCGGCCGGCCGGCCCGGGCGAGTTCTCGCGGCGGGCGTTTCTCAATGACCGCATGGATCTGGCGCAGGCCGAGGCCGTGGCCGACCTCATCGACGCCGCCAGCAAAGCCGCCGCGCGGGCCGCGGCGCGCAGCCTGCGCGGCGCCTTTTCCGAGGCCGTGGAGGCTCTGGTCTCGCGCCTTACGGGCCTGCGGGCCCACCTGGAGGCCACGCTGGACTTCCCCGACGAGGAGGTCAACCCGCTCGAAGATCGCGCGCTCAGGGAGGGCTTCGAAGAGCTGGGGAGCCGGTTTGGACGGGTGTCGGAGGCCGCCGAACGGGGCCGGATCCTTCGGGACGGGCTGAACGTAGTAATTTCCGGGCGTCCCAATGCCGGCAAGTCTTCGCTCATGAACGCCCTGGCGGGCGAACCCGCCGCCATTGTCGCCGACGAGCCGGGCACCACTCGCGACCTGGTGCGCGCGGAGATCAGCATCGAAGGCATTCCCGTGGAACTGATCGACACTGCCGGCCTGCGTTCGGCCGAGGGCGGCGTGGAACGGGAAGGCGTCCGCAGGGCCCGTGCGGCGCGCGACGAGGCGGACCTGGTTCTCAACGTCTGGGATGCCGCGGCGGGGGGAACGCAGCCGCGCCCGACCGGCCGGACCATCGTCGTGCGCAACAAGATCGACCTGACCGGCGAGACCCCCGGAGCGGCGGGAGACAGGACCGTAAGCCTGAGCGCCAGGACCGGCGCCGGGCTGGATTCGCTCAGAGAGATCCTGGCGGAGGCGGCCGGCGGGACCGCCGAGGGCGTGTTTTCGGCCCGGTCCCGGCAGGTCAACAGCCTCAGGGAGGCGAATCGCCGCTTTCTCGCAGCGGAATCCCTGTTCAGCCAAGGCCATTCCGCGGAACTGGTGGCCGAGGAACTGCGGCTCGCCCAGGAGCACCTGGGCAAGATCACCGGAGCGGTGGGCAGCGACGACCTGCTGGGCGAGATCTTCTCGCAGTTCTGCATCGGGAAGTAAAATCCTGCCGGCTGATGCAGGGTCGGCCTCGAGCAGGAGCGCGCCTTGCGGGAATGGACAAGCGGATCGATGAGCCAGGCGGAATTTGATGTAATCGTTGTGGGTGGCGGTCACGCCGGCACCGAGGCGGCGCTGGCGGGCTCGCGCATGGGAGCGCGCGTTCTGCTGATTACGCACAGCCTGGACACGCTAGGGCAGATGAGCTGCAATCCGGCGATCGGCGGCGTCGGCAAGGGCCACCTGGCGCGCGAGATCGACGCGCTTGGCGGGGCCATTGCGACGGCTGCCGATCGCGCCGGCATACATTTCCGCCGGCTCAACGCCAGCAAGGGACCGGCGGTGCGCGCCACCCGGGCGCAGGCCGACCGCTTGCTGTACAAGGCGGCCATACGGAACTCGCTGGAATCAGCCCGCGGATTGACGCTGTTCCAGGACAGCGTCGACGACCTGGTGGTCGAACGGCACCGCATGGGCGGGGTCAGGACCCGAACAGGACTGGAGTTCCGCGCGCGGGCCGTGGTGCTGACGGTCGGGACCTTCCTGGGCGGACAGATCCATGTGGGCAGCGAGCGTCATGCCGCCGGCCGGGCCGGAGATCCGCCGGCCAACCGTCTTGCCGGGCGATTGCGGGCACTGGACTTGCCGGTGGGGAGGCTCAAGACCGGAACGCCGCCCCGGCTGGACGGAAGAACCATCGATTTTTCGGTCATGCGCAGGCAGCCGGGGGACCGGCCGAGGCCGGTGTTCTCGTTCATGGGCCGTCTTGAGCACCACCCGCGCCAGATGGAATGCCACATTACCCGCACCACCGAGGCCACACACGAGATCGTTCGGGCCAGGTTGGACCAGTCTCCGATGTACAGCGGCGCCATAGAGGGCGTCGGTCCCCGCTATTGTCCTTCGCTGGAGGACAAGGTCGTGCGCTTCGCCGATCGCGAGTCGCACCAGATTTTCGTTGAACCGGAAGGGCTGAGCACCGCCGAGGTCTATCCCAACGGCATATCCACCAGCCTTCCGGCGGACGTCCAGCGTGAGTTCCTGGCCACGATTCCGGGATTCGAGCGGGCCCGCATGACCAGTCCCGGCTACGCGATCGAGTACGACTATTTCGATCCGCGGGAACTGGGCCCCGACCTGCAGACGCAGGCCGTGGCGGGACTTTACTTCGCCGGACAGATCAACGGCACCACCGGTTACGAGGAAGCAGCCGCGCAGGGCCTGCTGGCCGGAATCAACGCCGTGCTGGCCGGGCGCGGCGAGCCTGCCTTCGCGCCCGGGCGCGAGGAGGCCTACATGGGCGTGCTGGTGGACGACCTCGTGACCCGCGGCGTCACCGAGCCGTACCGGATGTTCACCAGCCGCGCCGAGTACCGCCTGCGTCTGCGCGAAGACAATGCCGACGCCCGCCTGACGCCCGAAGGGAGGCGGTTGGGACTGATCGGGGAGGAACGGTGGAAGGCCTTCTGCCTGAAGCAGGAAGAGATTGAACACGAACGGGCTCGGCTTGAGCAGTGCAGGACGCCGGCCCCCGGGACTGCCGCAAGCGGCGCCTGCAGCGCCCTCAGCCTGCTTCGCCGCCCGGACTGGGATTACCGCCGCGTGACGGACCTGCCCGATGTGGGCGCACGGCCCGAAGCGAAGGGCGAGTGGCCGGAACTGGCCCGGCAGATCGAAGAAGCGGTGGAGGTCGAAGTTCGCTACGCCGGCTATCTCAAGCGCCAGGGGGCGGAGATCAGGCGCAACCGCCGGATGAGAGGCACGCCGCTGCCCGCGGAACTGGACTACGGAGTGGTCCGGGGCCTGTCCAATGAAGTTCGCGAGAAACTCTCGCAGGCCCGGCCGGCCACCATCGGCCAGGCGGAGCGGATTTCGGGTATGACGCCCGCGGCGGTGTCCCAGTTGTTGGTTCACCTGAAGAAACAGGAGCTCAAATGCGCGTGAAAATCCTTTTTGGGGCCGGCGCGCTGGCGCTGCTTCTCGGCGGCTGCGGCGGCGGAACGGAACAGACACCGGTAAGTTACGGCCCTATCGGCGGCGAGTCGGGGCTGGAGCTGGCGGACGAGCAGGTTCTCCACCGCGGCAACGGAACCGAGCCCCAGACGCTGGACCCGCATCGGGCCGAAGGAGTCCCGTCCTCGAATATATTGCGCGACCTGTTTGAGGGGCTGGTCGGCGAAGCGCCGAACGGCGATCTGATCCCCGGGGCGGCCGAGAGCTGGACGATATCCGAAGACGGCCGGACCTATACCTTCATCATGCGGCCCGACGGGCGCTGGAGCAATGGCGATCCGGTCACCGCCTTCGACTTCGAGTACGGCCTGCGCCGCAGCGCGGACCCGGAAACGCTGTCCCGCTACTCCAGCGTGCTGGCGCCGATCCGCAACGCGCGGAAAGTCATCGCCGGCGAACTCCCGCCGGAGGAGCTGGGCGTGGAGGCGGTGGATGAGCGGACCTTCGTGATCCACCTCAATGCTCCCACGCCGTACATGCTCGGACTGCTTACCCACTCGACCTGCTACGCCGTGCATCGCGGTGTGGTGGAGCGGCACGGCAGCAACTGGTCGCGGGTTGAAAGCCATGTGGGCAACGGCGCGTACCAGTTGAGGGACTGGGTCGTGCAGTCGCACATCCACATTGAGCGCAATCCCCACTACTGGGACAACGCCAACACGACCATCAACGAGGTCTATTACTACGCGATCGAGAACCAGGACGCGGAACTCAAACGCTACCGCGCGGACGAACTCGATATAACCGACACGATTCCGCAGAAGCAACTCAAGTGGATCCGCGCCAACCTGGCCGAGGAGTTTCGGGTAACGCCGTACCTGGGAACGTACTACTTCGGCTTCAATACCACGCGGCCGCCGTTCGCGGACCAGCCGGGACTCCGACGCGCGCTGTCGCTGGCCGTGGACCGCGACATCATTGCGCGGGTCGTGAGCGGCGCCGGCGAACCGGTCGCGTACAGCTGGGTTCCGCCGGTGCGCGGATACGCGCAGCAGGAGCCCGAAGAGGCCGGCTGGACCCAGGAACAGCGCGAGGCGGAGGCACGACGGCTCTACGCCGAAGCGGGCTATTCCGAGGAGAATCCGCTCACGGTCGAAGTCCTTTACAACACCAGCGACAATCACAAACGAATCGCCATTGCGCTGCGAAGCATGTGGAAGGAAGTCCTGGGAATGGAGGCCACGCTGGCGAACCAGGAATGGAAAGTCTTCCTGGAAACCCGCAAGAGCAAGCTGGAGACGGAAATTTACCGGGCCGGCTGGATCGGCGACTACGAAGACGCCTATACCTTCGCGCAATTGCTGGAATCGGCCAACGAACAGAACGACTCGGGCTACGACAACCCGCGCTACGATGCGCTGCTGGCATCCGCATCGGCGGAACCGGACGTGCTGCGCCGGGCCGAACACCTGCAGGAAGCGGAGCGGCTGATGCTGGCGGACCAGCCCATCCTGCCGCTGTATTTCTACGTCACCAAGCGCATGGTCAAGCCCTGGGTGCACGGCTACGAAGGTAATATCATGGATCACATTTACGCACGGCACTTGAGTATCCTGAAACACTAGCGGACCAATAACAACAAAGGGATTGCGGTGCCCACGGCAACAAGGAGGATTTCTCTTGGGCGCGATGATTGAAGCAAGGGGACTGAGCAAGTCCTACGGCGAGCTGCTTGCCGTCGATGGACTGGACTTGAGCGTGGAGGCGGGAGAAATCCTGGGTTTCCTGGGACCCAACGGGGCCGGCAAGACCACCACGGTGAAAATGCTGACCGGCATGATTCAGCCGGCGTCGGGGCGGGCGCGGATTTGCGGGATCGATGTGAGCAGGGATCCGGTCGCCGCAAAGCAATGCCTGGGCTATGTTCCCGAAAGCGGGGCGCTCTACGAATCGCTCAGCGCCGCGGAGTTCCTGCGCATGATCGGCAGCCTTTACGGGATGCGCCGCGCAGACGCCGACCGTCGGGCCGACCGTTTCCTGGAACTGTTCGGAATCCTCGATGCGCGGGACCGTCTGATCAGCGGATTCTCAAAGGGGATGAAGCAGAAGGTTCTGATCAGCGCGGCCCTGCTGAGCAATCCGCAGGCGCTGTTTCTCGATGAACCGCTGAACGGGCTGGACCCCAATGCCGCGCTGGTGGTCAAGACCCTGTTGCGGGAGCTCGCGGATCAGGGGCGCGCCATTCTGTTCTGTTCGCACATTCTCGACGTAATCGAGCGGATATGCACCCGCGTCGTCATCATCCATGAAGGCCGGCAGGTGGCCGGCGGCGCACCGGAGCAGATCGCCGCCGAACACGGCGTCGAGACGCTGGAGGACGCCTTCGTGCAACTCACCGGCGTGCGCGATACGGAGGCCGTGGCGCGGGAACTCCTGGTGGCTGTGCAATGAACCCGGCGCCTGGAGTCATCGGCGCGCTGGGCGGCGATTACCGGCAGTGGCGGGCCCTGGTGCGCGCCCTGATCCAGGTCGGCTTTCGCTCCTCGCTGTCAACCGAGCAGATGACGCAACAGGGTAAGCGCACGCGGCTTGTCTCCTGGATGACGGGAATTTTCCTGGGCATCGTGGGTGTCTATGTGGGCGCCATGACTGCGTTTGCTACCGGACCGTTTACGGTGGGCCTCTTCGCGCTCACGACTGTCTCCATTGCGGTGTTCTTCCTGCTGTTGGCCAATTTTCAGGCCGTCGCCATTTCGCCGATGGATTACCGGGCCCTGGGTCATCGGCCGGTCAGTCCCCGCACCTACCTGCTGGTTCGGCTGACCGTGACTCTTGCCCACCAAGGGATCAACACGGGCCTGATTGTCGGCCCGTCCGTCGTAATTTGCGGCGTGCGGTTCGGCTGGCTTGCGGCGATCGGACTGGCGTTGGCCGCGGGGTTGCTGCTCCTGTCGATCGTGCTGGCGCTGATCGGCATTTATGCCTGGCTGATCGAGAAGGTGGGCGCGAGCCGGCTGGGTCGCGCCATGGCCTACTCGCAACTGTTCCTGGGCGCTGTTTATCTCGTTCCGGTGCTGTTCATGGACGAGCTGACCCCCTATCTGCGGTCGATGGAGGGGCTTGCGCCGGAAGGCTGGTGGCTGGCCTTGCCGAGCGCCTGGTTCGCGGGCCTGGCCAGCCTTATCGGCGGCGCGGGCGGGACCGGGCAGTGGCTGTGCGCGGCGCTGGCGCTGGGCGCGCCGGTCGCGCTTGGATGGGCTTCCCGTGACCGGCTCTCGCTCGCATCCGCGCAAAAGCTCGATGAATCGGTAAGCGTGGACACCGATCGACAATCGAAGCGCCGCCGGCGAGCCGGGAAGCGGAAAAGGCTCGGCCGACTCAGCGTCGCCTCGGGACTGATACGCGGGCAGTTCCGGCACGACACCCAGTTTCGAATGAGCGTTTTCGGCCTGGTTCCGCTGGTTGCGTTCTATTTCATCCTGGCCATGCGGAACACGGGCAGCGTCGATCCATTTGTTCCCGGCAGCAGCGTCTGGCCGTTGTTCGGCTTTCACTTCGCGCTTTTGCTGGCGCCGACCATGCTGCTGGAACAGTTGTACTGGAGCACCTCGTACCGTGCCGGCTGGATTTTCTTCTCCACACCCGTGGACCGGGCGCGTGTGGCGGCCGACGCAAGGCATTGCGTGACGCTGTATTTCGTTGTGCCCTTCCTGGCTTTGGCGGCGGCCTGTCTTGCCTGGTTGTTCGAGGCAGTTTGGCATGCATTGGCGCACGTGGTTCTGGTTGGGCTTCTCGGCGTATTCCTGATGCAGGCAAGCCAGTACCTGTGGCCGCGGCTGCCCTTTACGATGCGGCCGGTGCAAAGTCGGCAAACGCGCCTGTTGAGCGCCCAGATGGTTGGCCTGAGTCTGATGTCCGTCCTGATCGGGCCGTATGCGTCTTTCGCTTATCCCCGGCCTGCGTGGGCGATCGGAACCTTCGCCGTCGTCGCGAGCGGCGTCGTATTGATGGAGACCCGGCTCCCCCGACGGCTGAATCGGAGGCTGCGCTGGCTGGAAGCGGAAGGCTGACGCAGCCCACGAGAGGGCGCGGGAAAACACCGGTGCTTCCAGCATTGAGCGGGGTATGATGCGCTGATGTTTCGATACGCCTTGCGGCGCGTGTTCGCGGCCATTCCCACGCTGCTGATCCTCATCGCGCTGGCTTTTTTCATGATCCGGGCCGCGCCGGGCGGACCTTTCGATACCGAGAAGACCCTGCATCCGGAGATCGAAGCCAAGATCCGGGCGGCCTATCACCTGGACGAACCGCTGATTCAGCAACTGGGCCGCTATCTGAGCGGTCTTGCCCAGGGCGACTTCGGGCCCTCGTTCCAGTACACCGACCGTACAGTGACCGAACTGATTCGGGAGGGCTTCCCCGTATCGTTGCAACTCGGCGCCTGCGCAATGCTGCTGGCGCTGCTGATTGGAGTGTCCGCGGGCGGCTGGGCCGCCTTGCGGCAGAACCGCGCCTCCGACCACGCGGTAATGGCCGCCAGCATGACCGGCATATCGATTCCCAATTTCGTCATCGGTCCGCTGCTGATCCTGGTCTTCGCGGTACACTTGGACTGGCTTCCGGCGGGCGGCTGGCCGTCGGAGAGCCTGTTCGAACGGTTGCCGAACATGGTGATGCCGGTGGTGGCGCTGGCGCTGCCGCAGATCGCCTATATCGCCCGGCTGACCCGCGGCAGCATGATCGAAGTGCTGCGGAGCAATTTCATCCGCATGGCGCGGGCGCAGGGCCTGGCGCAATCGACGATATTGCTGCGCCATGCGCTGAAACCCGGCCTGCTGCCCGTGCTCTCCTATCTCGGGCCGGCAACGGCGGCCGTGATCACCGGTTCGGTCGTCATCGAGCAGATCTTCGGCGTGCCGGGGCTGGGCAGGCATTTCGTGCAGGGCGCGCTGAACCGCGACTACACGCTGGTGATGGGCGTGGTGGTCTTCTACGGAATACTGATCATCCTCTTCAATTTCCTCGTGGACATCTGCTACGGCTTCCTCGACCCCAGGGTCCGGCAGCGAAGCTGATCGACCGGGGGCATCCACGCAGATGAGAAAGTCCCGTGTCAACCGCGTGGCGCTGCAGAAGGCTTCCGGCGCCGGTCGCGGCTTGTGGAGCGACGCGTGGCGCGCCCTGAAGCGCAACCGCGCGGCCATGAGCGCCGCGATCATCCTGGCCGTGGTGGCGGTGCTGTGCGTTTTCGGCCCGGAGCTTTCTCCGGTGGAATTCGACAAGCTGGATTGGGACTATGTGTCGGTGCCGCCCAGCTTCGAAGGCTGGCACTTATTCGGCACCGACGACCTGGGACGCGACCTCTTCGTGCGCACGCTGGTGGGCGGGCGCATTTCGCTGATGGTGGGCCTGGTGGCGACCGCGGTGAGCCTCGTGATCGGCATCAGCTACGGGGCGATCGCGGGCTACCTGGGCGGGCGCGTCGACCAGGTCATGATGCGCATCGTCGACATCCTCTACGCCATGCCGTTCATGTTCCTGGTGATCCTGCTGATGGTGCTGTTCGGCAGGAACATCGCGCTGATCTTCGTGGCGATCGGCGCGATCAACTGGCTGGACATGGCTCGCATCGTCCGCGGCCAGACGCTCAGCATCAAGCGCCGCGAGTTCGTCGAGGCCGCCCAGGCCGCCGGCGTGACCACGCCCCGGATCATTCGCCGGCATATCGTGCCCAACCTGTTCGGAGTGGTGGTGGTGTACGTGACCCTCACCATCCCGCAGGTCATCCTGGTGGAGTCCTTCCTGAGCTTCCTGGGGCTGGGCGTACAGGAGCCCATGACGTCCTGGGGGGCGCTGGTCAACGAGGGAGCCAAGGCCATGGAGAACGAACCCTGGGGCTTGATCTTCTCCGCGGGTTTCCTGGCCGCCACCCTGTTCTGCTGCAATTTCATCGGCGACGGGTTGCGGGACGCGCTGGACCCGCGGGACAGGAGCGCCTGAATGTCCCTGATCGAAGTTCGAGACCTGAAAGTCGATTTCGCGACTCCCGACGGCACCGTGCATGCCGTGCGCGGCATCGATTTCGGGCTCCAGGCGGGCAGGACGCTGGGTATCGTGGGCGAGTCCGGTTCGGGCAAGAGCCAGACGGTGCTGAGCCTCATGGGCCTGCTGGCGGACAACGGGCGCAGCAGCGGCAGCGCGCGTTTCGAGGGGCGCGAACTGATCGGCATGGCGGACCGCGAGCTGCGGGGGATTCGCGGCAACCGCATCGCGATGATCTTCCAGGACCCGATGACGTCGCTGAACCCTTACCTGAAGATCGGTGTGCAGATGTCCCAGGTGCTGGAATTGCACGAAGGCATGAGCCGCCGGCAGGCGCTGCGGCGCTGCGGGGAGTTGCTGGAAGCCGTGCGGATCCCGGACGCCGGCAAGCGCCTGCAGTCCTGGCCGCATGAGCTGTCGGGAGGCATGCGCCAGCGCGTCACGATTGCAACGGCCCTGCTGTGCACGCCGGCGCTTCTGATCGCGGACGAGCCCACGACCGCGCTGGACGTCACCGTGCAGGCGCAGATTCTCACGCTCATGCAGGAGTTGCGGCGCGATTTCAATGCCGCCATCATCTTCATTACCCACGACCTCGGCATCGTGGCCGGCTTCTGCGACGACGTGCTGGTGATGCAGGACGGCGAATGCAAGGAGCGCGGCAGCGTGGACCGGGTGTACGCCGAACCGAAGCATCCCTACACGCAGCGCCTGCTGGCCGCCGTTCCCCGGCTGGACCGCGACGCGCGGCCGCGCGGGAAGCGCGCCGCCGGCGCCGGTCCGGTCCTGGACGTCGAGGGGCTGGATGTCGTTTATTCTCTGGATCGCCCCCGGCTTTTCGCGCCCCGGCCGAAGCTTCAGGCGGTAACGACCGGGACCTTCACGATCTCGCCCGGAGAAACGCTGGGCGTGGTGGGCGAGTCCGGCTGCGGCAAATCGTCTCTGGCGCGGGCGGTCATCGGGCTGGTTCCACCCAGCGCCGGTCGCGTGACGCTGCTGGGCGGCGACCTTCAGGACGCCGGCAAGAAGACCTGGATGGCCGCACGCCGCAACATGCAAATGATCTTTCAGGACCCCCTGGCTTCGCTGAACCCGCGCATGACCGCCCGTCAGATCGTGGCCGAACCGCTGGGCGCCTGCCGGCCCGACCTGTCCAGGGCCGAGCGCGACGAGCGGGTGGTCCGGATTCTGAATCGCGTGGGCCTGACGGACGGCCAGCTGGACCGGTATCCTCACGAGTTCTCCGGCGGCCAGTGTCAGCGTATCGGGATCGCCCGGGCGCTGGCGCCGGGACCGGCGGTCGTGATCTGCGACGAGGCGGTCAGCGCGCTCGACGTGTCCATTCGCGCGCAGATCGTGGACCTGCTGATGGAACTGCAGGACGAGCTCGGCCTGGCCTTGATTTTCATCGCCCACGACCTCGCGGTCGTGCGGCAGATCAGCCACCGGGTGGTCGTGATGTACCTGGGCCGGGCGATGGAAGTCGCACAAAGCGAACATCTCTACGCACGGCCCATGCATCCTTACACCCGCGCGCTCATCGAGGCGGCGCCGATTCCCGACCCTGCGGTCGAGCGGTCCCGCAAACGGGAGCTGCTCGAGGGGGAGCCGCCCTCGCCGCTGAATCCGCCGCCCGGATGCGCTTTCTCCGCCCGCTGCAATTTTGCTATCGACCGCTGCAGGCAGGAAACGCCGCAGCTGCGGACGCTGGCGCAAGGCATGGCGGCCTGCCACCGCGCGGAAGAAATCGCCGCACGGCGTGCATGAATGGGCCAGCACACTAGCGAACGGCTGGCGTCAGGCCTTGCCGGACTGGGCCTGTCCGCCGCCGCCGCCGACATCGATCGGCTGAACGCGTATCTGGACATGCTGATACGCTGGAACCGCGCGTCGCGACTGACGGCGCGCGCCACCCGCGACGAGCTGGTGGTGCGCCATGTGCTGGACAGCGCGGCGGTGCGGCCCTTTCTGCCTCCCGGGCCGAAGCTGGACGCGGGCAGCGGAGCGGGGCTGCCCGGCCTCGTGCTTGCGCTGCTGAGCCCGGAAAGCAGGTGGGTGCTGCTGGATTCGGCCGCCAGGAAAGCGGCGTTTCTTCGTCACGCCTGTTCCGAACTTGATCTTCCCAATGTGCGCATCGTGCGCGAGCGTCTGGAACGCTACCGGCCCGAGGAGCCGCCTCGCGCGATCGTGGCGAGGGCATTGGCGCCGCTGCCGAAACTCGTAGCTTTGGCCGCTCGCCTGTTGCGCCGGGGATCAACGCTGGTCGCCATGCTCGGCCGCCGCCCATCGAACCGGCAATTGCTCGCGTTACCGGGCGTTGATTGCCGGTCGTGCGATCCGATCAGCGTGCCGGGTCTGGATGCGCAGCGGCACGTGGCCGTGTTTACCTGCGCTTCGGAAGCGGCGGGACCGGGAGCGGACTCGTGAAACGCACTTTCGCGATCGCCAACCGCAAGGGCGGCGTGGGCAAGACCACGACGGCCATCAACCTGGCCGCCTGCCTTGCGCAAATGGACCGCAAGGTGTTGCTGGTCGATCTCGACCCGCAAGCCAACGCCACCACCGGCTGCGGCGTGGGCCGCGACGACATCGGACAATCCGTATACGGTCTCCTGATGGGCCGGGCGCGGGCGTCGGAGAGCGTGATCAGGATCGAATCGGCCGGGTTCGACCTGGTGCCGGCAACCGCGGGGCTGACGGCCGCCGAAGTCGAGCTGCTGGAAGTGGAGCAAGGACGGGAGCTTCAGATGCGCGGGGCCTTGCTGGAAGTGGCGTCGAGCTATCAGACGATCCTGCTCGATTGTCCGCCGAGCCTGAACATCCTCACACTGAACGCCCTGGTGGCCGCCGAGGGCGTACTGGTGCCGATCCAGTGCGAGTACTTTGCGCTGGAGGGTCTGTCGTCGCTGGTGGGCGTGATCGAGGGGCTGTGCGCGCGCTCCAATCCCGACCTGGAGATTAGCGGCATAATCCGCACCATGTACGATGGCCGAACGCGGCTGGCCCGGGACGTTTCCGAGCAATTGCAGAAGCACTTTCCGAACGAACTGTTCCGAACGATCATTCCGCGCAACGTGCGTCTGGCCGAGGCGCCCGGCTTCGGCTTGTCCGTCCTGCAGCATGACCGGCTCTCCAGCGGCGCGCTGGCCTACGCCGCCCTCGCCGGCGAAATGATTCGCCGCGGGCTTGCCGAATAATGGCCGCTCCCAACCGGGGACTGGGGCGCGGACTGGAGGCTTTGCTGGGGCCCGCCCGCGAAACGGCGCCCCACTCAAACGCGCTTCAGGAACTTCCTCTCGACCTCCTGCAGCCGGGACGGTTCCAGCCCCGGCAGGCGATGGATCCGGAGGGCATCGCAGAATTGGCCGAATCCATACGGGCCCAGGGCGTCGTTCAGCCCGTGCTGGCGCGCCCTGTCGATGGGGATGGCGACTCACAGGCGCGTTACGAGATCGTTGCCGGCGAACGCCGCTGGCGTGCGGCCCAGCATGCCGGCCTGGAAAGCGTGCCCGCCGTCGTGCGGTCATTGTCCGACGCCGAGGCCGCGCTCGCGGCCTTGGTCGAGAACGTGCAGCGAGAGGACCTGAACGCCATGGAACTGGCCCGCGCGCTGCGTGCGATTCTGGAAATATCGGGCGGCACCCACAAGGAGGTGGGCCGATCGATCGGCATGTCGCGCGCCGCGGTCAGCAACCACCTCAGGCTGCTCGAACTCGGAGATACGGCTAAAGAGCTGCTGGCGGAGCGCAAGCTGGAAATGGGTCACGGACGCGCCTTGCTGGCCGTAACGAACCCGGCCCGGCAGGCTGCGCTGGCGCGGCTCATCGCCGAGAAGAGGCTGACCGTTCGCGACGCGGAGCGACTGGCGCAAGCGGAAAGCCGGCCCAAGAAGACGCCGGCGGCGCGGGACCCCAATGTCGTCAGCCTGGAGCGCGACCTGAGCGAGCGTTGGGGCGCGCCCGTGCGCATCCGCCACGGCAAGCGCGGCGGCCGCCTGGAAGTGCGCTACAAGAACCTCGACGAACTGCAGGGCCTGCTTTCGCGACTCCCGTAGTTTTTCGCTTCGTTTCCGCCCCTTTGTGTGCCTGCCTCGTGCGGGAGGCGCCATCCTGGCTCGATTCTCGCTGTCCTTGCTTCAACGCTCCCGCACGAGGGAGGCACACAAAGGGGCTACGGCGATACGGAAGTCAGATCAGGCGTGTGCGGTTCCGGGCGATGGAGATGTCGGGGTGCCAGGTGGAATTGGCGCCATGGCCTTGCTGCATGATCCGGGCGTCGATCAGATAGGCGCCGCCGTCCCTGTTGACGAGTTGCGCCCGTTCCAGGGCGGCTTGCATTTCGGCCGGCTCGAGCACGGTTTCGGCCTCCACTCCAAAGGCCCGTGAAACGGCGGCGAAATCGACCAGCGGATCGCCCAGGTAGCAGCTGATGTCCTTCCACTGATCGCGGGTCTCCCGGTTGCGGGCCAGCGGCGAGAACCAGTAGATGCGCTCCCGCTCGCCGTCGTAGGACTCGTTGTTGAACACCACGATGGTGATCGGAATGTCGTGGCGCGCAGCCGCCCACAGCGCCTCCGTCTGGCCGAACAGGAAGGCGCCGTCGCCCACCAGGCAGACGACCTGCCTGTCCGGCTGCGCCACCTTGGCGCCCAGCGCGGCGCCCACGCCCCAGCCCAGCGCGAAGCCGGTGGTCTGGCCGATCAGCCGTTTCCTGCCGGGCGCGAAGTCCATCCAGTGGTAGGGAAGCCGGTTGTCCAGCTCCGAGACGATGATGGCGTCCTCGGTCAGGCGCTGGTCGAGCTCCCAGGCCATGCGCGCCCAGCTGATGGGCGCTGCGTTCCAGTCTTCTTCGGCCGTTCTGCGCTGATCCTCCAGGCGCTTCGCGAACTCCTCGCGGGCGGCGTCCATCCGGGGCTCGCGGATCTTTGCCAGCCGTTCGCGGGTAGCCATCCCCTCGATGGCGTCGATCAGCGAGGTGGTGATTTCCCGGATGCCGCCGGCCAGCGCGATATCGGTCGGCTGGAAGTTGCCGATGTCTTCGTATTCCATGCGCGCGTGAATGACGGTCGCCTTGCCGGGCGGCGAAGGGGCCAGGATCCCGGGGCCGGGCATTTCCGTGCCCAGGTTGAGAAAGATGTCGCTTTGACCCAGGTGTTTCGGGCCGCCCAGTCCGTAGAACCCGGCCCACAGCGGGTGTTTGAAGGGAAAGTCGCCATATACGGAATAGCCCTGGCTGACCCGGGCGCCCAGCGTTTCGGCAAGGCGCACCACGTCCTCCACCGCGCCGCTGCGCGTCACTTCGTGTCCGACGTTGATGAACGGCGCGTTCGACTCCAGCAAGGCCCGCGCCGCCGATTCGAGCAACTCGGGTTTCGGCGGCAGATTGACGTCAACCCGGAACAATTGCTGGGGATAAACGGTCTGCTTCAGCTTGGGCTCGCCCAGGACATTGATCGGGATGCGCAGATGCACGGGGCCGCCCGGCGGCGTTCCCGCCATCTTGATCGCGCGCCGGGTGAACTCGCTGATCCGCTCCGGCCGATTGATCTGCCAGCGCCACTTGGTGAACTGCTGCAGCGGCTCCAGCCAGTCGTCCATCTGCTGGAACTGGTTGCGGCCCCCGAAGGTGGTTTGGGCCGAGTCGGAAATGGCCACGATCGCGGAACGGTCCTTCCAGGCGTTGTAGAGGTTGTTCATCGCCGACGGAACCGCGACGCCGGGCACCAGCAGGACCGCGGTGCGGCCGCTGGCCAGTTCGTAGCCGTGCGCCATCGCCGTTGCCTGGCCTTCCTGCAGGGTCAGCAGGAACTTGAGTTCCGGCCGCGAGGCCAGCGCGTCGAAGATCGCGGTCATGCCTGTGGCCGTGGTGGCGAACAGGTACTCCACGCCCGCCGCCAACAAGGCTTCCACGAGAATCCCGGCGCCCGTACCCTCGACGCTTGCGCCTCGTTCCGCCGGCAGGGTCTGGGCGCCGGCCTCGGAAATCATCCGCGTCAGCGACTCCACCGCCGCTGCGGAGAAGCCTATCGCCGCCAGCGCCTTGCCGAACTGCCGCCGCGAGATCGCGCCGTCGAGGAGATTTTTATAGTTGCCCTGGGTGGACCGGGAAGGCGGGCGTCCTGGGGGCGAAGGCGTCCCCGCCTTCGCGGAGGGCGGGACGCCCTCCCTATCAGGAGTCTTCCTGCCCATCAGGCGCCTTTCGCCTTGAGGTCGGCCAGCAGGCCGAGGATCTCGAACATCATGCTGGCGCCCACATGCGCGGTGTTTGCCGAAGGATCATACTGGGGCGCCACTTCCACCAGATCGCCGCCCACGATGGGCAGCCCCGCAAGTCCGCGCAGCAGGCGCTGCGCCTCCAGCGGCGTCAGCCCCCCGATCTCGGGCGTGCCCGTTCCGGGCGTGTAGGCGGGATCGATTCCATCAACGTCCACGCTCACGTAAACCGGCCCGCCCGCGACCTTCTCGCGGCACAGCGATATCACGGCCGGCAGCCCCATGTCGTGGAAATCGTCCATGTGGACCACGGTCATTCCCGAATCGTAGCTGAAGGCCCAGGCCAGTTCGGCGCTGCCGCGAATGCCGATCTGAACGCAGCGGTCGGGGTCCAGTACGCCGTCCAGCACCGCCAGGCGGAAAGGGCCGCCGTGGTGAAATTTCTCATCGTCGTAGGGGCCGGCGGTGTCGCAGTGAGCATCGATGTGCACCATGCCCAGCGGCGCGCCGGCGCCCAGCGCCTTCATGATGGGGTAGGTGATCGAGTGATCGCCGCCGGCGGAGATCGGCTTGAGGCCGGCAGCCGCGATTTTCCCGTAGAAGGCCTCTATGTCCTCGATGCTTTTCTCGAGGCTGAAGCGTGAACGGAACGGCACGTCGCCCACGTCGGCGCAACGCAGCGCTTTGGCGGGAAGAAGATTGTAGGTGGGGTGGTAGGGCCCGACCCGCTCGACCGCGCGCAACGCGCGCGGGCCGAAACGCGCTCCCGGCCGGTTCGTGACGCCCAGGTCCATAGGCACGCCCACAAGGGCGGAATCCAGCCCGGTCCAGTCCTTGCTGTAAGGAAAATCGAGCAGCGTCGGCGGGTCGCCGTACGGCTTCTTCTGGTGCAGGCCGCTGTCGGCGGCCTGCACCAGCGCCTCTCTGAAGGGCACATCGGCCTTCAGGTCTCCATTCGTCCGCCCGTACCTTGCGCGCAGCCGTTCAAGTTTCTTTGCGTCCACTTTTCCCGCATCCAGAGAAAGAGCCGCATTCTAATTGCAGACCCCGCGGCGGTCAGGCCACAGGGCGTCACGGGCTTATCGGACCCCGGCAGCGGCCACTTGGGAACTGCGCCCGCCGATGTGCTCGGCGAAGAACTTCTCGAGCTCCGTGTAGAGCTCGATGCGGTTCTCCTCCTTCAGGAAACCGTGGCCTTCCCTGTTCTTGAGCATCGTCTTGTAATCGATTTCCGTTCCCCTCAGCTTGCGCACCAGCGGCGCGTACTGCGTCTCATGGGGCACTCTTGGATCGCGCTTGCCGTGCACCACGTAAAGCGGCACCTTGATCTTGTCGAGATGGTTGATGGGCGAGGTCGCCAGCAGCCGTTCGCGATCCGCCCTGCGGTCGCCGATGGCGCGTTTGCCCCAGGCCTGAATGTATTCGCCCTCGCGGAAGTCGTGGTGGTAGTCCAGCAGCGCCACGAGGTCCACGACGCCAACATAGTTCACGGCGCACTGGTAGAGCTCCGGCGTCTTGGTGATGCCTGCCATCGTGGCGTAGCCGCCGTAGCTGGCGCCGTATATGCATACCCGGCCGGGGTCGGCGATGCCCTGCTCGATCGCCCACAGCACGCCGTCGGTGATGTCGTCCTGCATTTCCAGGCCCCACTTCTGCCAGGCGATATCCATAAAGCGCTGGCCGTAGCCCCCGGAGCCGCGGTAGTTGATCTGCATCACGGCATAGCCCCGGTTGGCCAGGAATTGCGTCTCGCTGTTGTGCCCCCAGAAGTCCCGGATGCCGTAGGGGCCGCCATGCGGATTGATGATCAGCGGAAGATCCCGCGCCTCGCTCCCGGCCGGCACGGTCAGGTACGCGTGGATCGTTTCTCCGTCGCGGGCCTCGTAGCGCACCGGCGTCATTTCGCTCATGTCGTCCGGCTCGATCCAGGGGCGTGGCCGTATGAAATACTCGATCGTGCCCGCCGGCTTGTCGTAGAGATAGTACGTTCCCGGATCACGGTCGCTTCCCGAGTAGATGATTGCCACGTTCTCGTCGTCGCTCATGCTGATGATCCTGTTCACCTTGCCGGGCAAGGCCGCGTCGATGGTGGCTTGAAGCGCAGCGAAATCTTCGTCCAGCATCGCCTTTTCCGGCAGTTCGTATTGCCAGGAAACCCACAGCGGACGGTGGTCCTTGGGCGAGAGCGACAGGCCGAACAGGTCCGCGCGGTCATCGGCCAGGATCAACTCGCCCAACTCGCTGGTCTCGGGATCGAAAGTGTAGATGGCCTGTGTGTCGCGGCCCTCGTTGGTCGAAATGTAGAGGGTCCGGTTGTCCGCTGCGAAAGCCAGCGGAAAAAACCTCGGGCCATCGAATTCGTGCGTGGAGCGCACGATCTTCCAGTCGCTGTCGGTCGTTGCCCGGTAATACACGTTCTGCTTCAGCAGCTCCCCTTCCTGCAGCGCGCGTCCTGAGGCGTCCGGATGCCCCACGGCGATGCGCACGTTGCCGTCCCAGTCCACGCCGTAACCCAGGAAATACCCGGGATTGGTTTCGACCCGGGACATTCTTCCCGTGTACACGTTCAGCCGGTACACGTCCGGGTAGAACTTGTTGCGCTCGTTGTTTATGACCAGTACATGTTCGGGGTCGTGATCCAGCCGGCTCAGCAGACTGGTGTTGGTGGGGAATAGCACAATGCCGGTAGAACCCTGGACCAGCGTCCGCCCCTTGGTGCCGTCGCGGTTCACGGCGAACCACGAAAACGACTCGTTGCCGGCCGAGTCCAGACCGAAGATCAGCCGTTCGTCGTTGGCCCAGAAGAAAAACGCCACGTCTTGGTTGGATTCGTCCCTGCCCTTGCTCTCGAAGCTCGTCAGGCGCGCGGCGGCCTTGTCGGACAGGCGCATGGTGAAAAGGTTGCGACGGCCTTCGTACGGCCCCAGCGCCGCCAGCCATTCACCGTTCGGCGACAGCCGCAGCGCGGCGAACTCCGAATTCTTGAAGAAATCGCTGACCGAATACTGTTTTGCCTGTTGCGCCTGGGCGCCGATTGCGAGCAGGGAAATCGCAAGAAACAGGCCGCTTCTGATTGTTGCCTTCATGTACCGCTCCCGTATGTAGTCTTATCGTTGTTGTAGTTGACGCGCGTTCCGGCACCTTTCGTTTATTTTCGTGATTCTAACGCCAATAGCACTCCGACGGCTTCCAAACCGGTCGCTAAACCGGGCGCGGCGCCCCCAATTCATCGCTACAATTGTTCTGAGATTTCGCGCCATGAGTATCGACACCACCTTTTTGAGGCGCTGCCTTGCAACCTTGGAACGCGCCATCGCGGAGCTTGAGCAAACCGGCCCCGATTCCGTCGCTTATGACATCTATCGAGCCGCCTGCGTCAAGGAATTTGAACTGATACTGGAGCAAAGCGGCAAGCTGCTCAGAAAAAAACTCGCTTTGTGGTTCGCCAGCAACCGGCAAGCCGACCGGCTTGCATTCAAGGACCTGTTCCGGCACGCCGCCAAACACGGTCTGATCGGCTCGGATGAAGCCGAACGCTGGATTTGTTATCGCATCAACCGTAACGAGACGGCGCATGATTATGGCGAGGGCTTTGCCGAAACCACGCTTAAGCTTTTGCCGGAGTTCATTGCTGACGCCAAGGCCCTGGCCGAAGTGATTTCCAGGCACGAAGATGACTGACAGTTTGCATCTGCCGGACAGGCATCGGGCCACAATCGAGGCGCTCGTGCGCGAGCACCTGCCGGATGTGGAAGTGTGGGCTTACGGCAGTCGAGCGAACGGCCGCAGTCACGAGGGCAGCGACCTGGACCTGATTTTGCGCGGCCCCGGCCTGAGAAAAATTCCCCTGGATTGCCTTGCTGGATTTACCGACGCATTGCGGGAATCCACCATTCCTTTTCTGGTGGAAGCCCGCGACTGGGCGCGGGCGCCGGAACGATTCCATCAACAGATCGAGAGCGAACACATAGTGCTTATCGCTGCCGGCGAATCATCAGAGTAGCGGGACACACAATCAACCGACCTTGCGCGTGTCCCGCGGTCAATTCACTCTCACGTAATCAGTTACCACCGGAAGGAAGCCCGAAGCGATATTCCGTTTTCGGTATCTTGTCCGTTTGGTATTTTCCGTCTTGTTCCTTCGATGTCCAGGTTTCCGTTCTGGCCCATTGCCCATCGCCAGCCCACTCGGATTGTTCGGCTTCCGGCGTTCTCGAGCGCCCAGGCGGCATAGGGCGTTTGCATGCCGAGGCCCTTGGGGCCGTTGGCTGCATAGCTGACTTCCGCGTCCATGCGCCCGTCCGGATCCAGGCCGCCGTAGGCGCTCCTGCCGAGCATTCCCTGCTGCGTCCACAGCCTCTCGGCGCCGCTTGCGGCATGGCCCCACGAGGGCTTAAGCGTCAGCATCAGCCCGCGGCCGGGCGTTGCGGGGTCGAACCGCACCGCCGCGCTGGCGCCCCATTCGCGGTACGCTTCGTTCTGATGCGCGATGAAGCTTCGCGCCTTGACCTCGATGCTGAGCCCCATTGCGGCATCCCTATAGCGCACGCCGGCGCCGAGTTCGAGCCCGGTCCCGGTTTCAGCGTCTCCGGCGTCGTGGCGAAGTCCCAGTTCGACGTTCGGCGCCAGGCTGCGTCCGCCGGCGGCCGTGGACGCGCGCGCGCCTTCAAGGATCAGCCGCAAGCGGCTCGCGCCGCCGCGGGAGGCCGCCAGGCGTCCGCCGGCGTTCCCGGCCGCGCCCGATGCAATCGAGGTCCACAGCGCATCGCTGCGCACCGCCAGCTCGAACCCGCCGGTATAGGCCGCCGGCTTGATCGTGCCGCGCACTCCCGCCGCCGCCATCGTCATCGACGTATCGGCGTTCCAGCTTCCCGCGCCTTGCCGGGCGAGCGTCAGTTCTCCCTGCCCGTAGCCGAGCGCGCCCCAGGCCGTCAGCCGCTCGCTTGCGGCATAGCGCGCATACGGATGCACGCTCGTGAGATGGCTTTTCATTTCGCCCCGTTCGCCTGACGGGGCGTCATAGCCGCCTGCGCCCCGGCTTTGCGCCAGGGCCACGCCCGCAAGCCAGCGGCCGAAGGACCGGTCCGCGCCGAGCAGATAGGTGGCGGCCTCGCCGTCGAGGCGCAAGCCGTCCCCGGAACCGGCAAAGCGCGTCGCCATGGCCCTGCCCCAGAGCGTGAAGCGGGCCGGAGCGTTCTCTTCATCCCGGCCCAGCGCGGCCGTGAACGCGCCGCCGGGCAGCAAATCGCGGGCGGCCGGGCCTTGAGACGTTCCCATGGGCGCATTCTGCTGTCCGCGCCTCGCCGCATCGCCGTAGGGCATGCCGCTGAACGGGTGAGGCCCGAAGCGGACGCCAGGCCCGAAGCGGCGGGCGGCAGGCCAATAGGAACCGGGGCCGGACCCGGCGAGGGATCCGGCTTGCCCGCGCGTGTGGACAGCGCTCGGGAAGCCGAAGTGTTCCAGTTGCGCTTCAGTATGCGCGCCTGGAAGATCTTCGCCCGCGAGCGGCGCCAGGCCGCTGAAGCGGGCGTGCCCGCCGCCTTCGGGCTGCGTCAGCCGTTCGCCGATGCCGCCGGCCACGTGTCCGGCCACGACGCCGCCGAACCTCGCAAGCCAGGCCCTGGGCAATGGATCGGCGTTGACGATCGCCACTTCGCCGTCGCCGTCGGCGATATCCGCGCCCGCGGCCTTAAGCAGCAGCAAACGGAACGTCTCGCGCGACTCATCCACGGAATCATCGAGCACCTTCACCGTGACGGTCTTCGAGGTCTCGTTGGCTTTGAACGTCAGCGTGCCGTTTACCGCCTCGTAATCTTCGCCCGACTTCGCCGTGCCGTCGCTGGTGGTGTAGGTGGCCGTCACTACGCGGTCCACCGCCGGCGCCAGCGTGACCGTAAACACAACGGTAGCGTCCGGCCCCTCCTTCACATCGGGCGGATCGGCCACCGACAGGGAAGCGGACACGTAACCCTCCAGCACCGTCAGCGGCAGGCTTGCGGACTTCGCCAGCGCATAACCCTGGTGGTTCGTATTGGGCAGCTTGGGCAACTCCGCCAGCGTGGCCGTCACCGGCCCGGACCCGCCCGCCTTGCGCGATACCGCAAGCGTGCGGCTGTGTGTCTGCCCGGTGGCGATGGCCACGCCGTGGTCTTCGCCTTCCAGCGTCCCGTTGCCGCTCACCGACAGCGCCACCTTGATATCGAACGGCGCGCCCGTGGGCAGCACGGCGCGCACCCCGTCCTCACCGGTCTTCTCCACCGACATGACGAGCGAAAACGGACTGCCGGCATTCCCTTCAAGCCGCACGCTTGCAAGTTGCGTCAGGCCCTCGAACAGGCCATCGGGGATAGCGGACAGGCGGTTGTTGATCAGGTTCAATGTCTCAAGCGCCGTCAGTTCGCGGAACACATCCCCGGACAACTGCGTAATCCGGTTGCCGCGCAGGTTCAGGATCGTGAGCTTTGACAGGCCCGCGAAGACACCATCAGGGAGCGAAGCCAGTGAAGTCTTGCGCAGGTTGAGATCAGTCAGGCCGCTCAATCCGGAGAACACGTTGGCGTTCAGGCTCCCAAGGGCATTGTTCTCCAGCGTCAGGCGGCTGAGGCGGCTCAAGCCGGAGAACACGCCATCGGGCAATGAGGTCAGCCCCGTGGTCTTGAGATTAAGGAGCTCCAGTGCGCGCAAGTCCGCAAAGATGTCCGAGGGAACGGAGGACAGCGCCACGCCGCGGAAGATCAGCGTCTTAAGGCCGCTCAAGCCGGCCAGATCGCCGCTCTTGAGCGTCACGGAGGTGACCGGGCCGCCGGAGAAATCCAGCGTTGCAATGGCTGCAAGGGCTGCGGGCGTCACGTCCGCGCAGTCCGCCGCGCCAGCAGCTAGCACCAGCGCATCGCGCACTTCCTTGGTGCGCGCGCATACGCCTTCGGTGATCGTCAGAGTGACGGGGCCGGCACCGGTTCCGCCGTGTCGCATCGCGACCGCCACGGTCTCTCCGCCATCGGACACGGAGTCGCTGACCGCGGTGATCCGCGCCTCTGCCGAAGACGAACCGGCAGAAAGGACCAGCGCATACGGCGGGCCGGCCAGCGCCGATCCTCCGGACGTTACCGAGTAATCGGTTCCGATCGACGCCGTGCCGGAGAACGTCAGGGCCAGCGCCTGGTCCGTCCCGTAACTCACCCCGCCTGTGGACGCGGTCAGCGCGGCGGAGCTGCCTTCCGGTATCGAAGCGGGCGTCAGTCCTAAAGTCCAAGACGGCGCATCGTCATCGGTGATCGTGATCTGCGCCGCGGTCACCGCCGCTTGCTCGGCGGCGCCCATCAGCGCAACCTGCTTGGCGCCTTCGACGACCCGGTTATCGGCGGGGGTAAGCGTCATCGATGCTTCAGCGGCGGTCTCGCCCGCCGGAATGACAAACGATAGGGGCGCCGCGTCGAAATCGCCGCGCTCCGTATCCGCGCCCGGCAGGGCGTGCAGGTTCACCCGCGTGTCCTCTTCGCGCGCCTCGTTGAGCGTGCCCGCCACCGCAATGGCCGTGGCGCCCGCGCCTTCGGCCACGGCGGCCGGCGCCGCCGACAGCGTCACCACCCAGCGCGGGTCGTCGTCAATTACCGTCACCGGGAACGCCACCGGCTCCAGCGCGCCGTAATCGCCGCCTGATACGGTGTGCGTGAACGAGGCCGCCTCGTCGTCCGCGTCCTCATCGTGGCCGGCCTGAACCGCAACACGCTGCGGCGTAAACCAGTCCGCCGCCGTGAACACCAGGCGCTCGGGCGAGACTTGAAGGCCCGTGTCCGGCGCATAGGCAATGCGTACCGTAACGTCCGAAGCCGGCTCGCTGGCCAGGCGCATCTCGTAGGCGCCGGTGGCGCCCTCCATGAAGCGCAGTTGCTCCGGGCCCAGGATCAGGCCGCGCTTGTCGTTATCCTCCAGCGCCACGATGGCCCCGGCCGTCTTGCCGGACAACACCTCGTCAGGGAGATCGCCGAAGCGCAATGACACCTGCTCGCCATCATCGTCGATGTCGTCGTTGATGGCCGTGACCGAAAAGATCGCCCGTGTCGAGCCGGCTTCAAAGGTCAGGCTCTCGGGCACGCCCTCATAGTCCGCGCCGTCCTCTCCGGGCGGGGTGGCTCCGCCGCCGGGCGTGGCCACAAGCGGAATCGTCACAGGCGAGGACAGCGGACCGCTCAGCCACACGGCCAGTCCCGCCGGCACAAAACCCTCGCGGGCCTCATAGCGCGCCGCGGCAAACGAGACCGAAGGCTGTGCCTCGCCTTCCTCAATGATGAGCGTGACATCCTCCGGATCGCCGGCAATGCCCTGCGCATTGTCCGCCGCGCCCGAGACCGTCACCTGCTTGTCCGGCGCATAGGCATCGTTGTCCACGGCCGTAATGGTTACCGTACCGCTGCTGTCCGTGCCGCCCGCGGCAATCGTCAGGTTCCGGCCGCTTTGCTCGATATCGCCCGCCACGGCCGGAGACACCGGCGATGTTGTGAC
>VYBN01000049.1 GCA_009844425.1 Gammaproteobacteria bacterium | reverse complement strand
TGTTCCATGTGAAGGCTGCCACCCGGACCGGAGCAAAGCTGCCACTTTCGGGCGCCTCTCGACGCGGTTGTTGCATTATGGCCCCGAAGGGGCGTGATCGGTCAACTTTGATTGTCGTTTTCGCATGGATTCTCCTTTCATGTTGATGGGGTAGGCGTTGTGGATCAGCCGGTCGAGTATGGCGTCGGCGAGTGTGGGGTCGCCGATTGCGTTGTGCCATTGGTCGATGGGCAGTTGGCTGGCGGCGATGGTGGCGCGTCGGCCGTGGCGGTCTTCGAGCACTTCGAGCAGGTCGCGGCGGTTTTCGGTATTAGGTTCGGCCAGTCCCCAGTCGTCGAGCACGAGGACATCGGTTCGGGCGAGGCGGGCCAGCAGTTTGGTGTAGCGTCCGTCGCCCTTGGCGATGGTCAACTCGCGCAACAGGTGGGCGAGGCGGAGGTACAGGGCGGTGAAGCCTTCGCGGCAGGCTTTGTGGGCGAGCGCGCAGGCCAGCCAGGTTTTGCCGACGCCGGTGGGTCCGGCGATGAGGATATTGAGGTGTTCCTTCACCCACTGGCAGGCGGCCAGCGACTGGATCAGCCCCCGATCCAGTCCTCGGGGGCTTTGCCAGTCGATATCTTCCAACGCGGCGTTGTGTCGTAATCGGGCCCGGCGCAAGCGGCTGGTCAGGCGCCGGCTTTCGCGTTCGGCGGTTTCGCGGTCCACCAGCAGTCCGAGGCGTTCTTCGAAGCTCATCTCATGGATGTCCGGCATGGCCATCTGGTCGGCCAGCGCGGCGGCCATGCCGGTGAACTTGAGGGTGATGAGTTTGTCCAGGGTGGGATGGGTCAGCATGAGGTTCTCCTTCAGTGGTAGTAGTCGGGCCCGCGGATGTTGTCGTGCGCATCCGGCAGGGCCAGTTCCGGCTGCTCGTCCAGCGGCTGTTCGTCGAGCCGGTTTTTGAGGATCGATTCGATACTCTTGTAGCGGCAGCTGCCCAGGGCCAGCGCCCGCTTGCAGGCGGCCTCCAGGCGTTTGCCGCCATAGGCTTTGCCCAGCCGCAGGATGCCCAGGCAGGCGCGGTAGGCCTGCTGCGGGTGTTTTCGAGAGCCCAGCACCCGGCGGATCAGCTTGCCGGTGGACGGGCCGTTTTGGGCCGCCCACCGGATCAGCCTGCGCGGCGACCACTCGCCGGCGGCGCGGTGCGCCTCGGGCATGTGCGCCGCCACCGTGGTATGGCCGCCTTTGCGATACGAGCGCCGGTGGCTGGCCACGCGCCGGCCGCGGTAGAAGCACTCGACGGTGTGGCGCGTGAAGCGCACCTCGACGGCCTTCTTGATCAGCGCATAAGGGACCGAGTAGTAATGCCCGTCGAGGGCCACGTGGTAATCGATATGCACCCGGGCTTTCTTCCATTCGGCGAAGACATAGGGTTGCGCCGGCAACGGCCCAAGCGCGGGGCGGTCCAGTTCCTCGTAACGGCTGCGGCGGCAACCCGGCAGCTTCCTGAAGGGACGCGTGTTGAGCTGTGTAAGCAGCGCATGGATCGCGTCATTGAGTTCCGCCAGGGAGAAGAACGTCCGGCGCCGGAGAGCGGCCAGGATCCAGCGCTCCACCACCAGCACGCCGGTCTCCACCTTGGCCTTGTCGCGGGGCTTGCGGACCCGCGCCGGCAGAACCGCCACGCCGTAGTGCGAAGCCATCTCCTGGTAGGTGGGATTGATGTCCGGCTCGTAGCGGTGAGCCTTGACCACGCCCGAACGCAGGTTGTCCGGCACCACCAGCTCCGGCGCGCCGCCGAAGAACGCAAAGGCGCGCGTGTGGGCGCCGATGAAGTCCGAAAGACCCTGGGTCCAGGTGGCCTCGGCATAGGTGTAGTTGGACGCCCCCAGAACCGCCACAAAGACCTGCGCCTGACGCAACTCGCCGGTGGAACGATCGGCGACGCCCACAGTCTGCCCCGCATAGTCCACGAACAGCTTCTCGCCCGCCCGGTGATCCTGGCGCATCACCACGTCGAGCCGGCCCTGCCAGGCGCGATACCGCTCGCAGAACCAACTGTATTGATACCCGTCCGGACAGGCCGCCCGATACTCCTGCCACAGCAAAAACAGCGTCACGCCACGGCGCTGGAGTTGCCGGTGCACCTCAACCCAGTCCGGAACGCCCCGCTGAGCGGCCGGCAGATCCGGCGGAGGCGGAAACAACCGCCGCTCCAATCGATCATCGCTCAGGTCCGAAGGCAGGGGCCAGCCCAAACCCGCCGACTCGGCGCGCCGAAGATACTCGCTCACCGTCGGACGGCTGACGCCGCAACTCGCCGCGATCCGGCGGTTGCTCATCCCCACGGCCCACTTGAGCCGCAACACCTCTCTGATCTTGCGCATCGATAACCTCTTCGCCGGCATCTCTCCCTCCCAAAAAAAGGAGGCAGAGTAGCGGCTCGTTATCCCGCGCCGATACGCGCCCGAAAACCCCTCAAAGCAGGCCGCCAGGGTGGCAGCCTTGCTCTGGAATCAGTGGCAGGCTTCGCCTGGAATGGGTGGCAGCTTTCGAATGGAATCAGGGGCAGACTTCATCTGGAATACGCA
>VYBN01000009.1 GCA_009844425.1 Gammaproteobacteria bacterium | reverse complement strand
GTATTTGCATCAGAAAGTTATGGAATGTTAATCTGAATTTCTTGGGACAGCAGTGCCACACGCTATATTGTAAAAGATTACCGCGGCGGCGCGAATCGTTGCTTCGGGGGCGTATCCCGAAGATATTGCACGCGGTCGCTTGCCGCGACCGCAAACGAAAACTCCAAAATGAGGGATGTCATGAGAACTTTTTTCCTAACATCGACCGCGCTGGTCATGTCCGCCGGCATCGCAGCAGCCGAAGTGTCAATTGGCGGTGACGGCCGCATGGGTGTCAAGAGCCTGGACGGTGCCGATGTCGTCTTCGACAGCCGTATCCGCATCAGCTTCACGGCGTCCGGCGAGACGGACAATGGCCTTTCGTTCGGCGGCTCGGTCCGCGCCGATCAGGACGGCACTGGGGGAGCGGCCGGAAACGTCTACCTCTCCGGCGCGTTCGGCAAGGTCACCTTTGGCGACACCGGCAGTGCCGCGAAACAGGCCGTCGGCCAGGCTGGCGGCGTAGGCTACACCGGCTTGGGTGACTTGAACGAAATCGGCTATATCAGTGATGTTCATCCGTCTGTTCGTTGGGACTACACGATGGGTGACCTCTCCCTGCATGCCTCGACTGACTCAATTGGGCAGGCAGATGGTGCTGATTCCCTGTTGAGCGGAGCCATGTCCTACAGCATCGGCGATGTCGGAATCGGGGCTGGCGTCGAAAGAATGGGCGACAGGCAAAACATCGCTGCCAGCGTAAGCGCCGCGCTTGGCGATGCAAGCGTCAAGGTGGTGTACGGCTCTGATGACGACAATGCCGATGATTCGTACGGTGCCTCTGCGTCCTTCGTTTCCGGTTCCGCCACCTTCACTGCTTTCGCTTCGAGCAAGGGCGGAATGGATCACTTCGGCATTGGCGCTGCTTTCGACCTGGGCGGAGGTGCTGCGATCAAGGGCGGCTTCGTTGATGGCGACAGCCTGACTGGCGGTTCGAGCTTCGATCTTGGTCTCACGATGGGTTTCTAGTTTACCTTTCAACCCTGATGCGGGCCAATGCCCGCGAAACAGAAAATGCTTAACAAGGAGCAGAACACATGAACTCGAACTGGAAACTACTGCCTGCGTCGCTGCTTGTAGCAGTGCTTGCATTGGCAGGTTGCGGCGGAGGCAGCGACGAGCCTACCGGGCCGACCGACGCGGAGCGGGCCGCAATGATGGAAATGCAGGAAGCGGCTGACGCCATCGAAGCCGCGAATGCTGCAGCCATGGCATTGAGCAATGCTTCCGACGATGCGGCAGTGACAGACGCTGAAGGACTGATTGCGACGGCCAAGGACGAAATCGGCGATCTTCCGGCAGCTGACCAGGCTGCACAACTGGCCATGCTCTCGGGTGCTGAATCTATTGTCATGGCGCAACGTGGGCGCTTGACTGCCGAGGCCGAGGCCGCAGCCGCGAAGTCCGCGGAAGAGCGGCTCAAGGCCGAGCAGGAAGCCGAGCGGATGCGGCAGGAAGCGGAAGAAGCACGCATGGCCGCAGCGGCGATGGCGGCGACGGCTGCGAAGCTGTATGCTGGCATCAGCGCGCCAATGGGTGACGCCAATTCTCCCGCCGCGACTGACCGGGCTGCTGCATATAACAATGCTGGCACTCCCGCCGATTCCACCGCCGACTCACACATCTTGGTGACTATCGGCGATGGCACTAACACGCCTACCGCTGTCGCGCTGTCAGAAGACAAGAAGACAATGGTCGCGGCCAACCATGGCTGGGCGGGCAAGCGGTTCACGGCCGAGCCTGACGGCGACGGCATGTACGAGGCGATGGTCTACTCGAACGTCGGCTCCCCGTCGCAAGGGGACAAGTTTGGGCAAATCGGGGTGACAACCGGAGCAACCGGCTATGAGTATGGTCTCGATGCGAGTGGAAACCTGGTCGCCGATGGAGGCGGTGCCTTCACTTGGGTTGCCAATCGGATCGCGAGTTCGCGCTTTGATCACTCTGCTGGGACAAAAGAGTTCGAGCTTGGTACTAACGATGTATATGTGTCGATCTCCGGCAGCTATCATGGAGTGTCCGGCGAATACCGCTGCACGCCCGCTGCATCCAGCACTTGTGCAGTGCAGATTGCCGCCAACGGCTTTAATCTTGGCGGGACAGCCGACGCAGACAATGCGTTCACCGCTGGCGGTGGGACTTGGACGTTCAAGCCATCCAACACAGAAGCTCGCGTCACGGACATGCCGGACACCATCTACGCCTCCTACGGTTGGTGGATCCACAAGTCCGAGGACGACGGCACCTATACCGCGAGCGCGTTCGCGGACATAAAGGGTGCGGTCCCGGATGCCGCAGGTCTCGACACGCTGGAAGGCACGGGGACCTACATGGGCGGCGCGGCTGGCAAATACGCTCTCAGCAGTTCGACGGGCGGAACCAACGACGCCGGCCACTTCACCGCGAGGGCGACGCTTGAGGCCGATTTCAGTGACAACTCTATCACGGGCACCATCGACAGCTTCATGGGCGCCGATGGTAACTCCCGGGATTGGTCCGTCGAGCTGAAGAAAGCCGCAATAGCCGCGGAGGGTGGCATTTCCCGCGCGGAAGCCAACGATACGGTCTGGACC
>VYBN01000029.1 GCA_009844425.1 Gammaproteobacteria bacterium | reverse complement strand
GGCGCCAGTGTAGCATTACGCGATGAATTTTCTGCCGGCAATCCGCACGAACGATGCGCGTTCGCGTTGACTATTTCGCCATGCTGCGCGACCGCGCCGGACGGGAGCACGAAACCCTGGAAACGCGCGCGGCCACTCCGCGGGAGCTCTACCGCGAGCTGGCTCCAAGACGCGACCTTCCGGCGCAGACCGGCCTCAGGGTTGCGGTCAACGACGAGTTCCAGGCATGGGATTGGCGGCTTGCCGACGGCGACCGCGTCGTGTTCATTCCACCGGTGGCGGGCGGATGAGCGATTTCCGCATCAGCCGGAGCGAGATCGAACCGGCGGAGGAAATCGCCGCGCTTGAGGACGCGGCTTCCGGCGCGGTCGTGTCCTTCTGCGGGCGCGTGCGCAACCATAACGAGGGACGCGCGGTGACCCGGCTCGAGTACGAGTGCTACGAGGAGCTGGCGGTCAGCGAAGGCGAGCGGGTTCTCGGCGAGGCCAGGGAAAAATTTGGCGTCGCCAAGGTGCGCTGCGTGCATCGCACCGGCGACCTGGCGATCGGCGAGCCGGCGGTCTGGGTGGGCGTTGCCGCCGGTCACCGCGAGGAAGCCTTTTCCGCCGCCCGTTTCGTCATCGACGAAGTGAAGAAGCGCGTGCCGATCTGGAAGCGCGAGCATTACCCGGATGGGCCGGCCGAGTGGATCAACGCCGCGCCGGCGGGGGGCGCATGAAAGGGCGGCGATCCTGGCTGTTCGTGCCGGGCGACAGCGAGCGCAAGCTCGCCAAGGGCCCCTCGACCGGCGCCGACATCCTGATCCTCGACGTGGAGGACTCGGTGAGTCCGGCCCGCAAGCCCGTGGCCCGGAAGATGATCGCCGAATACCTCGGCTCGGCCGCGCGCGACGGCGCTCCCTTGTGGGTGCGCATCAACGGCCTGCATACGCCGTATTGGCGGGACGACATGGACGCGGCAATGGCCGGCTCGGCCGACGGCATTGTCCTGCCCAAGCCGCGTTCGACGGCCGACGTTTTTGCCGTGGCGGAATGGATGGAGCGGCTGGAGGTTTCCGAGCGCAGCGAGCCGGCGAAGATCCTGGCGCTGGCCGGCGAGACCGCCCGCGGCCTGATGTCGCTGCATGAGTACCGCCCCGGATTGCCCCGGCTGACCGCGCTGAGCTGGGGCTCGGAGGACCTGGGGACCGACGTGGGCGCGTTGCGCCGCCGCCGTGAAGACGGAAGCCTGTTGCCGCTCTACGAAGTCTCCCGGGCGCTGACCCTGGCGGCGGCCACAGTGGCCGAGGTGGATGCGATCGAGGCGGTCTATGCCGACTTCCGCAACCTGGACGGCTTCCGGCAATTCACGAAGGAGGCGCTGGAGATGGGCTACGTGGGCGGCGCGGCGATTCACCCGGCGCAGGTGGAGATCCTCAATGAGGTGTTCACACCCAGCGGCGAGCAACTGGCCGAGGCGCGCGAGATCGTCGAAGCTTTCGAGGCTTCCGGCGAGACCGGGGTCATGTCGATCCGCGGGAAGATGGTGGACCAGCCGCACCTGGCCCAGGCCCGCAAGCTCCTGCGCCGCTACGATTCGGCCAGCGAATAGTCCGTGGCTCTTCTTTTGCTGAGGCGCTGTTCTACAGATCTCGGGCGGCAAACGCACAAGAGCTTCGTGAACTGGAGGAGTTTGTCGTTTGCTAATAGAAAGCGATAAATACACTTATTGTTTATGTCAACTTCGCTGACGCTCATTTAACCTGCCTCTGGAGCCGTTTGTTCCCCGGATCATTCGGCTGACTAATCGCCTCCCGTTTCGCTCTGCCAGATTTCAGCCAACTCGGAAAGCCGGTTTAGCAAGCCAGAGGCACTCGGCCGTCCTTTATCGCTCATGTCCTCGGCCCAGCCCCGTAATGCCCGGGCCAACAGACGGCCTTCCCGATTGCCGCTGGCCTGGAATTGCTCCGCCACACGCATCGCATGGCGCCGAATGCCGCCCGGGGACTTTGATGCCTGATTCCCGGAACGGCACTCGGTGCCATGCACAAGACGCGCTACCGCGTTACGCCCGGCACGCTCGCCTGATGCATAGCGCGCCGGCATTTGTGGCGACTTCCAGCGTCCGGCCAACTGCATCTCCACCACCGAAGCCCCCGCTGCCGCCAGCGTCTGCGCCATTCCGATTCGAAGACTCTGGCCGCTGATGCTCTTGTTTTCAATCCCCGCTGTCCGCGCCCTATGCTTGATAATCCCGCGTACCGCTGCCGCCGTCAGCCCTTCGGCCTGCAAATGGCCGCCTTTGCGAATCTGCCGAAACGCGCGACCCCGCTGAATACCGGCTGCGGCAAGCCAGTCCTGATAACGCTGTAGCGCCTGCGGTCCGATATACAGCGTTCGCCCTTCGCCGGTGGGGTCCGTCTTGCTCTTGCGGACCCTTACTCGCCCGGACCCGTCGGGGTGCTGAGTCACATCTCCAAGGCCCAGAGCCGCTGCCTCCGATACCCTCAGCATGGCGTCGCTCATCAGTGCGATGACGGCGGCATCGCGCAACCCCGAAAGCGAAGAGAGATCCGCCGCCAAAGCCGCCATCATCGCCGCCTGTTCCGCGGAAATCCCGAACGCCTGCCCCCGGCCTCGCCGTTGCGCCCGGGCATCGCGCCGAAATCCGGACAACGCTTGTTGGGTCAACGTGCCGCAGGGGTCCTCCGCACCGGCCGCCCGCGTCACATACCGACACGCCGCCACCGCCTGCACCGGAGTGGCGGCGGCGACCCCCTTGTCATACAACCAGCCTATGTACTCCGCCAAACTGGCATCGGTCAACTCGCGGCCCTTCAGCCAGACGTTGAGTTTACGCAACTGGCTGACATATACCCGCCGGGTGTTCTCGCTCACGCTGCCGTTGATCAGCCGCCGCGCCGCCGGATCCACCAGCCGCACTGCATCTATGCGTTGCTTCCATTCCTTAATCCTGACTCCCTCCGATAGCATTTGATAAGTGTATGTATAACTCTACACCAAGACCGGCCCAAGAGCTGAGATTGGTCAGCAGGAGCTATTGGCGCCGCCCGGCGCCTATGTGCGCCGTCAGTGTAGTTAAGATTGGAGGATGGGCAATGGACAACAATAGACGGGGAGGACTGAAATTGGCTTTCGTTGCTGTGCTGCTGGCCGTAGCGCTGGTTGTTCTGGCTTACGTGTATCTGACAGGCGAACCCGAGGGGATCGAAACTCCCACTGAATCAGCGCCCACGCAAGAGCAGGCAAACGCCGCCGGATTGCCTGAACCGGAATCGGTGCTCGGTACCGAAAAGAACCGCCCTTCGGCAAACTCAGAACCGAATCCCGATTGGGAAACCAGCAAGAAAGGCGATAAAACGGAGTTTTCATTGACTGGCGGAGAGATTGGTTATGTGGACGTGGCTTCGGTTGTGGAAGAACGCAACCCCTACAGCGTTGTTGCGCTATTGCAGAACCACCAAGAACTTACCGGCGTGGATGAGTCGGTTGAGATAACAATTGATTGGGCTGATGAAAATGAACGCTGGGGGTACGAAGCGCGATTCCACCAACTAATAGCAGGCCAACCTGCGGGGCCGGGACTTAGAGGAAGAATTTTCTTCTCTTCAAGCGGTGCTGTGGCTAGGACATATGCAAGTATTGTCGATCCCGAAGCGATTTACGACTCTCCGGTGCTGATTTTGCAACCGGAAGCCGAAGCGATAGCGCTTGAAGCGGCGATTCGTTACGCCGCCACCCTGCCGGTTAGGCCCGACTCGCAGGGGCAACGCCTGTCTACTGAAATTCTCCCCGGAAAAATGCTGTACGAACTGGACGCCGAAAATAAGCTGCGCCGCGTATGGCGGATCCCCGTTGCGATTAACGGCCCGAAGTGGGACACCGCACGAGTGTTGATAGACCCTGGAACGGGAAAGGTCATCGACGTCCGAAGCTCAAGAGTTCAACAAGCCGCCGCGGCGAGTATATCTCCATGCGACAACATCACCTTCCGCGTGTGCAATGCTCAAGGCACCGAGCTAGATTCATGTGCCGGCGTCACTGCGTCCCTTGAAGCGGGCCACCAGACTGCCAAGGATATTGCCGCATCCGTCATCACGCGCGTCGCTGCGACAAGTTCGGATCATATCGAGCGCCAGCGGGGCCTCGGTTGCGAAATTGACGTAGTCATGGAATCGCCCTTGGACGGCGCACACGGGGAATACGATTCCGACCACGACATAATCAGGATAGACGAGGATTTGGCCACTACCCATTACGAATCCACCATTGCGCACGAAGTATTTCACGCTCTCTCACAAACTCCGTCCGGAGCTGTAGAACACGGGCTGGTTTACGCCATGGAAGCACTGTACCTGGGCGGCGACGAGAATGAGCATTGGATTGCGGCCAACAACACTGACTTCACTACAGATCCCGAAGATATATTGAATGCTGACATGACCCTTGACCCCTACCACACTGTGGCCCATACGATCTATCGCGTTTTCCAAACGCTTGGTGCCGACGAAGACTATGAGGATAGTGCCAGAGATACCGCCTTTCAGTTCGCGTTGGAAGTCGATATAGAGCAACCAACAGACACCGACGCTTTCCATAAGGCGACGAGAAGAGTCGGCGACAATATGGGCATAGGGGAGCACATCACGGCAGTCTTGGTGGCGATGGGAATCATGACAGACCTGAGCACCTGCGACCAGACCACGCTTCAATTGGCCGAGGACTACACCCACGAAGGTGGAATAGGAGAGGATTGGATAGATAATCTTGCCGGGCAAGGGAAGACTTGCGACGAAATCGAATCCATCGTTGTAGGGTGGATAGCAGCGCTCATTGAAGCAGATGCGCCTATGGTAGGGCCGCCGGCGCATTGGCCCGGAAATTGGCCGCCACAAAGGCCAACACCACCAGGTGATTAACTTTGCGCGGCGGCCTTGTCTTTGGCGAGGGGCGCGGGCGCGTATCAGAACGTGTAGCGCGGCAAGCGGAGCGGCTCGCCCGCGAGCATGGCGCGCATTTCCGCTGCCGCGACATTCCGGGCGAGGGCTGGCGCTATTGGTTTACGCTCGCGGACGGCGGAAATAACGCCAATCGCCAGACGGAGCGGGCGGTCCGTTCCAGTCTGGCGGCCGCCGGATTGGACATCCGCCGCTTGGCGTAGGCGCTACAGACTCCCCGCCATCCGCTTCTTGCCGCCGGCGAAGAGGTTCAGTTGATCGCCATCGCCTGACCGAAGCCGCCGCGTCCCGCCGTGGCGCGGATCAGCGTTCGGAGAGTTCGCGCGCTACGAGTTCGTCGACGATTTCCAGCAATTGGGGCATGTCGCTGTTGGGCGTCACGCGCACGACGTACTTGCCGTTCACGACGAACGCCGGCACCGCCAGAATGCGGTATCGGCGCATCAGGTCCTTGATCCTGCGCAGGCTGGATTCAACCGAGAACGACCGGAAGGCGTTGCGGTAATCGTCCGCCGAGACCCCGTAGCGCTGCGCGAAACGCTCCTGGTCGCCGAGCCGCAGCAGGAGCCGGTTTTCGGTGTGGATCGCGCGGAACACGTCCCTGTGCGCGGCGTCAAGCTCGCCCACCGCCTGCAGCGCCAGGAACAGGCGCGCGTGCGTTTCCATCGTCGGGTCCCACAGCGCCGGGATGTTGATGAAGTTGACTTCCTCCGGCTGGTCCTTCTTCCACTCCTCGACGTAGGCATCCATGCGGTAGCAATAGACGCAGCCGTACCAGAAGAACTCGGCCACCTCGATCTTGTCCGGCGGGCTCGAGGTTCCCTGCACGGGCACCAGGCGATCGTAGTGGACACCCTCCTGGTACTTCCAGTTGGGCGCATCCTGGGCCAGCGAAAGGGGCGCGGCCACCAGGACGAGCGCTGCGAGCAGCAAATTGCGGTATTTGGGTTTCATATTTCGCGGAATTTTTTGCATAGTGTACCCACCTGTGCCGCGGACAGCCATCGCCAGCGCGATTATCCATGTTGCAAGCTTCATTCCTGAAATCAGCGGCGTCCTGGAGGCACTACCCCGAGGATGCGGGCTCGGAGGTGGCGTTCGCCGGGCGCTCGAATTCCGGCAAGTCCAGCTCGATCAACGCGATCCTCAATCGGCGGGGGCTCGCCCGTTCCAGCAAGACCCCGGGGCGCACGCAGATGCTGCAGTTTTTCGCCGTCGGCGAGCAGCGGCGGATCGTGGACTTGCCCGGCTACGGCTACGCTGCCGCGCCGCTTCGGGTTCGCAGGCAGTGGGAAGGCATGATGAGCGATTACTTCCACCGCCGCGGATCGCTGCGCGGCGTGTTCGTGGTGGTGGACGCGCGCCGCGGGGTGGGCGAGCTCGACCTGCGCATGCTCGACGTCTGCGCGGCGTCCGAAGCGCCCGTGCATCTGCTGATGAACAAGTGCGACCGCCTCAAGCGCGGCGCCCTGATGGAGACCCTGCGGGATGCCGAGCGGCTGCTCGCCGGGAACGGCACGGTCCAGGAGTTCTCCACGTTGCGCGCCGTGGGCGTGGAAGAAGCCCGCGGCGTGCTCGAAACCTGGCTGGACGCGTGAGCACCGGCGCGCCCCCGTCCCCGGGGGCGTCAGTGCGCGGCGTCCCAGTTCGGGCCCTGGCCGAGGTCCACCTTGAGCGGAATTTCCAGTGACGCCGCTCCGGCCATCATGCCCGTGACTTCGGCGGCCAGCTCCTCGGCGAAGTCCCGCTCGCACTCGAACACCAGCTCGTCATGCACCTGCATGATCAGCCGCGCCCTGTCGCGCCGGGGCAGAAGCCACTCGTCGATGCGGATCATTGCGCGCTTGATGATGTCCGCGGCCGTGCCCTGCATCGGCGCGTTGATCGCGCTTCGCTCGGCGTAGCTGCGCCGGCGAAAGTCCCGGGCCCGGATGTCCGGCAGATACAGGCGGCGTCCGAACAGCGTCTCCACCCAGCCCTGCTCATGGGCCTGCTTGCGGGTCCTCTCCATGTAATCCTGCACGCCGGGGTAGCGGGCGAAGTAGTGGTTGACGTATTCCTGCGCCTCCGCGCGGGTCACGTTGAGTTGCCGGGCGAGGCCGAACGGCGACATGCCGTAGATGAGCCCGAAATTGATCGCCTTGGCGGCCCGCCGCTGATCGGCGCTGACCGAATCGGGCGGCGTACCGAACACCTCGGCGGCGGTCGCGCGGTGCACGTCCATGTCTTCGGAGAACGCCCTGCGCAAGCCTTCGTCCCCCGAGAGCTGGGCCATGATGCGCAGTTCGATCTGCGAATAATCGGCGGACATCAGCACCCGCCCGTCCGGCGCCACGAAGGCCTGGCGTATGCGGCGCCCTTCCCCGGTGCGCGCCGGGATGTTCTGCAGGTTCGGGTGGATGGACGACAACCTGCCGGTGGCGGCCACGGCCTGCTGGTACGAGGTATGCACCCGCCCCGTGTGCGGATCGATGGAGCCCGGAAGGGCGTCGGTGTAGCCGGTCTTGAGCTTGGCCAGGTTGCGATATTTCAGAATGGTTTCGGGCAGGGGGTGCACGGCGGCCAGTTCGTGCAGCACCGACTCCGAAGTGGATGGCTGGCCGGTCGATGTGCGGCGCACGGGTTCCAGCCCCAGCCGGTTGAACAGCACGTCGCCGAGTTGCTTCGGCGAGCCCAGGTTGAACTCGCTGCCGGCCTGCTCGAAGGCCTGGTCCTGCAATTCGCGCAACTGTCCGGCCAGTTCCTGCGAATGATCCGCCAGCACTTTCGCATCGACCAGCACGCCGGCCCGTTCCATGCGCGCCAGCACCGGCGAGAGCGGCATTTCCATGCTCCCCAGCACCTGGTTGAGGACCGGCGTCTCGTCGAGCTTTCCGGTCAGCAGCCGGTGGAGCTTCAGCGCATAGTCCGCTTTCTGGGCGGCGTACGGCGTGACCTGTTCCAGCGGGGCCTGCGCCGGCGAGAGCTTGCCGCGGCCTTTCCCGAACACGTCTTCGGAGGGAATGCAGTCCAGGTCCAGGTAGCGTTTTACCGCCTTGTCGAAATCGTGGGCGATCGCGGTGGAGTTCAATACGTACGATTCCAGCATCGTGTCGCCCGCGCCGCCCGCCAGTTCGATGCCGTGGTTCGCCAGTACATGGCTGACGAACTTGAGGTTATGCCCGATCTTGTGCGCACCCGCATCCTCCAGCCAGCCCTTGAGTCCGCCCAGCAGTTCGCGGCCGTCGGAACGCTCGACGGCGCCTTCAGTTAGGTCACGCGGGGCCAGCGGCACGTAGGCGCCTTCGCCGTCGCCGGTGGAGACGGCCAGGCCCGCCAGGCGCAGTTCCATCGGATTCTCGCCGGACGCTTCCACGCTCAGGCCCACGGCGGTAGCGTCGCGCAGCCGGGCGAGGCACTCCTCAAGCTGTTCGGAGTTCAGGATCGTCGCGTACTCGGCCTGTTTCGGTGCGGCGGGGGCCGAGTGGCGGAGGCTGCGAAGAAAGGTGTTCAGTTCGAACGTCGTACACAGTGTTTCGAGCGCTTCCATGTCCGGCGTCCCGAGCCTGAGGTCGTGCGGGGTCAGGTCGAGCGGAACGTCCTCGCGGATCGTGGCCAGCTCAAGGGACAGGTCCACGTCGGCGAAGCTGGCCCGCAGGGTTTCTCCGGCCTTGCCGCGAATCTCGGCGGCATTCTCCTTTACGCCTGCCAGGCTGCCGTAGGATTGCAGCCACTTCGCGGCGGTCTTCGGTCCCACGCCGCGCACGCCCGGGATGTTGTCGGAGGTATCGCCGGCCAGGGCGAGGTAATCGCGGATCCGCTCCGGCGGGACGCCGAACTTCTCCTCCACCGCCGCGCTGTCCATGACGCGGTTGTTGGTCCAGTTGACCAGCCGGACATGCGGCCCGACGAGCTGGGCGAAGTCCTTGTCGGTGGTCGAGATCAGCGTGTCCAGCCCTTCTTCCCGGGCCTGGGCGGCAAGGGTTCCGATCACGTCGTCAGCTTCCACGCCGCCGATCCGCAGCAGCGGCACGCCCATCGCCTCGACCACGTTCACCACCGGCTCGATCTGCTCGCGCAGGTCTTCGGGCATCACGTCGCGATTGGCCTTGTACTCCGGGTAGATTTCGTCGCGAAACGTGGGACCGGGCGCGTCCATCACGAACGCCAGCAGGTCCGGGGGTTGTTCGCGAAGCAGCCGCTGGATCATGCTCACCACGCCGTGCAGGGCGCCGGTGGGGCGGCCGTTGGCCGTCGTGAAGGCCGGAAGCGCGTAGTAGGCGCGAAACAGGTAGGCCGTTCCGTCGACCAGCAGGAGGCGGTTCATTTCCTTAAGCGCTCGCGCCGGCAGTCCTTCATGACCCTTCCGGGAGACGCATGAATCCATCCGTGGAGCTTTGTTCCGCCATCCATGGCTCACAAACTCCCGGAAGGGTCATGAAGGACTGCCGGCGAATCCTGGAAGTTGTTGTCCTGCGGCGCAGGCGGTTCTTCGGCAGGAGGCGTCGGAGATTCCTCGGGGAGGTAGAGTGCGCCGCTGAAGCCGCAGCCGGAAAGCGCCAGCGCAAGCAACAGCGCAGCTCCGGTCAGGAAGCGCCGCGACGCGGGCATGCGAAGAGAAGATGCGTTGCCGGTGGAGGGAAGTGAGCGGAGATGCGCCAACACGCCGGCAAGTGTACCCTTACGGCACCGTGTTGCCGGAGATGGGGCGGGCTTCGTGAGCGACAAACTTGAGATCATCGCCTATCCGCTGATAGAGCGGCCGATGAAGCTGCGCCGCGCCGCGCGCGCCAGGGAGTGGATGGACGCGACGGTCGATCATTTCGCCAACCGCTGCCTGCCGCTGCTGATCGCCAACCAGACCGGCTGGGACGTGCTCTGTCCGGTCGAATTCAGGGCGCGCTGGAACGGCAAGCCGGCCAAGGAGGGCGTGGAGATCCGCTTTCCCGGCGAGAAATCCGAACTGGTCAGCGCTCATTTCGGAAGCGGCGTGCTCACCTTCACTCTCGGTTACCTGTTTCGCACCAGCAAGGGCCACAACCTCTGGTGCAAGGGCCTGGCCAACACGGCCAAGGACGCCATCGCGCCGCTGGAAGGCATCATCGAGACCGATTGGGCGCCCTACACGTTCACGATGAACTGGCGCTTCACCCGCAAGCGGACCTGGGTGACCTTCGAGAAGGACGAACCCGTGTGCCGGCTGGTTCCTATTCCGCGGCACTACGCCGAAACGTTCGATGCCGTCGTGCGGCCGCTGACGGACGATCCGGAGCTGGCGAAAGAGCACATTCAGTGGAGCCGGTCGCGAGGCAATTTCAACAAGGAGCTGGAGGTGGAACGGTTCCGCCGCCCGGCGGAGAAGTGGCAAGGCCACTACATGCGCGGCGCGCACCTCGACGGCCGGCGCTTCAGCGATCACCGGATCAAGGTGCTGATGTCCGAATTCCGTGAACCGGGGGATGACGACTGAGGGCGCGAGCTCTCAGGGCGCGAGCTCTCAGAGCGGTTTGAGCGCTCAGTGCGTGATCCCTCGAGCCGGCGCTATCGGGAAACAAGACTCAATCAGGGGAAAGATATGAAACGCAGACAAGTTCTTGCCGGACTCGGCGCCGGCGCCGTGGCGCTGGCCGGTTGCGGCCGGGAACAGCCGGCCGCCGGCGCCGACTCGCCCGCATCGCCCGCCAAGCCGGCCGAAACATTCAACTGGAAGATGGTCACGACCTGGCCGCCCAACTTTCCGGGCACCGGCGCCTCCGCCACCCTGCTGGCGGAGACCATCAACCGGGCTTCCGCGGGCAGGATCAGGGTGCAGGTCTATGCGGCCGGCGAACTGGTTCCGCCGTTCGAGGTGTTCAATGCCGTGTCCGCGGGCGCCGCGGAAATCGGGCACGGCGTTTCGTACTACTGGAAGGCGCAGGTGGAGGCGGCCCAGTTCTTCGGCGCCATACCGTTCGGCATGACCCCCGCGGAATCGTCCGCCTGGCTGCACTACGGCGGCGGCATGGAGCTGTGGCGCGAACTCTACGAACCGTTCGGCGTCATGGTGTTCACCGGCGGCAACACCGGCACCCAGATGGGCGGCTGGTTCAACCGCGAAATCAACTCGCCCGACGACCTCAAGGGCCTGAAGATGCGGATCCCGGGCCTGGGCGGCGAAGTGCTGCAACGCGCCGGCGGCACGCCGGTGATGTTGCCGGGCGGCGAAATCTATACTGCCATGCAGACCGGCAGCGTGGACGCCACCGAGTGGGTGGGGCCGTACAACGACGTCGGTTTCGGCCTGCATGAAGTGGCGCAGTACTACTACTATCCGGGCTGGCACGAACCGGGCGCGATCCTGGAAGTCTCGATCAACCAGGAGGCCTGGGACGCGCTGCCGGAGGATCTTCAGCAGGTCGTGAAGTCTGCGTGCGGCTACGTGGAAAGCCTGATGGGCGCCGAGTACAGCGCCCGCAACGCCCAGTTCCTTCAGCAGCTTCGCAATGAAGGCAAGGTCGAGATCCGACCCTTCCCCGACTCGGTGATAGCGGAGTTGCGCTTGCGCTCGCAGGAGGTCATCGACGAACTCGTTGCCCGCGACGAAAACGCCGCGCGCATCTACGCTTCGTACACCGCCTTCCAGCAGCAGGTGAACGAATGGCTGGACATCGGCGAGCGCGCCGCCGTGGCCGCCCGCGGCTGATTGGTTCACACCTGACCATTGAAATAACTAGTCTGACTAGGTATATTTCGGTCCATGGCCCGCACCTATTCCATATACGAGGCCAAAGCGCGCTTCTCCGAGGTCATTCGCGAGGTGCGCGAAGGCGAGACCGTCACCGTTTCGTACCGGGGCAAGCCGGTGGCGGAAATTCACGCAATCCAGCAGTCCGATACGCCAACGCTGGCCGACCGGATCGATTTGTTGGAGCGCCGGGGAGCGTTGGTTCGGTCAACCCGGCCGCGCCGCGATTTCAAGAAGGTAGCGGACAGGCCCGGCGCGCTGGCGCGGTTTCTGGCTGAACGCGGCGAATGAGCGCCGTTTACATTGATACGTCGGTTCTGGCGGGAATCGCCTTTGGTGAACCCGCCGCCGAAAGGTTTGCGCTGGCGCTCAATCGCTTCGACCGCCTGCTTTCCTCCAACTTGCTTGAGGCGGAAATTCGCGCCGTCTTCCAACGCGAAGGCGAGCGCTTCGAGGACGCTATCCTGGCGGGCATCGACTGGATTCTGCCCACGCGCCCGCTCTCAGCGGAATGCGCGCGAGCGCTTGGCGCAGGCTATCTGCGCGGCGCTGATCTTTGGCATGTCGCCACCGCGCTATATTTTTCTCCCCAACCGGAAAGCCTCACCTTCGCAACACTGGACGCCGTGCAGGCCCGTGTGGCCTCGACCCTCGGCTTCCTCAAGTGCCGCATCTGAGCATCCGCCGCTCGGGACACACTGAGTTCGCACGCTGACCCGCCCGAAACTGTGCCTGAATTTCGAATTGATTACGCTATTGAGTGGTTTTACTCAATAGCGTAATCGTCCAAGATCAAGCACACCTCAGTCCCGCCTTTCGAGGTCGCTTTTCGGAGTTGCTTCATCTATTAAGATGTCATATCTTATGCAATGTCATGCGATGTGTGTTGGATACCAATGTTGTTGTCTACGGTCTGCGCAGCCCGGCGGGAGCGTCGGCCCTGTTGCTGAAATATGGATTGCAGCGCCGATTTACGCTGTTGCTTTCGGTTGCGCTTGCGTTGGAGTACGAGTCCGCTTGCAGCGATCCGGCGCAACGAATCGTGTCGGGGTTGACCGAAATCAAAGTTGGAGCAATCGTCGCCGCATTGTGCCGCGTGTCGGAGCCTGTATCAGCGTGCTTTCTATGGCGCCCGCAGCTTCGCGATCCCGCCGACGAAATGGTGTTGGAGGCCGCAATCAATGGCGAAGCGGATGCGTTGATCACTTTCAACAGGAAGGACTTCGGTGATGCCCCGCGGCGATTCGGAATTCCTATGCTTTCCCCGCAACAAGCCTTGAGGAGAATATTGCAATGAAGAAACAGGTCAGCACTTACCCCTTGCGACTGCCCAAGTCCTTGAAAGCGGCGGTTTCCAGCATCTGTGCAGAAGACGGCACAAGCATCAATCAGTTCGTGGCCACGGCCGTTGCGGAAAAAGTGTCCGCAATGAAGACCGCTGAATTCTTTGCCGCGCACGCTGCCGATGCGGACATCGACGCGGCGCTCCGCCTGCTCCGCCGGGACGGCGGCCAGCCGCCGGAACCACCCGACCGTCTGGAGGACGCCCCCGGTCCAGAGCAAGCTTCCGAGAGCATCCCGACTCAATCCATGTAAGCTCGCCGATTTCTCGTTATACGAAATCGAAATATGTCGGCATTGGGCGAGAAGACCAGCGCTCGGAAGCCAGGTTGACCAAATGGAAGCCAGCGTCTCGATCTTGAGTCCCGAAGATATCGTGCGTAAACCGCTGAAGGTTGCCACCTGTTCCATGTGAAGGCTGCTACCCAAACCGGAGCAAAGCTGCCACCTCTCAGTGTATCAATTTCAGCCGCTGTGATACACTTTTTTCACCTTACGGGGTTGCGAATCATGGCAAGCGAAGAGACTAGGCGGGAAATCTGGTTCCAGTTGGCCGAAACTGGGCGCTTGGCGCGTTACTACGTGTCCTATCGCGATAGCACGCAGAAGAAGCATCTTTCGATACGCGGACTGCTGCTCTTTGCTTCTCTTTTAGGCACCGCGTCGCTAACCGGGCTTTTCCCGGAAACTTGGGTGGTCATGCAACCCATAGCCGCCATCGCCATCGCCGTCGTCGTTGTCATTGACTTTACGTTCAACTTCGGCGATAAGGCCAAACTGCTGAGCCTGATCGCGCTTGAGTGCCTGAAAATCGAAAATGATTGCCATCGGCTATGGCTGGATGCCAATGCGGCGGAATGCGGCGATGATGAGTTGCGGGTTCAGAGTCAGCGACTTGGTGATCGGCTATTGGATATCACCGGGAAAGCCATAGATCAAGGCATAACGGAGAAGGAGAGGCTCAATGAAGAGGCCGAACAAATGGCCATTCGTTTGCTTGAGCAGCGATACTCGGTCTGATGCCCTCTCCCAGGCTCGTTGGGGCAATGCGGACCAGCTATCCGCCAAAACCAGGCAAAATCCCCGTGCCACCTCCCCCACCGCC
>VYBN01000040.1 GCA_009844425.1 Gammaproteobacteria bacterium | reverse complement strand
TCGGTCGCGCTGAACGTGCGTCGCTGCATGCTGTTGGAGCGCGCCTTGAACCACACCAGCGCTTCGCGATCGTCCAACAGCGGCAATGGCTGCAAGCAGTCGCACTCGATCTCCGCGATCGGCTCGGGGTTACCGGCGGCATGGATCAGAATGGCCAGGTAGTACGGCAGCAGCACCTCAAGGCGCGGATACAGGCACGGTTCCACGCCCTTCACGCCGCCGAACCGCGCCAGCGCCTGTCCGGCCGCTTGCTGTCCTGCGGCCATCAACTGGTGCACCGGCGGTACGACGCCGCCAAAGTGTCGATCGATGTGGTTGAGCAGCCCGCCGAGTGTGGACACCGAGCCATCTCCGCCGGCGCGTTCGCCCTGCGCGGCAGCGCGCCGCGCCCGGATCTTCTCGATGTCGCTCTTGCACGCCTTCAGCAGCGCGCGCAGAGCGCGAGCCGACATCGTCGCAACCGGTCGGGTGTCGCGGTTCCGCCAGGGGAACGGGTTGAAGGGGTACTCGATGCCGCCGAGGATCTCCGGGCGACACCGTTCGAGCCACTGCAGCAGCGTGCGCAGAGTCCCGTACGCCCTCGATCGGCTGGACTTGCCCCACGGCTGGCCATTGGCTCGGCGTTGGCCGTTCAGCCACTCGACGTAGCGCACCAGCAGATCGCCGTTGAGGTCGGCCAGGCTGTGGACCGCCGCGGACTCCTCGGCGAACCGGGCGAATGTTCTTACGTTCCACCAGTGCAGGTACAGAGCCCGCTCGGCCAGCACCCCGAAATGCTGCCAAAAGGCCTCGGCCAGGGCGGGTTGCACGTCGGCCGGCAGGCTGAGCGAACTGAAATCCATGACGGTGTCACGAATGCGCCGGGGCGCATCGAATCGCGATGACCCGAGCGTCCTCGACGATACCCTCGATGCCTTGGCGGGCAACGAGCGCGGCATCGATTTACGGCGAGCCATCGCTATGCCGTCCCGGCAAGGAGGGTATCCAGGACGTCCTTGATCGTGCACTCATCGACCTCGATGGCACGCAAGTAGCGGTCGGTCGTGCCGATGCGTTCGTGGCCCATCAGCACCTTGACGATCAGCAGCGGGTTGATCGCCGCGCCTTCGGCGGCCAACCGCTCCAGGCGCGCCAGCAGCATGCAGGCGAACGTCGCGCGCAACTGGTGTGTTGTCGCCCTGAATCCGCAGCGTGCGCCCGCGCGGCTGACCTGGCGTTGATACGCGTTCTTGCCGGCAGCCGTACCGCGTGCGTTCACGAACAATGCGCCCGGATCGGAGGTCGATCCCCTGCGTCTGGCGCGGCGCACCCACGCGCGACGATGTTGCGAGACGTAGCCGGCCGTCTCGTCGAGCAGGCTCGCCGAGGCCACCACATGACCTCGCTTGCGGCCCTTGCGCAGGACCTCGATCACGTCGTGCGACGCCGTTGACGACGCCCGCCTGGCGACGTCGCTGACGTCGAGTCGCAGCAACTCGCTGACGCGCAAGCCCGTGTAGAGCTGCCAGCGAGCCATCAGGTCGTAAGGCGGCGCGAGCGCCGCCATCAGCTCGCATGCCTGCGCCGATGTGAACGGACGCGGCAGCGGTTCGAACTGCCGCAACACGAACAGGCTGTCATCGGTGGCTGCCGAGGTCGCGGTGCGCGCGGGCCGCGGCCGCCTGACCCGTGCGAAATCGCGCGGCTGGCTGGCCAGCGGCGATGCATCCAGGTACCGGTTGCGCACCAGCCACTCGTAGAACCTGAGCACGCCACGGACACGGTGGTTGATGGTCGAGATACGGTACGGTCGGCCGGTGTGCCCGCTCGGTTCGGACAGCATCCGGTTGCGGTAGGCCACCAGGTCGACGGCATCCGCGTCCCGCCAGGCGATCGCGTTCTGTTCAAGCGTCTCGAACCAGTCGTAGAGAATCTCCGCGTAGGTCCTGAGCGTGTCGGCGGTATGGGCCCGCTGGATGAAGTGCTCATGCAGATAGTCGACCGCCGGCTCGATGAGCCGGCAATCGGCCGTGAACAGAAGCGGGAATCCAGCCGGCCTGGGCTCGCGAAGCACCATCGTACGTGCCTGCAAGGCGGCCGCGGCAAGGTGCTCGCCGACCTCGTCCGGCTCCGGCAGTGCCGACTTACGAATGATCTGAACGATGGCGGGTTCGCTCGCGGATCAACTGCTTCACCGCGTCCACAAAGGACAGACCGCGAACATGCATCGCCAGGTCGATGGCGCCGCCACCGCCGCGGCGCGCTCGCATGTCGTACCACTGGCACCCGGTCGTCAGGATCTCGAACTCCCCACGCGTGGTGAGTGCGTGCCAGCGTCGGCTGCGATCGGACTTGACCGGCACATAGCACGGGTCGGCCTTGACGTGTATCGCCAGCAATGCCAGGGCATCGGAGGCCGGCATCTCGCGTAGCCGCGTCAACGTCGCTTCGTCGAAAAACCGGCGCCTTGCCATCAACCCATGCCTCCAAATGATCGCGTGCCGGGCTGCTCGCCTCTAAACGAGGCCGGGGCTGCTCGGACTGTTCAGTGTAGGCAATCAGAAGGAGAGACCCAATGAGGTTTACATCCGCGAATGCAACCTATCACCCGTCGGGGGTGGCCGAGCCCAGCGACGCGGACCGCACGCTGACCGAGAAGCTCGGCGGGGCG
>VYBN01000032.1 GCA_009844425.1 Gammaproteobacteria bacterium | reverse complement strand
TTGCCGAGGACAGCAAGACCTGAGGGGCCTCATCGTCGTCCTCGATCGTCAGCGTGACGGCGTCCGGATCGCCCTGTAAACCCTGTGGGTTGCTCGCTATTCCCGATACCGTCACCGACTTGTCCGGCGCATCCACATCGTTGCCGTTCGCCGTGATGGTTACCGTCCCGGTGCTGGACATGCCGCCGGCGGCAATCGTCAGTGTGGCGCCGCTCTGCGTGAAATCGCCCGAAACGGCCGGGGAAACCGGCGCCGCGCTCACCGTCACCGTAGTGGCTGCGCTTGAGGCATGACTCAGGCTCGCCGTCACCGTGCTCACGCCGCCGTTCTCGCTGATCGAATCCGGCGACAAGGCCAGCGTCACCATCGGATCCGCCTCGTCATCGATCAGGTCCACCCGCTCGGTGGCGGGGCTGCCCGCGGTTACACCGTCCGGCAAGGCTCCAAAGCTCAGCTCCACCCACTCGCCGTCGTCGTCGATGGCATCGTCGGCCGCTGTGACCGTGAACGTCTTGGAGGTGTCCGTCTTGCCGAATGTCACACTCGCCGGAATGCCTGAATAGTCGGCGCCCGCCTGACCCTGGGCCGTGGCGCCGCCGGGCGAGGACACAATCGGGATCGTCACCTGGCGCTGAGGCGCAGCGCTCAGGGTCACCGTCACTGTTGCCGAAGAACCGCCCTCGGTAGCCTTGTAGTCCGCTGACACATAAGACACCGTCACATCCGGCACGTCGTTGTCCTGGATCGTTACGGTGGAGGACGAAGGACTGCCCAGCGCCGCGTTCGACGGATTGCTCAGACTCACCGTGAACGTCTCGCCGGGCTCGTCGATGGAATCATCGGTGACCGGCACCGAAATCGTCTTCTCTTCATCACCTGGCGAAAACGTCAGTGTTCCGGAAACGGACGTGTAGTCCGAACCGGACTCCGCCGAGCCGTCCTGCGTTGCATACTTCACCTTGACCGTCTTGCCGCTGGCTGCGCTCAAGTCGACGGTAAGGCTCACGCTTCCGGCGCCCTCGCCCACCGTCTCGGACGAAGAAGAAAAGGACACCTTGGGCGGATCATCGTCGTCGGTGATCGTGACGGTGGCCTGGGAACGGCGCCCAAGGGTCGCGTTCGACGGCGATCTCAGTCTTACCTTGAACGTCTCGTTGGGCTCGTCCAACGTGTCGCTGGTGATCGGCACATCGAAACTCCCGCGGGTGTCGCCGGCCGAAATGCGCAGCGTGCCCGTAGTCCGCGTGTAGTCCGAACCCGCCCGGGCGGTGCCATCCTCGGTCGCGTACTTAACCGTGACCGCGCTGCTGCTCGAGTCGCTCAAACGCATATTTACCGTGACCGAACCGCCTCCTTCGCCCACCGAGTACGACGATGAGGACAGGGAAAGTTCCGGCAGCGGAGGATCGTCATCATCCTTAATGGTCAGCGTGACGGAAGCAGGATCGCCCGCTATCCCCTGCGGATTGATCGCCCGGCCCGACACCTCTACCTCACGGTCCGCCTCGTAATCGTCGTTCTCGGAAGACTGAAGGGTCACGCTCCCGCTTCTCGTCTTGCCCGCAGGAATCTTCAGCGGGCTTCCATTCACCGTCACGCCGGGCGCCGTTATCCTGACCGTCGTGACCTCGCTTGAAGGTCGATTCAAGCTGGCCGTCACCGTCGCGGAATCGCCCTCCTCAATCGTGGATGGCCGCAGCGTTAGCGAGACGTCGGGTGGATCATCGTCGTCTCGCACCGTAAACGAAGTACCGCTTACCGAAAGACCGGAGACGGATGTGGAACCCGTCACATCTATCTTCAAATCCGGAGCATCCACATTGTCGCTGGCAGGCTTGAAAGTTACCTCCACAGAACCACTCTTACTCTCCGCCGGAATCGTCAAAACCTCGGAGTCGCCTCCGACCGAAAACGTAACCCTCGTGGCCGTGGTACGCGACGACGCATTCAAGGTCCCTGTTGCCTTGAACGTCGTCGGCCCGGCGCCCTCGCTGATCGATGCACGCGAGACTGAGAGTTGCACGCTGGTGGACGAGACATCGTTATCAACCAAGGTAACGGTCTCGGTAGTAGGGCTTTTCGCGATAACTCCAGACGGCAAAGTCCCAAATCTGAGGGCGACACTTTCACCATCATCGTCGACCATATCGTCATTCGCCGTTACCGTCAGTGTCTGGGTAAGACTGTTACGGCCAAATGTCAAACCGGTCGCGGATACAGAGTAGTCGCCCGCTCCTGCCCCACCACGCCCCGAGGCAACAACGGGAATCACAACAGAACCGGTCAGGTTGCCTGTCATCTGCACCTTTACGGTCGCCGCGGAACCGCCTTCCTTTGCCTCATAGTCCGACGCGACAAACGAAACCTTGGGTGGCTCCGCGATGTCCAGCGTTACAACGTTCGTAGTAAACGTAACCGTATCTTCGGGGATCGTACTGCTACCGCCGCCACCCCAGCGATACGTCTTGGAACCCTTGATTCTGACGGTCTCCAAGACATCATCCACTGAGTCGCTGATCGCCGAGATTGTGAACGTTACTGATTTATCTCCCGCCCCAAGCACGATCGTGTAGGGATGTGACAGCGTCATCCCTCCGCCGCTGATGGTGAAATCGGTACCGACGGTTGCCGAGCCTCCGCTAAAGTCAAGATCAAAAGTCAATTCACTGTTTGGACGCGCTTGGGCATTCCTCGAAAGCGTCAAAGTTGCAGTGCCCCCTTCCTCGGAAATCTTGCTTGGAGATACGCTCAGCTTGCCATACTCGTATACCGTATTAGCATGCGCGGACGCCAACGGCAGCATTACCGCTGCCGCCATAAGGAATCCAGTCGAACAAGAACGAGAGCTTCTATAATTTTCAGTCACTTAAGCCTACCTAAAGAACACGCACGGATGGGATAGGAAATACAGCTATAGATCGAGTGCATGAGCAGAATCACCGGGTTTCTCTGACATGCAGCCGTTCCGTATACTCGGAGTTTGAATCCGTCAAATTGGCACGAACCAAGCAAGCATCCCAACACTCGGAGTAATGAACCACCCCGAGCTTGGATTGCCCTTTACCTTTACCTTATTTGGCGCCTATATAGACTCAGAGAATAGGATTTTTCTAACTATCGCCCAAATTCGTAGTTGACTTTCACGCCCCAGATGCGGGGATGCGGACGGAGGCGGAAGCCGCTGAAGCCAAAGTTCTCGCCAGTGCCCGTGAAGTAGGCCTCGTCGGTCAGGTTTTCGACGTACGCGACGACCTCCCAGCACTCGTCCAGATGAATACCCGCGCGCAGGTTGAAGATATCCACTTCTGGCGTGCGGAAAGGAAAGCCGTCCGCGCGATTGGGTACCTCCCCGCTATAAACCGATGGATCGTTGGGATCCTGGCCCAGCCTTGCGCCGCTGCTCTGCAGATAGGTCACATCCTCGATGGTGGAGAACTGCGAATCCTTGTAGATGTACTCCAGCCGCATCCAGCCATCCCACTTATCCAGCGTGAATCCGTAGTCGGCTGCCATGCTGAAGGTCAGCTCGGGAGCGCGCGGCAGCGGTTGGCCCTTCAGGTCAACGAAAATTCTGCCACTCAGTTGCGCCGTATCGTCGCTTAGAATCTCGGTGTCCAAGACACCAATTCCCGCAGTAACGGTCAGGTTCTCGGTCAATAGCGCCGCGAAATCGGCCTCCAGACCCGTGGCCCGGGCTTTCTGGACATTGATGGTCAACTCGAAGTTGCTGGACAAATCGCCCGGAACCAGAAAGAAGAAGGTTTCCAGTTGGAGATCCTCCCAGTTCAGCAGGAAGGCGGCCGCATTGAAGCGCGCCCGGCCATCAAACAACTCCGACTTCACTCCGACTTCGTAATTTGTCAGGATCTCCGGCTCAAATGTCTCATATACCGCCGAGTTATCGCCAGCGTTTCGGCCCAAGGAATGCCCGCCCGCCTTGTAGCCGCGCGACACGGTGGCGTACGCCGTGGCCTCCGAACTTAGATCATATGAGAGCGCGAAACGAGGAGACAGGTCCGAGTATGTTTCCTCGTCGCTGATCGACGGCGTGGACACCAAGTCGTTGGGCCACCGGGACATATGATCGAAGCCGATGGGCGTGTAGGAATTCCAAACTTCATCAGACGTGTAGCGTCCACCCAGAGTCACGTCAAACCGGTCATTCACGTGCCAGGTCAAATCAGTAAAGACGGCCAGACTGGTCAGCTCAAATCCACTTACTTCACAGGAAAGGCAAAGGCCCCGGGGCCAAGGCGGATTTGGCGGCAACACTCCAACGCCTTCCGCCGGCAGCGCCACAGCTCCACCCGGCAGCCAAGGCGCCCGCATGATGCCTCCCACCGAACGATCCGCGCCCACCTGCACTCTGCTGTCATTGCCCTTCTCATCGCGTGCATACATCGCACCGATAGTCCAGTCGTAGGTATCCGACGTGATATCGAGCCGCAGTTCGGTTGTAATTGACGTTCCGTTGCGCAAGTGGTCCCGATACACGATGTCCTCGGGAATCAGGTCGTTGTCGAAAACCCGTTCCAGTTCGGTGTCGATCCAGCCTGTTATCCAGTTGAGGGTGGAAGTGTCGGACATCTCGCGGCTTACTTTGAGAATCGCGATGCTTGTCGTGTTGTCGTTCTTTTCCCCTATTGCAGATCGCGCGGTCTTGTTGCGATTTTCCGGCCAGAATCCCGTGCCCGGATCGATCGGCGCCAGAAAGGGGCTGTCCGGACCCCTTAAGCCGAAAGTGTCAATAATGTCAGTATCCCAAACACCCGAGGGCACGTTCTCGTCGTGGCCCTGCTGCTCGTCGCTGTTCATCAGCATCAGGTCCACGGTGGTGGCGTCGTCGAGCAGCCAGCGAGCGGACAGCCGGACCATCGTGTAGTCGTGGCCGGAATCGCCGCCGCCGGGCACGATGTTCTCGACCAGGCCGCCTGAATCCTCGTAGTAGAGCACGCCGCGCAGCATGAAGCTGTCCGATACCGGCAGGTTGATCATGCCGCTGAAGTCGTACTGTTCGGCGGCGTTTTCGAATGTCCGGAAACCCACGGAAGCGCTGCCGTCGAACTCGGGCTGCGGCTTGCGGGTGGTCAGGTTGAGCGCGCCGCCCACGGCGTTGCGGCCGAAGTAGGTGCCCTGCGGACCGCGCAGCACTTCGATGCGCTCCAGGTCCTGCAATTGCGGGTTGACGGTGCCCTGCCCCACCGACGCCACGCTGAACTCGTCCAGGTACACGCCGATCGACTGAATGAAGGAACTCTCGTCGGTATTGATGTTGCTGACGCCGCGCATAGCGATACTGATGCCGCGGGAGCCGACCTGCCCGTCTTCCGTGTAGCTCACGTTGGGCGTCAGGTTGAGGTACTGGGCCGCCTCGGTGATGTTGGCGATCTCAAGCGCCTCGCCCGTGAATGCGGTAACCGCCACGGGAACTTCCTGCAGGCTCTGCTCACGGCGCTGGGCCGTCACGATGATCTCTTCGAGGACCATTCCGTCCTGCGCGGCGGCCATCGGCGCGATCAGCGCAAGCGCCAGAAAACCAAAGGGAATACTGCCTTTCTTCATCCGTTATTCCTCCACGGAATTAATGCCGGAAATTCGAGAATATCGAAACCGCGATCATAACACCAAAGCCCTTTGGGCGACTGCCGCGGGGCTTTTTGGGATAACCGTTCAGACAGTCGAGCGGAAAGGATAGCGTCCCTTTCCCGCACTAGTCCGAGATGTCCTCCAGGCGCTCGCCGGAGCGAACGTTGATCTGCATGAGCGTGGACAGACCGGTGAGCAGGAGGCTGGGAAGGACCGTAACCGTGAACGCCCATTGCCAGCCGATGACTCCCACCAGCGCCCCGACCACCAGCGGATAGACGGCGAAGCCGGCGTTGATGCCGATTCCGGCCACGAAGGCCACCGCGGTGGCGCGCACCCGGGTCGGAAACACTTCCGCCAGGTAGGTCTGCAGCACGGCGATGGCGCCGTAGAAGAAGAAGGTCATCGCCGCCATCAGCGCGATGTCGGCGCTTAAGCCCAGGTCGAGCCAGAAGACGGCGGCGGCGATGGGGATGGCGATGAACACCCAGATCGCCACCGTGTTGCGCCGCGTGGTGAGGAACTCGCCGACCAGCGACGAGGCGATGTAGCCGATCGCGCCGATGCCGTAGGACACGCCCACGATCAGGTTGGCTTCCTCCAGCGTGTGTCCGCGCACTTCGTGGAAGAACGTCGGGAAGAAGAACGCGGTCCCGGCGTAGGCGCCGCCGAAGGTCAGCGAGGCGATCCATCCCAGCGACACACGCCGGATATATTGCCGGCTGAGCAGCAGCGCAATGCGATCCCGGGCCTTCATGCCCGCTTCGGGCGCGGCCTCCTGCGCTTCCTTCTCGGCCAGGAAGCGGCGGCTTTCGGGAAGGCGCCAGTAGAGGACTACGGCGATGGGAATGACCAGGAACGCCACCATGAACAGCAGGCGCCAGCTCCCGGCCCCCTGCACGGCCTCGGCGGAAATCAGCCCCAGCGATTCGAGAAATCCCCCAACCGCCCGGCCGATCTCGGGGTTCCCCATCAGCTCGACCGCCAGCAAACCCCCGATGAACCATCCCAGCGGATAGCCGATCTGCAGGATTCCGGCGTTGAAGCCGCGGAACCGGGCGGGAGAGGTCTCGACCACGTATGAATTGACGATCGGCACCATGCCCGAACACAAGCACCAGCCGGCCAGCCGCAGGAAGATGAGCATGGCCAGCGTTTCGGCCAGCGAAAAGAGCCCCACCATGAGCGCGGACAGGGCGAGGAACACCGAGAACATCGCCCGCCGGCCGTAGCGGTCGGTGAGCAGGCCGGCCACCACGATAAAGAACGCGGCGGCCAGGAACGAGGCCGACAGGATCAGGCCGATTTCCGCATCGCCGATTGCGAATGTTTCCTTGATCGGCGGGATGGCGTAGCCGAAGAACGCCTGGTCCATGTTGGCCAGCGTCCAGCCGAACAGGCAGATGCCGAAAACCTGCAGGAAATAGGGATTCAGAAGCGCGCGCCAGTTGACGCGCTCGCCGGTATTACTCAATTACTGACCCTCCACTCAGGGGCCGTGCGAATCACGCCTGCGGTGATGCATGGCCCTTCCGGGAGACGCATAAATCCATCCATGGAGCTTGCTCCGGCATCCCTGCCTCCAATACTCCCGGAAGGGCCATGCATCACCGCAGGCTCAAGTACGCGCAGGATCCTTACGCCGCGCTCTTCGCCCTCGCGGCGGCGGCGGCGCGCGATTCCTTGAGCATGAGGCTTCCGGCGGCCGCCATGACCAGCAGATTGGCGCAGCCCACCATGAGGAACGGCGCCACCGGCCCGTAGCGGTCGTACATATACCCGCCCAGCGCCACGAACACCAGAATGCCCAGCACTCCGCTCAGGTTGAAGGCGCCCACGACCGTGCCGCGCGATGCCTTGGGCGCCTCGCGTCCGATGAGCGTCGTGGCGCCCCAGAAAGCGCTGATCTGCCCAGCGCCCAGCAGGGCCAGAAACGGAATCGATCGGGCCGAAAGCAGGTCGCCGACGAACCACATGCCCAGGTAACCGATCGTCGCAACCCCGAAGGCCACCCCAAGCGCCAGGAGCCGGTCGCGCTTCTCGAGCAGGAATCCCAGCACGACTATCCAGAGCAGGCCGGCGGTCTGGGCGACGGCAAACGGCCGCACGCTCATGGCCTGGGCCTCGGGCCCCGTAAGCCCCGCGCTCTCGACCGCAAATCGTCCCCACAGGGTCAGGAAACTGCCCAGGATCACCAGATCGCTGCGGGCCACGAAGGCGCCCGCGTAGGCCACGGCGATGCGGGGGTTGCTGATCGCTTCGCGCACTCCCGCGGTCAGCAATTCCTTCACCGGCGGGCGCTCCTCGCGTTTGGTGGGCGTGCCGGGCTGCAAACTCCAGGCCGCCACTACGGCCGTCACGAATGCAACCGCCGCGATCAGAAACAGTCCCAGTGGCAGAACCGAGTCCTCGGAAAGGTCCAGGCTCTCCACCAGCACCCGCGCGCCGTCGCCGAACATCAGCTTGATGAGCACCACCCCGAGGCCGGTGAGCGCGCCGCTGACCGCCACCACGCGGCCGCGCGAAATTTCCTGCGGGTAGTCGGCCAGGATGGTGGCCAGCATGCCGGTGGCTGCGCCTATGCCCACGGCATAGAGCACGCGCGCTCCGAACAGTTGCCAGATCTCGAAGGCGTAGGCGTGAAAGACGTAGCTCAGGCCCATGAGAAGCAGCCCGATCGCGAATATCTGGCGGCGTCCGATGCGGTCCGCGGCCACACCCACGAGGCCGAACACGGCGAGCAGCACGAATTCCGTCCACAGCACCAGGCCGCTGATCCATTGCCCCTGGTCCCTGGCCGGAATGCCGAAGTTCTCGCTCAGCACATTGGTCTGCACACCGGTGATCGCGGTGAGCAGTCCAACGGTCGTAAACGAAACGAACAGGAACGACCATGCGTTGGTGGCCGTGAGGCCCGGCACGAACCACAATCCCGCCAGGCGCTTGCCGGACGGGTCCGGCGTCAGTTCACGCCCCTTGGCCACGTTGAATCCGCTGGGCATCTCAGCATCGCTCCCGTGCCGGCGGCGTCAGGGTCTGCTGAAAGACCCCGAAGCGCCCGTGGCCCGGCCGGCGGCGGCCGCGAGCGCTCATTCAATCGTTCGTGAAGCCTAGGTCTCCTGCTTCGGCGGCGCCGGCGTGCGCTCGATCGCGTACCACTCGAGGCTGGACAGGCTGGGCTCGTCCGGATCGTAGGTTTCCGGCGCGTTGAAGTATTTGGGATGGTGCTTCTCGGCGTAGTCGAGCAGCGCCCGGTCATGCACCTGTTCGAGATCCTCGCCGGCGCCCATGAAGGCCGCGTACTGGCAAAAGCCGGGCGACTGGCCCATCAGCATCCACGGCAGCCACGGCGTCGTGCGGTTCCAGACCCCGTGGTACGGCAGCGTGGTCAGATCCGGGTTCTGCAGTTGCGCGCCATCGAGGTGGAACGCGAAGAACTCCGATACCTGCACCATCGAACCGGTGGACTCGCGCACCCATTTCGCCGGATCCAGCGCGTTCGGATAGTAGAGGTGGATATGGATTTCCATGTCGATCCGGGGGCCGCGCTGCTGCCACGGGAGGATGAAGGGAATCTTCGGCGGCACTTCCTCGTTGAGTCCGCCGAAACGCGGCGGCTCGGGAAAGTAATCGCTGATCACGTAGTTGAACGGATCGTTGGCGATCGGCACCACGGGCACGGTCTCGTTGGTATAGGGGTTTTCCCACTCTTCCAGCACCTCGCCGCTGCGCAGGTCGGTGTAGTAGCCAACCTCGCGGAGGATCTTGGCGATCGATCCGTCTTCGTTCTGCTGCAGGCGCGATACGCCGAAGCCGGCAAAGCCGAACAGGTCGCGGATGGCCTCGCCGGGGCGCACGCCCATCACGTAGCCCTTGAACCAGCCCGTCTTCTGCACGCTCTCGTCGAGATTGCCCTGGGTGCGCGCGTAGGCGATCTTGTTGCCTACGCCGGTGCTCAGGTCCACGTACGGGCCGCTGAGGTAATCCTTCGACCCGGACGAACCGCCGCTCGCCGCCTCGCCGCCGGACTCGCTGCCGTTATTGCCTACGTTGCCGCCGCCGCAGGCGCCCATGCTCAGCGCCGCGGCGCCGAACGCGCCCACGGCCCCGAAGCCCTTGATGAATTCCCGCCGTTGCGATTGCATAAGTTTTCCCCTTATTGCGATGTTCCTAGTTCCGCGAACCTGTCTTGCCGTATCCTCTCAAGCACCGGAGCCCGTACTGCGGCAGGCGCGTGGCGAGCAAGAATACCAGCACCGGGCCGCCGTCCGCCACAGCCGCCCTTCCTCGCCAAGCTTCGCTCGCTTTACTCGTGCTTCCCTCACCCGGCTATTGCGCCCCTTCTCGCGTGAGACGCATTCGTCATCCATGACGCTTGACGAGAGGCATCCTGCCTTCGACACTCCCGCGAGAAGGGGCGCAATAGCCGGGCTTCAGCCGGCGTAGTACAGCTCAGGGTTCCTGCTTCGGCGGCGCCGGCGTCTGCTCGATTTCGTACATCTCCAGGCTGGACAGGCTGGGCGTGTCCGGATGATAGGTCTCCGGCGCGTTGAAGTACTTCGCATAGTGCTTCTCGGTGTAGTCCAGAAGCGCCCGGTCGTGGATCTGCTCCAGGTCCTCGCCCGACCCCATGAAGCAGGCGTACTGGCAGTGCCCCTCGGCCTGGCCCATCAGCATCCATGGCAGCCATGGGGTGGTGCGGTTCCAGACACCGTGCGACGGAACCGCGGTGAGTTCGGGGTTCTGCATGTCGGCGCCGTTCAGGGAATAGGAGAAGAACTCCGATACCCGAACCCTTTCGCCCGCAGACTCGCGCACCCACACTTCGGGATCGAGCGCGCTGGGGTAGTAGAGATGGATGTGGCGCTCCATTTGCAGCCGCTCCCCCACTTGCTTCCAGGGCAGGATGAACGGCCGCGCCGGGCGCACATCGTCCTCATTGAGGCCGCCGTACTGCGGCGGCGGCGGAAAGTGGTCCCTGATCACGGTATTGAAGGGATCGTTGGCGATCGGCACCGGTTTTACGGTCTCGTCCAGATACGGGTTGCGCCACTCCTCCAGAATCTCGCCGCTGCGCAGGTCGGTGTAGTAGCCCACTTCGCGCAGCACTTTGGCGATACCGCCGTCCGGCTGGGTCTCCAGGCGCGATGCGCCGAACCCGGCGAACCCGAAAAGGTCGCGGATGGCCTCGCCCGGGCGCACGCCCATCACGTAGCCCTTGAACCAGCCATAGCGCTGCTTGCCCTCGTCCAGCTCGCTGGTCAGGCGGGCATAGGCGAGCTGGTTGCCTACCGGGGAGCGCAGATCCAGGTACGGACCGCTCATGTAGTCGGTGGCGGCGCCGGCGTCGTGGCCGTCCGCGTACGCCCTGCGCGGCGCCTGGCCGAATGCCAGCGCGGCGGCCCCCAGGGCCCCGACCGCGCCAAAGCTGTGGATGATTTCACGACGATTCTTTTGCATTTCCATCCCCTTCCTATGCCGGTTCCGGCCCGGCGATGCCTGCGGCCTGCGCCTTGCGGCGCCTGGATTCGCGCCGCAGCAACAGCAGCGCGAGCGTGAACACTAACACGTTGCCGCAGCCCACCATCACGAAGGGACCATAGGCCGCCCAGTTATCGAACAGCCAGCCGCCGAACACGCCGGAACTCATGATTCCCACGGCGCCGAAAAAGCTGAACAGGCCGATCACCGCGCCGCGCCCGCGCACCGGCGCTTCCTTGCCGATTAGCGCGATGGCCGAGAGCTGCGCGCACATTTCGCCCATGCCGATCAGGGCCGCGCCCAGGAACATCCAGTTGCTGATGGGATTCGGGAAGAACGGCATGGCGAGATAACCGCAGGCCGCCAGGAACATGGCGATCGCGATGCCCGCCACGCGGTCGATTCGGTCGAGAATCGGCGCCATGATGGCCGCCCAGGGAACCGCAAACGCCTGCGCGACAACATAGAACAGGACCGCGCGCGCCTGCGCCTCTTCGCTGGTCAGTCCCTGCTCCATGCCGACCTGCCGCAGCCACAGCGAATAGAAGACGCTCACGACGGCGAGGTCGCCGCGCGAGACCAGTGCGCCGACATAGGCCAGCGCCACCCTGGGATTGCGCGCCGCCCGCCACGCCACGCCCCAGGTCTTGAAAACGCCTTCCCGTTTCGAAACCTGGGCCGGCGCCCCGGGCTTGAGGAAAATGACGAGCACCACGGCCACGACCATGCAGGCCGCAGCCGCCGTCCAGAATGTGGCCCGCCCAACCATGACCGAGTCCAGGCCCATGCTCTTGTAGCCCTCGATCAGCCTTCCGGCAAACCCGTTGACCACGCTGATGCCGATCCCGTTGAGTATGAAGGCCACCGCCTGGAACCGGCTGCGCGAGGCCTCGTCGGGATAGTCGTTGATGACCGAAGCCAGCATGGCGGATATGCAGGCGGCGCCGATCGCGAATATGGGCCGCGCCAGGTACAGGTGCTCGGCCGCGGTGGCCATGGGGTAGAGCACGTAGCAGATGCCCACCATGCTGAAGCCCAGCGCGTACACCACCCGCCGCCCGACCCGGTCGGACAGCGTGCCCAGCAGGTACACCGTCGCGAGAACGACGATTTCGTTGATCAGCAGAAGCCGGCCGGCCAGCCCGCCCCACTCGGTCTGGGGAATGCCCAGGTTCGTGAACAGGTAGCCCTGCTGCACGTTGATGAACGTGAGCAGGCCGATGGAGAAGAACGCGCCGAAGTAGAGCGCGTTCACATGGCGGCTGCGCACCCCCTCTTCCAGGCGCAGCGGAATGAGCCCGAGGACCCGGTAAACGCCCCCGTTTGACGATTGAGAATCCGACATCCCGGCGGATACTCAATGATTTCGGCGGCAATTACAATCCCCCGCACGCTCATCGACCCCCGGAGAACCCCCATGACCGACTACCACGGCCACCGTCTGCGCGTCGGCCTCGCCGTGCCTTCCACGAACACCACGGTGCAGCCGGAGTGCGAACTGCTGCGCCCGCCGGGCGTCACCAACCACACCGGGCGGGTGAGCATACGCCAGCGCAAGATTACGACCGAAAAGGACTTCCTCGAACACGTGCAGGCCATGCGCGACGGCATGGGCGACGCCATAGACCGGGTCTGCTCGGCGCAGGTCGATCACGTCATCATGGGCGTGGCCCTGGAGGCGTTCTGGGGCGGCGTGAAACAGGCGGCGGAACTTCAGGACGGTCTGGAGCAGAGGGCCGGAGTGGGAATCTCGATGGGCTCGACGGCTACCGTCGCAGCGCTGCGGGCGTTCGGGATCGAGAAGATCACGGTGCTGACGCCGCACATGCCGCGCGGCGACGAACAGGTGCGCGACTACTTCCTGGAAGCGGGCTTCGACGTGCTGCGCCTGACCGGGCTCAAGTGCCCGTCGCCGATCGAGATCGCCCATACGACGGGACCGCAAATGCGCTCGGCCTTACGCGAACTGGACGGCGACGACGCCGAGGCGATCGTGCAGGCCGGGACCAACCTTCCGGCCATGGACATTTGCGCCCAGGCCGAGCCATGGCTGGGCAAGCCGGTGCTGGCGATCAACGCAGTCACCTACTGGGATGCGCTGCGCCGCTCGGGCATCCGCGACCGGATCTACGGCCACGGCCGCATCCTGGAGGAATTCTGAAGGCCCGGAGGGCTCAGTCCGGTGGAGGGGGCGGGGCCTGATTGAAGGGATTCGGCTCATCCTCCTCCAGCGGAAAGGAAGGCGACTCCTCGAACGGAGAGCCCTCAGCTTCCTGAGACGGAGGGGCGTCCGCCGCAGGCAGTTGCAGCGGCAGGACCTGGCCGTTCAGTTCAAGCATTCCGTTCTTGAGCGCCAGGCTCAGGCTGTAGGCGTTATCGTTATTGGTCCGCTCCAGCAACCCCTGCGCAAGTCCCATCTGCACCAGTCCCCCGCCAAGCAGCGCATCCGCAGCCGCTTTGGGAACCTCGATATCCAGGATGTACTCCAGCGAGGACATCATCGCCGGCAGACTCGCCAGATCCACGCCATCGGGAGCGCGGTCGGGATAAAAGGCCTGACGCATGTCCAGCTTGAGGGACTGCTCGCCCTGATACAGGGCCACTACGCTGGTGTCCGCGTACGGGCCATGGGTGAGCATCGCGCGCAATGCGTCGCGAAAGTCCGCCGTCAACTCCGGCAGCGCGCCGGGAAGCGCCCCGGCCGGCGGCGCTTCCGCCGGCGCCTGCAGCTCGCCATCGGACGACTGCGGCGCCGCCGTCGCACCTGTGCCCTCCGGCGTCTCGAATACTCCGGCGCTCAAGGCCGTCACCAGCTTCGAAGTCGCGGTCTGGCTTAAACTTCCGACCTCCTGATTCAGTTCCACGGGAGCGAATTCCCGACCCATAACGTCCAGGGACTGGATTTCCACCTCGCTGACAACGCGATACAAACCGTCCTCGCCCAGGCTGACTGTATCCAGTGAATTCAGGCCGGCCATTCGAACCACCGTATTCCCATCGTCCCCTGCAATATCAAATTCCCCGATGGTGGAGTTCGATTCGGAAGGCGCCAGGATGGCGCCGCGTTCCAGGCCCTGCGGATACTCGGTCCGGGTTTCCAGATCCGCCAGCGCCACGAGCAAGCCTTCGCCTTCCATTGCGCTATGCACTTCCATTTTGTCCAGTGCCGCGTATTGCAGTTGAAAAGCGCTTGGACCGGTCCACTCGCCGGTCATCTGTCCACCGGCCAGTTTCATCGCGACCGGCCCCAGGCGCCAGTCGAGGTTGCCGAATTCAAGCCGGCTGCTGACCGTCTCGCCCGAAAATGAGCTCAGGTGGACGTCGATGTAATTTCCGGAGTCTGCACCGGTTTCCGCCTCGGCCTCCGTGGCCTCGCCCTCCAGACCGATGCGCCCCCGGGCGTTGAACAGGCCCACGCCCGGGCTTACGGCGAAATACACGGGGCCGTGCGCGATTTCCAGATCAATCGCCAGCGCCCCGGAAACAAATCCCGCGAGGACGGCCATAGGGCCGGTCCCGGAAGCGTCCTCGAATAGACCTTCCGCCGGCATTGCGGACATGCCGACATCACCGGGCGGCTGCCATTCGAGCCGGGCGGTCGAGGAAAACCAGCCACGCTGATACTCCACAACCTCAATCTGCAAGCCGTACGGCATGTTGGCCATACGGCTTCTGAGTGTGTTCTCGGCGACCTGGCCGAAATAGCCGGCCGGCAGAACAACGCCCGCCGCAACCAGAAGAATCACGGATACTGCAATAACGCTCTTTTTCATAAGAGCCCCCAAAACGTAAACCCCGCACCACGATCGCCAACCTTATGCCACACGGCCCGGATTGACCAGCCAAAATTATTATTGTTTTGTTAAATTCTGGACGTTCCCGGCCGCGCGGTCAACCACGCCTGTTGCCTGCTGGCAATCTGTGCGCTTCGATCTCGCCGCTTTGTGCCCCCTGCTTTCGGGAGGCGCCATCCATGGCTTGGTTTCGCTATCCCTGCTTCAACACTCCCGCAAGCAGGGGGCACAAAGCGGCTACAGTGTTTCCCTGACGCGGGTCAGCAGGGCGAAGCCCGCGATCAGGAGGACCAGGATCGCGAGCACGCCCAGTCGCTGACTGTCCAGGACCAGGGCCGTGTAGCCGGTGAGGATCGGTCCCAGGATCGCCGCGAAGCGTCCGAACATGTTGTAGAAGCCGAACATTTCGGTGGACTTCCCGGGCGGGGCCAGGCGCGCGAACATCGACCGGCTCAGGCTCTGCACGCCGCCCTGGGCGAGGCCGATCATCGCGGCCAGCAGGTAGAAGTGCCAGACCTGGCTGGCCATGCTGGCCAGGAAGGTCACCAGGCAATAGACCGCCAGCGCCACGTAGATGCAGCGCCGCGGGCCGAAGCGGCGCCCCGCGAACCCGAAGGCCAGCGTGGCGGGAAACCCGAGGTAGTTCGTTACCAGGATCGCGAACACCAGGTCCGAGGGCGGCAGATTGATCGCGGCGCCGAAATCCACCGCCATCTTGATGATCGTGTAAACGCCGTCGATATAGAGGAAATAGGCGATCAGGAAAAGCCAGAGCTGCGGATAGCTGCGCGCCTCGCGCAGCGTGGACCCGAGCTGCCGCCAGGCCGCCCCCAGGCGCGGCCGGCGGCCGGCGGCCGTGGCGCGGCGGCCTCCCCGCAGCAGCGGAATCGAGAACAGCACCCACCAGGCGCCCACCACCAGCATGCTCAGCTGCATCGCCTGCGCCTGCGAGTCCAGGCCGAAGCGCGCGGGGTCCACCGTAACCAGCGCGCAAAGCGTGAAGAGCATCGCGCTGCCGATGTAGCCCAGCGCAAAGCCGTATGCGGAAACCAGGTCGTACTGTTTCGGCTCGGCAACCTCGGTCAGCAGCGCGTCGTAGAAGACATTGGCGGCGGAGTAGCCGAACCAGGCCAGAACGAACAGCGAAAGCCCGGTCGTCCATTGCCCGGCGCCCGGCAGCGCCAGCAGCACCGTGCATATTGCGCCCGGCGCCACGCACACCGCCAGCATCCGGCGCAGGCGTCCGCCCTGGTCGGCCAGCGCGCCCAACAGCGGGGCGCCCAGGGCCAGCAGCAGCGCCGCGATGCTGTTGGCCGAGCCCCAGATGAACGTGATTTCGGTGGACGTCTCGCCAGCCGACCAGTGTTCGCGCAGCAGCAGCGGGACAAAGGAGGTCATGGCGATCAGGGCGAAGGCCGAATTGGCCCAGTCGTACATCGCCCAGCGCCAGGCATCGCCCGGCAGCGCCCGCAAGGTTGCGGCGCGTCTTGCGCTCGCGGCGCTCAAGCGGCGCTTTGCTCCTCCAGCAGGGCGTCCATCTCGCGCATCGCCAGTTGCAGGTCCTCCCAGGCCTTGCCTTTCTGCCCGGGAGACCGCAGCAGGTAGGCGGGGTGGTAGGTGACCAGCACCGGCGGTTCGAGGTGCGCGGCGTGGTGCAGCTTGCCGCGCATGGCGCCGACCGGCCGGTCGGTTTCGAGCAGGCGCTGCGCCGCCACCGCGCCCAGGGCCACGATCAGCCGCGGCGCGATCAATTCGATCTGGCGCTTGAGGTAGGGAATGCAGGCGGCGGCTTCGTCCAGGCCGGGATTGCGGTTGTTGGGCGGTCGGCACTTGACGATGTTGGCGATATAGACGGTCGTCCGGTCCAGGTTCATCGCCCGCAGCATCGCGTCCAGCAGCTTGCCGGCGCGCCCCACGAACGGCTCGCCGCGGCGGTCCTCCTCCTCGCCGGGGCCTTCGCCCACGAACATCCAGTCGGCCCTGGGGTTGCCGACGCCGAAAACGGTCTGCCTGCGGCCGGAATGCAGCGCACAGGCGGTGCAGGCCGCCACCTTGCTGCACAGCGCCTCCAGTTCCGGCGGCGCGGCGGCAGGCGGCGGCATTGAGGTCGCCGCGCGCGAATCGTCCTGGGCGGGAGGACGTCCCGCGAGGACCTGGGGGGGAGGGCGTCCCGCCCTCCGCGAAGGCGGGACGCCTTCGCCCCCGGGCACGGCGCCCACGGGCGGTTCATCCGCCGACCGAGGCGCCCACACGGGCGTGTCCATCAGGTCCAGCAGATCGCGCTGCGCCCGGCTGAATCGGGTGTCCTGTCCCATCAGAGGGCGCAAATACAAGCAGCCCGCGGCGAAGCGGCGCGGCTCACTCGGCGGCTTTGCGCATGACCCGGCGGCGGTTCTTCAGCACCAGGCGCCAGGCCAAAAGGCCCGGGCCCAGCGCCACGTAAACGCCGAACAGGGTGAACAGCATGCGCGGCGGGTCCAGCGCGATCAGCGCGAAGCACACGGGAATCGCCGCCATCTGGGTGAACCGCAAGCGCCGGTTCATCGCGAAATGCTTGAAGCTGGGATAAGCGATCCGCACGCACATCAGAACCGCGGTCGCCAGCGTCACGAAACCGGCCAGCGTAAGGACCGGCAGGCCGCTCCATTGCGAATCGGCCGCCAGCCACACGAAACCGGCCACGAAGCCCGCCGCCGCCGGGCACGGCAGACCCTCGAAGAAGTTCTTGTCGCCTACCGACTCCCGGGCGGTGAATCGGGCCAGGCGCAGCGCCGTTCCCACCGCGAACAGGAAGGCGATCACCCAGCCGACCTTGTCCCAGACCCAGCCGTAATCGCCCATGTATTTCAGGCCCCACTGGTACACGACCACCGCGGGGGCCAGGCCGAAGGCGACCACGTCGGACAGGGAATCGTACTGGCGGCCAAATTCCGTCTCGGTCCCGGTCATTCGGGCGACCCGCCCGTCGAGGGCGTCGAGAATCATCGCCACGTACAAGGACACCGCGGCGTTCACGAAGTTCCCGTCGGCCCCGGCCACAATGGCGTAGAAGCCGGCAAACAGGGCGCCGCTGGTGAGCAGATTGGGGAAAAGGTAAATACCCCTCTTGCGGAACGCGGCCCGGCCCCTGGCGAATTTCTCGCGGTTAGCCTCCATCCGGGCAAGTCTGCCACAAGCCCTTCTGCGGCGTTGTGCTGCCTGCGCCCTTTGTTCGTCCCCCTCCCCGTGGGAGACGCCATCCTGGCTCGATTCTCGCTGTCCCTGCTCCAACGCTCCCACGGGGAGGGGGACGAACAAAGGGCTTAAGCTGGCGCCTCCCAAGGAATGCGCCGGCTTCCACTACAATTGCCGCTCCGATTGTCGGACCCCACGATGCGACTCTCCAAACTGCCACTGGCCACGCTGCGCGAGACCCCGGCGGACGCCGAAATCGCCAGCCACCGCCTGATGCTGCGCTCCGGCATGGTGCGCAGGCTGGCTTCCGGGCTGTTCACCTGGATGCCGATGGGCTGGCGCGTGGCGCGCATCGTCGAGCGGGTCACGCGCGAGGAAATGGAACGCATCGGCGCCCACGAGGTGCTGATGCCGGCCGTTCATCCGGCCGAACTGTGGCGCGAGAGCGGCCGCTGGGACGATTACGGCGACCTTCTGCTGAAGATGCGCGACCGGGGCGAGCGCGAGTACTGTTTCGGGCCCACGCACGAAGAAGTGATCACCGATATCGCGCGTCGCGAATTGAAGAGCTACCGGCAACTGCCGGTCAGCTTCTTTCAGATCCAGACCAAGTTCCGCGACGAAATTCGTCCGCGCTTCGGGGTGATGCGGGCGCGCGAGTTCATCATGAAGGACTCCTATTCCTTCCACCTCGGCGAGGATTCGCTGCGGGACACCTACGGCGACTATCGCAAAGCGTACAGCCGCGTATTCGAGCGCCTGGGCCTCAATTACCGCGTGGTGCAGGCGGATTCGGGCGAAATCGGCGGCTCGCGCTCGCAGGAATTCCATGTGCTGGCCGATTCCGGCGAGGACCTGATCGTCTGGTGCAACGGCGACGATTTCGCCGCCAACCTGGAACTGGCGCCCGCCCTTCCTCCCGGGGGCGAGCGGGAGGCGCCCGGCGACGCCATGTCACAGGCGCACACGCCGGGCATGCGCACGATGCGGCAGGTCGCGGCGCACCTCGACCGGCCCCTGAAGAACTGCCTCAAGACGCTGCTGGTCAAGGCCGAGGGCGGCGGCGTGGCGGCGCTGGTGCTGCGCGGCGACCACGAGGTCAATGAACTGAAGGCGACGGCGCTGCCGGGAGTGGCCAAGCCGCTGCAACTGGCCAACGCGCAGGAGGTCGCGCAGGCGGCGAGCTGCCCGCCGGGGTTCGTGGGCCCGGTGAACCTGTCCGTGACCACCTACGTGGACCACGCCGCCGGCCACCAGGCGAACTTCGCCTGCGGGGCGAACCGGCGCGACAAGCACTTCGTGAACGTCAACTGGGGGCGAGACCTGCCCGAGCCCGAGTGCGTGGACCTGCGAAACGCCGTGGAGGGCGACCGCAGCCCGGGTGGCGGGGGCGGTCTGCAGATCGCCCGGGGGATCGAGGTCGGCCACATATTCCAGCTCGGCGACAAGTACAGCCGCTCGATGAACGCAGCCGTGCTCGACGAGAACGGCGCCGAGCAGCACATGCAGATGGGCTGCTACGGGCTGGGCGTGACCCGCACCGTGGCGGCGGCAATCGAGCAGAACCACGACGAGCGGGGCATCATCTGGCCGGAAGCGATGGCGCCCTTCAGCCTCGTGATCGTGGCGCTGAACATCGCCCGAGACGAAGAGGTGCGGGCGACGGCGGAGCGGCTCTACGGGGACCTGCAATCGCTGGGCGTGGAAGTGCTGTTCGACGACCGCGATGCAAGCCCGGGCGTGAAGCTGGCCGACGCCGACCTGGTCGGCATTCCGCACCGTGTTGTCGTGAGTTCGCGCGGGCTCAAGCAGGGGACGCTGGAATACAAGCACCGCCGCTCGGACGAAGCCGAGCACCTAGGCGCCGACGAAGCCCCGCAACTCCTGTCCGAGCGCGCCAAACGCTAACCCTCGCCCTTTGTCGTTACCTTCTGCGCTGGAACCACTCCGCGACGTTCCTGCCCAGAAGGTAACGACAAAGGGCTTCAGTTTGTGCGCGACTGTTCGGATTGGCGGTGTATTGCGCCCCTTTGTGGAGGAAGCGTCGCGAAGTGGCTGACGTCACAAAGGGGCGCAATACACCGCCCGAGTGGGGGTCAGTGGGTGCGGAAGTCGGGGAGGTGCTGCCACTGGTCCAGCGGCTCGTCCGCCTGCTGAACCTCGGTTACTTCCGCGGACGGCGGTCCATCGCGCAGCCACTCGGCCAGTTCGTCCACCTTGGATTCCGGCCCCAGGGCCAGGACCATCACGTTGCCGTTGGGGAGGTTCCTGGCGCGCCCGCGCAGGCCGAGACGGTGCGCGACGCTGGCGGTGCTGGCGCGAAAGAACACGCCCTGCACGCGTCCCGAAACGATGTAGCGGCGGCAGACCTCTCCCGACATGGGCGGAAATTCTACCCGCTCGACGCCGCGAATCCCAAGGCGCAAGAAAGTAGGGAGGGCGTCCCGCCCTCCCAAAGGCATGCTGCGGCCTGCACGCTTCCCGCAGGGTCCGGCGATTCCGCGTGGCATTAGAATCGGTCGCCTGACGAAATACGGAATTTTCCATGGGCGGCCAGCAATCCTTCCGTGAAACCTTCGCCCAGGGCGGGTCGCTGCTCCAGGGCGGTCCCCTTTTCAATCGCGAGCGGGCGGAAAAGGTACTGAAGGAGGAATCGCTTGCCGGGCTCATCGTCGCCGAGCCCCTCAACGTCTTTCACCTGACGATCACCGACCCCGTCATCGTCGTATGACGCCCGGGCAATGAGCGGCGAACTGAAGATCCTGGTCGTGTACTACTCGGTCAAGGGCGCCACCGAGGCCCTGGCGCGCGCCATCGGCCGCGGCATCGAAATGACGACCGGCTGCGAGGCCGTGCTGCGCGCCGCGCCTGCGGTCGCCGCGCAGTCCGGCGAGGCCATGCCCGCCGTCCCCGAAAGTGGCGCGCCGTATGTCGGCAAGGACGACCTGCGCGATTGCGCGGGTCTGGCTCTCGGCAGCCCCACGCGTTTCGGCGCCCCCAGCGCGCCGATCCAGCATTTCCTGGACGGACTCGCGGCGGAATGGGTCTCGGGCCTGCTGGTGGACAAGCCGGCCGCGGTATTCACGTCGTCGAACAGCATGCACGGCGGCCAGGAAGCCACGCTGCTGTCGCTGGCCGTACCCCTGATGCATCACGGCATGCTGATCACGGGCATCCCCTACACCGTGCCCGAATTACGCAAGACCACGTCCGGGGGCTCGCCGTACGGCGCATCGCACGTCGAGCGCACCAGCGCGAACGGCCTCACTTCCGACGAGAAAACCCTCGCCGAATCCCTGGGAAGCCGCCTCGCAACGCTCGCCCGCACCCTCCACACATCCTGAATCGCTCTCGGGCGGTGTATTGCGCCCCTTTGTGACGTCAGCCACTTCGCGACGCTTCCTCCACAAAGGGTCGCAATACACCGCCAATCCCAACGGCCGCGCTCCGACTGGAGCCCGTTGTTGTCACCTTCTGCGCAGGAACGTCGCGGAGTGGTTCCAGCGCAGAAGGTGACAACAACGGGCGAAGGAAGCGCGCCATAGTGAGATAATTGCGGGCGCCGTTGGATAAGCGGCGGAAATCACTCCCGAGAGCTGAAGTGCAAGACCTGCGCAACATCATCGAAGCCGCGTACGAACAGCGTGCGGATTTCGCGCCCGACAGCGCGCCCGCCGAACTGCGAGCGGCCATCGAGGAGGCAATCGGCCTGCTCGACCGCGGCGAGGCGCGCGTGGCCGAACCGGCCGACGACGGCTGGCAGGTCAACGAGTGGCTCAAGAAGGCCGTGCTCCTTTATTTCGCGGTGACGCCCAACCGCGAGATCCCCGGCGGCCATACGCGTTATTTCGACAAGGTCCCGCTGAAATTCGCCGGCGGCGACATCGAGTCGTCCGGCGTGCGAGTGGTGCCCGACGCGCAGGCCCGGCGCGGCGCCTACATCGCGCCCGGCGTCGTGCTGATGCCCAGCTACGTGAACATCGGCGCCTACGTGGACAGCGGCACGCTCGTAGACACCTGGGCCACGGTGGGAAGCTGCGCCCAGATCGGCAGGAACGTGCATCTTTCCGGAGGGGCGGGCATCGGCGGAGTGCTGGAGCCCCTGCAGGCCACGCCCACCATCATCGAGGACGACTGCTTCATCGGCGCGCGCTCGGAGATCGTGGAGGGCGTGATCGTGGAGCGCGGCGCGGTCATCGCGATGGGCGTGTATATCGGACAGAGCACCCGCATCTACGACCGGGCCCGCGACGAGGTCCACTACGGCCGCGTGCCTGCCGGCTCGGTCGTCGTGCCGGGCAGCCTGCCCGACGGCAAGAGCCGGGCGCATCTTTACTGCGCCGTCATCGTCAAGCAGGTGGACGAACGCACCCGTCGACGCACTTCATTGAACGAGTTGTTGCGCGATGGCTGATTCCCGCGACCAGCGCACGATCGACCTCGCCCTGGAGTTGATGCGGCGGCCATCGTTGACCCCCGCGGACGGGGGTTGCCAGGAACTGCTTGCCGGCATGCTGGAAGAGGCCGGTTTCAGCGTCGAGCACATGCCCTTCGGCAAGGTCTCCAACCTGTGGGCGCGTCACGGCGGCGACTCCCCGGTGCTGTGCTTCGCCGGCCATACCGACGTGGTGCCCCCGGGGCCGCTGAAGGACTGGGACCACGATCCGTTCGAACCGGAACTCGATGACGGATGGCTCAAGGGCCGGGGCGCCGCCGACATGAAGACCGGCATCGCGGCCATGGTCCGCGCCGGGATCGACTTTGCGGATGAACATCCCGAACACCGCGGCTCGCTGGCATTTCTGATCACCAGCGACGAGGAAGGTCCGGCCAGGGACGGTACCCGGCGCGTGATGGACACGCTCAGCGCCCGCGACGAGACGATCGACTGGTGCGTGGTGGGAGAGCCTTCCTGCTCGGAAAAACTCGGCGACACGCTGCGGGTCGGGCGGCGCGGTTCGCTGAGCGCCACGATGACCGTACGCGGCGAACAGGGCCACGTCGCCTACCCCGCCCTGGCGCGCAATCCCATACAGAGCTTCGCTCCGGTGCTCGCGGACATGTACGCGACGCCGCTCGACGAAGGCAACGAGCATTTCCCGCCGACCGGCTTCCAGGTCGTCAAGGTGCAGGCCGACGCGGGAGCGACCAACGTGTTCCCCGGCGAACTGGTCACGCGCTTCAACTTCCGCTTCACCAACCAGTGGAAGAGCGAGCAGATCAAGCAATGGGTCGAGGACCTGCTCAGCCGCCACGACATCGAGTACGAGATCGAATGGCGCCCCGCCGGCGAACCCTTCCTGACCGCGCACGGCCCGCTGGTCGAGACGGCCCGCGACATCGTGCGCGAGGAGTGCGGGATCGACCCCGAACTGTCCACGGGCGGCGGCACCTCCGACGGGCGTTTCATAGCGCTGCACGGCGCCGACGTGGTGGAATTCGGCGTGATCAACCGCACCATCCACCAGGTCAACGAGCGCATCCGTGCCAGCGACGCCGAAGGCCTGCGGCGAGTCTACTCGCGGATCATGGAGCGGCTGCTGCTCGACCCGGAATCGGAGTAGGCCGATGAACGTGGGTTTCATCGGCGTCGGCACGATCACCGAGGCGGTGGTCACGGGTCTTTGCGAAGCGGAGGTCCCCGGTCTTTCGATTCTCCTGTCGCCCAGGAGCGTCGATCGTTCGCGCAAGTTGAGCGAGCGCTATGCCGCCGTGGAGGTGGCCACCGACAACCAGCAGGTGCTGGACCGCTCGGAGCTGGTCATTCTCGCCGTGCGTCCGCAGGACGCCGCAGCCGTACTCGGCGCGCTCGACTTCCGGCGGAACCTCGCGGTCGCAAGCTTCATCGCGACGATCAGTTCCGGGGACATCCAGCGGCAGATCCGGCCCGCCGAGTTCATCGGCCGGGTGGCGCCGGTCCCACCCGTGGCGCGGCGCACCGGCCCTATTGCCATGTGTCCGCCGAACCGGAAGCTGGGCGACCTGTTCGATCCCATCGCTACGGTAATCCAGGTATCGGACGAGGCGCAGCTCGACGCGTTCTTCTCCACTTCGGCGCTGATGGCGCCCTATTTCGAGTTGCTGGAGTCCGTTTCGTCCTGGCTGCGCGCCAGGGGCGTCGATCCGGCGGACGCGGACCGCTATACCGGCTCGCTGTTCCGCGGTATCGCCGAAAAATCCACCCAGCCGAAAGGCGAGGGTTTCGCCGGTCTGGTCGAGGAGCACGCGACCCGCGCCGGAATCAACGAGCAACTCCGCCGTGAGCTGCTCGCCACCGGCTTCTACGACCGGATACAGTCCGGCCTCGACCTCATACAGGCGCGGATGCAGGGCCGCGCGACGCTGGACGACACTCTCGAGTAATGCGGGTGGGAGGGCGTCCCGCCCGCCACGAGGACGAGACGTCCTCGCTCCCAGGCTCCGTCAGAATATGTCCCAGGGGTAGGCCATCTCCGAATCGACCGCGGCCAGCACCTTTCCGGTCGTCGCGTTGTCGTCCAGCGCATCGACGATCAGGCCGGCCAGGTCGCTGCGGTTGATGATTCCTTCCGCTTCGCGGCTCTCGCTTAAGTATCCCTTGCCGGTGGGCGGCCTCGAACGGAGCGCGCCGGGACGGATGATCGTGTAGTCGAGGCCGCTGGCCATCAGGTGGTCTTCGGCCTGCGTCTTCAACGGCAGTATTTCGCGCAGGAACACCCGGGCCAGCCAGGGCGCCGCCATCTCGCTGTCTCCGGAGCCGATGCTGGTCACGAACACCATCCTCTGCACGCCCGCCGCCTCGGCCGCGTCGAAGATATTGCGGTTGCCCAGGAAGTCCGGACGCGGATCGCAACTGAAGCAGCCCACCGTCGTGATGACCGAGGTGTAGTCGCCGCCATCGAAGGCAGCCTGCACGCTTTCCATGTCCAGCGCGTCGCCCACGGCGAAGTTCACGCCCAGCGGCTCCAGCCCGGAACGGTCCGACGACGGGCGGACGAAGGCCGTGACCCGGTCGCCCCGTCCCGCCAGGATCTTCGCGACCTCCAGCCCGGTGTTGCGGGTGCCGCCGAACAGCAGCACATGGTGACCGCTCTCGGGGGCCGCGTCGGCCTCCATTTCGAAAACGGGGTACTGGGTGGTTCGGAAGGACAGCAAGACCAGAACGGCGATGACCGCGAGGACGATGAGAATAATGCGTCTTTTTGTCATGAGAAGGCCTCTTTCGGATGAAACCGGTCAGCCGGGGAACTGGGCCACGCCGGAGAGCGAGTTTGTTTGCCCGATGTTGTTGCTTCGGACGACTTCCCCGGTCTCCCGGCTGATGATCACGACCTCGCCGGTGAAGAAGTTGCCCACGATGATTCCCGCGCCGTCCACCGTCGGCCCCGAGGCCGCCCATCCGGGACTGCGCATGTCGTAATAGCGAAGCGTCTCCCCCGAGTCCTTGTCGAGCACCACCAGGCCGTTGCCGGTGCTGATCAGCAGGGATCCGTCGAGCATCGGCATCAGCGTAAGGACCATGAAGACGTTCTCGTCGTCGTCGAACACCCTCAGGTCCGGCAACTGCCGGTCGTTGGCCAGGTCGTACTGCATGACCCGGTTGCCGGTCTCGGACAGATAGACCATACGCGTGTCGTCGTCGGTCAGCACGGTCGACGTCACGCCGTGGATGCCCATGAGGCCACCATGCGTGTCGGTGTGGAATTCCTGAAGCAGCAGGGCGTCCGGGCTGAACTTGAAGATGTTGCCGTCGCCGATCACGTCGCGGCCGGTCAGCAGGTTGAATACGGTCGTGTTGGTGGGAATGGTGGTGTTGGGCCCCTGCAGGTGCTCCCCGAAATACAGGCTGCCGTCGCGGGCGAAGGTCACGCTGCTCAGACTGCGCTCGGAGAACCTGCGCACCGGCTTCTGCACGCCGTCCGGGCCGATTTCCACCACCGCGGGCGTCCCCTGGGCAAAGGCCCACAGCGTGCCGTCCGGCGCGAAATTCAGGCCGCCGATCTTGTGCGTCGTGCCTTTCGTGTAGAGCTGGCCCTTGAGGTTCAGTTCGGCGTCGTACTGGAAGATGCGCCCGGTGCCCATGTGGTCGTCGGTGGGATGGTCCATGATCGTCGACGCGACGAAGATGTCGCCCTTGACGAAGGGCTGGAAGGTGTTGGCGCGTTCCTCGTCGCCCCAGGCCAGGCCAGCCGCCACGACCACCGCAGGCGCAAGCGCCAGGAATCTTGAAAACGGATTGCGGCTCGGCATTACATGTTCCCCATAGAGTCTGTGTCCCCGGAAGGGTATCCTGCCTCAAAAGTACAGCGGATTACCGGAAACTCGCCCGAACCGCGGAAGTCCCAGACCCGATTGTCCGGCACGCGCTCGTCGGGATCGATAAAGCCGTTGCCGTTGGCGTCGCAATAGGCGTCGATGAGTCCCAGGAAATCGCCGGGCCGCGGCGCCCATCCACTTTGTTCGGCGGTCAGTGCGCCCAGGTCCGAAGCGCCCGCGGAATAGGTCATCGCGGACCAGAAGTTGCCGTCCTCCTCGCCCTCGACCGTGAACCCGGAAATCCCTCCGGAAGCGCCGTCGCTCGTTACCGGCCCCGCCGCATAGCTCGTGCGCACGCTGCCGTTGTTGCGCCCCACCAGGCCGCCCACGGCATCGCCGCCGAAAACGGCGCCGGCGGCATAGCTGTTGCGCACCTCGCTTAAGGAATTGAACCCCACCAGTCCGCCGATATTGCTCCCGTCGCCCTCGACCGCCGCGATCGAAAAGCTGTTGCGCACCTTGGCGTCGGTGTTCATTCCCACCAGCCCGCCCAGGTCGTTGCCGCCGATCACCTGGCCCGTGGAGTAGCTGCTCAGGACCAGGCCGAAGGTGTTCAGCCCCACCAGCCCGCCCAGGCCGCGGCTGCCGGACACTTCGGCGTTCGACCGGCTGAAATAGACGCCGCCGCGCACGTCGCCGACCAACCCGCCTACCGCCTGGTTGCCCGAAACCGTGCCGTGGGACTCGCCGTAGGCCACCAGGCCACCGCTTCCGCCCACCAGAACGCCGAGCGCCAGTTCGCCGGCCACCTCGCCCTCGGCGCGGCAGCGGTAGACCATGCCGAAATTGCTGCCCACCAGCAGGGCCACGCCGCCGCGGCCGATCACGACCGCATCCTCAAGCGCCAGGTCCCGAACGGTGCCCTGCGCGCCCAGCACGCCGATCAGGCCGATCCCGCTGCCCCCGGGCCTGGAGATCCGCAGTCCGCGGATCGTATGTCCCCCGCCGTCGATCACGCCCTGAAACCCGAAGCGGTCCAGCGTCACCATGCAGTTTCCGGCCGGGCCGCAGTCGCCGATCGGCTCGAAGTTGCCGACGGAAGAAGCGTCGAGGTCGCGCGCCAGGCGGTATTTGCGCGCCATGCGCTCGGCCCGGTCCAGCGTGGTGGACTTGCCTTCGCCGGCGCCGAGGTTGCCGATGGCCTCGAGCTGCCGGATGTCGCAGATCTCGTAGAAGCCGTCTGCGTCGCTGTCGAGGACGAACTCGCCGGCATCGTCCGGGGCGGCGTCGTAGGCGTCCGCCAGCCCGTCGCCGTCGCGATCGGAATCCGCGCTGCCGGAAAGGCTCTCGCAGGCCGCGTCGCCGACCGGCCCGGGGGTCTGCGCCGCATCGCGAATCGCCTGCGCCAGCATGCTGTTGTAGCGGGCGATGTGGTCGCTGTGATCAAACTTGGGCGGTGCCGCCGGGCCGCGGGGCGGACCGCCCTGTGGGGCTCCCGCGGGCGGTCCGGCCGCGGCCGGCGCGCCTTCCTGCGTGCGCTCCCAAATTTCACGCGGCGTCAGGTAACCCGGCTGGCTGGCGTAGTAGGCGGCAATGTCCTCTAGGTCCTGGTCGTTTTTGTTGAGCACCGATCCGCGCATGAGCGAGTGCGAGCGCCCGCCGTCGCGATACTCCTTCAGCGAGAGGAACAGGTAGCGCTCGTGCTGCCCGCCGATCTTCGGATTGATCGGCGACGGACTGTAACCGTCCTGCCCATGACAGGCGAAGCACTCCCGGGCCAGGCGCTTGCCCCGCTCCAGGTCACCCTTCGCCCACGCGCTTCCGGCGCCGCCCGCCGTCAGGAAAAGCGCCAGCATCAGGGCCGAAATCCGGGTTCTTCTGGTCATCGAAAATGGTTCCGCAAGGCGGCAAACAATACAACAGGCAATTGCAATGGGGGCGGGCAATCGCTAAAATCCGCGCTCCTTGCGACGAGGACAGCAACTTGCCTAGCGTACGGGTAAAGGAAAACGAAGTCTTTGATGCGGCCTTGCGCCGCTTCAAGCGCGCCTGCGAGAAGGCCGGCATCCTGGCCGAGGTGCGCCGCCGCGAGTTCTACGAGAAGCCGACCCAGGTTCGCAAGCGCCAGAAGGCCGCCGCCGTCAAGCGCCAGGCCAAGCGCACCAGCCGCGAACAGAACCGCCGCCGCCGCCTCTACTAACCCCTCCCCCACATCCAGAGTGGGTCGGATCCAGGGGAACGGTCACTGACACCTCGACAGTCGAGGATTTGCCCGGTGGCGGGGACGACCAAAGCTGGTTTCGAGACCAGTTGCGCAGGTTGGACCTGACCCGAATCAGGCTGTGACGGTCTGTGCAAACAATTCGTCGACAGTGGCGACAACTTCGTACCGGGCGGCATCTTCGCGAACCTCGAGCGCCTTGAAGTGCTTCTTGCCGCATTCGATCTTCGCGGCCTCGATAGGGCGGAGATCGCCGAGCAAAGTGCTCCCTTTCGTTTCGACGACAAAGTAGAGGCGTTCCCCCACGTCAGAATCGATCAGAACTGCCCAGTCCGGGTTGTAACTTCCAAGCGGTGTCGACACCTTGAACCAGCCGGGAAGCTTGGTGTATACCTTCACAGCCGCGTTCTTCTCAAGTTGATCCGCGAACCGCCGCTCGGTCTCGGATTCGAAGATCACCTTCGCGTGGACTGACTTCTCCGCATCGAGCATGTTCCTCAAATAACCGGTGAGTTCTTCCTGCTTGAATAGCTCCAGCGCATAGTAGGCATCATCGCCTAGGCGCCGGTACCTGATGCCGTCCACCAGCGCCCGCTGCTTGCAGCCATTAATGGCCTGCGCGGCAAGCTCGATGAACTGTTGCGGGTTTCGCTTGAAGTCGCCAAGTCGCCGACTTCCGGTAAGAATGCGAAAAATACTTCGACGCGTGAGTTGTGTACGATCCTGAAGCTCGGTCAGCAGATCGGGCAACTCGGTTTCGGCTTCTTCAAGAACCACAGTCGCCGACCCGGCGATCTCGGCCGCCTCGACCCCAGCCTGACCGATGGCGATGTCAGCCTTGCGCCATTGCAGACGGGTCCTGGGAATCGCTGGCGAGGCCCTCAACGCCCTGGCACACTTTTGCAGCAGGGTCTCATTATCGAAAGTCACGCGGTAGGTAGTCTTGTGCTTGATGCGGTCCCACAACTCTTTGAACTCGCTGCTATCGAGCACGGCTTGACGCGGCCGGACGGTCTGGCGGTCGTCGGCGTTCTTGACCTTTAGGCGCCCAGCAAGCTTGTGCAGGACAGAAGTGATGGCAGCCCGTTGGGCAGCAAATTCATCGGGTATGACAAGGCTATCGTGCTTGAGCGCGTGGCGAAGTGAATCCTGTATGCACCCCTTTGCGTCGATGTGGCCTGCCGTCCGAAGATGGCCGTACAGAGCCTGCGACTTGTCGAATCCGTAGACTGCCGCTTTCCCGTCGTTACCAATCACCGGAATCTGCGCGAACTGGTGAGGCTCGATGACGCCGAAGCGCATACCAGTATCCTTCTCGATCTCATGTTGGAGATTCTCGGCAAACTCCTCGTAACTCTCGCGCGCAACCACCGTGAGCGTATTCACTTCGAAACCGCGCAAGCGCTCACCGTCCTGGTTCACGCATAGACGCAATCCGCGCCCGATCGTCTGGCGGCGCTCACGCTCGGTCTGAATATCGCGCAATGCGCAGATCTGAAACACATTGGGATTGTCCCACCCTTCGCGCAGGGCAGAATGCGAGAATATGAACTTCAAAGGTTCGTCCAAGCTCAGCAGTTTCTCCTTCTCCTTCATGATTAGGTTGTAGGCGCGCTCGGCATTGTCACGATTGGATTGGTTGTTTTCGGCGGTATCAACCCATCCGCCTTTCCTATCGATGGAGAAGTAGCCGTCGTGGACCTTCCCGGCGTCCGTGACAAGGTCCACCTCCTTAAATAGCGACAAGTAATCGGGATGGCGTGCGAGGCGTCGATATTCCTCCTCAAACATGCGAGCGTATTCGCCCTTCACCGGATTGCCCGATTCGTCGTAGCGGCGATATCGTTCCACGGTGTCAACGAAGAATAGGCTGAGGACCTTGATACCTTGCGGTCGCAAGCGCTTCTCCTTGTCGAGATGCTCGCGAATGGTCCGGCGGATCATTTGCCGGTGAACGGCCGCCGCGTCTACATCGCCCCAAGCTTCGCCTTCCCGCAAGAAATGCTCCCCGCCGGGCACCCGAATTTCGATGAATGCGTTTTTCTTCTCGACGCGTATCTCACCAATACGGCAATCCCGATAAACCGCGCGGCCAGTCGCCTGTTCAAGATCGTCGCCGTCCTGTACCAACCTCTCGACACGCCGCACGCGACCGGCAAATTCGACATCCATTTCGACCCGGGCGCTGATAATGCCGCGTGTGTTGCCCGTAGAGATCAGGCGGACATAGGGTCGGTTGTGGGCGTCCTCGATGGTGGCGGACGCAACCTCGATCTGCTTCACCAGCTTGCGTTCGTATGCATCGACGGCGTCGAGTCGATAAACCATGTGGTGCTTCTCCACATGCGTGGCCGAATAGCGAAGAGTGCACAGCGGGTTCATCGCACCTAGGGCTTCCTTACCGCGCCCGGCCAGACCGCCGTCCACGCTTTGCGGCTCGTCGACCATTATGATCGGCCGGGTGACCTTGATCAGGTCGATTGGCTTCTCGCCACCCGTCTTCTCGCTGTCTTTGTAGAGGTTGTTGACGTCCTTTTTGTTGATGGCTCCAACCGTAACCACCATGATCTGGATATGGGGGCTGGTGGCGAAGTTCCGAACCCGTCCGAGCTTCGCGGAATCGTAAAGGAAATACTCGAATGGAGTGCCCGAATACAGCGTTCGAAAATGATCCTCGGTGATCTGAAGTGACTTATAGACGCCCTCCTTGATCGCGATCGAAGGAACCACGACAACGAATTTAGTGAAGCCGTAGCGCTTGTTCAGTTCGAAGATCGTGCGTAGATATACGTACGTCTTACCGGTACCGGTTTCCATTTCAACGGTGAAGTCTCCGGAGTCGAGGAAACGAGACGGCGGCAATCCGTTGCGAAGCTGGATGTCGTTCAGGTTCTTTTGGATTTTTTCGTCGAGCAGGGCAAGCCGATTGCCAACGCCGAAATCATTTTCGGCGAAACTCAGCCATGACTGAGAGTTCGCCTCGTTTCGGGTGACCGTGAATTCCGTCCGGCAGACTTCTTGGCCTCGGAAAAGATCGCAAGCAGCATTCACCGCTTGAAGTTGAAAGTCAAGATTCGGTTCAAACTTGAGCTTCATGCAATGACCCATCGTCGGCTGCCACGACGGGTCTGATTTGTACAGAGTGCCAACAGACTCTTGTATCGATTTGGGAAAATGCTCTCAGGAACGATCTCGTACTCAAACTGCTTATTTCCCGTCTTCGCAAATACCAGCACGCAGGGGCGGTCTCTATATTCCAAATTACTGATAACGATCCGCACTGTATTGTTCTTGAATACAGTTATTGTCAACTGTCGTGAAAGTGATCCACCCTTCTCCCCGAGTTGTATTGTGTTGCTTGATCCAACACCTTGCACACCAAAAAATTCCGAGGCCGCCCGCACTGGAAGTTGAAGCTGCCTTCCTCCTTCGCCTCCAGTTTCCTTCGGCATCACTTCCATGATTAGGCTTCCATCTCCCACCGGAGGTGTCGGTTTCTTCTTTATTTTTGGCTGTACCCTTCGTTTCCAAGTAAAGGTTGCTGCACCGGCGCGAGTTCGCTTTATCTCAAATCGGCGCCGTTGGAATTCGTAAGAATCCAGAAGTCTCGGTGTAAGTTTGGTGCTCGCGGTCTCGATTGCTCGTGCCCATTGGCCCAGAGCTGAAGGTGTTTTCCGCGTTCGTGCAAGCAAGGCAAACTCAACATTGTTCAGTAAGCCATCACGGGTCAGATTGTTGCTTCCGGCCCAAACGGCATGCCATTTGCTTCCCTGCAGCCAAACGACTTTCGGGTGAAATATACCGTTGTAATTGAGCATTACGCGTACATCGACGCCGTCTTCGGTGATCTGCCTAAGTGCGGAAGGGTCCGTGATCCCGTGATCTGTACCGACAAATAGACGGACCTTGCGCTTCTCGTCACAACTCTTCCATAACAATATTGATTGGCGAAGCTGGCCCCAACCAGACGAAGTGACAGCATAGAAGTACAGGGATAGCTTTGTGCCGGAACGATCAGCCTGCAGAGTGGAAATCAAAGAGTCCCGGAAAGCCGCAATACTCCATTTCCCCGATATCCAAGTCGGCAGATGATTTTGGCCTTTGGCCGTCATATGCTCTTGATCGAAGAAATACCGCCTTCTTGGAGGAACGTCGTCAAGTTAATCTTGGCAACGTCATCTACAAAGGCGTTGTCTCGAAAGACACAGGTAACATCTCCCGCTTTAGTAAGACTCTCGTGCCAAGCTATGATTTCTTGACCAATGAGTTCCGCATCAGAAACGGTAATGGCCATGTCGAGACAAGCGAAAAGAATTCCACCTCCGACCGAGTAGATACTCTTCCCGGCAACGATTCGATCATCAATGGATATGCACAGATCCAGGCCCAGGCGAATCAGCAACTCAAATAAAACCCCAGCTTTACTGCAATCGGGGTTTAGGCTTTGGATGGACAGTTCCAGCGAGGCTTCCAGGTTATCGGGTTCCGGTTCCCACTTGCGAATGTTTGTCGAATCCAGTTTGAAAGCGCGAAAACCGACATCGCCCACAAACATGGGGTTCTTTTCTCGAATATCACTTCCTATACGACGCAGGTATTCCTTGGTTAGTTCGGCAATGTTGTTGGGCTGTCCCTGAGATTTAAGGAAACTCGCGGCCAGTTGCTGTTCCTTACTATTGATATCCAGGACTTCGGGTAACTGGACCAAGAAGTATCTACGGGCCAATCCATCATCAAGATTCTGTTGCAATACTCCGTTTGCCGTCGTGCCCGAACCAGCAAAAAAATCTAGAACTATGTCATCGTTAGTGGAAATTGATCGAACCAAATATTTGACGAGGCCGGAGGGTTTTGGGTAACTCATGACGTCCATTCCAAAAAGCACTCTCATCTCTTGAGTAGCATCCTCATTTGTGGGTATTCCATTCACGCGATGTGACAGCAGATTGGACGTTTTCTTCATTTCGCCGGAACGATTGATGTAGTTCGGGCGGAAGGGAACCTTGCTGATTACGATTTCAGCGCCATTAGCAATGAACTCGTCCAGTTTGGCCTGGGAATAGCGCCACTCACCTCGGAGCCGAAACTCATCAACGTTTGATCCAGCCTCAATTCTCACGTCGTCGAGCAGCTCTGTAACGATATTCCCTTGGGACATATCCTGTGCGGTAACTTGCTGATCTGGACAGGAAAACTTCACGGACCGCGGCGGAAAACTGAGGACGCTTTCGGGATTCCCCGCGTTATTGAATGGGTATTTTTTGCCCTCTTCGACTGAACCTGCGACGAATGGTGGGGCGAGTGAGCGGTTTTTTGCATACGCGACAATGTAGTCCGTAACGGTGCCCATATTTCGGTCAAGAAACGACGGCTTTTTCTTCTTTTCCCAGACGAATGTCCCACAGAAATTTTCGCTTCCGAAAACATCATCGCAAACCGCACGCAAATTGTGCACTTCGGTATCATCAATCGAGATCAGAAGGACGCCATCAGGCTTAAGTAGATGCCTCGACAGCAAAAGTCTCGGATACATCATGTTCAGCCAGTCGGTGTGAAAACGCCCCGACGATTCCGCGTTTGAGGACAATTTGCGGTTGTCACCATCCACTTGGCCGGTTAGTTCCAGATAGTTTCGAAGGTTGTCACGGTAGTCGTCGCGATAAACGAAGTCCTTTCCCGTGTTGTACGGAGGATCGATGTAGATAAGCTTGACCTTTCCAGCGTAGCTCTTCTGGAGGAGCTTCAGCACCTCCAGGTTGTCGCCTTCAATCATCAAGTTCTGTGTAGTTTCCCAATCGACACTATCCTCAGGGCATGGGCGCAGGGTTCCGGTCGACGGCGTGAGTGAGAGCTGTCGCGCGCGGCGCTTACCATGCCAGTTGAGCCCGTATTTTTCCTCACTGTCGTCCACGGCGTCACCGAGAATTTGTCGGAGCACCTGGAAATCTACCTTGCCGTCTGTGAATGCTTGGGGAAACAGGGCCTTTAGTTGTTCCAAGTTTTCGGTAACGATATCCGCGGAGCGGGCCTCCCGGTCGCTGGCGACAATCTTCTCCATACCAAGTTCTCCAAACCTATGGGCCCGCACGCGCCGCCTCGCGATCGGCCCGCAGTCGCGCAAGTTCCTCGTTCAGTTCGACTCGGCGCAACATCTGCTTTTCCTTGCCGGCGGCGCTTCGTAACTCTGCGATTCTATCTTCAAGGCCTCGGCGTTTGCGCGGCCACGCCTCGCGTGGACTGGCGGCATTCGAATTGGGGAATGCGGCGACGCTCGGTTCGGGCCGCAGCCACGTCATTACGGAGACAACAATCACTTCTACGGCTCTCATGCCTCGCGGTGGCGTTCACGACGCGATCGAGCTATGTCGTCGATCGCGTCGCGCATAATTTCGCCCTCCGACTGCCCGCGGTCCCTATGCGTTGGCTGAGCCTCGGCAAATTTTGCGGCAATGCGGTCGGCGGCGGCTACCCGGTCCACCAAGTCTTTAGGCTTGAACAAGATGCCATCGCTGACAAGAGTTGCTTCCATGATGTCGCCCTCGCGTAGGTCAATGTCTTTGCGAAGCTTGGCGGGGATAGTTACCTGGAATTTCGGTTTCACGGTTACAAGCGCCATAGTGACCTCGCTTATTAATGTTGGAAAGTCGTAAAATCATACTATAACGGAGCGCGCTTCACTTGGCGACACATGCCGGATATCGCGCCGGCCAAAGCGCGGTGTTGCGCCTTTCCCGGCAGGAGCGTCGCGAAGTGGCTCCAGAGGGAAAGGCGCGACAGCGCGCGAAGGACGCGCAGTTGCAACGAAGGACGAACGCGCGTTTGGGCGTGCGCGGCGAATGGTGCAATATTCGGGTTTATGGCGGGGCCGATTCCGAGAGAGTTCATCGACGATCTCCTCGATCGCGCCGACATCACGCAAATCATCGGCGAACGCGTCAAGCTGAAGCGCGCCGGCCGCGAGTACAAGGGACTGTGCCCGTTCCACAACGAAAAGACCCCGTCGTTCACCGTCAGCCCCACAAAAGGTTTCTTCCACTGCTTCGGATGCGGCGCCCACGGCAGCGCGCTCAGCTTCATGATGCAGCACGACCGGCTCGACTTTCCCGCCGCGGTCGAGGCGCTGGCCGACCGCTACGGCCTGGAAGTGCCCCGCAGCGGTCCGTCCCGGCCCTCCGGCAAGGGCCTGTATGAACTGCTGAACGGCGCGGCCCTGCACTACATCGAAGGACTCAAGGCCAGCACGCCGGCCAAGGACTACCTCAAGGGCCGAGGGCTGACCGGCAAGATCGCGCAGGCCTTCGGGATCGGATACGCGCCCGCGGGCAACGGCATCCTGGCGCGGTTCGGCCAGACGGACGACGACCGCCGCAGGCTCGTCGACGCCGGCCTGGCGCTCAAGGGCGACTCCGGCGAACTCTACGATCGCTTCCGCGACCGCATCATGTTCCCGATCCGCGACCGCCGCGGCCGCGTTACCGGCTTCGGCGGCCGGGCGATGGGCGACGTCCAGCCGAAATACATGAACAGCCCCGAGACGCCGGTGTTCCACAAGGGCCGTGAGCTGTACGGACTGCATGAACTCGGCCGGCGCAAGGTCGGCCGCTGCGTGCTCGTGGAAGGCTACATGGACGTGATCGGGCTGGCCCAGCACGACGTGCCCGGCGCAATGGCCACGCTGGGAACCGCGGTCACGCCTCAGCAGCTCACGCTGCTTTTCCGGGTTTCGCCCAGCGTCGTGTTCTGCTTCGACGGGGACCCGGCCGGCCGCAGGGCGGCCGAGCGGGCGATGGAGCGGGCCCTGCCCGAGATGCGCGGCGGCCGCCAGTTGAGTTTCGCCTTCCTGCCAGAGGGCGAGGACCCCGACAGCTACGTGCGCTCCGAGGGGGCGGAGTCGTTCAACCAGGTGCTGGATTCCGCCACGCCGATGTCCGAGTTTCTGATGCAGACGCTTTCGGCGCAGTGCGACCTCGCCACCGCGGAAGGACGCGCGCGGATCGCCGAACTGGCCCGGCCGCTGATCGGCTCCACGCCCATCGGCGTATACCGGGACCTGCTCATGAACCGTCTGGCCGACGAGGTGCAGCTTCCGCGCGAGCGTCTGGGACAGCTTCTTGAAACCTCGCAGAGCCGCCGCGCCGCCGTCCGCCGGCCGGCGCCCGGAATGCCGCGAAACGATCCATGGGGCAACCTGGCCGGATCCCTGACCGGTCTGCTGCTCAATTTTCCGGAAATGGCCGCGGAGGCCGATCCCCTGCCGGAATTTGAATACCTGAAGGAACCCCGGGTGGGCCTGCTCGCGGAACTCTTCGAAACGGCGCGCTCGACGCCCGGAATCAGTCCGGTCAAACTCGTCGAGCGCTACCGCGAACGACCGGAGCATGGCCTGATGTCGCAACTTCTGGCAAGGGAAACCGAACTCAACGCCGGACAGGCCAAACGGGAGTTCGAGGAGGGCGTCGCCAGAATGCGCAGGGAGAATTCCATCCGCGAAATGGCGGCCCGCACCCCGTCCTGAGGCCAGCGGCAGCCGAAACGCAGGGAGAATCCGAAATGGCGCAGAAAATCTACCTGGCTGTTGTGGGCGGCATCTTCATCGCTTCGGCCGTATTTGCCCTTATCGACCCCCACACCCTGGGGGCGGCCATGGGCATTGCAGCGGCGGACCCGTCGGGCGTGACCGAAATCCGCGCGACCTACGGCGGCCTGGTGGCGGGCATCGGTCTGCTGATGATCTCCGGCGTGTGGTCGCGGCGGCTGGCGTTCGCCGGCCTCGCCTGCGCGGTGTTCGGCGTCGGCGCCCTGGCGCTGACCCGTCTCGTCGTCGAGGTCTTCGACGGCAATCCGGGAATCTCCGCGAACCAGGGCCTGGCGACGGTCTTTGAGCTCGTTGTCCTGGCGCTGGGCGTATTGTTCCTGCGGCGGGCGCTCAGGGAATGACGGGCGCCCGGGCGAATGCGGGCATTGAATTCTGCTGAGACGGTTCCCACATCCGAAGCATCAAGCAAGGCAGGCGGGGCGCCGCTTCGGTTTCCCTGCTTTATGGACCGTCAAAAATGAGCGATAATTGGCCGATTCACCCTCCCGGAGGCACGCGCCGCACATGACCGCCGGAACCACCACACAACGATCGCGCCAGAGAAACTGGCTCAAGAACCTCATTTCGCTGGGACGGCAGCGCTCGTACATCACGCACACGGAACTGACCGATCAGCTCCCCGACGAGATCGTCGAGATGGAGCAGATCGAGGAGATCATCAACGTGCTGCGCGACATGGACATCAAGGTGTACGAGGAGGACGAGGTCCCGGATGCGGACACGCTTGCTCTGACCGAAGGCGAATCCACCGACGAAGGCGACGTGGACGAGGCCGAGGACGCGATCAGCGCGTTCGAGATCGAACTGGGCCGGACCACCGATCCGGTGCGTTTGTACATGCGCGAGATGGGTTCGGTGGAATTGCTGACCCGGGAAGGCGAAATCAGCATCGCCCGCCGCATCGAGCAGAGCCGCAGCGAAATCAAGCGCCTGATGGCCTACTACCTTCCCTCCGTGCAGCACCTGCTGGACCGCTTCGAGGAATGCCGCGCCGGGCAGATGAAGCTGAGCGACCTGGTGGCCGGGATCATCGATCCGGACGAACCCGAAGACCTGCGTCCCGCCGCGGAGCGCGACCCGGCGGACAACGCCGCCCGCAAGCAGCCGCCCGACCCCGTGGAGCTGGAAAGGCGTCTTCTGGCGCTCAAGGCCCAGTGCGCCCGCGTGCATCGCGCCCTGAAACGCGTGCGCCAACAGGAACTCAAGGCGCAGAACGGCGGAGATCCGGAGCACTTCGTGCTGTCCTGCCGCAATCTGAACCGCACCCAGCAGATCATGAGCCGCATGCTGCTGGAGCTGAAATTCACGCCGCGGGCCTTCGACGGAATGCTGGGCGCGCTGCATACCACGATGCGGGCGCCGTCCGACGACCAGGACGCGCTCTATCCCTCTTCCGTCGCGGGCTGCGAGAAGCGGCTGCGCCGGATTTACGTCCGCATGGCGAAGGTCCCGGTCGGGAACTTCAAGCAGTATTTCGCCAACGAACCGAGCAGCGACGAATGGCTTGAGGAGCAGCTGGCCAGCGAGGAATACGGCCCGAAGCTGGCGCCGTACGCCGAGGAAGCGCGGCAGCTCACCCGGCGGCTGCGCCGGGTGGAGGACCAGTGCTGCCTGCCGATCAACCGCTTCAAGGCCATCCCAAGGGGAGATAACGGCAAGGCGATGGCCCGTGGGATCAAGGAGCTGTACCGGGAGATTTCCCACAACGAACTCAAGGCCAAGGACGCCAAGAAGGAAATGGTCGAGGCCAACCTGCGCCTGGTCATTTCCATCGCCAAGAAGTACACGAACCGCGGTCTGCAGTTCAACGACCTGATCCAGGAAGGCAACATCGGGCTGATGAAGGCGGTGGACAAGTTCGAGTACCGCCGCGGCTACAAGTTCTCCACCTACGCCACCTGGTGGATCCGACAGGCGATCACGCGTTCGATCGCCGACCAGGCGCGCACCATCCGGGTGCCGGTCCACATGATCGAGACGATCAACAAGCTGAACCGCATTTCCCGGCAGATGCAGCAGGAAATGGGCCGCGACCCCACGCCGGAGGAGCTGGCGCAGCGCATGGAAATGCCCGAGGAGAAGGTGCGCAAGGTGCAGAAGATCGCCAAGCAGCCGATCTCGCTGGAAACGCCCTTGAGCGAAGACGAGGATTCGCACCTGGGCGACTTCATCGAGGACCAGAACGCCACCTCGCCGATGGACGTGGCGACCACGCGCGGGCTGGAGGAAACGATGCGCGACGTGCTGGCGACGCTGGGCGCGCGCGAGGCCAAGGTGTTGCGCATGCGTTTCGGTATCGACATGAACACCGACCACACGCTGGAAGAGGTCGGCAAGCAGTTCGACGTCACGCGCGAGCGCATCCGCCAGATCGAAGCCAAGGCGCTGCGCAAGCTGCGCCATCCCTCGCATGCCGAGCGCCTGCGCAGCTTCACCCAGGAAGAATAATCCCCGCTTCGAACTCGCCCTTGATGGCCCCTTTGTCCGGGGAACGCCATCCTGGCTCGATTCCCGCTTCTCGTGCTGCCTCGCCCGTCTATTGCGCCGCTTCTCGCTGGAGACGCATAAAGTCGTCCTGACGCTCGGCGAAGGCATCCTGCCTTCGACGCTCCCGCGACAAGCGGCGCAATAGACGGGCTTGAGTGGGCGCTGTCAGGGCAGGCGGCAACCGAGCCTTGTTTGTTGCCCCCTCCCCACAGGGGCGTCGGGGGCAGGACGCCCCCGCCGAGCGTCAGGATGACTTCATGCGTCCCCGGTGGGGAGGGGACAACAAACAAGGCGGAACCAGCACGGCAAAACCGAGGGGTTAGCGGGAGTAGCTGCTGCGGAGGGGGGCGATGCGGTTGAAGATCAGCGCGCTGGGGGAGGAATCGACCGGGTCGGGCGTGAAGTAGCCGAGCCGCTCGAACTGCCAGGTGTCGTTCGCGCCGGCACTTGCCAGCCCCGGCTCCAGGCGGGCGGCCGCTGCCACTTCCAAAGACCGCGAATTCACCTGTTCGCTCAACGGCGGCGTCCCGGAGGCCAGGTCCGGCCGCTCGACGGTAAACAGCGGCCGGTACAGGCGCAACTCCGCCGGAATCGAGTGGGGCGCGCTGACCCAGTGGATCGTGCCCTTCACCTTGCGGCGCGCGCCCTCGCTGCCGCTGCGTGAATCCGGATCGATGCTGCAATGCAGCTCCTCCGGCTCGCCGTCCGCTCCGCGCACGACGTCATCGCAGCGAATGATGTAGGCGTTGCGGAGACGCACTTCCCCGCCCGGACGCAGCCGGAAGAACCGCCGGGGCGGATCTTCCATGAAATCGGTGCGCTCGATGAACAGTTCGCGCGAAAAAGGCACCTGGCGGCTGCCCATTTCGGGGCGCTTCGGGTGATTGCCCGCCGGAAGCTCCTCGAAGTGGTCTTCCGGCAGATTGGTCAGCACCACCTTGAGCGGACGAGCTACCGCCATCGCCCGCGGCGCATCGCGGTTGAGCGCATCCCGAACGACGGTCTCCAGCTGGTCGGCGCCGATCATTTGCTCGGAACGGCTGACGCCGGCTCGGGCGCAAAACTCGCGCAGCACTTCGGGCGGGTAACCGCGCCGGCGCAGCGCCGACAGCGTCACCAGGCGGGGATCGTCCCAATCCTCCACGGCGGCCATGCGGATCAGGTCCGCCACCCGGCGCTTGCTGGTTACCGAGTGGCCCAGGTTGAGCCGCCCGAACTCGTATTGCCGCGGACGCGTCTTCAGGTCCAGGCCGCTGTGATCCAGCAGCCATTCGTACAGCGGCCGATGGTCCTCGAACTCCAGCGTGCACAGCGAGTGCGTGATGCCTTCCAGCGCGTCGCTCAGGGTGTGGGCGAGGTCGTACATCGGGTATATGCACCAGTCCCGGCCGGTGCGCGCGTGCGCGACGTGGCGAACCCGATACAGCACGGGGTCGCGCAGGTTGATGTTGGGCGAGGCCATGTCGATGCGCGCCCTGAGCACCTGCTCGCCGTCGGCGAAATCCCCCGCGCGCATGCGCCGGAACAGGTCCAGGTTCTCCTTCGGCGAGCGGTCGCGATAGGGGCTGGGCCGCCCGGGGCTGGTGAGCGTGCCGCGGTCGGCGGAGATCTTCTCGGCGGAACTGCTGTCCACGAAGGCTTGCCCGCTTTCGATCATGTGCTCGGCGATCTCGTACAGCCGCGGAAAATAGTCCGAGGCATGCGTCACCAGCGGGGTGTCGAAGCCCAGCCAGTTGACGTCCCTGCGTATGGCATCCACGAAGGTCTGCTCCTCGGCCACGGGGTTGGTGTCGTCGTAGCGCAGGTAGCAGGAACCGCCGTGTTCGGCGGCGACGCCGAAGTTCAGGCAGATGGATTTGGCGTGCCCGATGTGGAGAAAGCCGTTCGGCTCGGGCGGAAAGCGCGTGACCACGCCCGGGTGCTTGCCGGACTCCAGGTCGGCGGCGACGATCCGCCGGATAAAGTCGTCAGCCACCATCACACACTATGGAAACGCCGCAAGCCGGCGCTGCTGCGCGACTGGAAAGGCGCCCGCTGAAGCCCTTCGTTTGTCCCCCTCCTCGTGGGAGCGTTGGAGCAGGGACAGCGAGAATCGAGCCAGGATGGCGCCTCCAGCGAGGAGGGGGACAAACGAAGGGCGAGGAAGCACGGCTGTTCGCTTGTTCGGAGCGCACGCGCGCGTCAGGCGCCGGGGGCGTAGTCGCTGACGACGTCGCGGCGGTGATAGACCGGGCACATGAACCGGCCGGCGGCGCGCAGCGAGGTCAGCCACTTGATGCTGGCCCCGTTCTTGCGGTTCGCCAGCACCTTTTCCACCAGCCAGGGCGTGACGCGCTCCACCCGGTCGCCCAGGATGTTGTAGATCCTGCGGGCCTGGGCCGCGCGGTCGGTGTCGCGCCCACCCGCCAGCATCGACATGTCGGTGATCACGATGCCGGGGCTCAGCGCGCCCACGATCACGTTGCCGCCGCGCACCTCCTTGGCCAGCGATTGCGCCATGTAGCTGATCGCGCGCTTGGTCGAGCCGTACGGCGTGAGTCCCGGCGCGGTCATGCCGTTGCTGCCGAAGCCTTCGAACACGTACACGGCCCCGCCGTTGTCCTGCTTCCGCATGCCTTCGATCGCGACCCGGCAGCCGTTGAAGGAACCCGTCAGGTTGGTGCTCACGACTTCCGCCATTTCTTCGGGCCGAAGTTCGTTCACGTTGGCGCGGCGATTGCTGATGCCGGCGTTGTTGATCCAGATATCCACACCGCCGAAGCGCTCGACTGCCGCGTCCCACAGGGCCTGCACGCTGGCGTAATCGCTCACGTCGCAGCCCTTGCCGATCACTTCGCCGTGCTCGGCCAGTTCGGCGGCGGCAGCGGCGGCGCTGTCGTCGCTGCGCCCGCACACGACGACGCGGTGGCCGCGCTTGAGAAACTCGCGCGACATGCCCTTGCCGATGCCGCGCGTGCCGCCGGTAACCACAACTGTCCTTGCCTCTGCCATAGTCGCCCCCAAGCGATGCCGGAAAGGCGGCTAATCTATCACGCCGCCAATGCCGCATTGACTGGAATCGTCCCCCAAGCCTAAACTTCCCGACTTCAGCAAGCCGGCGACAAGGCGAAAGCCGGCGAACGTTCAGACCCCGGAGCTGCGAATGAACACGAACCCTTTGAGACAACTGATTTTTTGCGCACTCGGCACGGTGCTTCTGGCGCCGGTCGCGCCGGCGCAGGATGCGATCGAGGAAATCATAGTGACCGCCCGTCAGCGCGAAGAAACGCTGCGCGACGTGCCCGGAACGGTGCGGGTGCTCACTGCCGAGGACATCGAGCGGTCCGGCATTCAGCGCGCCGAGGACTTCGTGTACATGACGCCCGGCGTGTCGATCGTGGACACGGCGGAAGTGGGCGACACGCAAGTCAACATCCGCGGAATCAATGGCGCGCGCGATGCCGAGAACTCCTATGCGCTGATTGTCGACGGCGTGCTGATGACCAATCCGGCGGCGCTGAACCGGGAGTACGCGAACCTGAGCCAGATCGAAATACTCAAGGGGCCGCAAGGCGCGCTGTACGGGCGTAACGCCGCGGCCGGCGCCATCATCATCACCACCGACAAGCCCGGCGGCGATACCGGCGGCTACGTCAAGGCAAGCGGCGCGGGCGACAACACCTGGCTGTACTCCGGCGCCATCGAAAGCGCCCTGGCCGAAGGCGTCAACTTCCGCGTGCAGGGCGACTACCGCACGACCGACGGCTTTTACGAGAACACCTATCTCAATCGCGACGACATCGTGGACGACTATCGCGGCTACAACGTCAATGCGCGGCTCACCTGGGATCCCTCCGAGGAGACCAGCTGGGACTTCAAGTTCCGGTACGGCGAGGTCGACGCGGCCTCGATCACCTTCAACGCGGCCTTTCATCTTCCGCTGTTTGCGCAGCTGTTCGGCGTGCCGCAGTTCTTCGAGGACGTCAACGACCACGAGTTCGTCTTCCAGACCAACATCGATCCCGGCAACGAACAGGAGGCCACGGAGTTCTCCGCCCGTGTCGACCACGCGCTGGGCTGGGCCGACATGCGCGCCTGGTTCCTGTACAGCAAGATCGACAACAACCTGAGCGCAGACGGCACCAGCGGCGCGTTCGGCTTCTTCAACGCCAACCAGCACTGCCTGGATTCGGTGACCGAGGCGTTCAACGCCGGGGTGCGGCTGCCCGCTCCCACCTACCTGGGTCCCGACCCGAACTTCCCGGTGTCGCTGCTGGGCCCGTACACGCCGATCGCCTGTGACGGCACCCAGTACCAGGAGCGCAAACAGACCGACTACAGCGTCGAAGTGCGCCTGAACTCCACCGGCGAAGGGCCCCTCACCTGGCTGGCCGGCGCCTATTTCCTCGACATCGACCGCGAGGTGGGCGTCAACACCGGGCTGGACCTGGGCAACGGCATCACCCAGGAACTGTACGTGCCGCAGAGCGGCGACAACCCGACCGAGCAACTCGTGCACGACCGCTTCAGCAATCGCGTGATGGCGGCTTTCGGCGAAATCTCCTACGAAATGACCGAAACCACGGAAGTCTCGCTGGCGCTGCGCTTCGACAACGAACGGCGCGAGGTTGAGAACCTGGTTCCGATCAACGCCCTGTCGCAGTACATCGACTGCGACGGACCGCCCTACACCGGCAACGCGCCGATCAACCCCGGTTTGTGCCCCGGCGTGAATCCGGCCGGTTCGATCGCGCCCAAGTCCCGCACATTCAGCCAGTTCCAGCCGAAGCTCTCGCTCACCTGGGACGTGACCGAGGACTGGACGCTGTTCGCCAGCGGGGGCGTGGGCTTCAAGAGCGGCGGATTCAACAACCAGGGCGCCAAGGCCACCGTGGACATCTTCATCAACGGCCTGATCAACAACGTGTTCCTGGCCGCGCTGGGTGCGCCGCCGCAGGTGCCCGTGGGCATCACCGACGACGTGGACAAGGAAACTTCCGTTTCGCTTGAAGTGGGCGTCAAGGGCAGCCTGCTGGACGACCGCCTGAGGCTCGAAGCCACGGCCTTCAACGTGCAGGTGGACGACATGCAGTTCTTCGAGTTCCTGGTGGGCCCCTTCGGCCTGCTGCGGCTGAACGGCAACGTCGACGAAGTGAGCCTGCAGGGCGCGGAAATCGGCGCCACCTGGGCGGTGACGGACATCCTCGACGTCTACGCGGGCTGGGGCTACGTGGACAGCGAGATCGAAGCCAACAGCGTGCGGCCCGACACGGTCGGCAACAAGTCGCCGTACACGCCGGACTGGACGGCCAGCGCGGGCGCCCGCGTGGTCATGCCGCTGACCGGCGACTGGCGGCTTGCGGCCTCGGCCGACGTGTCGGCCGTGGGCGAGACCTGGTTCCACGTGATCCAGGACCAGCAGCGCGCGACGCTGTTCGACGGGGTGGCCAGCGACTTCACACCCACCCGGCGCGACAGCTACACGGTGCTGAACCTGCGCGTGGGCGTGGAGAACGACCGGCTCTCGGCGGTGGTGTTCGCCAGGAACGCGACCGAGGAGGTCTATCTGGAAGAGGTGATCCCGGCGCCCGAGTTCGGCGGCACGTTCATCCACCCGGCCGACCTCCGGCGCATAGGCGTGGAGTTCACCGCCCGCTTCTAAAACCCTGGGAGGGCGTCTCGCCCTCGAAGAAGGGCCCTGGGAGCGAGGGCGAGACGCCCTCGACAAAAGGTTGCTTCTGAGTGATCCCGGGCAGGAAGGCATTGCGCCCTTCCACCCGGGAAACGAGGACGTTCCGTCCTCTAAAAACCTCGGGTGGAAGGGCGCAATGCCCTCCTGCCCTGCGGGGTCGCGGAACTCAAGGCCAAAGGGCCTTCTCGGCAAGGGCCTGATGCAGCCGGCCAGTGGACCATACGTCGATCCCGGCCCCGGTTCGAAATGACCGCTTGCCGCCGTAAACAAGCACGCGCCGCACTACCCCCGGGAGATCCGCGATCGCACGCAGCCCCGGCAGCATGCCGGTGTGATAGCGGGGTTGGGATTTGACCTCAATCGCCGTCAACTCGCCGCCTCGGCGGAGCAGGAAGTCCACCTCCGTGCGGTTCGCCGGATGCGGCGCCCAGTAGCGCAACTGGTCGAACAATCCGCTATCCTCGTTGTGCGCCCGCAGAAGGTGCAGAACCCAGCCTTCAAGCAGCGCGCCGCGCTCTTCGGGTGCGATCGGTCCATGGAGCTTTTTCACGGCGCGAACCAGGCCGGGATCGACCCAGTAGAGCTTCGGATGGTGGCGCTCACGCGCCCGCAGCCGTGGCTGGAAGGCAGGGAGGCGGAAAGCAAGCAACGTATCCTCAAGGATGTCCAGGTAACCCTGCACCGTGGTGCGCGCAACGCCGCAGTCGCGCGCGATGCCTGATATGTTGACGACCTGGCCGTGGTAGAGGGCGGCGATGGGCAGGAAGCGCGCGAACCCCGGGAGGTTTCGCACCAGGCCCTCGGCCCGGATCTCCTCGCGGAGGTAGAGGCGGACGTAGCTGTCAAGCACGGGGCGCCGTTCGGCGGCGGCCCATGCCAGGGGAATGGTTCCCGTATCGAGGGCGGCATCGAGATCAAAGTCGTCGCCGAGTTCGGCCGGGGTTAGCGGATGCATGGTCTTGTGCAGCGCTCGGCCTGCGAGCAGGTTGACGCCTGCGGCCTTGAGTTTTCGCGCGCTTGACCCCAGCAGGGCAAAGTTAAGCTGGCGATCCTCGATGTGCCGATGCACTTCATTGAGCAGGTTGGGAAGACGCTGGATCTCGTCCACCACCACCCAACTGCCGGGCGGCGCCGATTGGATATCCGCCGCAAAGAGGGATGGATCAGCGAGATAGTCCTGATAGCGGCTTTCGTCAAGGAGATCGATACGCGGAGCATCGGGAAACTGGCGCCGCGCCCAGGTGCTCTTGCCAACCCCGCGTACGCCGAGGAGAAAGAAGCTCTGTCCGGGCGCCCGGGTCAGGCGAGGATAGATCCTGGTGGACACTATGCCGTCATATTTCAAAGAATAATAACGCAATGATGCCAGGCGCCCGCAGGAGAGTCAATTGACTGCTCGCACAGTTGCGAACTTGGAGGCGCAATACTCGCTACTGTGCCCCGAAATTTCAGTGAAAAAAGATCTCCGTATTTCTGAACTGTCGAAGACGGGTCAGCGGCACCCCCACCTGCCAGCACAGCGCATCGATGGCGATGTTGTAGTCCATTCGCTCGCCGCTCCAGCCGCAACGCGCGGTTCGTCTTTGTGGAATCCGCTCATGTCACGCGAATGGTGTAGTGGAATACTTCGCTCATGAAATCATCCCAGCGCTTTCCGTCCTGGGCAATTTCGTCCAGAAGATAGACCTTGACATTCCCCATTGCATTGAGACGAGACTGCATTTCCGGCGTAATGACGCCCGCGACCAGAAAGTTCACACAATCCGGCGGCGTTTCGGCGAAACTCTTTGTCATGGCGCCAAGACGCTCAAGGGCGCCGGCTGGATCGCGTCCGCCCTTTATCTCGATTGTGGCGATGAGCCTGTTGCGCCGGACGAAATCAATATCCGGTTCAGAGCCGTAGCGCATGAGCGTATCGTCGGGCAACAGGTATGGTCCTTCTTCCGGGCAATCTGGTGCGATCAGTTCCTTGCCTTTCAGCCATGATGCTATCCGGTTCTTTACAAGATCCTCGGCCATTTGGCCGATTCTGTTGCGATACATGCCGTCGAGCGAAATCCCCATCGTGGCGAGAACGTTCCGATAGCCATTGTCCAGCGTCCAATCCGACGATCCTTCGATAATCGATGAAATCATGGCGTTGTAAAGACAAGCAACCTTTTGCGCTGCATCGTGGCGAATAGGCGTCTTGCGGGATCCATCCTCCCAATTGGTCACGGATGCAGCCGCTTGTCCAACCCGCTTTTGAGAAAGAAGCGCCATGCCCCGGTAATAGAGTGATGTCGTCGGGTTTGCCCGAAGGATATCAGGATGCGCGAAAACAACTTGCGGAACGATGTCGAGAGCGGTCACATGCTCCCATGCAGCAGAGCTGATCATGAGCTTGTCAAGTTGTGTAAAGTCCAATTCGCCTTTGAAAGCCTCAATAATGCGACGCTGAACTTTATCCTCGCCCTTGCGGAGAATGTCGGCGAAGAGCACGGACCGGAGCAGATGGTCAGTCATGCGTTCGAACCCAGTGATAGACACATTTCCGGATCTCCTGACGCCCAAACCTGCCCATCTGCTGGCTGGAATTGCCCTTGCCGCGCTTAAGGGTCCAGATAACCACGCATTGGAACCCCAATTGCTCGGCGAAATCGGAAAGAACCAGGTCAACGGGGATTTCCTCTCCGTGATAGCGCACGTTATCGTTCACCATGAAAACCTGTCCGCCGGGTTCGACCAATCTCGCCAACTCACAGATTATGACGGCCATTTCCGAAAAGTAGTTTTCGATCAGACGAATGACGTGCCGATTGCCAAGTTCCTTGACGTGATCCCTTAGAATTCCCAGCGCCTCATTGAGTGCATCCTGCTCATCGACAAGTTTGAATGCCCGTTCCGGGAGGGGAGAACCCGCATAGGACCGCGTGAGTTTGTTGCGTTTGGAGTGGTTCTCTACGGTCGCGGACAGAAGTTCCTGCCGCAATTTCTTCAAATCTTCGTTGGAGTATCCCAACCAGGCCAGTTCAAGGGCGTAAGTGCGCGTGTAGTCGTACCGATTCGCGTACGGCGGCGAGGTGATTACCGTATCAAAACTCGCTGAAGGCTGTTTCCGCAATTCGTCAAGGCTGGAGCCGTCAATGAATCGAGGAGCGCGTCCTTGAAACCGCTGTGCAACAGCGGGCAAGTCGGTGATGATCTCGTGCGCCTTTCGGGTCAGTGCGGTTTTGAGCGTGGGTATATCTCCTTTGTTAAGCCGCGTGCTTGCAGTCCTTCCGGATCGCGGGTCCCACCGAAGATATTGCCCATCCTTGCGCGTGTAGCTCACCTCTTCCAGCACGCTTACGCATGCAAGCTCCAGCATTACTTTGAGGTTGCAATCGTCCATCTGTTTGAGGTAACTCCGGGCCCGGGCGAGTTCACTCTCCGTGTTGCCGGGAAACGCACCCTCGGTAATGCGTAGATGCGGAAAATCCAATCCGCGATTGCCCCGGGAAATATGGCTCAGCAAAGCGGAGGCTGCTGCTGCGAATTCCTGCTGATTTACGGCATTGGCGCCGCATGAAATTGCCTTGGCGGCAAGATTTCCAACCGGCATGATTTCGATACCTGTAGCGGCCATTCTCCTGGCGCCCGAGGTGAGCGCTGTAGTGCCGATACCGGAGAAGGGATCGAGCACACGGCTTCCCCGAATGTTATCCAGAAGCGATGCAACCAGTTCCGTGGAGAATCCTTCCTTGTACTTGAGCCAGCGCAACCCGGCCACGTACTTATTCCCTTGATAAGAAACGAGTTTGCGGCTAATGGCCGTGTTGACGCAAATTCGATCCCGAAATCGGGCGTTTAGATCGTTTCGCGCCTTGACCGGCCCTCCATTCGGCGAAGAAAGTGGACTCGCCGGGATTACCTCCGGGAAGGGGACTTGAGTCTGTAATGCCTGTATGTTCATATCGAATCTCCTTATTCCCGGTCCAACCTATCGACCGTGTAGTCCTTGAATTTCATTCTACATTCCTTCACCGTATCCGCCCGAACTCTTATTCCCTATCTGCGTTAGCCCCTGCCAATTGCTTAGGACTTCGTCATTAGCGCTTCGTCGAGTGACCGTTCCTCTGGAACCGTGGCACCTTGGATTTGGGAAATTCATCACTGCGACGCTCCCTACTCCAAATTCAGACAATTCGATAAGTTCACTTACTTTTTTGTCTGTTTCTCGTTAGCGATCTTCGCCGCGCGCCTATCGCTCACCACGCTTCCCAGGCAAGCGATCCGGGTGTGGACCTGTTGCCCGCAGCCGGTCCCAATACACTGACCGCCCGCTTCAAAATGACCCGGGAGGGAAGGAGGGTGTTCCGTCCCTCCAACCGAGGTTTTTAGAGGACGGAACGTCCTCGTTTCCCGGTTGGAGGGACGGGACACCCTCCTTCCCGGCGAGCACGGTCTTCAGGCGCGTTGCGCTGACCAGGCCGCGACGATTTCGGAGGCCGGGGCCGACCAGATGCCGGGCTGCCCGGAAATGTGCTTGAGCGCGGATTCGAGCGCGCCGATGCGATGCGGCTGGCCCATGAGCCAGGGATGGACGGACAGCGCGAGCAAGCGTCCGCTGCCGGTGCTCTCGGCCTCCGCCAGAAGGTAATCGCAGGCGTCCTTCACCTGGTCGGCGTACTCCCATTCCGAGTGCAGGTTGTTCTGGACGATGAACTGGTCGTCGAGTTCCAGCGACAGGGGCAGCGCAATCAGCTCGCCGTGCCGGGTCGCAAACGGATACGGCATGTCGTCGTTGATCCAGTCGCCCATGTAACTTATGCCCGCCTCGGCGAGCAGGTCCGGCGTGTTGCCGCTTTGCGAGCGCGCCGGCCCCAGCCAGCCCGTGACGGGTTGGTCCACGGCCGCGCGCAGGACCGAAAGCGAGCGGCCGATCAATTCACGCTCGTCGTCGATGGCCATGTCGCCATGATGCAGGCTGTCCATGTTCCAGGAGCTCGCCAATATCTCGTTGCCGCGCCGGTTCAGGCGCTCGAGCAGTTGCGGATAACGCTCGGCGATGGCCGCGTTGACCGAAAACGTGGGGGTAATGCCGGCCGCGTCCAGGGCTTCGAGGCAGCGGAACAGGCCCACCCGGTTGCCGTAGTCGCGCAGCGTGTAGTGGCGGAGATCCGGGTACGGCGTGCTCATGCCGCCCGGCGGGCGGAACGGCTTGCCGCTCTGGTTCAGCGGAAAGAACTGCACCGCCAGGTTGACCCAGAGCGCCACCCGGGCGCCGTTCGGCCATGCGATCGGCGCGCGCTCGGACAGCATCGACCACTCGTACAGGTCGTGGTCCATGCCGTAGCGGCGGCGCCGGTACTTCAGGTAGGACGGTTCAAGCGCCATTTCCGCCGTCCTGCGAATCTCTCCCGCCCCACTTCGCGACGGCCTGTTCGTAATAGTGCTCCACGAAGTACTCGGCAATTTCCCGGCCGGTGGTCACCCACACGTCCGGGTGCCCGGTGATATAGGCCAGCGCATCCTCGAACGCGCGTATCCGGTGGGGATGCGACACCTGGTAGGCGTGCAGCGGCACGCACATGACCGTTCCGCCCTGTTCGCCTTCCCGGTAGAGCCGGTCGAAGGCCTGCTTGATCATCTCGCCGTAACGCCTGGGCTCGATACGGTTGACCACATAGACAATCGTGTCGTTCAGCTCCAGCGAGTAGGGCACGGAAACGAACGGCTTGCCGGAGCGCACCCGCACGGGCGTGGGCTGGTCGTCATGAAACAGGTCGCAGGTATAAAGCCCGCCGGCCTCGCTGAACAGGTCCAGCGTGCGCTCGGTGTGCGTGAGGGCCGAGGCCAGGTAGCCGGCGCAGCGCTGCCCGGTGTGCTCGGCGATCGTGCGCACCGAGTCCTCGATCATCGCGCGTTCCTGGGCCTCGTCCATTCCGTAGGCGTAGCGGGTGTTGTAGATCCCGTGGCTGAAGAACTCCCAGTCGCGCTCCCGGCACATGTCGATGATCTCGGGGTGATGCTCGCAAAGCGCCACCGACAGGCTCACGGAACCGCGCACGCCATGGCGGTCGAGCACTTCCATCATGCGCACATGGCCTACCCGGTTGCCGTAGTCCCTTGTTCCGTAGCCCTGGATATCGGGGGTCGGACGCGGCCAGGCCTTGCGTTGCGGATTGGCCGGCGGGTCCAGTTCGTAGAACTCGACGTTCGGCGCTACCCAGAAAGCGACCCGGGCGCCGTCCGGCCAACGGATCGGCAGGCGCTCGTCCCAGGCGCGATAGTCGTAAAGCGCTGGATCTTCCCGCACGGAGAATCCCTAGGGCGTGTTAGCCCTAAAAGCCGACGCCGCGCGCCCGGCGAATCGGCGCGCAGCCGGGATGGCTCTCCAGCCATTCCTCCACCGCGGCGAAGGGCTCCACATCCGCGTACTTGAGCATGATGTCGCAGAGGTTGGCGAAGTGCGGTATCTCGTGCTTGTCGGCGACGCATTCCTCCGGCACGATCGTCCGGTAGCCGTGCGAGAGGGACGAAACCGCCGAGGCGCGCACGCAACCGGAGGTGCTTCCGCCGGTGAGGATCACCGTGTCCACCTTGTGCCAGACCAGCAGCGATGGAATCAGGCTGTCGTGAAAGACGCTGGCCATGCGCTTGTTGACCACGGCGTCGCATTCCCGGTCCACGCTCAGTCGCGGGTCCAGCTCCGCGCGGGCGCCGCCCTCCTTGATGTTCTGAAGGGAATTCTCGGTGTCGGTGCGCGTGCCCCAGACGCCGGCGTCGTCGGCGTTTTCCATGTAGGCGACGTAGGTCCAGATCACCGGCATGTTCTTCTCGCGCGCCAGCGCCGACAGGCGGTTGACGTAGTCGATCTGGCCAGGGTTGGTCTGGTAGGCCGTGGGAAAGCTGTCGATGTCCGTATAGGCGCGCTGCAGATCGATGTTGATCAGCGCCGCCTTTTCCCCAAATCCGAAACGCGCCCGGTTCGGGTTGGACTTGACCTCTTCCCAGTATTGGCGCGGCGTCAGACTGGAGGTTTGCATCTGTGGCATCGGCGCACCCGAGCAATGACTTCAACGTAACTAAAGCCCATGTTATTCCATCAACGGCAACGACCGAAGGCGTCGCGGGGCGCAGGTATTATAGGTTCAGGGAGTGTGCGGACGTCCTGCTGGGCTACTGGTGCCGTGTCAAGCATATACCTTCGCATCAGAGCGGGCGGGGCGCGCCAATGCAAGGCGCAGACCGCAGGGAATACTGCCCGTATTGCCCAGGGCTGCAACGCCGCAGTGGCGCGCCCCGCCCGCTCCCGAAGGGCGCGTTTCCCCTGGCCCGTGGCCGCGTTGCGCCCCTGGGCAATGGGAGGCACCATTCCCGGCGGGACGCGCCTTGCCACGAACCAGGGGAAACGCGCTGATGCGAAGGTATATGCTTGACACGGCACAGGCGCGCCCGCCCGGAAAGGGGATGACTCCGCAATGAAAAGACGCAAAGGCTACGCCGACGGGCCGTTCGGCCAGATCCACTACCAGGAGGCGGGGAGCGGCGCGCCGCTGCTGCTGCTCCACCAGTCGCCCAGCTCCTCGGAGATGTTCGAGGCCGCCTATCAGCCGCTGGCGGAGCGCGGAATACGCGCGATCGGCGTGGACACGCCCGGCTTCGGCCAGTCCCACGTGCCCGACGAGCAGCCCTGGATCCCGGATTACGCGAACGCGATCCGCAACGTGATCGATCACCTCGAACTCGAACGCACCGCCGTGCTGGGCCATCACACCGGCGCGTCGATCGCCGCGGAACTGGCGGTGATGGAGCCGGAGCGGGTCACCCGGGTGGTGCTGAACGGCGCGCCGCTGCTCACCCGCGAGGAACAGGACAAGTGGAAGCAGGCGACCAGCAACCGCGTCGAATCCGGCCCGAAGGCCGATGGCAGCCACCTGATGGACATGTGGAACCGGCGCGTGCACTTCACGCCGGGCTGGACCAACCTGCGGGCCATGCACTGGGGCGTGGTGCAGATGCTGATCGCCGGCGAGACCGCCCGCTACGGCCATGCAGCCGCCTTCGCCCACGACCTGTCCGAGCCTTTGCGCAAGATGACCCAGCCGACGCTGGTGTTCACCAATACCGGCGACGACATCTACGAGGTTTGCAAACGCGTGAACAAGCTCAGGCCGGACTTCGAATACGCCGAGTTGGAAGGCGGCACTCACGACATCATTGACGAGCAGCCCGGGGAATGGACCCGCATCGTGGCTGACTTCGTTCTAAGAGACTAGGGGACCCCGACATGACCGATACCCTGGGATGGCGCATGAAGTTCGGTGTGGTGGCGCCGTCCACCAACACCAGCGTGCAGCCGGAATACGACGACATGCGCCCGCGCGGCGTGACCAACCACTTCTCCCGCGCCTGGATACCGGATGCCCCCGTTAACAGCGACGAAGAGTTCCTGCAGTTGATGGAGAACATCCGCGCGGAGACCGAAAACGCCGTGGACCGCGTCATGACCTGCAGCCCGGACTACGTCGTGATGGGCATGTCGGCCGAGACGTTCTGGGAGGGCGTGCTCGGCGCCGAACAACTCAAGAAGAAACTCGAGGTGCGCGCCGGGGTGTCGGTGGGCCTGGGCTCGCACGCCTGCCGCGATGCCATCGCCTGCTACGGCGACATCAGGCGGATCGGCGTGATCACCCCGTACATGCCGGTGGGAGACAAGGAAGTGCGCAACTTCTTCGAGGGCTGCGGCTTCGAGGTGGTCCACCTGGTGGGGCTGAAGAGCAAAAGCCCGATGCTGATCGCGCACGAGACCCCGGCCACGCTGCGGCGCTCGGTGCACGAGGTCAACGACGACTCGGTGGAGCTGATCATCCAGGTGGGCACGAACCTGGCGTTCGCGCACATCGCGCCGGAAGCCGAGAACTGGCTGGACAAGCCGGTGCTGGCAATCAACACCTGCACCTACTGGCACGCGCTGCGGGAGAACGGGATCGAAGACAAGGTCTTTGGCTTCGGCTCCCTGCTCGCCGAACACTAGTTCCGGCGTGAGGTTTCCGTGCCCTCTCTTTCCGGGGGCGTCCGAGGCAGGGATGCCGAGGCCGAGCCCACAAGGATGTGCTTGTCGGCGTACCCCGGAAAGAGAGGGCACGGAAACCGGCGGGTCGGCAGTTCTCCTGGAGTAGCAAGATGACGATGGAATACGAGTACTCGGGAATTACGCAGCGACCGCGGCTCGAATGGCCGGACGGCAAGCGTGTCGCGCTGCTGATCACTTTCAATCTCGAGACCTGGGACCTGACCAAGGACACCGACGCGCCGTACTACGCCGGCGGGCCGCCGGTCCTGCCCGACGCGCTGCCGGGCCGGGTGGCCGATTTTCCGAACTACACATGGCGCGAATACGGCCAGCGGGTGGGCATCTGGCGGCAGTTCGAACTGTTCGACGAGCTGGGCGTCACGCCGGGCTGCACGCTCAATGCCGTGACCTGCGAGCGGCGCCTGCCGATGGTTGAGGCCGCCTTGGAGCGCGGCTGCGAACTGATCGCGCACAACTACGAGCAGGGCGAGCTGCTGACGGACTTTTCCGGCGACGAGGAGAGCGAGCGCAAGGTGATTCAGCGCACGCTGGACATCTACGAGCGCACGGTGGGGCGCAAGGCGCGCGGCTGGCTATCCTCGTCGCTGCGCGGCACGCAGGCCACGCCGGGAATCCTGGCCGAGGCCGGGCTGCTGTTCTACTGCGACCTGATGAACGACGATCAGCCGTACCTGATCCGGACCCCGCACGGCAACATCGTGTCCACCCCGTACTCCAATGAAATCAACGACTTCACGATTCTCACGCGGCGCGGCCACACGACCGGCGAGTTCCGCGACATCCTGATCGACGAGCTCGACGAGCTGTACCGGGAGGGCGCGACGCAGGCGCGCATGATGAACGTGGGGCTGCATCCGCACGTTTCCGGGCGCGCCTACCGGATGCGCGCGCTGCGCGAGTTCGTCGAGCATGCCAAGTCGCTGCCGGGCGTGTGGTGGACGACGCGCGAGGAGATCGCCGAGTGGTACCTCAAGCAACTATAGACCGAGGGCATCTCGCCCTTCCTCATAGCCCCCCTTTCCGGGAGACGCATGAATACATCCCTGTAGCTTGCTCCGGCATCCCTGCCTCCAATACTCCCGGAAAGGGGGGCTATGAGGAAGGGCTACCGTGGGCGGTAATCTCGCGAGCGTGAGCGGCGGCAGGCTTCTCGAGGGCAGGACCGCCGTCGTGACCGGCGCGGCAAACGGCATCGGCCGGGCCTGCGCGCTGGCCTTCGCGCAACACGGCGCCGGCGTCGCGCTGGCGGACATCGACCGGGAAGGCTGCGAGCAGGCGGCGCGCGAGATCGCCGCGGAAACCGGCGCCACGACCCTGGCGCACCACTGCGACGTGGCCGACGACGAGCAGTGCGAGGGCCTGATCGCCGCCACCGCGGACCACTTCGACGGCCTGGACGTACTGCTCAGCAATGCCGGCATCCTGGCGCCGGGCGACGTGTTGACGGCCAGCCGCGAGGATTTCGACCGCGTGCATCGCGTCAACCTGCGCGCCGGCTTCGTGCTGGGACAGCTCGCGGCCCGGGAAATGGTCAGGCGAGAGAGCCGGGGCAGCATCCTCTACATGTCGTCGGTCAACGAACGGCTGGCGATACCCAACCAGCTGGCCTACGTGGTGTCCAAGGGCGGGCTCTCGCAACTGACCCGCGTCATGGCCCTGGGCCTGGCCGAGCACGGCGTGCGGGTCAACGCGATCGGCCCCGGCTCGATCGAGACCGATATCCTCAAGTCCGTCATGACCGACGAGAACGCGCGCCGCATGATTCTTTCGCGCACGCCCATGGGCCGCCTGGGTCAACCGGAGGAAATCGCCTCGGTCGCGGTGTTCCTGGCCAGCGACATGGCCTCCTACATCACCGGCCAGACCCTGTTCGCCGACGGTGGCCGCCTGCCGCTGAACTACACCGTCCCCGTCTAACCGGGGGGAAGGCGTCTCGCCTTCCCGGAGGGCGGGACGCCCTCCCTCCCAGGTCCGGTCCTAGCGGTCCCACATACCGGTGGAGGAGTAGCGCTCGCCGCCGTCGGAAAGGATCGTGGCGACGACGGGGTAGCGGCCGGTGGCGGCGACCTGCAATGCGGCGTGCACGTAGGCGCCGGACGAGGGCCCCACGAACAGTCCTGCCTGGGATAGCCGCCGGCATATGGCCGTCGCCTGCTCCATGCGCACGTCGATGCGCTCGTCGATCAGGTCCTCGTGCAGGATGGCGGGCACGATGTCGTCGGGCGCGCCCAGCGGCTTCAGGCCCTCGATCCCCGGAAACACGTCGGGAATCACGCAGGTGATGTGCAGCTCGGGATTGGCTTCGCGCAGCCTGTGGCCGGCGCCGGTAATGGTTCCGCCGGTGCCCACCCCCGCCACGAAGGCGTCGGGCGCGCTGCCGGCCACTTCGCCGACCTGCGCCAGCAGTTCGGCGCCGGTGCCGTCATAGTGCGCCCGCCAGTTCTCTTCATTGGAATACTGGTCACAGTGCCAGTAGCGCTCGGGCTGTTCGGCGGCCAGCCGCTGCGACTCGCGCAGCGCATGGTCGTAGCCCTCGATCGGGTCGGTCAGGATCAGTTCCGCGCCGTGCGCCCGAATCCGCTGCAGGCGCTCGCGGCTGGCGTTGCCGGGCACGACCAGCGTGACGGGAATATCCAGAGCGGCGCCCAGCATCGCGTAGGCGATGCCCGCATTGCCCGAAGACGAATCCAGCAGCCGCCGGTCGCCGTCCAGGTGGCCGTCGCGCATCGCGGCAGACAGCATGCGGGCAACCGGCCGGTCCTTGATCGAGCCGCCGGGATTGGCGCTCTCCAGCTTGGCGAACAGCCGCACCCCGTCGGGGATTTCATCGAGGAAGTCCAGTTCGACCAGCGGGGTGTCGCCGATACCGGCGAAAACATCTGTGCGTCCCGCCTTTGTGGAGGGCGGGACGCCCTCCCACCCAGGGGAATTAGCCGGCAAGGGCGCAGAACTCCTGGTAGTCGATGTAGCCGGGAAACTCCGCGCCGTCGGCGCAATAGCGGCATTCGGGGTTGCGGGCCTGTTTGAATTCGGAAAAGCGCGCGGACAGGGCGTCGTAGTGCAGCAGCCGGCCCACCAGCAGGTCGCCGGCGCCGAGCAGGATCTTGATCGTTTCCACCGCCTCCAGCAGACCCACCACGCCCGGCAGTATGCCCAGCACGCCCGCCTCGGCGCACGACGGCGCCAGTTCGGGCGGCGGCGGCTCCGGGTACAGGCACCGATAGCAGGGGCCCGGATCGCCCTCGCGGGAAGGCCAGAACACGGTCACCTGCCCCTCGAAGCGGAACACCGAGCCGTGCACGTTGGGAATCCGGTGCTTGACGCAGGCGTCGTTGACCAGGTAGCGCGTGGCGAAGTTGTCGGAACCGTCCACCACCACGTCGTAGCCCTCGAACACCTCCTCGACGTTGGCGCTCTCCAGGCGCAACTGGTGCTCGATCACGTTGACGGCGGGATTCAGCGCCAGCACGGCCTCGCGCGCCGAGGCCACCTTGGAGACGCCCACGCGCTCGTCGGAGTGCAGGATCTGACGCTGCAGGTTGCTGCGGTCCACAACGTCGTGATCGACGATGCCGAGCGTGCCGACGCCGGCCGCGGCCAGGTACAGCGCCGCCGGCGAGCCGATCCCGCCGGCGCCGATCAGCAGCACGCGGCTTTCCAGCAGTTTCAACTGGCCGGCCTCGCCCACCTCCGGCATGACCAGGTGGCGCGAATAGCGCTCCCGGGCGTCGGCGTTGAGCATCTTCGGGATCTCGAACGGCAGACCCTCGTCCTTCCAGCCGTTGAACCCGCCGGCCAGCGAACGCACGTCGCGGTAGCCCATGCGCCGCAAATCATCGGCCGCGAACAGCGACCGCTGGCCGCTTGCGCAGGTGACCACCAGCGTGCGGTCCAGGTCCGGTATCGCCTCCTCGATCCTCAGTTCCAGGAAGCTGCGGTCCAGCCTGAGCGCGCCGCCGGGGCTGCCCTGGGCGACTTCGGACGCATCGCGCACGTCGATCAGCGCCGCGCCCGACCTTTGCAGGTCCAGCGCCTCGCGCGGGCTGACTTCCGGGACCTTGCTCCGGATGTCGGCCAGCCGGCGGTCCCTGGCCCTCATTCCGCGCCGCCCGCCACCGCGGGCAGGATCGAGAGCACGTCGCCCTCGCCCACCGGCGTATCCATGCCGTCGAGCGTGCGCACGTTGTCGCTGCCGAGATAGATGTTCACGAACTCGCGGGGCTGCCCGTCGTCCTTCATGACCCGCGCCAGCAGTTCGGGGTGGGCGGCGCCGACCGCGCTCAGGACCGCGCCCACATCGGCGCCCTCGGCGGCGATTTCGCTCTGGCCCTCGGCAAAACCGCGCAGCGGCGTGGGGATGCGCACGATCACGCTGCTCATGCCGCCACCTGCTCTTCCACAAAGCCCTCGCCGTTCAGCCGCCAGGACCGCAGGTCCTCGACGCGAGCGCCGCTCACCGAAAGGATCACGTAGGAATACCCGTCCCAGGCGGCCTGGCGGTCGGTTTCCGACGGGCGCGCCGGGTGGTCGGGATGCGTGTGCCAGAAACCGACGATTTCCAGGCCGGCCTCCCGCGCCGCCAGGTCGGCCGACATCAGGTCGTCGGGGTCCAGAACGTAGCGGTCCCGCGCCCGCTCGGTATTGAGATTGCGGGCCTGGAACACTTTCTCGACCCGCACTTCATCGTCCGCGCAGGCCCCCACCAGGACACCGCAGGTCTCATAGGGGTATCCGTCGACGGCTATCGTCGACAGTTCCTCCCGCAGCGGGGCGGGCAGACTGATCCTGTTCATGGGGAAACGCGGGGCGGCTTAATCGGATCGCGCATTTTACTATCCGCGGAAGCGGATAAAATTCGCCGTTTTGCGGGCGTTCGCCCTAAGCTTGGGACAGACCTTATGAACTATGTGTACAGCGCCATCGCCGCCGGGGCATTGGCGATTCTCTACGGGCTTGTGAGCACGCGCTGGGTGCTGAAGCTGGATGCGGGCAACGAGCGAATGCAGGAGATCGCCTCGGCGGTGCAGGTCGGCGCCAAGGCCTACCTGAACCGGCAATACATGACGGTCGCCCTGGCGGGCCTGCCGCTGCTGCTGATCCTGGGATTCGTGCTCGACTGGGCCGTGGCCGGCGGGTTTTTCCTCGGCGCCGCGTTTTCCGGCGCGGCCGGCTATATCGGCATGAACGTTTCGGTGCGGGCCAATTCGCGCACCGCCCAGGCCGCGCACAACGGAATGAACGCCGCGCTGGCGGTGGCTTTCCGCGGCGGAGCGATCACCGGAATGCTGGTCGTGGGACTGGCCCTGCTGGGCGTGGCCGGCTACTACCTGGTGCTGGACCGCGCGGGCATGGACACGGCTGACGTGCTGCATGCATTGGTGGGGCTGGCATTCGGCGGTTCGCTGATCTCGATCTTCGCGCGCCTGGGCGGCGGCATCTTCACCAAGGGCGCGGACGTGGGCGCCGACCTGGTCGGCAAGGTCGAGGCCGGCATTCCCGAGGACGATCCGCGCAACCCCGCGGTCATCGCCGACAACGTGGGCGACAACGTTGGCGACTGCGCCGGAATGGCCGCCGACCTGTTCGAGACCTACGCCGTGACCGTCATCGCCACGATGCTGCTCGGCTACCTGACCATCGCGGAAGCGACCGATGCGGCGGTGCTGTACCCGCTGGCGATCGGCGCCGTATCGATCGTGGCCTCCATCATCGGCACCTTCGTCGTGCGCGCCGGCAAGGGCCAGGCGGTGATGACCGCGCTGTACAAGGGCGTGATCGTGGCCGCCGTGCTCGCGGCGATCGGGATCTGGTTCCTCACGCAACGGATGTGGGCCGACGCCGGTTCGTATCCGCCGGCCAGCCTGTTCGGTTCGGCGCTGATCGGCCTGGTGCTGACCGGCGTCATCATGTTCATCACCGACTACTACACCGGCACCCAGTTCTCGCCGGTGCGCAAGCTGGCCCAGGCCTCCTCCACCGGCCATGCCACCAACATCATCGCCGGGCTGGGCCTTTCGATGAAGGCCACCGCGCTGCCGGTGCTGGCGGTCTGCCTGAGCATCCTGTTCACCTACCAGCTCGCCGGGCTCTACGGCATCGCGATCGCCGCCACGGCCATGCTGTCGATGACCGGGATGATCGTGGCGCTGGACGCCTTCGGCCCCATTACCGACAACGCCGGCGGCATCGCGGAAATGGCCGAAATGCCCGAGGAAATCCGCAACATCACCGACCCGCTGGACGCCGTCGGCAACACCACCAAGGCGGTCACCAAGGGCTACGCGATCGGCTCCGCCGGACTGGCGGCGCTGGTGCTGTTCGCGGACTACACCCACAACCTGCAGGCGGCGGGCAAGAGCTTCGTCTTCCGCCTCGACGACCCCGCCGTGATCATCGGCCTGTTCATCGGCGGCCTGATCCCGTACCTGTTCGGCGCGCTGGCCATGGAAGCCGTGGGACGCGCCGCCGGCAGCGTGGTGCAGGAAGTGCGCCGCCAGTTCCGGGAGATCGCGGGGATCATGGAAGGCACGGCCAAGCCCGACTACGGGCGCGCCGTGGACCTGCTTACGCGGGCCGCGATCCGCGAGATGATCGTGCCCTCGCTGCTGCCGGTGCTGGCGCCGGTGGTGCTGGTGCTGGTGATCGGCTGGCTGATGCCCGAGGGCGCGGGCGCGAGGGCGCTGGGCGGCATGCTGATCGGCTCGATCGTCACCGGGCTGTTCGTGGCGATCTCGATGACCACCGGAGGCGGCGCCTGGGACAACGCCAAGAAATACGTGGAGGACGGCGCGCTGGGCGGCAAGGGCTCGGAAGCGCACCACGCCGCGGTGACGGGCGATACCGTCGGTGACCCCTACAAGGACACCGCCGGCCCCGCCATCAACCCCCTGATCAAGATCGTCAACATCGTCGCCCTGCTCATCGCGCCCCTCCTCTAGTACATTGCGATGACTGCACGCGCCCTTCGACGCCCCCACCCTTCCGGGAGTGTGTGAGCCAGTGAGCGGCGATGCCCCGGCGCGAACAGCGGAACCAAGCTCCATGGATGGATTCATGCGTCTCCCGGAAGGGTGGGGGCGTCGAAGGGCGCAACGCCAACCTATGGTTGAGGGATGATGGCGCAGGAGATGGACATGCGGGCGAGGGAGCTGATGGTGCGCAGCCAGGTGCGTTGCTGGAGCGTGCTCGACGAGCGGGTGCTGGCCGTATTCAGCGATCTGCCCCGCGAGGACTTCGTGCCGGAGCAGTACCGCGCGATGGCCTACGCCGACCTGGCGCTGCCGCTGCCCGGCGGCCAGGAAATGATGACGCCGTCCGTGGAGGGCCGGATCCTCCAGGCGCTCGACCTCAAGGCCGGCGACCGCGTGCTGGAGGTGGGAACGGGCAGCGGCTGGCTTGCCGCCTGCCTGGCGCAAATGGCCGCCGAGGTGCACAGCCTCGAGATTTCCCCCGAGCTGCACGCCGGCGCGACGGAAAAGCTCTCGGCGCTGGCGAACGTGAAAACAATCCGCGCCGATGCGTTCGAGTGGAAGCCCGAAACCGCGTTCGACGCGGTAGTCCTCACCGGGTCGATGCCGCAGTACGACGACCGGTTCGAGCAATGGCTGGCCAGGGGCGGCCGGCTGTTCTGCATCGTGGGCCGGCAGCCGATCATGGAAGCGCTGCTGATCACTTGCGGCGAGTCCCGAATCGAGGAATCCCTGTTTGAAACCGTAACCACTCCGCTTGCGAACGCTCCACAACCCGATCCCTTCCGGTTCTAGAACGCCGGCAGCGGCGAGAGGGTAGAATCCACACGTTCATGTCGGCGGCCCTTCCCCTATGAAGAAGTTCATCCTGCTCGCCGCGCTCGCGGCCCTGACCGGCGTGCCCCTTCCGGGATCGTCGGACAACCTGCTTGAGGTGTATGAAAAGGCGCGCATGAGCGACCCGCTGCTGCGCGAGGCCGAGGCCCGCCTGATGGCTTCGCGGGAAGTCCGGTCGCAGGCCCGCAGCGTTCTTTTCCCGGAAATCGACGCAAACGCCGATTACTCCCGCCAGGACAGCCGCGCAACCCTCCTGTTCTACGCGCCCACGCCGACCGGCGAATTCGCCCCGATCATCGAATCCAGCACGACCGACGCCACGTCCACCGCATGGAGTTTCACGCTGCGCCAGACCATCTTCGACTGGGCCGCCGTCGTTGCCCTGGGCGCTTCGAACGACGTGCTGGCGCAGGGCGAAGCGGACTTCGAAGCCGCACTGCAGGAATCCATGCTGCGCACCGCGCAGGCCTATTTCGCGGTGCTGGGCGCGCAGGACGAACTGACCTCGCAGAGCGCCAACCGCACCGCCATCGCCCGCCAGCTGGAACAGGCGCAGAAGCGTTTCGAGGTGGGCCTTATCGCGATCACCGACGTGCAGGAAGCGCAGGCCGCGCATGACCAGGCGGTAGCCGCCGAGATCGCCGCCAAGCGGTCCCTGGCCACCTCCGAGGAACAACTGCGGGAAATCGTGGGATCGCCCATGCCGGTGGCCAGTCTGACCCGGCCGGGCGAAGGCATGCCGCTGCCGCTGCCTTCACCCAATGTGGAGCAGTCGTGGATCGACACCGCGCTGCAGCAGAACCCCAGCCTGATCTCGGCGCGCATGACGGCGTCCATCGCCGATGCGGAGGTCAGGCTGCGCCGCTCCGATTACCTGCCTACGCTGGAAATCGTCGCGAACGTGAACGGCAGCAGCGGCGACCGCGAGCGGGTGTTCCGCGGCATGGGGGCGGACTACCGCGACAGTTTCCGCAGCGACTCCATCCGGTTGCAGCTTTCGGTGCCGATTTTCGATGGCTTCAACAGGAACTCCAGGGTCCGCGAGGCCAGGTTCCTGCACCGCGCCTCCACCGAGCGCCTCGAGGGCGTGGAGCGGGCGGTCGTGCGCCAGACCCGCGACGCCTTCCTGGGCGTCAGTTCGGAAATTTCGCGCGTCAATGCGCTGCGCCAGGCCGTCGCCTCCAGTCAGACCGCGCTGCGGGCCACGGAGGCCGGCTACGAAATCGGCACACGCACCATCGTGGACGTGCTGGATGCGCGCCGCAACCTGGTCCAGGCCGAAACCAATTACGCGCGCAGCCGCTACGACTTCATCATCAACATGCTCAGCCTGAAGAGCGCCGCGGGCATCCTCACCGAGGAGGACCTGGCCGAAGTCAGCGGCTGGATGGAGCAGGCCGAGGCGGAAGAAGCGGCTCAATAAGACCGAGCGTCTCCTCCAGCACGTCCTCTCCCGCCGCCAGGCAGTTCCTGGCGGCCTCTCCCGCGCTGCGCTGCGCAAGTTCGCTGTCCAGAAGCCGGGCCAGCCGCCCGGCCAGTTCGCGGGCGTCGTGCACGCGGAACAGCGCTCCGGCCTCGCTCAGCAGGCGGGCCGTGTCCCGCGTCTGGAACAGGTGCGGGCCGGTCAGCACCGGCAGACCGAAGGCGGCCGGCTCCAGCAGGTTATGCCCGCCCACCCTCGCGATGCTGCCGCCCACGAAGGCCACGTCGGCGGCGGCGTAGAAGGCGTTCATCTCGCCCAGGGTATCCAGCAGAAACACCTGGGCGCCGGGCGGCGGGGAACCGTCGCCGGAGCGGACCCCGATCTTGAGACCGCTCTGCTTCAGCAATGCGCGCACCGCCGCGAAGCGCTCGCGATGGCGCGGCGCAATGATCAGCAGCGCGTCTTCCCGGCCGGCCAGCACCTGGCGATGCGCATCCAGGGCCACTTTCTCCTCCGGTTCGTGGGTGCTGGCGGCAATCCACACGGGCCGTTCCCGGCCGATCGACCGGCGAATTTCCGCGCCGCGTTCGAGCACGCCGGCTTCCGGCCGAAAATGAAACTTGAGGTTGCCGGTCACCCGCACGTCCAGGCCGTCGGGACCGAGTTCCGCGAAGCGCTGCGCATCCTCTTCGCTTTGCGCGCCAACCACTCGCACGGTTCGCAAGGCTGCCGAGACGAGCCCGCGCACGCGCCGGTAGCGGGCATGGGAGCGCTCCGAAAGCCGGGCGCTGACGATCACCAGGGGCACGCCCGCGGACCGGCAGGCCGCGTACAGGCCGGGCCAGATCTCGGTTTCCAGGATGACGCCCAGTGCGGGGCGCGCCGCGCGCAGGAAGCGCCGGTTGACGACGCCCATGTCCAGCGGCAGAAAGCAATGAGACTGCGATTCGCGCAGGCGGCCCTGAATGGCGGCCGAACCGGCCGGCGTGAAGGCGGTAAGCAGCATGGGCAGGTCGGGGCGGCGGGCGCGCAGTTCTTCGGCCACGACCGACAGCGCGCCAGTCTCGCCGAGCGACGAACCGTGCAGCCAAACGCCTCCCGCAGGCAGTTGCGGAGTCCTGACGGCCCAGCGTTCGGACAGGCGCCGGCGCCAGCCGGGATCGCGCGCGGACCGCGCGAGCATGTAGGCGCACATGGCGGGCGCCGCGATCCATGACAGCGCGCCGTAGGCGCCCAGCACCGCCTTCTCGCCTAACGCCATCCGCTTTCGTGCATGCCCGCGCTTACCCATGCCCCAGCCTGCCGGGAGACGCATGAATACATCCCTGTAGCTTGCTCCGGCATCCCTGCCTCCAATACTCCCTGCAGGCTGGGGCATGGGTAAGCGCTCCGGTCTCGATCAGCATGAAAGCGCAAAGCCTTGTCCCTTTCCTGCCGGGAGTATGTGAGCCATGGATGGCGGAACCAAGCCCCATGGATGGGTTAATGCGTCTCCCGGCAGGAAAGGGACAAGGCTTTGCGCTCCCAAGGACCGGCAGTCACGGATCAGGCGCGGAAGAGGCGCTGGAGGAGGCTGGAGGTGGAGAGGCCTTCGTGGTACGGGAGGACGACGACGCGGCCGCCCAGGCGCTCGACGGCATCGCCGCCGGCGATATCTTCCGGCTTGTAGTCGCCTCCCTTGGCCAGCACGAGGGGGCCGACCTCCTCGATCAGCGCGGCCGGCGTGTCTTCGCCGAAGGGCACGACCCAGTCCACGCTGCCCAATGCGGCCAGTACCGCCATGCGCTGATCGAGCGGCACGATAGGGCGCGAGCCCCCTTTCAGCCTGCGCACCGATTGGTCGTCGTTGACTGCGACCATCAGGCGGTCGCCCAGCGCGCGCGCTTCGGCCAGGCAGGCGGTATGGCCTGCGTGCAGCAGGTCGAAACAGCCGTTGGTCATGACCAGGGTCCTGCCCGAGTCGCGCAGCCGCCGGCCGATGGCCGCGGCCTGTGCGGCATCGACGATCGCGGAGCCGGCCGTGCCCGGCTCGCGAAGTTCCTCGGCGAGGTCGCGCAGACGGATCGGCGCCACGCCCACGCGGCGCACCACCACGCCGGCGGCGACATTGGCCAGGTGCGCCGAATCCTCCAGCTCCGCGCCGACCGCGAGACCGGCGGCCAGCACCGCCGTCACGGTGTCGCCGGCGCCGGTGACATCGTAAACCTCCCTGGTACGGGCGGGCATGTGACGGGAAGGCCCGGCGGCCGGCGCCACCAGCAATCCCTGTTCGCCCAGCGTAACCACCATGCTGCCGATCTCGAGCAGCGAGCAAACCCGCTGCGCCCGCGAGGCCATCTTCTCCGGCGTCTCCCCCGATCCCCCCAGCGCCGCCTCGAACTCGGCGCGGTTCGGCGTCAGCAGGCCCGCTCCGCGATAGGTCCCGAAATCGGTAGACTTGGGATCCACCAGGATCGGCGTTCCGCCGGCGCGCGCGGCTTCGATCAGCGTGCCGGCGTCGGCCAGGCTGCCCTTGGCATAGTCCGACAGCACCACGGCCGAACACCCGTCCAGCAATTCGGCATAGCGCACCATCAGGCGCGAGGCGTCACCGGCGCTGAACGGCGTTTCGCGGTCCAGCCGGATGACCTGCTGATTGCGGCTCAGGACCCGAAGCTTGCGGACCGTCGGGCGAGACTCCGAATGCAGCCATTCGCAGGTCACGCCGGCGCCCCGCATCGCGGCGTCCAGCGCCTCGGCCTCGTCGTCTTTGCCGACAATCCCCAGCAGCGTCACTTGCGCGCCCAGCCCGGCCAGGTTGCAGGCCACGTTGGCCGCGCCGCCCGGACGGTAATCGCGGCTTTCGACCCGCACGACGGGCGCCGGCGCTTCGGGCGAAATGCGCGTGGCCGTTCCCAGCCAGTACTCGTCGAGCATGACGTCGCCCGCCACCAGGATGTGCGCTTTCGAGTAGTCGGGAATCACGGCACGGGCAATTATCGCAACATCCCGCAACCGGGCAAATCTCGCGGGCGGTGCCGCCTAATCGAACAGACCGGGCAGCCCCAGCGAGATGGAGGGAACCGCGGTCACCAGCAACAGCACAACGAGCATCGCGCAATAGAAGGGCCAGATGGAGCGCAGGCTCTTCTCTATCGTGATGCCGCCCACCGCGCAGCCCACGAACAGGACCGCCCCCACCGGCGGCGTGACCAGGCCGATCCCCAGGTTCAGGATCATCACGACGCCGAATTGCACCGGGTCCATGCCGAGCTGGGTCGCCACCGGCAGGAAGATCGGCGTGGTGATGATGATCAGCGGCGCCATGTCCATGAAAGTGCCCAGCATCAGCAGGATCAGGTTGATGATCAGGAACAGCACCAGCGGGTTCTCGCTGATGCCGAGCAGCGCCTCCGACATGCGCAGCGGCACCTCCGCGACCGCCATCAGCCAGCCGAACGCCGAGGCCGCGGCAATGATCAGCATCACGATGGCCGTGGTCCTTACGGCATTGCGGGTGGCCGTCACGAACTTCGACCAGTTCAGGCTTCGATAGACGAGGACCGCGATGACGACCGTATAGACGACGGCGATCGCCGACGATTCGGTGGCGGTGAACACGCCCGACAGGATTCCGCCCACGATGATGATCGCGGAAAGCAGTCCGGGCGCGGCCTGCATGAAGGCAACGAGGAGTTGGCGCCACCCCGGGAAAGCGCCGCCCGGATAACCGCGCCTGACGGCAACCAGCCAGGTGGCGGCCATCAGGGCGAGGCCCAGCAGTATTCCCGGCAGCACGCCGGCGAGAAACAGCGAAACGATGGAAACGCTGCCGCCCGCCGCGATCGAGTAGATGATCATGTTGTGCGAAGGCGGTATGAGCAGACCCGTGGCCGAGCCGGTCGCGGTGACGTTGACCGCGAAATCCCGCGTGTAACCCTTCTCGCGCATGATCGGGGTCAAAGCCGATCCCATCGCGGAAACGCTGGCCACGGCCGAACCCGAGACCGCGCCGAACATCATGCACGAGAGCACGCTCACCTGCCCCAGCCCGCCCCTGGCCCTGCCCAGCATCGATTCCGCCAGGCGCACCAGTTTCGCCGCGATGCCCGACTGGTTCATGAGTTCGCCGGCGAATATGAAGAAAGGAATGGCGAGCAGCGCGAACACGTCGATGCCGGCCGCCATCCGCTGGAAGGCCACGATCAGGGGAATGTCCAGGTACAGCAGCGTGGCCAGCGCCGACAGGCCGAGACAGAAGGCGACCGGCACTCCCAGGGCCAGCAGGACCACGAAGGTACCGAACAGGATCGCTAATTCCATGGGTCGGCGTCCCTTCTTCCGAGAAAAACGTTCAGGCAGTTGACGCAGGCGAACAGCGCCATGAGTACGCCGCACACGACGAACGGCCAGTAGGCCACCGACCGGGATATGCCCAGCGTGGGGATGATGTGCGTTGCCGTGTAGTCAACCAGCGCCATTCCGTTGAAGGCCATGGCGGCGCCGAATACCAGGATCAGCACCTGGCCGGAAACGAAAACCGCCCGCCTCGATTGCATCGGCAGCCTGGTCACCAGCCACCGGAACCCAAGATGGAACTTCTCATATACGCCCACGGCCGCGGCCAGCAGTACAAAGCTGACCATCACGATCAGGGCGGCCGCTTCGGACCACGGCGGGCTGGCGTTCAGCACGTAGCGCGCGAACACCTGCCAGCCAATGACCAGCGTCATCGCGACCAGTCCGGCGGCGGCGACCTTCAGGACCAATCCGGCGAGCCTCCCGGCTGCGCGGTCCAATCGTTGCTCAAGGCGCCGCACGGATTCTCTCCACCAGGTCCCTGAGCTTCGGATCCTTCAGGTACTGTTCATACAGCGGCTGCATCGCGTCCATGAAGGGTTGCTTGTCGATGTTGTCGACAATCTGCACGCCGGCTTCCACCATGGCGTTGCGGGATATCGTCACTCGCGCGTCCCAGAGTTCGCGCATCACCGGCACCGATTCCTTTGCCGCCCGGCGAATCAGGGCCTGGTCCTCCGGAGACAGTTTCCGCCACCGGTAGCGGGACATGAGCAGCACTTCGGGCACCATCACATGCTGGGTGACGCTGTAGTACGGCGCCACTTCGAAGTGCCGGGAGGACTCGTAGGAAGGCCAGTTGTTCTCCGCCGCTTCGATCGTTCCCAGGGCCAGCGACTCATACACCTGTCCGAACCCCATGGGCGTGGCGTTGCCGCCCAGCGTCGCGATCATGTCCACGAAGACTTCCGAATTCATCACCCGTACTTTCATTCCCTGAATGTCGGCCGGCGAGTGGATCGGACGGAGGTTGTTGTACATGCTGCGCGCGCCGGCGTCGTAGTAGCACAGCCCCACCAGCCCGTGGACCTCCAGGGCAGCAAGTATTTCATCGCCGATCGGACCGTCGAGGACGCGCCGCATGTGTTCCGTGGAACGAAACAGAAACGGCAGCGAATACACGCCGGTCTCCGGGGCGATCGAATTGAGCGGAGCGATGCTGGTGCGGCTGATGTCGATGCCGCCGAAGATCGTCATCTCCAGCATGTCGCGCTCGTCGCCCAGTTGGGCCCCTGGATAAATCTTGACCTGGATTCGGCCGCCGGTTTCCCGGTCGAGCACAGCCGCCATGGCTTCCATGCCGCGGACGGTCGGGTAACCGGCGTCCTGGACATCGGAGGCTCGCAGCCGGATGATCTCCTGCGCACCCGCGAGCGGTCCGGCAAGCGCCAGCAATGCACCGAGCCACAAGGCCACTGCGGACTTCATGCTCTCAGCGCCCCATCCAGCCGCCGTCAACGAGCACGAGGCTGCCGTTCACATAGTCCGAGGCCCGCGAAGCCAGGAACACGGCCGCGCCCTTGAAGTCGTCCGGCGTTCCCCAGCGGCCCTGCGGGATCCGCTCCAGGATCGACCTGGACCGCTGCGCATCCTCGCGCAGAGCCTCGGTGTTGTCGGTCTCCACGTAACCCGGCGCGATGCCGTTGATGTTCAAGCCCTTGCCCGCCCATTCATTCGAGAGCGCCATTATGAGTTGCTTGAGCCCGCCCTTGCTGGCTGCATACCCGGGAACGGTGATCCCGCCCTGAAACGACAGCAGCGAGGCCGTGAAGATGATCTTGCCCGAGCCCCTTTCGACCATGTCGCGGCCCAATTCGCGGCTCAATATGAACTGGGCGCTCAGGTTCACCTCCAGCACCCGGTCCCAGCTTTCGTCGCCGTGCTCCACGGCAGGCGCCCGCTCAATCGTCCCGGCGTTGTTCACGAGCACATCCGGCGCCCCGTGCCGTTCCCGGACGTCCGCAATGAACTCGTAGAGCCGGGCCCGCTGGCCAAAGTCGCATTGATAGGCGCTGAAGGCGCCGCCGGCCTTCCCCACGGCCTCTTCAACCTCCGATCCGGAGGTTTCGAGCGTGGCCGAAACGCCGATGATGTCCGCACCCGCCTCGGCAAGCCCGATGGCCATCGATTTGCCGATACCGCGCCTGCAACCCGTAACCAGCGCGGTCTTGCCGCGAAGATCGAACAGATCGTTCATTGCGGCGCCGTCCTGTAAAGGGGCTGGCGTCGCATAGCGTTAACACGCCCCAGGCTAGTTACACTTCGAATCGCCGCAGTTGAGGCAGGTCAGGCAGCCGTCCATCATCACGACGGCCGCAGTGTGGCAGCGCCCGCAAAGCTGCGCGCCGGCGGGGAAGGAGTTCCGGGCGAATGCGTCCTCCTGGCGCTGGGCGTCCTCGAAGTCCTGCCGCTTGGCGTCCAGCGCCCGGCGCTCGGCCGGGTCCAGCGAGTGCTCGCCGAGAAATCCGATCCGCTCCAGGTGGTCGCCCACCACGCAGCCCAGCTCGGCGATGATCGACGGCATGTACACCCCGCCGGGCTGCCAGTAGCCGCCGCGCGGATCGAAAACGGCCTTGAGCTCGTCCACCAGGAAGGCCACGTCGCCGCCCTTGCGGAACACGGCCGACATGACCCGGGTCAGCGCCACGATCCACTGGTAGTGATCGAGGTTCTTGGAATTGATGAAGATCTCGAACGGCCGCCGGCGCTCGTCGGCCGTGCCCTCGTTCAGAATGATGTCGTTGATGGTCACGTACATGGCGTGATCGGACACCGGAGTCTTGACCTTGTAGGTCGTGCCTTCCAGGCGCTCCGGGCGCTCCAGGCCCTCGTGCATGCGCACCACCTTGCCGTCCTCGCTGGCGCTGAGCGGCAGGCGCGCGGCGGGCGCCCTGGGCGCCTCGGGCCTGGCGGGCGCCTCGGGAGCGGGGGCGGGTTGTTCGGCGGCGGCCGCCTCCGAAGCGTCAGGCTGCTCGACGCGGTAGCCGACGATCTTGCCGGCGATTTTCCTTGCGGTATCGGTCATTGTTCAGAATTTCCCGTAGTAGCCTTCCTTGAGTGCGTCGAAGAGGTTGGCGGCGGTATGCACCTGGCCGTCGTACTCGACTTCCTCGTCGCCGGCGAACCTGACCTCGCTGCCGTCTTCGAGCTGGAAGACGTAGAAGGTGCTCTTCAGGTCCTTTTCCTTGACCAGCACGCCCTGGAAGGCGGTGGGGTTGAAGCGGAAGGTGGTGCAGCCCTTCAGGCCGCTCTTCCAGGCCTCGATGTAGATGTCCTTGAACCGCTCGTACGGGTAGTCGGACGGCACGTTGGCGGTCTTGGAAATGGACGAATCGACCCACTTCTGGGCCGCGCCCTGGATCGCGACGTGTTCCGACGGCGAAACGTCGTCGGCCGTAACGAAGTAGCCGGGCAGCGCCTGCTCGCCCTCGCCTTCGGGATTGGCCTCGGGATTGATCCGCTCGCGGTAGGCGAGCAGTTCATACGAGTAAACGGGCACCTTCTCCTTGGTCTTGCGCCCCTCCCGGATCACGTTGCGGAAATAGTGGTGGGCGAAGCTGGGCTCGATGCCGTTGCTGGCGTTATTGCCCAGCGACAGCGAGATGGTGCCGGTGGGCGCGATCGAAGAATGATGGGTAAAGCGCGCGCCGTCCTCGGCGATGGCGGCCACCAGTTCCGGGTCCTCGCCGGCCACGCGCTGCATGTAGCGGCTGTAGCGCGCCATCAGCACCTTGCCGGGCAGCCTGTCGCCGGCCCTGACGCCGTCTTCGGCCATTTCGGGACGGCGGCGCAGCATCTGCGGGGTCACCTCGAACTCCTCGTCCATGATCGGCGCCGGACCCTTCTCGCGCGCCAGCTCCAGGCCCACGCGCCATCCGGTCACGGCCAGTTCGCGCGCGACCCGCTCGGTAAATCCGGTGGAGTCGTCGCTGCCGTAGCGGATGCGCAGCATGGTGAGCGTCGATCCCAGCCCCAGAAAGCCCATGCCGTGGCGCCGCTTGCGCAGGATTTCGCTGACCTGGGTGTCGAGCGGCAGGCCGTTGATCTCCACGACGTTGTCGAGCATGCGGGTGAAGATCGCCACGACCGCGTTGAATTCGTCCCAGTCGAACCAGGCCCCTTCCGTGAACGGTTCGCGCACGAAGCGGGTCAGGTTCACGGAACCGAGAAGGCAGGCGCCATACGGCGGCAGGGGCTGCTCGCCGCAGGGGTTGGTGGCGCGGATGTTCTCCACGTACCAGTTGTTGTTCATCTCGTTGACGCGGTCGATCAGGATGAAGCCGGGCTCGGCGAAGTCGTAGGTGGACTGCATGATGAGATCGAACAGTTCCCGGGCCGGCAGGGTTCCATAGACCTTGCAGGCCACCCGCCCTTCCCTGTCCGTGATATAGCCTTCCGTTACCGGCCAGTCGCGCCAGACGACGGCCTGGCCGTCGGTCAGATCGACATCGTCTTCCTCGGCCTCCAGCGGGTCCAGCGGGAAGGCCAGCACCCAGTCGCCCTCGGACTCGACGGCCTGCATGAACTCGTCGGTGATCATCAGCGACAGGTTGAACTGCCTCAGGCGCCCGTCCTCGCGCTTGGCCGTGATGAACTCCTTGACGTCGGGATGACCGACGTCGAAGGTGCCCATCTGCGCGCCGCGGCGTCCGCCCGCGGACGACACCGTGAAGCAGACCTTGTCGTAGATGTCCATGAACGACAGCGGCCCCGAGGTGTAGGCGCCGGCGCCGGCCACGTAGGCGCCGCGCGGACGCAGCGTGGAGAATTCGTAGCCGATGCCGCAGCCGGCCTTGAGCGTCAGCCCGGCTTCGTGCGCCATCTCCAGGATGCCGTTCATCGAGTCGCGCACGGTGCCCGACACGGTGCAGTTGATCGTGGACGTGGCCGGCTTGTGCTCCCGGGCGCCGGCGTTGGAGACGATCCTGCCGGCGGGTACCGCGCCGTGGCTGAGTGCCCAGAGGAAGGACTCGAACCACTTCTCGCGGATGTCCTCGGGCTCGACTTCGGCCAGCGTGCGGGCCACCCGGGCGTGGGTGGCGTGAACGTCTTCGTCGAGGACTTCGCCTTTCTTGGTCTTTAACCGGTATTTGGAATCCCAGATGTCGAGGGAGGCTGGCTGTAAGGAAATCTCCTCTCTGTCATCGCCGAAATGTGCCAGCTTGACCGGTTGCCCCATAGACTCCCCCAATATTTTCAGCTTTCCGTTCCCTGACTGCGGAAGCCGGAAAGTCGTGTGCGCTGTCCCCTTGATCCAGCGTTATTTCAGCGCTGATCCGAGCGAATTTTTAACCCCCGCGATTGGCAATTGCAACAGCCGCTCTGGATTACAATGAAACCGCCGTTTTCCGATGAGCGGGCCGCCGACGCGGCGCGACTGTTTGCGGCATATGCGCATCAATTGGGATACAAGTTCCGTGTCAAACAGATATTGTCGCATCAGCGCGTCCCCCATGGTTCGTGGCAAGGCGCGTCCCGCCCGCTCTGATGCGACAATATCTGTTTGACACGGAACTTGGCCAATGCAATTTACTGATATACGGAACAGGAAGATGAGACGCAGGATTGTGATCGGACTATCGGCGCTGGCGCTGGTCCTTGCCGGCGCGGGCGCATTGCTGTCGGGCGGCGCGCCGACGCCCTCGCACGCCCAGGAACGGACGGCCCCGGCCTCGTTGCCGCTGGAACTGGACGGACAGCCCTTTCCCAGCCTGGCGCCGCTGGTCCAGGCCACCACGCCGGCGGTCGTGAGCATCGCAATCGCCCGGCCGGCCAGGAGTTTCCGCAGCCCCTTCCAGGGCGACCCCTTCTTCGAGCGTTTCTTCGGCAACCCCCGCCGGCGGCAGCAGCCTCAGCAGCAACAGCAGGACCCGCAGCCGCAGCCCACGGGTTCCGGCGTGATCGTGGACGCCGGACGCGGGCTGGTGCTCACCAATCATCACGTGATCCAGAACGCGTCCGAGATCGAAGTGACCCTGAGCGACGGCCGGACCATCGCCGCCTCGGTGGTGGGATCGGACGCCGGCACCGACGTGGCCGTGCTTGAACTGGACCAGGCGGACGACCTGACCGAGATGCCGCTGGGCGATTCCGAAGCGGTGCAGGTGGGCGACTTCGTGGTGGCCATCGGCAATCCGTTCGGCCTGACCCACACCGTGACCTCCGGCATCGTCAGCGCAGTCGGCAGGTCCATCCCGCGGGCCCGCGCGGCGGGTGCGCCCAGCCCTATCGAGGACTTCATCCAGACCGACGCGTCGATCAATCCCGGCAACTCCGGCGGCGCGCTGGTGAACATGCGCGGCGAACTCGTCGGCATCCCCTCCAACATCCTGTCGCGCTCCGGCGGCAACATCGGCATCGGCTTTGCCATTCCGACTTCCATCGTGCGCGAGATCATGCGCCAGCTGGTGGAATTCGGCGAAATCCGGCGCGGCCGACTGGGCGTGTTCGTGCAGGACGTGAGCGAGGACGTGGCCCAGGCGCTGGACCTGGCGTCCTCGGCCGGCGCCTTCGTCAGCGAGGTCATACCGGACTCGGCCGCGGAGGAAGCCGGAATCGAACCGGGCGACGTGATCGTCCGAGTGAACGACAAGGAGATCGAGGGCAGCAGCGATCTGGTCAATACCGTCGGCCTGCGTTCCGTGGGCGAAGAGGTGTCGCTGCAGATCGTCGGCAAGGACGGCCAGCTCAAGCTGGTCGAGGTGGTTCTGGGCGGCATGGTGACCTCCAGCGGCGACGAGGTCCATCCGGCCCTGGCCGGCGCCACACTGGTCAACGGCCAGGAGGACGGCTACCAGGGAATCCTGGTGGAATCCATCGCGCCCGGCAGCGCCGCCGAGAACAGCGGCCTTGAGGCCGAGGACGTGATCTTCCGGGTCAACCGCACCGACGTGCGCAACGTGGAGCAGATGAAGGCGGCGGCCGAAAACCGGTCCCTTCTGGTGCTCCATCTCGCCCGCGGCAACCGCAGGGTCGTCATCACGGTGCGGGGCTAGGCGGCCCTGCGGCCGCATCCGCACCCGTCCTTCCGGAACACGCCGGCAAGCACATCCCTGTGGGCTCTCCTCAGCCATCCCTGGCTTCGGAAGGTTCCGGAAGGACGGGGGCGGATGCGGCCTTTAGCAGCGCATAGCCCAGCATGAAGTCATATCTCGTAGGGGGCGCGGTTCGGGACCGGCTCCTGGGCCTTGAGGTGCGCGAGCGCGACTGGGTGGTGGTGGGAACCACCGCCGATGAACTCCTCAAGCAGGGTTACAAGGAGATCGGGCGCTCGTTTCCCGTTTTCCTGCATCCGGATACGCAGGAGGAATACGCGCTGGCGCGGCGCGAAACCAAGACCGCTCCCGGCTACCGGGGTTTCGAGGTCGATTTCGGCCCCGAGGTCACGCTGGAGGAAGACCTGCTGCGGCGCGACCTGACCATCAACGCGATGGCCGAGGACGACGCCGGGCGCCTTGTGGACCCCCACGGCGGCGAGCGGGACCTCGCGGAGAAAGTGCTGCGGCACGTTTCGCCCGCATTTCGCGAAGACCCGGTGCGGATCCTGCGCGTCGCCCGATTCGCGGCCCGCTTCGATGGCCTGGGTTTTGCGATTGCCCCGGAGACGATGGCGCTGATGGGCGAAATGGTGGCGCGGGGCGAGGCGGCGGCGCTGGTGCCGGAGCGCGTCTGGCAGGAGACGGTGCGGGCATTGGGCGAGGACGCGCCGCAGCGCTTCTTCGAGGTATTGCGCGAATGCGGCGCCCTGAAGGTGATCTTTCCGGAGATCGACCGCCTTTGGGGGGTGCCGCAGCCGAAACGCTGGCACCCGGAGATCGATACCGGCGTGCACGTGATGATGGTGCTCGAGCAGGCGGCCCGTTTTTCGCCCAGCGTGGAAGTGCGGTTTGCGGCGCTGACCCACGATCTCGGCAAGGGGGTCACGCCCGAGCAGTACTGGCCGCGGCACAGCGGGCACGAGGCGGCCAGCGTGCGCCTGGTGGGCGAGATGTGCGAGCGGCTGGGCGCGCCGAAGCGGTTCCGGACGCTGGCGGAAAAGGTCGCGCGCTACCACGGCGTCTGCCACCGCGCCGACGAACTGCGTCCCGACACGAAGCTCAAGGTGCTGGAATCGCTGGGCGCGTTTCGGGCCGACAGCCTGCTGGAGGATTTCCTGGTGGCCTGCGAGGCGGACTACCGCGGCCGCCTGGGCATGACCGAGGACGCCTATCCCGCCGCCGACGTTTTCCGCCGCGCCTTTGCCGCGGCGTGCACCGTTTCGGGCGCGGACCTGGCCGACGAAGGCTACGAAGGCGCCCGCCTGGGCGACGAGCTGCGCCGCCGCCGCATCGCCGCCATCGCCGAAACCTAGATCCGGGAAGGAGAAAGAAAAACCATGATTCGAAGAATTACCCGCAGAGAAGCGCTCATAGGCGCAGGCGCGGCCGGACTGGCGCTCAGCCTGCCGCCGGCAAGCGCCGCCGACGTCCGCATGCACCACATCCCCTCGAGCGGCGAGGCCCTGCCGCCCGTGGGCCTGGGCACGTCGCGCGTGTTCAACAGCGTCAGCGGCGAAAACCAGCGCGCCGCGCTCGTCGAAGTGCTGGAAGCGCTGTTCGCCGGCGGCACGCTGGTCGACACTTCGCCGATGTACGGCAATTCCGAGACCCACCTGGGCGAACTCCTTCCATTGGCGGCCGGCAACGAAACGATGTTCTGCGCCACCAAGGTCTGGACCGAGGGGCGCGAGTCCGGCGTCAGGCAGATGCGGGAATCGATGGAGAAGATGGGCCTGGACCGGATCGACCTGATGCAGGTCCACAACCTGGTGGACTGGGAGGTCCATCTCGAGACCATGCGCGAGATGAAGGCCGACGGCGCCTTCCGCTACATCGGCATCACGACCTCGAACCCGCGGCAGTTCGCGGACTTCGAACGCGTGATGCAGGCCGCCGACTGGGACTTCGTTCAGCTCAACTACAGCCTGGGCGAGCGCGAAGCCGAACAGCGGCTGCTGCCGCTGGCGCAGGAGCGGGGCATGGCGGTCATGGTGAACCGGCCGTTCGTGCGCGGCGACCTGTTCCGCCGCGTGGGCAACAAGGAACTACCGGATGTGGCCGCGGAACTGGGCTGCGACAGCCCGGGGCAGTTGTTCCTCAAGTGGATCCTGGGGCACCCGGCGGTGACCTGCGTGATCCCGGCCACGACCAAGGTCAAGCACATGGTGGACAACCTCGGCGCCGGCCTCGGCCCGCTGCCGGACGCCGATCAACGCGAGGCGATCGCCGCCTGGCTCTGACCTGTGAAGGAGCGCCAGAGTTCGGCGATGGTGGCGCCGGAGACGGGATGGCGGAGGTCGGGCGCGAGGTCGGCGAGCGGCTTGAGGACGAAGGCGTAGCGTTCGATGTCGGGATGAGGCAGCTTCAGCGCAGCGTCGACGCGGTCGCCGTACAGCAGCAGGTCCAGGTCCAGCGTGCGCGAGGAAAACTTTCCGCCTGACCGGTCGCGGCCCGCCCGGGCTTCAATCTCAGCCAACCGCTTGCGTATTTCGCCGGGCGAATCCTCCGTGCGGAAGCCCGCCACCAGGTTGAGAAAGTCCGGGCCGGTGAAGCCTTCGGCCGGGCTTTGGTACAGCGGCGACAGTTCAATCTGCCCGTAGCGCCGCTTCAGCGCCCTGCAGGCGGTTTCGAGGTTCGCGCGCGGATCGATGTTGCTGCCGGCGCTGACGAATACGCGGACCGACGGATTCACGCGTCCCCGATCGTTCGATTCCCGCGTTCGATCACCACGCCCACGTCGCGGGCATTACGCAGCGCGAAGGGCTTGCGCGCCTTCACGCGCACCCATTGCGCGCCGTGCTCGCCAAGGACCAGAGCCGCGATGGCCTCCGCCAGGGTCTCGATCAGTTCGTAGCTGCGGCTTTCGGCCAGCGCCGCAATTTCGCGCGATACGCGCTTGTAATCGACCGTGGCGGCAATCTCGTCGGCTTCGGCCGCTTTCGCCGCGTCCACTCCGATCTCAAGGTCCACCCCCACGACCTGCGGCGCGGCTTTCTCCCAGCGGTTGACGCCGACGATCGCTTTCACGCGCAGGTCCTGAATGATGATTCTGTCGGTCATTTGCGGCATCGAAGACTAAAATTCCTCGGGTGCGTGTTCTGGGAATTGAAACGAGTTGCGATGAGACCGGCGTGGCGGTTTACGAGGCCCGCCGGGGTCTTTTGGCGCACCGATTGTATAGCCAGGCGCGACAGCACGCGGAATTCGGCGGCGTGGTGCCGGAACTGGCATCGCGGGACCATATCAAGCGCCTCGCCGGGCTGGTGAACGGGACCCTCGACGACGCGGGATTGCGCAAATCCGACCTGAACGGCATCGCCTGCACCGCCGGGCCCGGCCTGATCGGCGCGCTGCTGGCCGGGCTCGTGTTCAGCGGCGGACTGGCGCGGGCGCTGGGCGTGCCGCTGGTCGGCGTGCATCACATGGAAGCGCATCTGCTCGCCCCGCTGCTGGAAGGCGATTCGCCGGAGTTTCCGTACCTGGCGCTGCTGGTTTCCGGCGGCCACAGCCTGCTGGTGGACGTGCGCGGCTACGGCGACTACGCGGTATTGGGCGAATCGCTGGACGACGCCGCCGGCGAGGCCTTCGACAAGGGCGCCAAGCTGCTGGGACTCGGCTATCCGGGCGGCCCGGAAATCGCCCGGTTGGCGGAAAAGGGCGAGCCGGGCCGCTTCACCCTGCCCACGCCGATGCGGGGGCGCAGGGACCTCAACTTCAGCTTCTCCGGCCTCAAGACCGCGCTCCTGTACAAGGTGCGCGAACTGACCGCCGACAAACCGCTCGACGATACCGACCGGGCCTCGCTGGCGCTGGCGCTGGAAACGGCCATCGTCGAATCGCTGCTCGACCGCACGGCGCGCGCGCTGGACGAGTCAGGGCACGGCAGCCTGGTCGTGGCGGGCGGCGTGGGCGCCAACCGCCGGCTACGGTCGCGGTTGAAGGAAATGTGCGAAGAGTCGGGCGTGGGCCTTTACTACCCGCGCGCCGAGTACTGCACCGACAACGGCGCGATGATCGCGCTCACCGGCTGCCTGCGCCTGACCGGCGGCGCTCCCGGTCCCGCGGCGCCCGATGCCCGCCCCCGATGGAACATAAGCGAAGTAACGCCCTTCTCCCCTGCGGTGTAACCGAGCCCTGGCGGCCGTTCTTCTGTCCCTTCCTCGCGGGAGTGTGTGAGCCAGGGATGGCGGAACCAAGCTCCATGGATGGATTAATGCGTCTCCCGCGAGGAAGGGACAGAAGAACGGCCAATGGGTCGGCAGATTGCCAGGGCCTAAGGGCGAGAGGGTGCGCTACCAGCCGATGCTGCGGCCGCCGTCCACGGCGATGATCTGGCCGGTCACGAACGGCGCGTCGCAGACCACGAAACGCACCAGCCGGGCCACGTCGCGCGGCTCGCCGGCCCGCCCGAGCGGGGTCTTCGAAAGAATGGCCTTCTTCACGTTCTCCGGCGGCGGCGGATCGGCCCACATGACCATGCCCGGCGCGATGCCGTTGACCCGCACTTCCGGCGCCAGTTCGCCGGCCAGGCTGAGCGTCAGGGCCGCGAGCCCGGCCTTGGCCGCGCTGTACACCGGGTAGCCCCGAAGCGGGATGCGGGCGTGGATGTCCACCATGTTGATGATGACGCCGCGCGAGGCCTTCAGCGCCGGCGCCAGCGCCTGCGAAAGGAACACCGGGGCCTTGAGGTTGCTGCCCACCAGGCTGCGCCAGTCGTCCCCGGTAATTTCGCCCACCGCCGTGGGATAGAAAGTCGAGGCATTGTTCACCAGGCAGTCCAGGCGTCTGGCGCGCTCCAGCGTTTCGGCGGCAAGGCGCTCGCAGGCGCCCTCCTCGAGCAGATCGCCCTGCAGCGCGAACGCGGAATCGGGGCGAATTGCGTTGAGACGCGCCACCAGTTCGTCGACGTCGGCAAGCGAGCGATTGCAGTGCACCGCCAGCGTGAATCCGGCGTCGTGCAATTCCCCGGCGGTCGCCGCGCCCACGCGCTTTGCGCCCCCGGTCACCAGTGCGACTTTCGCCGTCGTCATTGTCCTTGCGCCGCCCTTTGTTGCCCGGTGGCGGCATTATATGTAGCCGCCCGTGAGCACGAACGACCGCAAGCCCTCCATGCCGCCCCGGCACATCAGCGCCGCGATCGCCGAGGCGGGCGGCTGGCTCGCGTTCGACCGTTATATGGAACTGGCGCTGTACCACCCCGAGGAGGGCTATTACGGTTCCGGTCGGGCCCGGTTCGGCGAGGGGGGAGACTTCGATACCGCGGCGGAAACCTCGGCGCTGTTCGGACGCGCCCTGGCGGGGCAATGCGCCGAGGTCCTTGCCGCCTGCCCGGACGGCGAACTCGTCGAATTGGGCCCGGGAAGCGGCCGGCTGGCCGAAGTCGTGCTGGGCGAACTCAAGGAGGCGGGCAAGTTGCCGCAGCGCTACCTTCTGGTCGAGCCCGCGCCCGGGCTGCGCGCCGTGCAACGGGAGCGCCTGGGGAGCACGCACCCGGACCTTGTCGAACGACTTGAGTGGGTGGACCGGCTGACGCACGAACGCATACGGGGCATGATCATCGCCAACGAGGTGTTCGACGCCCTGCCCTGCACGTGTTTCCGGCGCGAACGGGGCGCCTGGCTGGAGCGCGGCGTGAGCCTGGGCGGGGAGCAGGGGCTGCGCTGGGAAGACCGGCGCGCCGACGCCGCGCTGGAGCGGGCGCTTGACGGCTTGCAGGCGGAACTGCCCTGGACGCTGCCGGACGGCTATTGCTCGGAGATCCGGCTGAACCAGGATGAGTTTGTCGGGGAACTCGCCCAGACGCTGGAAGCCGGCCTGGTGCTGCTGGCCGACTATGGCCTGCCGCGGCATGAGCTGTACCTGGCGGAACGCAGCGAAGGCACGCTGGGCTGCCACTCCGGACAGCACTGGCACGACGATCCGTTCTGCCGGCCGGGGCGGGAGGACATCACCGCCTGGGTGGACTTCACCGCCGTTGCGCGCGCGGCGGAGGCGGCGGGACTGACAACGGCGGGTTACACCAACCAGGCCCAGTTCCTGCTGGCGGCCGGCATCCTGGAACTGGCCGGATCGCCCCCGACGGCGAAGGACGCGGCCGAGCTGCGCCGGCTGACGCTGCCCGGCGGCATGGGCGAGGCCTTCAAGTTCCTGGGACTGGCGACGGAAGGGATCGGCGCGCCGAGCGGTTTCGGCGGGCGCGACCTCAGTGCGTCGCTGGACCCGGCGCGCGTACCGGAGCGTGCGGCTGAGGCGGCGCGCGCATGAGCCTCTGGCAGATCGTCCTGTTGGCCCTGCTGCAGGGCGTCACCGAGTTCCTGCCGATATCGAGCTCGGCGCACCTGATCCTGGTGCCGGCCTGGCTGGGCTGGGCCGACCAGGGCATCGCCTTCGACATCGCGGTGCACTTCGGCAGCCTGATCGCCGTGATCGCGTTCTCGCGCCGGGAAATCGCCGCGATCCTGGGCGAATGGCGCGCCTGGCTCCTGTATCGCACCGCCCCCGGGGCGGCGGCGCGGCTGGGCCTGCTGATCGTCCTGGCGACGCTGCCGATCGGCGCGCTCGGACTGCTGCTGCACGACACCGTGGAGGCGTCCTTCCGCGAACCGCGGCTGATCGCCGTAGCCGGCGCGCTGTTCGCGATACTGATGGTGTGGGCGGACCGCCGCCCGCAATACCTGACGCGGGTCCGCGAGATCGGCTGGAAGCAGGCGCTTTGGATCGGCTGCGGCCAGGCGCTGGCCCTGATTCCCGGCGCGTCGCGGTCCGGCGTGACCATTACCGCCGCCCGGTTCCTGGGCATGGCGCGCCCGGCCGCGGCCCGCCTGTCCTTCCTGCTGGCGATCCCCGTGATCCTGGCGGCCGCCGCCCTCGAGACGGTGAACCTGAGCGCGGCGCCGGCCGCCGCCGACTGGGGCGCGCTGGCGCTGGGCACGGTCGTGGCGGGCGTGGCCGCCTTCCTCTGCATGGGCCTGCTGCTGCGCCTGGTGGCGCGCTGGGGCCTGTGGCCGTTCGCGCTCTACCGCCTGGCGCTCTCCGCAGTGATCCTGTTTTAGGTGACCCTGGGAGCGAAGGCGTCCCGCCTTCGAGGAGGGCGGGACGCCCTCCCACCCAGGGGCTATTGCTTATACTCGGCGGCATGAAGAAATTCCTGATCGCGACAGGCGCCATCCTCGGACTGCTGCTGCTGGCCGGCGTGAGTTCGATGGCGAGGATGAACGCCTTCACCAGCGTGGACGAAGAGCTGCCCTGGGCCTGCGAGGCGATTTCCCTGCCGGGCAGCGCCGAGGACATCGTGATCGACCGCATGCGCGGCGTCGCCTACCTTTCGGTGCTCGACCGGCGCGCGCTGCTTGGCAACCGCAGCATCCGCGGCGTCATCCTGGCGCTGGACCTGAACGCCGATCCCATCGGCCAGTTCCTGCCCCTGGCGGAAGTGCCCTCGCACCTGCATCCGCACGGCATGAGCCTGCACCAGGACGCCGCCGGCAATACGCGGCTGTTCGTGATCAACCACCCGCGCGAGCGCGGCGAGGGCCCGGAGGCGGTGGAAATATTCGAGCTGCGCGACGACGGGTTCCTGCACCACGTGCGCACCGTGCGCAGCCCGCTGATGAACAGCCCCAACGACATCCAGGCCGTCGGCGCGGAGCAGTTCATCGCGGTCAACGACACCGGCGCGGCCAATCGCTTCCAGCAGATCCAGGAGTTCCTGTTCGGCGCCGGACTGGCCAGGGCCGTCTATTACGACGGCCAGGTCATGCGCGTGGCCGCGGACAAGCTCGCGGGAGGCGCCGGGATCGGCTACGCCGAGGGCCGATTCATCATTTCCGAAACGCAGGGCAAACGGCTGAAGATCATGACGGCGGACACCGAGGGACGGCTGACCGAAGAGGCGCGCGTGGCCATGCCCGGATTCCCGGACAATATCGACGTGGACGCCGACGGCAAGCTGTGGGTCGCGGAGCACGCCAACGGCATGGCGCTGGGCCGGCACTTCGGCGACAAGGACTACCCGGCGCCCAGCCGCTTCTATCGTCTCAACGCCGACGGCAGCGGGCTTGAACTGGTCGCGTCCGACTCCGGGCGGGTGCATTCCGCCGGCAGCGTCGCCGCCCGCTACGGCGACAAGCTGCTGCTGGGATCGATCACCGCCACCCGCGTGCAGGTCTGCACGATCCCCGAAGGAGGCCAAGGCTCATGAACATTACCGCTGCACACGAACGCGTGCGCCAGGAGCGCATGCGCATGTCGATGGTCCGCCGCACGCTGGGCGCGGCGCTGGAAGGCGAGGCGGCCGCGGACAATCCGGTGCCCGTTTACCTGGCCTGCTCGGATTACCTCAAGCACGCGCTGGACCGCCTGCACGCCCAGGACCACCGCCTGTGGGAACGTCTGAATCCGCACGCCGGCCCCGATGACGTCGTGTTCCGCGACAAGCTGGACAAGCTGAAATTTCGCCTGGCCGCCAGCGAGCAGGCCCTGGCCGGCCTGGTCATTGCGCGCGACACGCTGAGGGACCGGGGCGCGAGCGAGCGCGAGGGCTTCGAGGACGAGGCGCGGCGCTTCCTGGACGTGTTTCTCAACATCCTCTCGGCCAGCCGGCATTCGACGCTGGCCGAGGAAGAGGCGAAGTTCGCCGACTCCGACTGGGACTACGTGGCCGACAACACGGCCGACGCCCACGCCGAGGAAGTGCGGCTGTTCGGCGAGGTCGAAAAGGCCGCGCCCGGATTCATGGATTCGCTGCCCCCCATCGCACCCCCACCC
>VYBN01000008.1 GCA_009844425.1 Gammaproteobacteria bacterium | reverse complement strand
GAATGGGTGGCAGCTTTCGAATGGAATCAGGGGCAGACTTCATCTGGAATACGCACGCGAGTGGTACAACGGCTATAGCTGGCGGGGAAAGGAAAAGGTGTACAACCCCTTCGATCTGCTGTTGCTGTTTCGCACCCGCGAGTTCAAGGCCCATTGGTTTGAAACCGGCTCACCGACATTTCTCATCGACACGCTGTTCAAGCGGCGGGTGCGTTCCACGGACCTGCACGAAATGACGGCCACCGACGGGGATCTGTCGAGATTCGATGTGGGCGATATGGCCACCAAAGCGCTGCTGTTCCAGACCGGCTATCTGACTATTCAGGATGAGGCGCCTGCCCGCGCCGGCAGCCGCTACCGGCTCGGCTATCCCAACCGGGGAGTCCAGCAAAGCCTCAACGAGGCGCTGCTCGACCGTTTTGTGCAGGAAGACAACAGCCGGCTGGAGAACTCCACGCGGCTTGAGCGGTTGCTGGAGGCGGGCGATATCCCCGGCCTCAAGACTCTGTTCCGGTCTTTTTTCGCCAGCATTCCGCATCAGTGGTACACAAACAACGACATCGCCGAGTACGAGGGCTACTACGCCAGCGTGTTCTACTCCTACTTTGCGTGCCTGGGATTCGACATCCGCTTGGAGGACAGCACCAGCCACGGCCGGCTGGACATGGCGGTGCGCTTTGCAGGCCGGATTTACCTGTTCGAGTTCAAGGTGGTGGAGCTGGAGCCAGCCGGCGCCGCGCTTGAGCAGTTAAGGGCGCGGCGCTACGCGGACAAGTACCGCTACCTGGGCGAGCCTATCCACTTGGTGGCGGTGGAATTCAGCAAAACAGAGCGCAACATCGCGGCGTTCGAATCGGAGCAGGCGTAACCAGCCGCTGTTCTCCCGAATTCATGCAGCATGAAATAGCCCGCCGCCCATGTGGCTGTCGCGTCCCAGCATGAGTGGGCCTTGAACAGCGACAGTAAAACGAAGCTTCACACTGGCGCTGGGACGACCGCCTCTGGGTCCCACACTCACTTGCAACACTTCAATTTCTTCTGGTCTCGGCAATCCGCGTCGAACACACTCAGTGGCGAGGTCGGACTTTATGAATTCGACCGGATCGTCCCGCTTCTTGTGATTGCGAGTAGCCAGATAAGGCGTCTGGCCGATCCACTCCAACGCAGGGCCGATCAAGGGGTCGCCATCAACGACCTGCTCGACCGTCAGGGGACCTATGCGTCCTAGACGACCAGCGGTCAATTCCTTCAGTTGCCGCGTCACCTGATCGAACTGATGCCCACGTTTGCGCAACACGTCGGCTTGTCGGTCGCCTGCCCATGGCGCAGCGACGATCAACCTAGCAATGTCGCCGTTGCGCTCTAGCGCGGGATCTGCAGCCAGAAAAATGTGCGCGTGATGACCTGACCTGTCTGGTCGACCGTCAGGCTCATGGCCGGAAAAAAGAGAGCCGACCCGACCTAGATTCTGACGGGCAAGTGCCATTAGCGCACGCCGAAGATGGCTCAATAGTTCAGAGCGGTCAGAAATGCTTATGCAAACGTTATCGCTCAAATCGAATGCAAGAACATCCGTCCGGCTGTTTATCGGCTCCAGCAACCCCAAGCCGCAGAATCGTCCGTCGCCAATGAGCAAGGGACCTCCAAGCGGCTCTGCAAAGCTTATCTTTACGTGCCAAAGAACGCTTTTACTGAATCGGGAACCTGGCGCGCATTCGTTCGCCATCACTCCGCGCCGGTGATACGGCTCCTTTTGCACCGAGATTTCCGTAGGCCGCGAATCAATACCGGCGTGGCGCAACGCACGAGTCACGGAGCGTGCTGCCTGCTCCCTGCCGTGCGGCGCCCTATCCCTGCCAGTATCGCGGTGGATGCGCCCAGGGTTCGCGGGCAAGGCTGCGGGCGTAATGGTGCGAAACAGGGTGCCAGACTGACAGAATCGATCCGCCATAGACGAATCATCGGTCGAAACCAAGAGGCCAATCGGAGGGCTTGCGGGACTTGAGCCGCAGACCTTCAAGCCTGCAAATGCCCACTTCAAGTCGTCAGGCCGTATCGGGCAATCCACGGGGACCTCGACCATGACGCGGCGTATGGAAGGGTCTGTTTGCGCTGCGCCGATAGAAGGTATGGGAATAATTCGAATGCGTTGGGCAAGGTCAGCCGGACCAGCGCCGCGACCTGAAATCAATCTCTCGATCGCCGTGACATTACCGGTTAGATGTTCCTGAAGCCGGATCACCGCTGCATCGCGCAAAACAGCAACCAGCAATGCTGTAGATGTCAGGGCCTTCGGAGCAAAGCCGCCTGTGTCGGCTCGCAGATCAAAGTAGAAGCGATGAGGCGGAGTGTCATATCCGGCATACGCGAAAATCGCCTTGGGCGCTTTGCTGAACAGTACGTGCGGTTTGCGGCCTATGGACGCTGTGCTGAACTGCCTGCGCTTGCGCTCATGCCTAAGGATCAAGCTTTCAAGTGTGCCCGAGCGAGGCACCGCCACTGCGCCCAGCCCGCAGGGCTTGCGGGCTCTTCCAGAATGCGATTCCAGAACCGCCTCGGCCTCTTCCCTTTCCAAAATTTCTCCGGAAGCCCATGCCATATCGATGCCGCGTCCGAGTTGATACAGACGCTCGGCAATCGCACAGACTTGGGATGCCTCTTCAGAACCAGACCGAAAATTCCAAACGTAGATGACTGGTTCATCGGCATCGAAAAAGCAGGGGCGCCATAGTTTTGGCACTCGTATTTCGCCGACCCGCATAGGGTCGCCCCCCACGGAATCCAAGTCATTGTTTGGGACGAAACGCTTGACGGGCCGGCCCCGGCGAACCGCAGGAGCAGCTATTCTCGGCGGATCGAGTTCTTCCAGCCAACGGAGTGCTTGCCGAGCCTCCGGGTGCAGCCGCGAGCCACCTGCTGCTGCTGCAACTAATGCCTGAAAGAGTCGAGCAGGCGAGGGTGGCCATGCCTCCGAAGAGATATGCCCATCGTCACGACCATGGTACCGGCCTTCGTGAAAGCGAACGGTGATCAGAAGTGACTGAGCCACTACGACTCCCTTGTCTTCACCTTGGTGTCCGCTACGGCTAGTTTCTTGTCGAAAGTTACACTGCGGCTTCCGCCAACTCCGAATTGCCCTGCCGCCCGACGCGCATATTCAAACGCTCCTTCTTCGGTGAGGTCCACAGGAACGCGCTCGCCCCTTCGCGTCACCGAAAGCCAAATGGCAGGATCATCCGGATCTGGAGTGAGCAAACATCCGGCGCGCAGGAACCCGTCCATAGGGGCTGTTGCGGCGACAAGCGACAAGCCGAGAATGTAGCGCCGCAGAGCCTGGGCGTTCTGGCCCTTCAAGCGCCGCAAGGCAATCAGGTTTACAGTGACACTTCTAGCGATCACGCCTCGTGCGATGATCCCCCCATGCGTCTTCACCGCGGGAACATGCACAAATCCTCGCTTGGCCAATGGGCTCTTGGGATCGCCCTCCTGCTTTTCTCTTACTTCATCTGAAAAGACTTCCAGCTGTGCATAATCCAAAGCTGGATTGTATTGGGCCGAACGGGTCAATACATCCACATCCTCGGCGCGGATAACAGATTGAACGATGCGCGGCAGCTTTGCCAGAGTGTCGCGGGAATCCCAAACACCGAACACCAGCGAGGTCGGAGCAAGCTTGGCCAAAGGGGCAGCGTCGGCGTGGTCAAGAAAGGCCATGAATGCCTCGCGCGCCTGCTCCTTGAGCTCTGTAGACCGTATAACGGCATCCCCGAGGCGGTGACCGGCCTCCATGATTGAAATGGACTTTTCGTTGCCGTACTTGATGTCGATTTGAGGAACAAGGGCAGAAAACGGATTCTCCGGAGCGCCGCTAAGTGCCTTGATGAACACAGGCTCCATACGGTTTGCCTGCGAGCCAACGCTGTCAATAGTGGCAATCCTCGTGCCATCCGCAAGCTCGTCGACGTTATAACCAAAGTGCCCTTGATTTTGCGGACTGTCAGCGTACGTGGGCGGGAAAATTGGCGTTCCTGCGCCCTCCACCGGCAATAGAGGTTGCCGAAAATGCAGTGCCACGCAGCTTGACGCATCATCGGCGAGCGCGTTTAGTCGTTCATCGTTGAGTGGTGTGATCATTTGTTTGTTGTCTCCTCTATTACCTGGGTGATGCAACGCGCCTGACCTTCCTTACCCGGCCAGTCGAGCCACATTACAAACCGGCGAAAGGGCCAGCCGGGAACAGGCGATACCGCCGCCCCCAATGCCGCCCGATGAAAAACAGGTTCAAGAAATTGATGTCTGAGATATCCGAGAACCGAGTAGTGGTATTCCAGTTTTGTTTTTCTACGCGGCCGCGCATGCGCCATGCCCATCGCAGCAAGAATCTCCACAACTGGGTAGCCCACCATAGAGATCGGAGCTGGCCCGCTCTTGTGTTTATTCGGCGAGAAGCCATCCTGAACCGGAATGTAATCGCGCCTCCAATCGAAACGAAAGCTGATCGACTGGGGCGAGGAAAGCGCATAAGGATCATATTGTTGCTTGCGTATTTTCGTCTTAACCAAGCCTATGGCTTCGCGCAGAATGGCGGCGCCCGGCTTCCCTCCGGAGCCCGCCCAGAATTTGACTTTGTCCCTCCGTGTTGCGTCGCCCCAATGATCAATCGCAAACTCGTTCCCGTTACTGTCTCGAAGCAGAGCGGGAAGAGTCGCCGGCGACGTGGGGTCGCCATAAGGAAAGGGGGCACCCCGTAGATCCTCTTCTGGCTTATCGCCCCAGGCGGGCTTCCAAGAGCTCACATTCGGCGATCCTGCCGGGGCACGTGCAACGATGCTGGCGCCTTCGAGGAATTCCAGAACACGCTCTGCAGGTGGCATTGAACCAGTTGCCGATACCACAAATTCGGCTTTTCCCCCTGCGTTCCAATCAAAAGCGGCGCGGGCATCGTCGAGCAGCACAGAAGCCGCCTCCAGCATGCCGATGCACGCGAACACCTGGCCCGGATTCAAGAGGTCCACAGGTATCCTGGACTCAGCCATCGCGCCTACCTCCGAAGCCACTGCATAGTTCCCGAGAAACAATCTGATCTGCCGCTCTCAGGATGGCTTCGCGCCAGGCCAGCCCCCAAGGCCCGTATCGCTCCTGCATCCGACCAAAACGCAGAGCCGCTTCACCCGCCTTCAGTTCCAGCACAGAGGGTGGGCCTTCATCGCAACCTGCCGAGCTGATAAGCGGACGCGCACCCCCGTGATGCGCCGCAATCAGGTGAAGAATGAGATCACGAGCGTCTACGGGCATTTCTTCCGATTCGGCCTTGAGCAACGAACCGAACTCGTGGCGATACCCCTCCAGCTGGCGCAAGTTACCGCCGCCCTCCGTCTTGGCATACGGACGATTTTTCTTTGGCGCATTCATCGCGTTCTGCCACCGTTCCGCAGCTTTGCCGTTGTCGTGCAGGCGCGCTGCCAAAACCAGCGCGTCGGCCTCTTGTTCTGGTAAATTGAGGCGATCTGCGAAAACACGAGCTCGGGCGGCAACCTGCTCTGCGTGTTCGGCCAGGCTCTGTGGCATGGAGGCAATGGAACGGGCATCCTCGCCCACCTGATGCTCAGGATGCTTGTAAACCACCAAGCCACGCTGCAGCCTGCCTCCGTCATCGAAGTCGGTTTCAAAGGTTCCTACTGGCCGCCATCCGTCGCTTAACGGAGGCCCAGCCAATCCCTCTCCTCGCTTGTCGCAACTTGCCTCCACTACACGAAAACCTATGAGCGGACGAGAGTTATTTGCCCATGGATCTTCACATATCGCTCGCCAGTCGGCATCGGCATCGGCAGTGGGCGCCTCTTCGTACTTGGATTTCTCGTCCAGCATTCCTTCACACAAGCCACCGATTCGCGCATCCAAAACCAGTACCGAGCCGGGAAGAAGCTGCTCCCGCCATTCCTTCTTGCGCCGATCACGATCTCGTTGTTGTTGCTTGCTCATACTCTTGGCCGAGGCGGCAAGTTGCTGCAACTCATTCAGTTTCGCCTGAGCCAAGTGCTTGCCTGCATAATCCAGAACAATGGCCACGATGTTGCCTCCCATCCCGGCAAGACAGTGAGCTTTGCCTCGCTTGCCAATCAGGTTCACGCGCTTAAGCAACCAGTCAAACACCCGACTCGATGATGCTTCGAGCTTCTCACTCGAATGGACCGGCACGCAGCGGAAATACTCCTCTGCCATTTTGCGGGGCAGCTTATTCTCGGCGCCTTGGCGTACATGAGGCAGGTATTTTCTCCAAACCAATATTGTTTGAGGTTCCTCTTCCTCTTGCCAGCCCCGCAACCAGGGAGCAACCTCGGGCCGCCCTTCGTGTTGCTCCAGCGATGTCATGGCCCAAGCATCCAGAAGCGGGCGGCTTAACTCAGGATGAAGGGGAGCAGGTGTTGTGGCAGCATCCACGAGCTCCGGAAACCGGCGCTTCGCTTCACTGATGGCGGCAGGGCTGGCATCAAAGCATCCGTCCTCGCCCTCTGCAAGATGACGTAGCGGAGCCGACCATCTGAGCAAGGTTTTCCTATCTCGTTCCTGCCTTTCAATTGCGGCCTTGCCGCCGCTGGCCTTCCACGCAATCTGGGACTCGAAAACGACAATGTTCGCAGTGCGTCCCGCGCCACCGCGTCGATTGACACGGCCAAGTCGTTGCACCATACGCTCGTAGGAAACCAAGTCACACACCATGTGGTCCGCATCGAGGTCCACACCCACCTCGCCCGCAGACGTAGCAATGAGAAAAGCTGATGCGGCGGGCAGCGTTTTGCATCCACCTGAGAAGCCGGTCGCGCGCAGCCACTTGTCCAGCGCAGTGCGCTCCAAGATTCTGCGCTCGCCCACCAGCAACTCCGACTCATGCCCCGCCTTCATCTCCCCGGACCTTCTTCTTCGGCTGCACTCACTGTCTATCAGTCTCTTAACTTCAACGGCGTCTCTTCGGCTGTTGCAGTAAACCAAAACACGGCCGGGCGGATAACCTTGGCCAAGAGCAATGGCTTTCTCGGCCAGGGCATCCGCCAAGTTCAAGTTCTCGGTCAAGCTTGTCAATTTCAGACGCTTGTTAGCGTATAACCGCTCGCGCACCAGCGGCTCTTCATAATCGCGAGTAACAAGCCCGAAGACAGGACCGGATGGCATATTGCTCATCTCACGCCCTGTTGCCGACAAGGACATCACGCAAAAAGCAGGCGTTAACACGTTGCCGCACTTCCTGGGCCCCAATTCTCCATCGCGCTTGGCCTCTATTTGGCGCAGTAGTGACTCGAAAGGCGGACAGAGATGAGCCTCATCCAATAGCACCAGCGCATCTACGCCCAAAAGACCCGCGTGATATGGCCGCATACGCTTGGACACCCCGTAGCCCTCAAACAGCAGCCGGGAGCCGATCATGTCGATGGTCCCTACAATGATGGCGGGCTTGGACGGGTCCTCCAGCCAGTCGCGGTTGTCTGCAAATCCCCCACGCAGAGTCGAAATGGGCAGGCGATTGGAGTCTGCGTCCAGCTGCAACTTTTGGGCCAGATAAGCAGGCATGTTGCGGCGCAACTGCTCAGCAAACCGTGTGGCCTGATCCACCACAGCGCGCCGGTCCACGATATAGACGAGCCGCCTGGGCAGCTTTGCTCCCTCGGCCAGCGCGATCAGCCACAGCGCCATCACTGAGGTCTTGCCAAGACCGGTGGGCAGGTCAACGGCCCGCGGCAACCTGCCTTCCATCAATTGTTCATACAAGCGGGTTTGCCACCGAAAAGGTACAAACCCGTCGCCCTCTTCACTCGTCAGCGCTTTGAATGCTTCACGGAAGCGATCCCGCAACGTTTGTTTACTCCAGTCAATTGACAGCCGAACGGCTATCGGCAGAAGGCCGAATTTTAAGCGGCGCGGTGGGTCAAAACCTGACCCACCGCAAACACAAGAACTGCACCCCTATGCCAGTTTTTCCGACAAGTCTTCCAATCATCTCTTGGATTCCCGCTCGCTGCGCTCAAGGACCTCCTGAGTGACCTGAGCAACCTCCTCCGCACACTTGCAGAGCAAAGCGAACTCGGTTTTTGTCAACATCCGAGGGGCTGGCGAGGGGCCAATCATCTTGTTAAGCAAGTCAATCGAAGGCGTGGCCGAAAAACTCTCGCCACCACTTCTCGAATTCCCGTCCGTGTTTTTCGACGCATTCATTAAGCTGCTCCCCCGTTGGGTTCAATCTGGCGGAATCCGGCTTGCCGACCAAGGCAACGGCTGCAACAATGTTACCTCTTTGGACACTTCTGCCTGAGAGCTTTCTTCAATGAGGCATGAGTCCGCAGACGCTGCGTCCGCGCAGCTGCGGCGGGTACATCCTATCGGAACGGATTGATCACGCGGAGGCGGTCGAACTGCTGGCCGTGCTGCAGGTCTTCCGTTAGCAGCGCGGATGCGTCGGCTTCTATGGCGGTTTCAACGATGAGGGCGTCCCAGTAGGATATCTGTGAGTCCTGGCTGCGCCGGGTTGCGGACTTCACCAGGTTCATGTGCACTGGACGCACCTCAAGTTCGCACAGCGACTCCACGGCGGCCCGTGCCTCGCCGGCGGGGAGCGGCTTGCCGAGCTTTCGGGTAACGGCTGCGTAGAACTCGGCGAGAACCTGCGTGCTCAAGACCGCGATTTCCGCACACTCGTTCAGCAACTCTCGGGCGCGCGCGTTTGCCGGGCGAATCGGCGTCAAACAGATAAACCAGCACATTGGTGTCTATGAAGCAGCGCTCAGCGCTCATGAAGATTGTCTCGCGTCCATGCCTTTCCTTCGCGCGCCGACACGGACTGCTCCGAAAGCTTGAGCAGTTTGCCGACGGCCCTGCGCCGCCCGGTTCGCAGGCCCGCGTAGGAAGTCAGGAATGCCCGCAGCACTGCGTTCACCGAAGTGTTCTGCTCAATCGCCCGGATTCGGGCGCGCTTGAGCACCTCTTCGTCAACAGTAATTGTCAGGTTCATTGACGCACTGCCCTTGCAACTAGCGGTGCATGATAGCACGGATACCGTGCTACACGGCATTCGTGCTAAGAGATGCCGGCCAAACGGCGGCAGGTGGGTATTGTTGACGCAGGCTATAAGCCTCCAGTTCTCGTTCTGAACTTCAGATCGCTTCGGTTGATAGCGGCGCCTTGGTAGCCTAAAGTATTGTCCATGCGCGGAAAAGGAACAGGCGCGCCCGTGACCGGGCCTTTCGAGCGTGCGATCCGGCGTCTTGAAGAAGGGCTGGCGCGGTATCGGGCAGACACCAGCGACATCCAGATCCGCGATGGCTTGATTCAGCGTTTTGAGTTCACCTACGAACTTGGACACAAGGTGCTGAAGCGCTACCTCGAACATGTCTCCGCGAGCCCGGATCAGTTCGACGAAATGACATTTCAGGACATGATCCGAACGGCAAACGAGCAGGGTTTGCTGCTGGGGGACTGGCCGGACTGGCGACGCTTCCGCGAGATGCGGGCGCGAACAAGCCATGCCTACAACGAGGATGCCGCAATCCTGGTTGTGGATGCCATTCCGCGCTTTATCGAAGAAGCAACCTTTCTGCGCGACAAGTTGCGGGAACGTCTCACATGAGCGACTCGCTGCCGCTCCTTGATCTTCGGCCCGATCATTGGGCGGTAGTGCGAAAAATCCTGCTCAAGCACGTGCCGGGCCGCGAGGTCGTGGCTTTTGGATCTCGCGCAACCGGCGGCGCAAAAAAATATTCGGATTTGGATCTCGCCATTCTCGGCGACGAGCCTCTGCCGCTCGACACGATCGCCTGCATAAGCGAAGGCTTTGGAGAGTCCGATCTGCCGTTCAAGGTCGATGTGGTCGATTGGGCCAGGGCCGACGAAGCCTTCCGCGCCATCATTCGCCGGGATGCCCTGGAAGTGCTTGCGGCATGAGTCCCCACTCGGACAAGAGCGCGGATGCGCGAAATGGCCGCCTGGACAAAACGTACGAGGCATTGCTTAGCAGGCCGAGCACGCCAACGGTGTTAGTGTTGGAGCAGAAGCCCGCTTTGCACCTCGCCGTGATGCCTCAAGTGAACCGATCATGGACCAATTGAACGCCGTCATCGACTCGGTCAACGCCTTCGTGTGGGGGCCGCCCATGCTCGGCATGCTGGGCATGACCGGAGTGCTGCTGACTCTTGGCATGGCGTTCATGCCCTGGCGCAAGATCGGCTATGGCTTTCGGCTCCTGTTCGACCGCTCCGAGGCAAGCGGCGAGGGCGAGGTCAAGCCGTTCAACGCCTTGATGACGGCGCTCTCGGCGACCGTGGGCACGGGGAACATGGCGGGGGTCGCCACCGCCATCGCGCTGGGCGGGCCGGGCGCGATCTTCTACATGTGGCTGATCGCCCTGTTCGGAATGGCGACGAAGTACGCCGAAGCCGTATGCGCGGTGACCTACCGCGAGGTGGACGAGGCCGGCAGATACGTCGGCGGCCCCATGTACTACCTCCGCAACGGCGTTGGCGAGTTCGCCCCAGAACTTGGCAAGTGGCTGGGCCTGGCGTTCGCCGTGTTCGGCGCTGTGGCGGCGTTCGGCATCGGCAACGCCGTGCAGGTCAACTCGATGGCGGCAGCGCTCGGCGACAGCTTTTCGGTCCCCAACTGGGCCACCGGAATCGTGGTGGCCTCACTGGTCGGCGTCGTCGTGATCGGCGGCATCCGGCGGATCGGCGAGGTGGCGGGCAAACTGGTGCCGGCCATGGTCGTGCTCTATATCGGCGCTGCGCTGGCGGTCATCCTGGTCAACATCGCCGAGGTGCCCTCCGCGTTCGGATTGATCTTCACACACGCCTTCACGCCGGCGGCCGCAACGGGCGGCTTCGCCGGCGCGGCCGTCGCGGCCGCCGTCCGCTTCGGTGTGGCGCGGGGCGTATTCTCGAACGAATCCGGACTCGGCTCCGCCGCGATCGCGCACGCGGCGGCGCAGACCCGCAGTCCCGTGCGGCAAGGCATCATCGCAATGCTCGGCACGTTCATCGACACGCTGGTGGTGTGCACGATGACGGCGCTCGTGATCCTGACGTCCGGCGCCTGGACCCTGAGCGGCCCGGACGGCGGAGGCCTGACCGGCGCGATCCTTACGTCCGCCGGATTTCAGGGTTCCATCGCGGGCGGCCAATACATTGTCGCGGCCGCTCTGCCGGTATTCGCGTTCACCACGATACTCGGATGGTCGTACTACGGCGAGCGCTGCTGGCAGTACCTGTTCCGGGAGAAGAGCCTGTGGATCTACCGGGGGCTCTGGGTGCTCGCCGCCCTGGCGTTCGCGAACGTCAAGGTAGAACTCGTGTGGAACCTTTCGGACACGCTGAACGGCCTGATGGCGATACCCAATCTGGTCGGTCTGCTGCTCCTCGCGCCCATGGTGTTCAAGGTCACGCGGAAGTACTTCGACTCCCAGGGGGCCGACTGATTGTTGCTGCTTCCCAAAGAAAAAGCCCCGGAACCGGCCGGGGCTTTTTCAGGTGACGCAGTGTGAATACGCTAGAAGCTGTAGCTTACATTCACGCCGAAGTGGCGCCCGCGATTCAGGTTGACCAGCTGGGCGTAGGGGAAGGTGAATGAACCCGTGGTCTGATCGAAGCGCGCGAAGCGGCGCAGATCCCGGAAGCGGAATGAACCGGCCAGGGTCCTGTCATCGAGGATATTGTTGACGTAGGCCGTCAGCCTCCAGTTCTCGTTCTGTAGCCCCGCGCGCAAGTTCCACTTGTATTCCCAGCCGATGTAGGACAGGTTGTAGATTTCCGACCAGCGCTCGCCGGTCATGTTGAGATCGCTGCGGGCGAAGAAATCCCAGTTGTTCAGCGCGCCGGGCTGGTTATAGTCCGCCGAAATCTGGATTTGCCAGTCCGGATAGCGGTAAGGCTCGTTGCCGGCCAGATCGGGATCCACGCCCAGTTGCGGCGCGAACGTTTCCTCCACGAAGAACTTGTACTCGGGATCCGCAAAAGCCACGGACCCGGAAAGAATCAGCCGCTCCGACACCACAAAACTGGACTCCAGTTCGATGCCGTACACCTCGGTCTCGCCGGCGTTGGTGGTGATTTGCGAGTCCTGCCCCTGCATGTCGAGGAAAGTCTGGCGAATCTGCTGGTTGGACCAGTCCAGATAGTAGAAGGCGGCATTCAGCAGCAGGCGGCCATTCATCAAAAGACTCTTGACCCCCGCTTCGTAGTTCCAGATGGTTTCTTCCTTGACCGTGGGGTCCACGCCGAGATTGAGCGCAACGGCGCGGTTGTTGAAGAATCCGGGCTTGTTCCCCTGCGATATCACGCCGTACAACGTGATGTCCTCGTTGGGCTTGTAGTCCACGATGAAACGCGGCAGGGTCCGTTTGAAGCTGGCGGTATCGAACTCGAATGCTTCTACCCCCTCGTTGGAGCCCAGACTCGGCACTTCCGCCAGCGTCTGCGGCTCGAACTCGGCGGTGGACTCACGCACATCGTCTTTCTGCCAGCGCACATCCAGACCGAGGGCAAGCTTTTCGGTCAGGCTATACGTGACGCTGCCGAACACGGAGACGTTCTCGATGTGCCGGGAACTGCCGATCTGACCGTAGGGACGGGAGGGCGTAATCCGCAAGTTACGGCCCAGGATGTCGTGCTCATACGTCGAGGCGCCCACAAAGGCAGACAGCCTGTCGGATCCCGGAACGGTTACCTTGACTTGCAGGCTCCTGTCCTGGAAGCCCTGGTAGGCCTTATTCGCTTCCACAAGACCGACGGAGCCGAAAACCAACCCTCCAAAACCTCCGAGGCCATTGAAAAGGCCCATGCTCTCGCTCCAACTGGCGTCGTGAATCTCATCGAACACTTGCTGATTGGCGCCGGCGCGCAATTCGAATTCCCAGTCATTGCTGGTGACATAATCCAGTTCGGCTGTGTAGCGGCGCGTAATCTGGAACTGCCCTGCCGGCTCGCCGAAACGCTCCTCGACCCTCTTGTTGTTCTGTGCGACCGTATCCAGATCGTCCGGAAGTTCCCCGCAAATATAGCCCAGCGGAAGGCTGGAATTGTAGAAAAGGCAGTTGTCCAGCGAATTAGGCAGGCTGGTAGTAGGCGGCGGGCCGTCATCATCCTCCGCATAGGACGCAGAAAGTGTCACGGCAAGATTTTCCGAAGGCTCGAACAGCAACTTGCCGGAGATCGCCCTGGTTTTCTCGTCACCAATAGTGACATTGTCCTCGCCCATGGCCACATTCGTCCACTCGCCGCCGAAACTGTAGGAGCGGATACTCAACATGCCTTTCAGCACGTTCGAATTCAACAGCGGACCGGAAACGGTCACGGCCACATCGGAGCGGCTGTCCTGGCCGAGATCGATGTCGGCATCAATTGCGAGTTCGTCTCCCGGGGACTTGGTGATGTAGTTCACGGCGCCGCCAAAAGTCGCGCGGCCGAACAAGGCCGACTGAGGCCCCTTGAGAACTTCTACGCGCTCAATGTTGTTGAAGCCAAACGTAGCGGCCGTGCCCAGGACGAAATATCCATCCACGAAAACGGAAGAATTCTGACGGTCAACCACCGACGTGTTGACAACAAGGCCCCGGAAATACGGGTTCGAGTCCCGGCGCCCGACCGTTTCGGTGTAGAACCCCGGCGTATAGTCCGCCAGGTCCAGAATGCTGGTGACGCCGCGCTCGTAGATGTCCTCGTTGGTCAGCGCCGTTACCGTGAGCGGCAGATCCTGCAGATTTTCTTCCCGCTTGCGCGCGGTCACAACGATCTCTTCGAGGCCCAACTCCTGTGCAAATGCAGGCGGCGCCGGGTATGAAATGGCAATCAAAGACGCGCCCGCTATGGACGCGATCAGCGCGGTCTTTCTCGTCATGAAGGCAAGTCCCCTTGGTTTCTATGGAAAAAGCGCCTTATCCCCGCGGCGCTTGCCAGCAAATACTATAGCAGCATTAGCGCGTCGGCCGGCCAACGCCGGGATCATGGCTGCGCCGCGTCCTGCTCCTTTTCACGGCACAACGCGTAAAACCAGGCCTCGTTGCCAAAGGATTTCCGTTTCATGATGTCCGAGAACTGACCACCGGTGACGCTTGAGGCGTGCTGCTGCGCGAGGGCTCCGGGCCCTCGCAACAAGCAGCTTCAAGAAGATGCCTGGCGGTGACCTACTCTCGCGCGGGGAGACCCCGAACTACCATCGGCGCTGGACGTTTTCACTTCCGAGTTCGGAATGGAATCGGGTGGGACCCGTCCGCTATTGCCACCAGGCGAAAAAGGTGGCGCGTCCCTTCAAATCGGGGACGCGCCCAGGATTGTTCCATGCAATGTTGGGAGCGAAGGCGTCTCGCCTTCGTGGAGGGCGGGACGCCCTCCCCCCCAGGTGGGAATGCTTCGGTGTGACGCGGTTTAAGCCGCACGGGCAATTAGTACTGGTTAGCTTCACGCGTTGCCGCGCTTCCACACCCAGCCTATCAACCTTGTAGTCTTCAAGGGCCCTTCAGGGATCCGAAGATCCGGGAAACCTAATCTTGGGGTGGGCTTCCCGCTTAGATGCTTTCAGCGGTTATCCCTTCCGTACATAGCTACCCGGCAATGCCACTGGCGTGACAACCGGAACACCAGAGGTACGTCCACTCCGGTCCTCTCGTACTAGGAGAAGCTCCCCTCAAGTTTCCAACGCCCACGGCAGATAGGGACCGAACTGTCTCACGACGTTCTAAACCCAGCTCGCGTACCACTTTAAATGGCGAACAGCCATACCCTTGGGACCTGCT
>VYBN01000015.1 GCA_009844425.1 Gammaproteobacteria bacterium | reverse complement strand
CGATGGGTGCTTGGAGGAAGATCGCCAGGGCGATCAGCGTGGTGCGTGCACCTGGGAGAGAAGGCGTCCTCGCCTTCTGGGAGGGCGGGACGCCCTCCCCCCCGGGGGCGCCCTCGCTCCCACGGGATCTCCCTGGGGTCATTCGGGGCCTCCTACTACGCGGCGTTCGCCGCGGCCGTCGGGGGCGGAGACTACGCCGGCGCGCTCCAACTCCTCGATCAGGCGGGCGGCGCGGTTGTAGCCTACGCGGAGGCGGCGCTGGACGTAGGAGATCGAGGCGCGGCCGGTTTCGGTGACGATTTCCTTTGCCTGCGGATAGAGTTCGTCGACTTCGCCGCCGTCGGCGCCGGGCTCAGCCTCTTCCGCCTCCACCGGGCCCTGCGTGACCTGGTCGTCATAGCTGGGGCCGCCGGTGCGTTTCAGTTCCGCGACCACTTTCAGCACTTCGCCGTCTTCCACGAACGCGCCGTGCACGCGCAGCAGGTCGCCGGAGCCGGGCGGGAGGTAGAGCATGTCGCCCTTGCCCAGCAGCGTCTCGGCGCCGACCTGGTCGAGGATGGTGCGCGAATCGACCTGGGACGCCACGCGGAACCCGATGCGCGCCGGGATGTTGGCCTTGATCAGCCCGGTAATGACGTCCACCGACGGGCGCTGCGTGGCCACGATCAGGTGCAATCCCGCCGCCCGGGCCTTCTGCGTGAGGCGCGCGATCAGCGTCTCGAGTTTCTTGCCGACCACCATCATCAGGTCGGCCAGCTCGTCAATCACGACCACGATGCGCGGCAGCGGCTCCAGTTCGGGGCCGGGCCCGGGCTCTTCCTCGTCTCCCTCCGGCGGCCCGCGCAACGGCTCGCCGGCCTCGCGCGCGGTCTGGAGCCGCGCGTTGAAGCCCTCCACGCTGCGTGTCTTCACCCAGGACATCAGCCGGTAGCGGCGGTCCATCTCGGCCACGCACCAGCGAAGCGCGTTGGCGGCCTCGCTCACGTCGGTGACCACCGGGCACAGCAGGTGCGGAATGCCCTCGTAAACCGACAACTCCAGCATCTTGGGGTCGATCATGATCATCCGCACCTCTTCGGGCGAGGACTTGTAGAGCAGGCTCAGGACCATGGCGTTGATCGCCACCGACTTGCCCGAGCCGGTGGCGCCGGCCACCAGCAGGTGCGGCATCTTCTGCAGGTCGTCCACGACCGGGTTGCCTGCGATGTCCTTGCCCAGCCCCAGCGTGAGCTTCGAATTCGCCCTGGCGTAAGTGCCGGAGCGAAGGATTTCGCCCAGCGTGACCAGCATCCGTTCGTTGTTGGCGATCTCCAGGCCCACGGTGGACTTGCCCGGCATGGACTCGACCACGCGCACGCTGTGCGCCATCAGCGAGCGCGCCAGGTCGCTGGCGAGGCTGGTGATGCGGCTGGCGCGGATGCCCGCGGCCGGCTGCACCTCGAACAGCGTCACGACAGGGCCGGGAGAAACGGCGACCACCGTGGCGCCCACGCCGAACTCCTGCAGCTTCTCCTCCAGGCGCCGGGCCTGGTCGCGCAACACGCTTTCGGACTGCAACGAAGTTTCCGGCGGCGGATCGGACAGCAGGCTGAGCGACGGCAGGTCCCCGCCGGTTGCAGGCTTGACAGGCATGTCCGGCTCGATCTTTCTGGGTCGCTTGGGGGCGGCAGCCGCGCGCCGTCTGCGCGCCGGGCCGGCGATCTTCGTCCTGCGCGGTTTGCGGACCTTCGACGGCTCGCGGCGGCCGACCAGCGAAAACAGCCAGGCGAGGCCCGCATACACGCCGTCCCACAGCCAAACGAGGCCGCGCAGCGTCAGGTGTCCGGTGGCCTGCGTCAAGCCCACCCAGGAAAGGCCGGTCACCAGCGTGATGCCGGTCATCCACAGCGCCAGCAGCACCACCCAGGCGCCCATGTCGCCGAGCACCGGCGCCAGGATGTCGTCGAGCCAGATGCCGATGTCGCCCCCACCGAGTCCTCCGCGCGCGGAAATCTCCAGCAAGCCGCATCCGCAGACCACCACCAGCACCAGGCCGGCGGCGCGAACGCCGGCGTCCGGCCAGGACCAGTCGTCGCGGGCCCTCGAAGGCGCGAGGTACCAGGCGCTGAAGCCGATCACGGCGGCGGGAAACAGGTAGGAGGCGCTGCCGGCCAGCGCGAAGGCCAGGCCCGCGAAGGCCGCTCCGGCGATGCCGACCAGGTTGGTGCCTGCAAGACCGGCTTCCGCGGCGTCCGGAACGTGGCTGATCAGGGCCGCGAACATCAGCAGGCCCAAACCCAGGCAGAGCCACAATCCGCCTTCGCGCAACGCGCGCTCCAACCAGGTTCGTTCCTTCGCCTTCACTTGGCGGCTAATCTTATTCCGGTAGTGTCGCAATAGAAACCCGGATAAACTTGCCGCCGTGCCGAATTCCGTCGCCCGACTGCTCATCCTGGGATCCGGTCCCGCCGGCTATTCCGCGGCCGTTTACGGGGCCCGCGCCAACATGTCGCCGGTGCTGATCACGGGCAGCGAACCGGGCGGCCAGTTGATGACCACCACCGACGTCGACAACTGGCCCGGGGGCCGCGAGGGCCTGCTCGGGCCGCAGTTAATGGACGAGTTGCGCGAGCACGCCGAGCGGCTGGGCACGGAGGTCATCTACGACCATATCGAAGACGTGGATTTGTCGCAGCGGCCGTTCACGCTGAAGGGCGGCCTCGACGAATACCGCACCGAGTCGCTGATCATCGCCACCGGCGCTACGGCCCGCTACCTGGGACTGGAGAGCGAGCAGAGCTACCTGGGCAATGGCGTGTCGGCCTGCGCCACCTGCGACGGGTTCTTTTTCCGGGACCGGCCGGTGGCCGTGGTGGGCGGCGGCAATACGGCGGTCGAGGAAGCGCTGTACCTCTCGAACATCTGTTCGCGCGTGACGCTGATCCATCGCCGCGACGCGCTGCGCGCCGAGAAGATGATGCAGCAGCAACTGTTCGAGCGCGCCGGGCCGGACGGCCCGATCGACATCCGCTGGGACCGCGTGCTGGAGGAGGTGCTGGGCGACGGCAACCAGGTGACCGGGGCGAGGATCAGGAGCACGAAGGGTGACGGCGTGATCGAGCAACTGGACGTGAACGGCGTGTTCATCGCGATCGGGCACGATCCCGCCACGGGATTGTTCGTGGACTCGCTGGAGCACAAGGACGGCTACCTGATCACGCGCGGCGGCGATTCGGGTGGGTTTACCGCCACCAGCGTGCCGGGCGTGTTCGCGGCGGGCGACGTGGCCGATTCGGTTTATCGCCAGGCGATCACTTCCGCGGGCACCGGCTGCATGGCCGCGCTCGACGCCGAGAAGTTCTGCGACGCGAATCCGCTGTAGCCTGGGAGCGTTCCTGGGGGGGAGGGCGTCTCGCCCTCCCCGAGGCCGGGACGGCCTCGTGCCCAGGTTGAGGGCGGGACGCCCTCGCTCCCAGGGGGACGCCCACTCTCGCGGGTAACCTATAGCGCATGCGGATACGGGTGCTCGACAATATCGGGGAAGTCGCGGCGGGTGAATGGAATGCGCTGGCCGACACGTCCAATCCGTTTCTGCGCCATGAGTTTCTGAACGCGCTGGAAACGTCCGGGTGTGTTTCCGCGGAAACAGGCTGGCAGCCGCGCCATTTGTTGCTGCAGGACGACAAGGACACGACGGTCGGCGCCATGCCGCTGTATCTGAAGAGCCACTCGCGCGGCGAGTTCGTGTTCGACTGGGCCTGGGCGTCCGCCTATCAACGGGCCGGCTACGACTACTACCCCAAGCTGCTCAACGCCATCCCGTTCACGCCGGTGGCCGGTCCGCGCTTTCTCTGCGCGGGCGCGAAATTCGCGGCGGACGGCGCCGAGGCCCCTGCCCTGCTGCTGGCCGGCGCGGTGGAGCTGGCCCATCGGCTTGAAGCCAGTTCGCTGCACTGCCTGTTTCCCACTCCCGACGACGCCGGGTGGATGAAGGAAAAGGGCATGATGCTGCGCACGGACTGCCAGTTTCATTGGCAGGACGACGGTTACACCGATTTTTCGGACTATCTGAAAACCTTCAGCTCCGCCAAGCGCAAGAAGGTCAATCGCGAGCGGCGGCGCGTCAAGGAAGCCGGAATCCGCTTCGAGACGCTAAGCGGCGACGCGCTCACGCCGGAACTCTGGAAAACGCTCTATCCGCTCTACGCCGCCAGCTACCTGAAGCGCGGGCAGTATCCGTACCTGAACCACCAGTTTTTCGAGCGGGTTACGCGCGAGATGCCCGAATCGCTGGTCGTGTTCCTGGCGCGGCTCGACGGCGAAGCGGTCGCGCTGGCCATCTGTTTCCGCAGCGACACCGCGCTTTACGGGCGCTACTGGGGCAGCCGCGGCTACTACCACAGTCTGCACTTCGAAACCTGCTACTACCAGGGCATCGAGTACTGCATCCGCGAGGGGCTCAAGCTCTTCGACCCCGGCGTGCAGGGCGAACACAAGCTGGCGCGCGGGTTCATGCCTGTCACGTCATACTCGACGCACTGGGTGCGCCACGAAGGGTTCGCCGATGCGCTGACCGGCTACCTGGCCAGCGAGCGCGAACAGGTCGCGCGCTACGTCGAAATCGCCGGCGAACACACGCCGTTCAAGAAGGCCTCCTGAGCCTTACCCCAACCAGCCGTCCGCCCGCAAATGCAGGCGGGCTTGACCGCTACCGCTCCCTAATCAGGGCTTGGGGAAGGTGTTGATGTAGGCGGTTACGTTGCGGATCTGGTCCGGCGTGGGCAGGACCATCGCCATCGGGCGCATCTGCGTGTCGAAGATGTTGCGCGGGTCGCTGCCGCGAATGCCCGAGATGTAGTGCTCCATCTGCCGCACCGTGTACCAGTCGTGCTGCCATGCGACGGCCGGCGCGTTCAGCGCCTGGTTGCCCTCGCCGGCCGGGCCGTGGCAGGCGATGCAGGTGGCGTAGCCCATCGTGCCCGCCGTGGCGTCGCCCTGGATCGTGTCGGCCGGCTTGGGCGGCGCCAGCGTGGTGGCGTAGGCGGCCAGGTCCTCGACGGCCTGGTCGTCGGCCAGCGTCAGCGCGATGGCGCGCATCAGCGGACCGTAAACGTCGTTCGCCGCCTGGCTGCAGGCGCCGCCGGAGGGCAGCCCGCCCTCGAAATGGGTCGCCAGTTCGGCCTCGATCTCGGCGTAGTCGGGCGAAGAGGCCTTGGCCCGCTCCAGCGTGCCGGCCACGTCGGCCACGTCGCAGTTGTCGACGGCGCGCAGGCCGGCGCGGAAGTTCTTCAGGCTGGTCACGATGTACCAGTCTTCCTGGCCGCCGATCCTCGGGGCGCCGTACTTCTCGAAGCCCTCGCCCTGCTCGCCGTGGCACACGGCGCAGACCTCGAATTCGGCCTCGCCGCGGGCCGCGTCACCGGCGGCGAATGCGGTTCCCGCCGCGACCATGGCGGCGGCGCTGATCATCAAACAGGCAAAGCGCTTCATACTGTTCCTCTGCTTCTCTGGCAAACCGGCGCGAAAGGTATCCGATTCCACGAATTGATACAAGATACGCGCGTCTCAACCTGCGTATTTTACGCCGAATGGTAGGTACACTGCACACATGGAGTGTGCACTTTTCTTCTGTCACCGGGCCGGCTCGGACGATTCCGGACAACTCGAGATCCGGGGCATCTTCGACGAGCTTCGCGCGCCGTCGTTTCCCGCGCGCCAGCCGCGCATGCGTCTCGCCGGGCTGGTGAGCTGGAACGACGGCGAACGCGGCCGCGTGCCGTTTCTGATCGAACTGCTGGACCCCGGCGAGAAGGCCGTGTTCACGATCCAGGGCTTCAGCGAAGTCGAGGAATCGCCCGGATCGGCCGCGCCGCCGCGAACGCAGCTCAACCTGCCGCTGGAGGACGTGACCTTTCCCGAACCGGGGCGCTACCGGATCCGGCTGGAGGTCGAGGGCACGCAGGTCTACGGGCCGTCGCTTTACCTCGGCAAGGCGCCCGAGGACTCCGCCGAATGACGAACATTCCCTACTTCGATGCCGAAACTGTGCGGCGCGTCCTGCGGATGGACGCCTGCATCGACCTGATGGCGGAGACGCAGGCGGCGATCAGCCGGGGCGAAATCACGCCGCCGTTGCGTTCCTTCGTCCCGGTCGCCGACGGCAAGGGCGGCATGGGAATCATGCCGGGCGACACCCCTTCCGCGTTCGGCGCCAAACTCGTGAGCATCTATGCGGACAATCCCGCCCGGGGATTGCCGATGATCCAGGGCTGCATTCTGCTGTTCGACCGCGAAAACGGCACGCCGGCCGCGCTGGTTGAAGGCGCTGCGGTAACCGGGATCCGCACGGCCGCGGCCAGCGGGGCCGCCACCCGCGCGCTGGCCCGCGAAGACGCTTCCGTGCTGGCACTTCTCGGTTACGGCGTGCAGGCCGAAACGCACCTCGAAGCGATGCGCTGCGTGCGGCCGGTGCGCGAGGTCCGCGTCTGGGGGCCGAGTATTGAGAAGGCCGGCCGCTTCGCCGCCGCCCATACGGACGACGAAGTAGCGGTGACGGCCGTCGAAACAGCCCGCGAAGCAGTGAGCGGTGCGGACATCGTCTGCGGAGTAAGCGCCGCGAGCGAGCCGGTCATCGAGGGACGCCGGTTGGCGGACGGCTGTCACGTCAACCTGGTGGGATCGCATTCGCCCAGGACCCGCGAGGCCGATGGCGAGACCATGGGCCGCGCTCGTGTGTTCACGGAAATCACGGAGTTCGCGATGAAGGAGGCCGGCGACATCCTGCTCGCGATCGAGGAAGGATTTCTGACCGAAAGCGACCTCGCCGGCGAAATCGGCGCGGTGATCGACGGCGCCGTAGAGGGACGCCGCGGCGAAGACGAAATTACGCTCTACAAGAGCCTGGGCAACGTCGCCCAGGACCTCGCAGCCGCCCACTTCATCGCCGGGCAATAGCCCCTGGGAGCGAGAACGTCTCGTCCTCTCTTAGTCCAACTGTTCGGTGTACTGGAACGTGGCGATGTACGAGATCACGTCCTTGCGCTTCTGCTCGGTGTCGAGCACCTGCGCCATGTAGCGCATCTGCGTGCCGTAGATGTCGTCGCGCTGCTGTCCGCGGGCGCCGCTCAGAAAGTCGTCGAGCTGCCGCAGCAGATACCAGTCGAACTGGTTGGAAATCCGCGGCGAGCCCAGCAGCGTCGAGCCCTCGCCGTTTGGCCCGTGACAGGCGATGCAGGTTTCCTCGTAAATCTTGCGGCCTTCCTCCGGGTCGCCGTCCACGGTTACGGGCAGCGTCGGCGGCTCCAGAGAATGCATGAAGGCCGCCATGTCGATGATCGCCTGCTCGTCCGGCACCTGCGCGATCGCCATGTTCTTCATCTGGTTGCCGTAGATGTCTTCCAGCGGGCCCCAGTAGCCGCGCAAGTTGGCTCTGTAATTGACCATCTGCCGCTCGATGTACCAGGTGTCCTGCTTTCCGGCCGCCGGCGTGTTGAGCAGCGCGTTGCCCTCGCCCGCCTGGCCGTGGCAGGTGCCGCAGAAGAAATACAACTGCGCGCCGCGCTCAAGGTCCGGTTCGTCGGCGGAGGACGCAAGCGGAGCGACGCAGGTCAGCAGGCAGATCAGCAGGATTCTCTTCATCGTCGGACAGCAGTTTTCGAGCGCTTCGGGCAACAGGCGCGAACTGTACCAAATGCCGCGCGCGATGCAAAGCGTTTGGGCGGGCGGAACATACAATTTCGGGGAAGTGAAATCCGACGATAGCGTTCCTTCCATAGAGCACGTTCGGCGCGCCGCCGAACGAATCGGGCCGTATGTTCGTCGGACGCCCGTTTTTACGAGCAACGCGGTCAACGAAGCCTCGGGCGCCGAAGTCTTCTTCAAGTGCGAGAACCTGCAGAAAGCCGGCGCGTTCAAGGCGCGCGGCGCCACCAACGCGGTTTTTTCCCTGTCCGACGAAGAGGCCCTGCGCGGCGTGGCCACGCAGTCGTCCGGCAACCATGGGGCCGCGCTGGCCAGGGCCGCCGGCTTGCGGGGCATCCCGGTCACGGTCGTCATGCCCAGGAATGCGCTGGCGATCAAGAAAAAGGCCGTGGCCGGCCATGGAGCCGCGATTGTTTATTGCGAGCCGACGCCGCAGGCGCGCGACGAAGCGCTGGCGCGAGTCGCGGCAAGGACGAAGGCCGTGGTCATCCACCCGTTCGACGATCCGCGGGTTATCGCCGGTCAGGGAACCGCCGCGCTGGAGCTTTTCGAGGAGGTCAAAGATATCGATGCGGTGATCGCGCCGGTGGGCGGCGGCGGACTGTTGAGCGGAACGGCCCTGACGGTCAGGAGCCTGCGTCCGGCCGCACGCGTGTTCGGGGCGGAGCCGCGCAACTTCGACGATGCATGGCAGTCGCTGAAATCCGGCCGAATCATGCCGTCCACCGGGAAAACGTCGATCGCGGACGGACTGCTGACGACGCTGGGAAAACTCACGTTTCCGATCATCCGGGACCACGTGACCGGAATCATCACGGTCAGCGAAGAATCGATCGTCGATGCGATGCGGCTGGTATGGGAGCGCCTGAAACTGGTCATCGAGCCGTCGGCCGCCGTCGCGGTGGCCGCGCTGCTCGCTCAACCCGATGAATTTCAGGGCAGGCGCGTCGGAATCATCCTGTCCGGCGGCAACGTCGATCCGGACACACTGCCGTGGGCGTGAGTGCGTCCCTGGGGGCGAAGGCGTCCCGCCTTCGTGGAGGGCGGGACGCCCTCCCTCCCAGGCAAGCCAGTCGCCTAATCGGCCGTTTCGCTTCCGCCGTCGTGGCGCTTGAACCACTCCAGGATTGCGCTGACCTTGGCCAATAGCTGGCTCGGCCGCGCGGCGATGCTGTGCGACGCACCCGGCAGCCGAACCAGCGCCGTTTCCACGCCGCTCAGCTTCAGCGCCTGGTAGTACTGCTCCGACTCCCACATGGGCGTGCGCCAGTCCTCTTCGCCGGTCAGCAACATCGTGGGCGTTGACACCCGGCCCGCAAGCGACAGCGGTGAACGCTCCCAGTAGCCCATGGGGTCGTCCCAGGGCAGCGCCGGGAACCAGTACTTGGAGAACACGGGCGCGTAGTCGGCGCTCAGGGCGAAACTGATCCAGTTGATCACGGGCTTGGCCACGACCGCGGCCGCGAAGCGGTCGGTCTTGCCGGCGATCCAGGCGGTCAGCACGCCGCCGCCGCTTCCGCCGGTCACGTAGAGCCGGTCCGGGTCGATCACGCCACGGTCGATGATCGCGTCCACCGCCGACATCAGGTCGTCGTAGTCCTCGCTGGGATAGTTGTGGTGGATGTAGCCGCCGAAGTCATCTCCGTAACTCGAACTGCCCCTGGGGTTGGCGTATACCACGACGTAGCCGGCGGCGGCGAAGAGCTGCACTTCCACGGAGAAATGCGGGCCGTAGGCGGCGTGCGGGCCTCCGTGGATTTCAAGCAGCAGCGGGTATTTCTTCGTCGCATCGAAGTTCGGCGGCCAGACCACCCAGGCCTGGATGTCCTTGCTGTCGAAGCTCGACCGGTACCAGAACTCCTCGACCTGTCCCAGCTCGCGATAGTCGAGCAGATTCGCGTTCAGCCGGGTCAGCCGGACCGGCTCGTCCGTGCCGCGACCGACCGCGATATCGGCGGGCGAGAGAGCGTCGCCGCGCGTAATCGCGTAGGTGTCGTTGCCGCCCACCGAAAACTGCGCGCCGGTGTACGGTCGGGTCAGCGCCAGGCCGCCCAGCTCGCCCGTCACGTCGGTGAGCCTGCCGCGCAGGTCCACGTGGGCCAGGCGGGTCAGGCCCTGGTCTTCGTAGGCGAAATAAAGGCCCTCGCCGTCGGCGGACCAGTGCGGGCGGAACACGTCGCGGTCGAGGTCCAGCAACAGCTGGCGGCGCTCGCTGCCGTCGACGTTCATCACGTACAGGTGCGTGATCTGGTAGCTGCGCACGCGGTCGTCATAGCCGGTCCAGGCCAGCATCTTCCCGTCGGGCGAAACGGCCACCGAACTGTCCGGGCCGTCTCGGTCGGTCACGGCTTCGACATCGCCCCCGTCCAGGCCGACCCGGTAAATCTCGGAGTTGGATGGATTGAGTTCGGCGTCCTCGTTGCGGTTGCCGCTGAAATAGAGGCTTGCGCTGTCCGGCGACCAGGCGATGGAACCGCCGTGGTTGTAGTCGCCCGAAGTCAGTTGCCGGGACGCGCCGCCCTCGGCGGAGACGACGAACAGGTGCGTGTAGCCGTGCGGCAGGCGCCCTGCCCCGTCGGCGCGGAACACGGCGCGCTGCACGACTTCGGGGGGCTTGGCCCAGTTCGCGCCCTGGGGTTTGGCCGGCAGCGAGCCCATCGTGGGCGGCTTGGAGGGCACCAGCAGCGCGAACGCCAGCCAGCGGCCGTCCGGCGACCAGGCTAGATTGCGCGGCGCCCGGTCCAGCCGCGTGACCTGCAGCGTCTCGCCGCTGGACATCCAGCGAACGAACACCTGCACGCCGCGGCCGTCGCTGGAAAGATAGGCCACGCGATCGTTGTCCGGCGCGATCCGCGCGCCCCGGTCGTTCACGGCGCCGGTCGTGAGCGGCCGCGGGTTGCCGCCGTCGATGTCGATACGCCAGAGGTTGGAGCGGCGCCGATCTTCCATGATGTCCATGAAGTTGCGGGTATAGACGACGAAGGAGCCGTCGGGACTTACTTGCGGGTCGCTGGCGTAGGCGAGCGAGAACACGTCCTCGGGCGCGAAGTTGGAATTGCCGGCGTGAAGCGCGGGGGCGATGAACAGCAGGAGCAGAGCAATGCGAAGTTTCATGTTCGTTCTATGTTGGTGGGAGGGGCCGCAAGGATAGTGCATGGGAGGGCGGGACGCCCTCCCATGCAGGTAGAATTGGGGCTCGATGAAGACTGGTGATTCCGCACCTCGAATCGAAATCCGCCCCAACTGCAATTTCACCGGCCGCGGCGCTTTCTGGCTGTTCGTCGCAATGACGCTTCCGGTGCTGGGCGTGGCGGTGGCCTGGGCGCTTCGCGGCTACTGGCTGATCCTGCCGTTCGCCGGCCTGGAACTGGCGATTCTGGGCATCGCGCTGGCCATAACCGTGCACCGCGGGCGCTATCGCGAAACCATCCGTTTCGGCCAACGCTTCGTACGCGTGCGCAGGGGTTATGCGGGCCGTCAGGAACGGGTAGAATTCCCCCGGCCCTGGACCCGGGCCTGGATCGAACCGGGCGCGAGTCCTGCCTTGCCTGGGCGCCTTTTCTTGGGAGCCGGCGGCGCGTCATGCGAACTCGCCGCCTGTCTCACGGAGGAAGAAAGGCAATCGTTGTGCCGGCGTCTGCGCGAATTGACGCGCGTGCCGGTTACCGCGCAAAAGTAGAAAGCAGCAAGTAGTAAGGAGCAACCGTTTGATGTATCGCAGCAAGGCACACGGCCGCTGGCTGTTTATGGGAATCGCCGCGGCCGCGCTGGCCATCGCCACACCGGCGGCAGCGGATTGGGCCCTGGACTTCCCCGCCAGCGCCACGGAACTCGGAAACAAGGTGCGCGGCCTGCATCACCTGGCCCTGATCATTTGCACCATCATCGGCATCATCGTGTTCGGGGTGCTCGGCTATTCGCTGGTCAAGTTCCGCAAGTCGCAGGGCGCGCAGGCGGCGAAGTTCAGCCACAGCACCAAGGCCGAGATCATCTGGACCGTGATCCCGGTCCTGATCCTGGTCGGCCTGGCCATCCCCACCGCCCGGGTGCTGATCGAAATGGAGGACACACAGGCGGCCGATCTCAGGATCAAGGTCACCGGCTACCAATGGAAGTGGCGTTACGAGTACCTGGACCACGGCATCAGCTTCTTCAGCAACATCGACGACGCGAGCAACGCCGCGTCGATACTGGGCGCGGGCCACGAATTGCACGAACACTACCTGCGCGACGTCGACAAGCCGATGGTCGTGCCGGTGGGCAAGAAGGTGAAGCTGCAGCTCACCTCCAACGACGTCATCCACGCCTGGTGGGTGCCGGAGTTCTACGTCAAGCGCGACGCGGTGCCGGGCACGATCAACGAGACCTGGTTCAAGGCCGAGCAGACGGGAACCTTCCGCGGCCAGTGCGCGGAACTGTGCGGGCGCGGACATGGGTTCATGCCCATCGTCGTGGAGGTCCTGCCGCAGGACGAGTACGACGCATGGGTGGCCGGGCTCACGGCGCCGGCCGAGCCCGAAGCGCTCGAAGAACCCGAAGCCGCAATGAGTCAGACAGCGCCCGCCGCAGCCGGCGGCGCATCTTCCCGATAACCCGGGGTAATCGAATATGAGCGATACGACACACGAAGAACATCACGACGGCCCGCACGCCTCGGGTATGTGGCGGTGGCTGACCACCACCAACCACAAGGACATCGGCACGCTGTACCTGGTATTCAGCCTGATCATGTTCCTGGTGGGCGGCACGATGGCGCTGATCATCCGCACCGAGCTGTTCCAGCCCGGCCTGCAGCTGGTGGACCCGCACTTCTTCAACCAGATGACCACCATGCACGCGCTGGTGATGATCTTCGGCGCGCTGATGCCGGCCTTCGTGGGCCTGGCCAACTGGCAGATCCCGCTGATGGTGGGCGCGCCGGACATGGCGCTGCCGCGCATGAACAACTGGAGTTTCTGGATCCTGCCGCCGGCCTTTCTGCTGCTGCTGGGCACGCTGTTCATGCCGGGCGGGGCCCCGGCGGGCGGCTGGACGCTGTATCCGCCGCTGATCCTGCAGACCGGCGACGCCTTCCCGTTCGTCGTGTTCTCGCTGCACATGCTGGGCGCCTCGTCGATCCTGGGCGCGATCAACATCATCGTGACCATCACCAACATGCGCGCGCCGGGCATGGGCTTCATGAAGATGCCGCTGTTCGTCTGGACCTGGCTGATCACCGCCTACCTGCTGATCGGCGCGATGCCGGTGCTGGCCGGGGCCATCACGATGCTGCTCACCGACCGCTACTTCGACACCAGCTTCTTCCTGGCGGCCGGCGGCGGCGACCCGGTGATGTTCCAGCACATCTTCTGGTTCTTCGGGCATCCAGAGGTCTATATCCTCATCCTGCCCGCGTTCGGGATCATTTCGCAGGTCATTCCGACGTTCTCGCGCAAGCCGCTGTTCGGCTACGTGTCGATGGTGATCGCGACTTCGGCGATTGCGTTTCTTTCGTACGTAGTCTGGGCGCACCACATGTTCACGGTGGGCATGCCGGCGGCCGGAATGCTGTTCTTCATGATCACGACCATGTTTATCGCGGTGCCGACCGGGGTGAAGATCTTCAACTGGCTGGCGACGATGTGGCGGGGCTCGATCAGCTTCGAGACGCCGATGCTGTTCGCGATCGCATTCGTGATCCTGTTCACGATCGGCGGGTTCTCCGGACTGATGCTGGCGCTGGTGCCCGCGGACATCGAGTACCACGACACCTATTTCGTCGTGGCGCATTTCCACTACGTACTGGTGCCGGGCGCCATCTTCGGCGTGATCGCCGGCGTCTATTACTGGCTGCCCAAGTGGACCGGCCACATGTACAACGAGACGCTGGGCAAGTGGCACTTCTGGATGTCGACGATCTTCGTCAACATCCTGTTCTTCCCGCAGCATTTCCTGGGCCTGGCCAGCATGCCGCGGCGGATCCCGGACTATTCGGTGCAGTTCACCGAGTTCAACATGATCTCGACCGTGGGCGCGTTCGGTTTCGGCCTCTCGCAACTGTTGTTCGTCTGGATGCTGGTCAAGTGCGTCAAGGGCGGCGAGCCGGCCAGCACCAAGGTCTGGGACGAGCCGGAAGGGCTGGAGTGGACCGTGCCCTCGCCGGCGCCGTACCACACGTTTGAGACGGCGCCCAAGGTATAGCCAGGCGGTTCCCGGCACGCCCATGTTCCAGAAGTCCCGAAGAGGCGTCCACGCCGCACTGCTGGTCCTGCTGGCGATGGCGTTCTACGGCGGCTTCATCCTGGCGCAGTGGATAAGGAGCGGCGCGTGAAGCCGGCGCGAGCGAAAACCGGCAACCGCCGCCTGGTGCTGACGCTGGGCGGCGCGGTGGCGGGCATGTTCGCCTTCGCCTTCCTGCTGACGCCGCTGTACGAGGTCTTCTGCGAGCTCACCGGGCTGGACTCGGAGCGGCTCACGCGGGCGACGCAGCCGGCCGGGTCCGCCGTCGCCGCGGAGATCGACGAGAACCGCACGGTCACCGTCGAGTTTCTGACCAACACGATGAACCCGGCGGCCTGGGAGTTCCAGCCCGGCGACCTCAGCATCGAGGTCACGCCCGGACGCACGGCCGAGACCGTGTTCTACGCCGAGAACCTGCTTCCACACAACGTAATTTCCGTCACCCGGCCCAGCGTGCGGCCGCTGGAGGCGGTGAGCCACGTTTCCAAGCAGGTCTGCTTCTGCTTCGAGGAGCAGGCGTTCGCGGCCGGCGAGCGGCGCGAGCTGCCGATGCGCTTCACGATTGATTCCGAACTGCCGGCGCACGTCGAGACCGTGACGCTGGCCTACACCCTGTTTACCGCCGAACCCGGTTTAGGAGGAAGTTGATGGCCGACACGAAATCGGACTATTTCGTACCGCACGGCAGTCCCTGGCCCATTGTGGCCTCGGTGTCCATGTTCGTCATGGCGCTCGGGGGAGCGCTGTGGCTGAACGGTTCGGACGCCGGAAGGACCGTGCTGCTGCTGGGCCTGGCCGGACTCACGTTCATGATGTTCGGCTGGTTCGGGACCGTGATCCGGGAGAACATCGCCGGTCTCTACAGCGGCTGGGTTGACCGCTCCTTCCGCCAGGGAATGGCATGGTTCATCTTCTCCGAAGTCATGTTCTTCGTCGGCTTCTTCGGCGCGCTGTTCTACGCCCGCGTGCTGGCCGTGCCCTGGCTGGGCGGCGACGGCATCGGCGAGGCCACCAATAGCCTGCTGTGGTCCGGCTTCGAGTCGGAATGGCCCACCAACGGCCCGGGCGAGATCGGCGGCGACGCCGAAGGCGGCTTCCAGACCATCGGCTGGAGCGGCCTGCCGCTTCTGAACACGGCCCTGCTGCTCACGTCCAGCGTCACGATCACGATCGCGCATCACGCGCTGAAGAACAACAACCGCAGGCTGCTGAACATCGGCACGCTGCTGACGATCGTTCTGGGCGCCGTGTTCCTGTACGTACAGGCCTACGAATACGTGCACGCGTACCAGGACCTCGACCTCAGGCTCAGCACCGGGATCTACGGCTCCACGTTCTTCATGCTGACCGGTTTCCACGGCGCGCACGTCACGCTGGGCGTGATCATGCTGGTCGTCACCTACATCCGCATCCTGCGAGGGCATTTCACGCCCAACGAACACTTCGGTTTCCAGGCCGTGTCCTGGTACTGGCACTTCGTCGACGTGGTGTGGGTGTGCCTGTTCATCTTCGTTTACGTGCTGTAGCAGAGGCTTTGTGCGAATGAGAAACAAACTGCAACTGGCGGCCTTCCTGGTGACGGCGGCCCTGTCTTCGCAACTGGCGGCCCAGGACGACCCGAACGCGGGCGATCCGGAACGCGGGCGCATACTCGCCGAGCCCTGCCTCGGCTGTCACGGCATCGAAGGCAACATGACCACCTATCCGCCGTACCACGTGCCGCGGCTGGGAGGGCAGAACCCCAACTACATCGTCAAGGCGCTGCAGGGTTACGCGGGCGACGACCGCGTGCACGACGGAATGCACGCCCAAGCCGCCGACCTGACCGAACAGGAACTCAGGGACATCGGCGCGTACTTCGGAGGGGAAACCACCGTCGAGGCGAATGTGGAAGTCGAGCCGCCCGAATCCGGGATCTACTGCGTGTCCTGCCACGGCGTCAACGGCGTGAGCATCACGACGGAGTTCCCGCACCTGGCGGGCCAGCATGCCGACTATCTGAACGAGACGATCCGCCAGTACCTGGAAGGCGAACGCAGCGATATTTCGATGAACGCCTTCCTCAATATGCTCACCGACGAGCAGTTGAACGAGCTGTCGGAGTTCTACGAGAGCCAGCCGGGCCTGGTCACGGCCAAGCGCTGAACGCCGAAAAGCGAGCGGAGATCTTCCGGCGGCTCAGCCGGTCGAATCCGCGCCCCACCACGGAGCTTTCCTACGGCTCGCCGTTCGAGCTGCTGGTGGCCGTGGTGCTGTCCGCCCAGGCCACCGACGTCGGCGTAAACAAGGCCACGAAGACGCTCTTTGCCGAAGCCAACACGCCGGGCGCAATGCTGAAGCTGGGCGAGGCGGGCATTCGCGGGCACATCCGGACGATCGGGCTGTTCAACGCCAAGGCGGCCAACATCGTCGCGCTGAGCGAGATCCTGCTGGAGAAGCACGGCGGCGAGGTGCCGAGCGAGCGCGAGGCGCTGGAAGCCCTGCCCGGCGTTGGCCGCAAGACCGCCAACGTGATCCTGAACACGGCCTTCGGCGTGCCGGTGATCGCCGTGGACACCCACGTCTTCCGCCTCTCCAACCGCACGCGGATCGCGCCGGGCAAGAATGTGCTGGAAGTGGAGAAGCGGCTGATGCGCCTGACGCCGAAGGAATACCTGATGCACGCCCATCACTGGCTGATCCTGCACGGCCGCTACGTGTGCCAGGCCCGCAAGCCCCGCTGCCCCGATTGCGCGATCGCCGACCTCTGCGAATACCCGAAGCGCCAGCGCCCCAAAGAGTAGAATCAGGAGGGAGGGCCCTGGGACGGAGGGCGTCCCGCCCTCCGCGAAGGCGAGACGCCTTCGCTCCCAGGAATCGCCAATGACACCCGTAATCGAAGGAATCTCCGGCGCCGGCCTCGGCCTCCGCCGCCCCTATCTCAAGCCGTTCACGGAAGAACCGCCCGAAGAGGTCGATTTCTTCGAACTGGTGCCGGAAAACTGGATCGGCGTGGGCGGCGCGCTCGGCAAACGGCTGCGGTTCTTCACCGAGCGCTGGCCGGTCATTTGCCACGGCCTTTCCCTGTCGATCGGCGGCCCCCACCCGCTCAACGAGTCGCTGGTGCGCGACGTCGGCGCCTGGATGGACGAATACGGCGTGCGCCTCTACTCCGAACACCTGAGCTATACGAGCGACGACGGCCAGCTCTACGATCTCCTGCCGATCCCGTGCACGGCGGAGGCCGTGCGTTACGTCTCCGGGCGGATCCGTCAGGTGCAGGACATCCTGGGCCGGCGGATCGCGGTGGAGAACGTGTCCTACTACGCTTCCATGGGCGCGGAAATGAGCGATGCCGAGTTCCTGACCGCGGTCCTGGACGAAGCGGACTGCGGACTGCTGCTGGACGTGAACAACGTGTACGTCAACAGCACCAATCACGGTTACGATCCGCGCGCCTTCCTGGACGCCATTCCCGCCGACCGCGTGCTTTATTTGCATACGGCGGGGCATTACGACGAGGCGCCGGACCTGCTGATCGATACCCACGGCGCAACCGTCAAGGAAGAAGTCTGGGACCTGCTGGCTTACGCATACAAGCGCCTCGGTCCGCGGCCCACTGTCCTCGAGCGCGACTTCAACCAGCCGCCCCTGCCGGAACTGCTCGCCGAAGTCACCCGCATCCGCGACGTCCAACGCACCTGCGCACGAGGGCGTCCCACCCTGGGAGCGAGGGCGTCCCGCCCTCAATAGGCCAACAGCGCGCCGGCATGACCGCTGACTTCCAGGCACTGCAGCGCCAACTCACCGCCCACCTGCGCGACCCCGAGGCACACCCGGCGCCGGAAGGCCCCGAGGACCGGCGCATAGCCGTCTACCGCCGGCTCGTGTTCGGCAACGTATCGCGCCTGCTGGCTGCGAACTTCCCAATAGCGCGCAAACAATTCGGCGAAGAGGCGTTTTCCGCCCTGATCCGGGACTTTCTGCGCGAGCACCGCGCTGATACACCTTATTTCCCGCGGCTGGCCGGCGAACTGCAGGCCTGGTACCAAAAGGTCCAGCACCGCCGGGAGCACGACCCGGCGTGGCTGCGGGAGTTGATCCTGTTCGAATCGGAAAAGCGCCGATTAAGGAATTGCGCGGACCCGGCGCCGGGCTCTGAGATCGACCCCGACGGCGACGTCATTTCCGGCGTTCCGGCGCCCTCCCCCCTGCTGCGACTGCTCACGCTGCGCTATCCGGTGCACAAGGGCAAATCAGTCAAGCTCGACGATTCGCCTCCCGACGTGCCGTCCTTCCTGCTTCTGAGGCGCGACAGCGCAGGCCGGATGCGAACCGAGGAGCTGGGCGTCCTTTCCGCGGGGCTCCTGGCCATGATCCTGGACGGAGCGACCCAGACCGGCGCAGAATTGCTGGAAGACGTGATGCAGCAGGCGCCGGCGGACGCCCGCGCACCCTTGATCAAACAGGGCAAGGAACACCTCCGCCGCTTCCGCCGCATCGGCGTGCTCCTCGGCGCCTACCGCTAGACCCCTGGGAGCGAGGGCCCTGGGAGTGAGGGCACCGCCCTCACAGCGTCCCGCCCTCCACGAAGGCGAGACGCCTTCGCTCCCAGGGTTAGCCGCGTGGTGTCGCCCTTAGTTTCGCCAGGCGCGGCTTCAGAGCAAGTGCCACGCCACCCGCGGCCACGGCCAGCACGACCAGCAGCACCCAACCCGGCGGCGTGCCGCTTGCGCTGCTGTAAATGGCCCAGGCGATCACCCACAGCCCCGAGGTGCTGACCAGCGCCACGCAGCCGTGCAGCGACTGGGCGCGCGTCTTGAGCAGCAGCGTGAAGAAGTACAAGGTGAGTTGCCCGGTGACCAGCTGCAGGAACACGATGGGGTTGTCGAACGTGAAGAAGAGCGCAAGCGTGGAAACGAAGCCGAGTACCCCGAACGCGGCGTAGGGCGGCCGTCCGGTCAGGTAAAGAAAGGCGAACAAGCCGGCCAGGAGCACGCAAAGCACCAGAAGCCACCAGATGACGCCCATGCAGGCTGTGATCAGCGCCATCATGCTCAGCGCGTTGCACATGTAGAACAGGAAGTCCGCCAGCGCCGGGCTGGTCGTGCTTCCCATTCCCGAGCGCAGGTACCAGCGGTCGGCCGTGTTCTGGGCGAACTCAAAAGAGCCCGACGCCATCATGAATGCCACGGCCACGTAGAAGAACCCGGGCGCGTTGGCTTGGCCCGCCACGTAGTCCCACTTGGCATGCACCGCCCAGAGCAGCACCAATGGCGAAAGCACCGCTATCGCATGCGCCGCGAACACCCACACCGCCACCGGCGCCGGCAGGTCGATCTGCGCCTTCAGACCCGCCGGGGCCGGCGTCGCCCCGGCCTGGTTTTCCTCGTTCATTCCGGCCAACTCATACGATCAAAAAAGATCTTACCCGCCAGTCGCCTGAACACGCGCGGCATGCGCAGCGCGGCTTCCACCATCGCGCCGGCCGGCAAGTGGTCATAGGCCCATCGGGCCGCATGCTGCCAGGGGCGGCGCGGATAGCCCCTCCGGATCAGTTCTCCCGGATGCGGTCCCCCTTCCCGCAGGTAGCGTGCGACCGCCTGTCCGCCCAACCGCCCGTACAGATAGGCCCGGTGGATTCCGCCCGCCGTCAGCGGCGACACCATTCCGGCCGCGTCGCCGAGCAGCATGACGCCGTCGCCATAGAAGTTGTGCAGCAGGCCGCCGATCGGGATGATCCCGCCCCGCTTCTCCAAGACCCTGCGTTGCGACAAGCCGAACAGGGGATCGATGCGCCGGACGAACCCGCGAAGATCGACCGAATGCGTCGAGTGGCACGCCAAACCCACCTGCGTCACGCCAACGCCGGGCAACACCCACCCGATATAGCCGGGAGCGAACTCGGGATCGACGAAGCAGTGCAGGCTGAGTTCCGCATCTTCGAGAGGCTCGTATGCGTACTCCACGCCCTTCAGGTAGCGCGTGTTCCGGTCCAGCCCCATGAGCTTCGCGACCGGCGAACGGGCGCCGTCCGCGCCGACCAGGAAGCGGCATGACGTTCCGGACTCCTCGAGAACCCAATGCCCCCGTTCCCGCCTTGCGCCGCTGAACGCTTCGCCCGTGCGGATAGCTACACCCGTTTCCGCGGTTTCTTCCTGCAGCCATCCAAGCAGCCCCGCCGTGTCCGTAGCCAGAAAGAAATAGTCGTCCCGCTCGACCACAGCGGAGCGCAGGCTCGGTCCGTACACCCGCACCTGCCTGATCTCCCGGACCAGGCGCTCCGGCGCCGCCCACTCGTCCTGCGCTTCCTTCACCAGAATGCCCGTCGTGTGTATGTGCTGCCCCGCTTGCTGCTTCTTCTCGATCACCAGCACCTTCAGACCTTGCCCGGCCAGCTCCCGTGCGCACGCCAACCCCGCAAAACCGCCCCCGACCACTACCACGTCGTAATCCACTAACGAATGAAGCGGAACAGGGACTAGCCTTGCAAGGGGTTACGAACAGCAAGCCCGGGAAAGCGGCTGAAGTCACGGTCAGCCGTCCACAATTCCGTCACGCCGTGGGCAATGCAGATCGCTGCAACACGTGCATCATGAACGAGTGATCCCGTCACCCTACCCTCTTGCAGTAACCCGGTGAGGACTTGCCAATGCTCACCGGTTTCACCGAGCAGCACGGCTGCCGGAGACTCAAGCCACGCGCCTACCTGATCGATGGCTTGCGACAGCGCTGAAGCCGGGTCGTATATGCGCGGATGCGTGGCGAGAGCCACAAACTCGTGGATACAGGGCCAAGGCAAGCCCCAACTGATGCGGCCATGCGCCAGATCCTCAATCCGGGACTTCGCGCGATCGTGCCACTGGGAATCGGCACGGTGGGCATACACGAGGATATTGGTATCCGTCGCAATCAATTCCCACGACCTTCATAGATCGACTCACGAATTCGCGCCCAGTCAGAATCACTGTATGGCGCCTTGAGTCCGTTGCCGGCAACGCTGGCGTCCCGCAAACGGAAACGCTCTTCCTTACGGTCCGCACGCAACACTAATCGCAGGCCGCGCTCGATCAGCGCGCGTAGCGTGATGTTCTCTCGCGCCGCATGCGCTTTGGCGGTCCGGGCCAAATCATCGGAAATCTCGATCGTAGTCTTCAATATGGGTTCCCATATCATTAATTATGGGTCGCCATGCTACTTCCCCAACTTTGCAAAATCAAGCCTCACGAGGCTATCGCACTTTTCCCCCGCGAAAATACCGGAAAAAGGAGCGAGAGCATCGACATTTCGTGATCATGAACGGAAACCGGAGGTACGTGATAATCTGCCGGGTCATGAAGAATTGGCTGAACTCTCTTGTCCGGTTCGGGTGCGGCGGGATGAAGCGCCTGCACACCGTGGACTGGCTGGCGCCTCTGGCGATCCGTTTGTACCTCGTGCCCGTGTTCTGGGTGGCCGGAACCAACAAATGGCACCCTGAACGGGGGCTGGAATTCACGGCCCGGTTTTTCGACCGGCTGGGCTATCCGCTGCCCGAACTGATGGCCTTTCTGGCCTGTGCGGCCGAGGTCGTCGGCGCGATCGCCCTTCTGCTGGGTCTGGCCACCCGTCTCGCGTGTATCCCGCTGATGTTCGTGATGGCCATGGCCGTCACGACCGTGCACTGGCAGAACGGCTGGCAGATCACGGCCGACCCGCGCAGTCCCTTCCCAAGTGAAGACATCGATGCCGCGCGTGAACGGCTGAGCGAGGCGAGGCGCATCCTGCGCGAGCAGGGTGAGGTTCTGCACGACGATAGAGGCTGGTTTACGGAATTCGGCAGCATCGTCATCCTGAACAACGGCGTGGTGCTGGGCGTGACCTACTTCGTGATGCTGCTGGCCCTGTTCTACCTGGGCGGCGGCCGCCACGTCAGCCTCGATCACTACATCGCCCAGGCCTGGCGCCGCCGCGGACAATAACCCGGTAACGGGGCCGCGCCCTTGGGGAGCGAGGGCATGTCCCTCGCGGCGTCCCGCCCTCACGGTTCCAGTGCAGGACGTAATGTCTCTGAATCCCGCGCATCCAAACGCTACCGTAATAGCATCTCTACTCTATGAACGTTCATGAACCCGGGAGGAGCGTATGAATAGCGGAGACCTCGCCCTGATGATTCCGATTGTGGTCCCCACCGTAACCATGCTGGTAATCGGCGGGACGATTGCGTTGATCACCTACTTCAGGTTTCGCAGACGACGCGAAGTGCAGGAAACGATCCGGATAGCGATCGAAAAGGGCCAGGAACTGCCCACCGAGTTCCTGGAGACAATCAGCAGCCCGAAAAGCCGGCCCAAGAAGGACCAGGACCTGCGCCGCGGCGTTGTCCTGACAGCGGTGGGCCTGGGCATCGGCGCATTTGGCGTCCTTGTCGGAGAAGACGACGCCGTGGGGCCGCTGATGGGCATCGGATCCATTCCGTTTTTGATCGGATTGGCGCTGACTGCGTTGTGGATATTGCGGACGCGCCACAACAAGTAATCCTGCGCGGAGCGTGTCATGCAGGAAAGCGACCGGCAGTGCGTGCTGCGGGCGCGAGCCGGCGACCACGCGGCGTACGGCGAACTGGTCGCACGGCATCAGGGCAAGGTGCGGGGCTGGCTGCGCCATCTGTGCGGCGATCATGCCGAGGCGGACGACCTGGCGCAGGAGGCCTTCGTGCGCGCCTGGACGCGGCTCGGCGATCTCAAGGACGCGGCCCGCTTTTCCTCCTGGCTCATGAAGATCGCCTACAACGAGTTCCTGCAGAGCCGTCGCCGGGCGCAGAAACGCCAACGGCTGGCGGAGGGGCTGGCGGCGGAGCAGGACGTGCATGGAAGCATGGCGACTGCAACTCATCCCGAACACGCCATCGAACTGGAGCGCGTGCTCTCGATTCTCTCCGAGCGCGAGCGCGCGGTCGTGGTCCTGAATTATGCTTACGGTTACTCGCACGGCGAGGTGAGCGAGTTGACCGGCCTGGCGCTGGGCACGGTGAAGTCGCTGATCCAGCGAGGCAACAAGAAAGTAAGGGAGAGACTTGATGAACGAGCCTGACACCGGCAGGGAGATCGACCGCGAGATGGCGGCGCTGTTCTCCGCGGCCGAAACACCGCCGGAATCGGATGAACAATTCGTCGCGGGAGTCATGACGCAGATCCACCGCCGGGAGCGGATGCGTTGGTGGGTGCTGGGAAGCGCCGCGCTGATGGCGTGCGTGTTCGGCGTGCCCGCCTTGTGGGAGTTGCTCGCCGCATGGAGCGGCGTGGCCCCGAATCTGCTGGACGGCCTGGGTGGCCGGATGGATCAGGCCGTGACGCTGACCGGCGATTTGGTGAACACGGCCGTGCGTTCGATCACGTTCCTTACGGGCGCGGCGCTTGCGGTCATCATATTTCCGCTGCTTCGCTGGCTGGCGGACTAGCCCGCACAGCGCTCACGACTTAAGGTCTTTGCCTCACCCCTCTTGGGGGGAGCGTCGGCGACAGGAGTCGCCGCCGAGCCCCAGGGATGGGTTCATGCGTCTCCCCCCAAGAGGGGTGAGACAAAGACCGCAGGGCCTGGCAACAAGCTGGCTAAGCTTTTTTCGGCGGACGGCGGGGGAGGTAGAGGTCGGTGATGGTGCCGAGATAGGCCTCGGCGGCCATGCCGACGGACTCGGACAGCGTGGGGTGCGGGTGGATGGTCAGCGCCAGATCCTCGGCTTCGGACCCCATTTCGATCGCGTGGGCCACCTCGGATATGAGGTCGCCGGCGTTCACGCCCACGATGCCGCCGCCGATGATGCGTCCGTCTTTCGCGTCGAACAGCAGCTTGGTCATGCCTTCGGAGCGCTGCATGGAGATGGCGCGGCCGCTGGCGGCCCAGGGGAAGGCGCCCTTGCCGTAGTCCACGCCCCGCTCTTTCGCCTCGGCTTCGGTCAAGCCCACCCAGGCGACTTCCGGATCGGTGTAGGCCACTGACGGCACCACGCGGGCGTCGAACGCGACTTTCATGCCGGACGCGGCTTCGGCAGCGACCTTCCCTTCGTGGGTGGCCTTGTGGGCGAGCATCGGGTGGCCGATGATGTCGCCGATCGCGAAGATGTGGGACTGATTGGTTCGAAGCTGCTTGTCCGCCGGGATGAAGCCGTGCTCGTTTACGGTCACGCCGGCTTTCTCCGCATCGATACTGGCGCCGTTGGGAACGCGGCCCACGGACACCAGCACCCGGTCGAAGACGTCCCCTGGGAGCGAGGGCGTCCCGCCCTCGAATTCAACCGCGATGCCATCGGATGTGGCTTTCGCCGACGCCACCATCACACCCGTATGGATCGCCGCGTACTGCTTGCGGATGCGCCGCTCCAGCGGCTTGAGCAGATCGGCGTCCGGCCCCGGCATCAGCCGATCCAACGCCTCCACCACCGTGATCTCGCTCCCCAGCGCCGCATACACGGTGGCCATTTCCAGGCCGATGATCCCGCCGCCGATCACCAGCAGGCGCTGGGGAATGTCGTCCAGCAGCAGCGCGTCGGTCGAATCCATGATCCGCGGGTCGTCGGGCAGGTTGGGCAGCGGCCGGCTTTGCGATCCGGCGGCAATGATGCACTGCTCGAATTCCAGCGCTTCAATGCCGTCGGCCGTTTCCACGGCCAGCTCTTTCGGCCCCGCAAACCGCCCCGTGCCCTCGAGCACCGTCACCTTGCGCTTCTTCGCCATGCCTGCCAGACCGCCGGTCAGGCGGCCAACCACGCCCTCGACCCAGGCGCGCGTCTCGGCCGGCTCCAGCGTCGGAGCGGCATAGCGGATGCCCGCTTCCGCTACATGCTCGGCCTCGTCCATGACCCGCGCCAGGTGCAGCAGCGCCTTCGACGGAATGCAGCCGACGTTCAGGCACACTCCGCCCAGTGTGGGATAGCGCTCGACGAGCGTGACTTCCATACCCAGATCGGCGGCCCGAAAAGCCGCCGTGTAACCTCCGGGCCCGGAGCCCAACACCGCCAGTTGCGTCTTCACTCGTCGTTCTCCGCTTCGTCGTCGTCAACGGGGGCGAGCAGCCGGTCCGCGTCGGCCAGCAGTGCGCACAGGCGGGTCGTGAACCGCACCGCCGTGGCGCCGTCGATCACGCGGTGGTCGTAGGACAGCGACAACGGCGCCATCAGCCGCGGGCGAAAACCGATGTCGCCGAACACGGGCATCATGCGGGCCCGCGATACGCCCAGGATCGCCACTTCCGGCGCGTTGATGATCGGCGTGAACGCGGTGCCGCCGATCCCGCCCAGGCTGGAAATCGTGAACGAGCCGCCCTGCATCTCGTCCGGCGCCAGCTTTCCGTCGCGGGCCTTGCCGGAAAGCTCCTGGAAGGCCCGCGCCAGACCGGCGATGTCGAGCCTGTCGGCGTCGCGGATCACCGGAACCAGCAGGCCGCGCTCGGTGTCGGCGGCGAAGCCCAGGTGAACGAACTTCTTCAGCGCCAGCGCCGCGCCGCCCTCGGTCAGCGACGCGTTCACCGTCGGGAACTCCTTCAGGCACAGCACGGTGGCGCGCGCCACGAAGGCTAGCAACGTCAGGCGCACGCCGGCGGCGGCCAGTTCGGCCTTCAGCGCCTTGCGCCGCGCGTCGACGTCGGTGATGTCGGCCTCGTCGTGCTGGGTCACGTGCGGAACGTTCACCCAGTTCGCCCAGAGCCGCGGCCCCGAAATCTTTTGGACTCGGCCCAGCGGGACGATTTCGATCTCTCCGTGCGCGGAAAAATCGACTTCGGGCACCTGCGGCAACCCGGCGCCGGGCGCGCCCTGCTCCAGCGCCAGCTTGACCCAGGCCTTGACGTCGGCCTTCCGGATCCGGCCCTTGACACCCGATCCCGTGACCGCGGCCAGGTTCACGCCCAACTCGCGGGCGAACTTGCGCACCGCGGGTGAGGCGTGCGCCCTGGAAAATCCCTCCTCGTCGATGGGCGGCAGGGTCCCGGGCGCGGAAGGCAACTGCTGGGCCGCCGCTGGTGCGGACGGTGCAACCGTGGCCTGGGGAGCAGGCGCAGCCTGCGCGGAAGGAGCCGCGGCGGGCGCATCGGCGGCCGCCGGCGCCGTTTCGTCCGGTTCCGCCGACGCCGGGGCCTCGCCTTCCAGCTCGGCGATCACGTCGCCCTCATTGACCGTATCGCCCACCCCAACCTTCAGGCTCACCACGCGCCCGTCGAACGGCGCGGGCACGTCCATTGCCGCCTTTTCCGTTTCCAGCGTGATCAGCGGGTCGTTGGCCGCGACCTCCTCGCCGGCGGCCACCGCGACCTCGACGACTTCCACATCGGTGAACTCGCCCAGGCCGGGCACGCGAACTTGGGTAACTTCGGGCATGTTTCCGGGGAAATCAGAGCGTGACGGGATCGGCCTTCGCGGGATCGATGTCCCATTTCGTCATCGCCTCGGACACCTTGCCCGGATCGATCCGTTCTTCCGCCGCCAGCGCCGACAGCGCTGCCGCCGCGATGTAGCGCGAATCCACCTCGAAGTGGTTCCGGAGCGCCGCGCGGCCGTCGCTGCGGCCGAAGCCGTCGGTGCCCAGCGTGATGAACGTCCCCGGCACCCATTGCCGTATCGAATCCGGCAGCGCCGCCATGTAGTCGCTGGCCGCGATGAACGGCCCCGTGGCGTCGCCCAGCGCTTCAGCCAGGTACGGGCGGCGCGGCTCCTCGCCGGGATTCATGCGGTTGTAACGCTCGCAGGCCATGCCGTCGCGGCGCAACTGGTTGTAGCTGGTGACCGACCAGACGTCGGCCTCGACGCCGTACTCCGTGCGCAGCAGGTCCGCTGCGCCAATCGTCTCGTTGAGTATCGCGCCGGATCCGAACAACTGCACCCGCTCGGCGTCTTCGGCGCCCTCCCCGTCGCCCGGCAGCCGGTAGATGCCCTTGAGGATGCCCTCGCGCCAACCCCTGCGCATCGGCGGCTGGCGGTAGTTGTCGTTCATCGTGGTGATGTAGTAGAAGACGTTCTCCTGCTTCTCGAACATGCGCCTGAGCCCGTCCTGGACGATCACGGCCAGTTCGTAGGCGTAGGCGGGGTCGTAACTGAGGCAGTTCGGCACCGTGGAGGCCGCCAGATGGCTGTGGCCGTCCTGGTGCTGCAGGCCCTCGCCGGCCAGCGTCGTGCGTCCCGAGGTGCCGCCGATCAAAAAGCCGCGCGCCTGCGAATCGCCGCCGGCCCAGATGAAGTCGCCGATCCGCTGGAAGCCGAACATCGAGTAGAAGATGTAAAACGGGATCATCGGCAGGCCGTGGGTCGAATACGACGTGCCGGCCGCCAGCCAGGAGCAGAACGAACCGGCCTCGTTGATGCCCTCCTCCAGGATCTGGCCCTTGATGTCCTCCCGGTAGGCCATCAGTTGCTCGGAGTCCTGCGGCGTATAGAGCTGGCCCACCGAAGAGTAGATACCGAGCTGCTTGAACATGCCCTCCATGCCGAAGGTGCGGGCCTCGTCGGGCACGATGGGCACGACGTGCTTGCCGATGGTCTTGTCGCGCGTAAGCATCTGCAGGAGCCGGACCAGCGCCATCGTGGTGGAAATGGAGCGCGTGCCGGAACCGCCGGTGACCGACTTGAACTTGCTCAGCGCCGGGGCCTTCAGCCGCGCCGCCTTCGTTACCCGCTGCGGCATGAAGCCGCCCAGACGGCGACGGCGCTCCTTCAGGTAGCGAATCTCCTCGCTGTCCTCCTCCGGCATCCGGAAAGGAATCCTGGTGCTCTTCAACTGCTCGTCGGTGACGGGGATATTGAAGCGGTCGCGAAACTCGCGCAGTGCGTCCAGGTCCAGCTTCTTGGCCTGGTGGGCGGTCATGCGGCTTTCGCCACCCTCGCCCATGCCGAACCCCTTGACGGTCTTGGCCAGGATCACCGTCGGCCGCCCCTTCTGCTGGATGGCGCGCTCGTAGGCGGCGAAGACCTTCAGGCGGTCATGGCCGCCCCGGTTCAAAAGCTCGATGTCCTCGGTGGACATGTGCGCCACCTGGTCTTTCAGACCGTCGATCGCGCCGAAGAACTTCTCGCGGGTGTATTCGCCGCCCAGGGCCTTGCAGTTCTGGTACTCGCCGTCCACACACTCTTCCATGCGCCGGCGCAGCAGGCCGTTGTGGTCGCGGGACAAGAGCGGGTCCCAGCGCGAACCCCAGATCGACTTGATCACGTTCCAGCCGGCGCCCAGGAAGGCCGCCTCCAGCTCCTGGATGATCTTGCCGTTCCCGCGCACCGGTCCGTCGAGGCGCTGCAGGTTGCAGTTGACCACGAAGATCAGATTGTCCAGGCGCTCGCGCACGGGGACCGTGATCGCGCCCAGGGATTCGGGTTCGTCCATTTCGCCGTCGCCCAGCATGCACCAGACACGGCGGTCGCCCATCTCGGCGAGGCCGCGATGCTCCAGGTAGCGCATGAAGCGCGCCTGGAAGATCGCCATCATCGCACCCAGGCCCATGGACACGGTCGGGAACTGCCAGAAGTCCGACATCAGCCAGGGGTGCGGATAGGACGAGAGACCGCCGCCGCCGACCTCCTGGCGGAACCGGGCGAGTTGCTTGTGGGTCAGCCGGTCTTCCAGGAACGCGCGCGCATAGATGCCCGGAGAGGAGTGCCCCTGGAAATACACGAGGTCGCCGCGGTTCTCCTTCGTGGGCGCGCGCCAGAAATGGTTAAAGCCCACTTCGTAGAGCGTCGCCGCCGATGCGTAGGTGGCGATGTGCCCGCCGAACTCGGAACTCTTGCGGTTGGCGTGCACCACCATCGCCATCGCGTTCCAGCGGATGTAGTTCTCGATCCGGCGCTCCAGCGCCACGTCGCCCGGGTATTCGGGCTGGTCGGCCCGGTCTATCGTGTTGAGGTAGGCGGTGTTGGCGGCATAGGCCATGTGCGCGCCCGAACGGTGGGCGCGATCGGTGATTCGTCTGAGGAGAAAGGCCGCGCGTTCGGGGCCGTGCGAGCGCAGCACGGAATCGATCGACTCCAGCCACTCGCGGGTCTCCAGCGGGTCGCTGTCGTGGAAGGGATTGGCGCGTTGTACGGGGTCGTCTGGCATACAATCAGGCCGGCAAAAATAATGTATTCGTGTAGTCGGACCAGCCTTTAACGGCGTTTCCCATGCAAGCTCCCTGGAACCTGAAAGATCGTTTTCGCGGCTTCATGCCGGTCGCGGTGGATGTCGAGACCGGCGGCATCGACCCGGAAGCCAACGCGCTGCTGGAAATTTCCGCGGTGCTGTTCACGGTGTGCGACGACGGGCAACTGGCGCCCTCCGAACACGTCTGGCTGCACGTACTGCCTTTCGAAGGCGCCGAGATCGACGAAGAGGCGCTGCGCATCAACCGCATCAAACCGAACCACCCGTTGCGGCCCGCCGTGCCGGAGCGCGAAGCCCTGCGGCGCGTGTTCCGCGTCGTGCGCCGGGAACTGAAAGCCACCGGCTGTTCACGCGCCATACTCGTGGGCCATAACGCGCACTTCGACCTGTCCGTTCTAAACGCGGCGATCAGGCGCAGCGGCATCAAGCGCAACCCGTTTCATCGGTTCAGCGTGTTCGACACCTGCACGCTGGGCGGGGCGATGTTCGGCCAGACCGTGATGAGCCTGGCTGTCCGGGCCGCCGGCCTGGAGTGGAACGAGGAGCGCGCCCATTCGGCTCTTTACGATGCCCAGTGCTGCGCGCAACTCTTCTGCGAGGCGGTCAACCGGATCAACGAGAAGTCCAACCCCGCGCTACGCTAGGCGCCGCGCCTAGTCCAGGTCCTGTACGAGTTCCCGCAGCTCGCCGGTGCGAGCCATCTGCGTAACGATGTCGGCGCCGCCCACCAGTTCGCCCTGCACGTACAACTGCGGAAAAGTGGGCCAGTTCGAGTATTCCTTCAGGCCCTGGCGCAGGCCCGGATCCTGCAGAATGTCCACGTAGGCGAAGCGTTTTCCGCACTGGCGCAACGCCGCGACGACCTGCGCCGAGAACCCGCACTGGGGAAAATCCGGCGACCCCTTCATGTACAGCAACAGCGGAAATTCCTCGATCTGCTTGCTGATTCGCTGCTCTAATTGCTTGTCCTGCATGGCCCTGGAGTGAATTTCAAACGAATCCGACAATTATAGGCTACCCGCCGCCTCCCGGCTGTCCGCTACGCCGCCCTGCGCCAGGGCTTGCGCGTGAACCGGCGTCCGAGGCCGCGTTCGATCTCTCGCCATTTCGACTCTTCATCCGGCGTGATGAACGTCACCGCCTCGCCGGCGCGCCCCATGCGGCCGGTGCGCCCGACCCGGTGGGTGAAATACTGCTGCGATTCCGGCAGGTCGTAGTTGATGACCCGATCGACACCTTTCACGTCCAGGCCGCGCGCGGCGACGTTGGTTGCCACCAGGATCGGCGTGGCGCCGGACCGGAACGCCGCCATCACCCGCTCGCGCGCATTCTGACTGAGATTGCCTTGCAGAGCTCCCACCGGATATCCCAGCCCGTCGAGTTGGCGCGCCAGCTTCCTGACGCCGTGCTTGGTTCTGCCGAAGACGATGACCGGGTCGCCGTCACGTTGGTTCAGCAGCGTTTGAAGCGCCTTGGACTTGTCGGCCCGCTTGATCGTATAAACCAGGTGCTCCACACAGGGCAATGACTTGGTGTCGGCGTCAACCTCCACGATGACCGGGTCGCGCTGGTGCTTCCTGGCCGTCTTCTCAACCCAGGAAGGAACGGTTGCGGAAAACAGCGCGGTCGTCCGTTGGGCAGGGGTGCGGCGCAGAATGGCTTCGACATCGGGAGCGAAACCCTTGTCGAGCATTTCATCGGCTTCGTCGAGAACCAGGAAACGCACCGAGCGAAGATCCAGCACGCCTTGCCGAAGATGGTCCAGCGTGCGGCCCGGCGTTCCGATGACGATCTGCGAGCCGCGGCGCAACGCAGCCTGCTGGGGCCGGGCCGACCGGCCGCCGTACAACAGCGTCACATTGAGCCGTTGCTCCGCAACCAGCGCCTCGGTAACCGACGCAACCTGGATCGCCAGCTCCCGGGTGGGCACGAGCACCAGTGCCTGCACCTTGCGAATGGAGGGATCGCAACATTCGACCATGGGCACGGCAAAGGCCAGTGTCTTGCCGGATCCGGTGCGCGCCTGGCCGATCACGTCCCGGCCTTCCAGCAAATGGGGAATGCACCGCTCCTGAATGGGTGTCGGCTCTGCGATACCCATGGCGGCAATCGCCGCGCGGGTGGCGGGCTTCATCAGCATGCCGGGGAATGCCTTTGCGCCATTGGCGGCGTGACCGGCGGGTGGATGGTTCGAGGCAAGCGGATCGTTAACGGCTTCCTCTCTGGCCGCGGACCGGTCGTTACGAAGTTTGTCAAAGCAGGGCCGGCAGTACACGGGCCGGCCGGGCTTTGGCCGAAACGGAACGACCGTTGCGGTATTGCAGTTCGAGCACGCGACGTCGAAGCGCTGCTTGCGCCCGGACGACCGGCGATTCGACCCGCGGCCGGAAGGCCTGCGCGTCGAGCGGGGTTGAAAAGACATACGGGTAGGACTCCTCGGTCCAGGAACGGGATGTAACAGGTATTCAGCGCGGGAAAATGCAGGGGAGGACCGATTCAGTCACCTGCTGCGAGAAAACATGGCGCGGCTTGTTTGCGCGTTCGCGGGCGCATTATGACAGATTACGTGGCCTTTGTTGTTACCCGGAGCCGGCGGAGCGCCACAAGCGCACGCCGCAGGCGCCCGTCACGGCCACATACAGGGGGTCGATGAAGGACCAGAGCAGCGGCACTTCCCTGCCGACCATGTCGCCGAACCAGTTCGAGAGATACCACAAGGCCAGTATCAGCGCGCTGTAGAAGAGTGTGTTGACTTCGATGGAACGCCTGAGATCAGCGTCGCCTGTTCCGTCCCTGTTGAGCCCCAGCTTCCACGAGAAACTCGCCGCCAGGGCGATCAGGACGGCCGGCGCCATGAACCAGTTGACGACCACCCAGGTGGGATAGCCGGTGCTGCCGTCGTCATAGACCGGAGTCAGGAAGAACAATACGCCGACGACGGCGGCAATGGCCACGGAATAGGCCCCTAGAATGCGTTGAATAATGCTCACGATGCGCTGCCCCTTTTCGACAATAACCCGGAGCAATGAAATTTAGCTGTAAACCATTTGTGGCACAATCGGCGCTTCGGAATTTAACGTAGAGGGGACGTTATGAACCCATTGAACACCCTGACAGGCACACTCGTCGGCGGCCTCGTACTTTCGCTCATCATCATGGCCATCGCGGCGGGCACCGGCAGTTCGATGGCCGGAATCAACGCGGTCAATGCCTTCCTGATCTGGCTGCACGTGTTTGCAGGCATCGCCTGGATCGGGCTGCTCTACTACTTCAATTTCGTTCAGGTCCAGGCGCTGTCGGACGCGGCTTCGGACGACGAGGGTCCGAGCGGCGCCGCTATTACCCGCTACGTTGCGCCCCGCGCGCTGTGGTGGTTCCGCTGGGCCGCGCTGGTCACCTGGCTGGCTGGCGCCACTTTCCTCCTGCACCGGGGGGATTTCATCAACGCCTTCACGCTGGGCGCAATGCCCGGTGGCGGTGACGCGATGTACGGCCTGACCATCGGCGTCGGCGCCTGGCTGGGCTCGATCATGCTCTTCAACGTCTGGATCGTCATCTGGCCCAACCAGAAGAAGGTGCTCGGCATGGTCGAAGCCAGCGCCGAGGAAATCAACAAGGCTCGGCGGACCGCGTTCCTGTTCTCGCGCACCAACACGCTGCTTTCGATTCCGATGCTCGCCAGCATGGTAGGCGCCGGCCACGGCACGATGTTCTAGCCGACCAGGCGCATCGAGAAATCGCAGGCCCTGACGTTCTTGGTCAGGGCCCCCACGGATATGCGGTCCACGCCGGTGGCCGCAACTTCGGCGATATTGTCCGGCCCGATCGCCCCCGAGGCCTCCAGGATCACGTCGCGGCCGCGCCGATCGCGCTCCCGCACGGCGGCCGAAAGCCGCTCCAGGGAAAAGTTGTCCAGCATGATCCAGTCGGCGCCGGCATCCAGCGCCTCGACCAACTCGTCCAGGCCCTGGACTTCCACGGTGACCGGCAGATCGCCGCCGCGATCCCGGGCCGCCTGGAGCGCCTGGCGCACGCCGCCGGCCGCGGCGATGTGGTTTTCCTTGAGCAGGACCGCGTCGTACAGGCCCATGCGGTGATTGCTTCCGCCGCCCACGCGCACTGCGTATTTCTGCGCCTGGCGCAGGCCGGGCAGCGTCTTGCGGGTATCCAGAAGGACCGCGCGGGAGCCTTCCAGCGCCTTTACCATGGCGCGCGTCTGCGTTGCCACGGCCGACAGCAGTTGCAGGAAGTTCAGGCCCGAGCGCTCGCCGCTGAGCAGCCCGCGAACCGGTCCTTCCAGCTCGCATACGGCCTCGCCCGCCGTGGTCGATCCGCCCTCGGCAACTAGCCAGCGAACCGCGATCCGCTCGTCGCAGGCCCGGAACACTTCCTCGAACCAGTCGCGCCCGCACAGCACGCACTCCTCGCGCGCGACGACCATCGCCGCCGCATGGGCATCCCCGGGCAGCAAACCGGCTGACACGTCGCCGGCGCCCACGTCTTCGCGCAGCGCCCGGCGCACGTCATCGCGCACCGCTTCCGCAGGTGCGGCGGGTGAGGATCGGGAAGAGGGCATCCCGCCCTATTCGAAGGCGGGACGCCTTCGCTCCCAGGGCTGGCGCCCGAAAGTGTCGGATCGAGGTGGCATTACTCCAGGAATACGTTCATTACCGTGGCCCGGACCAGCACGGCGCCGTCCTTCTCGCGCCTGAGCTCCGCCTCGACCACGGACTGGCGGCGGCCGTTGTGCACGATCCTGCCCTCGCCCAGCAGCGGTTCGCCCATCGGCACGGCCTTCAGGAAGTTGGCGGAGATCTGCGCCGTCGTGAACGGGCGTCCGCCGCCGCCGAACCAGGTCGTGGAGCCGCTCACGTCGTCCAGCATCGCGAGCGCATAGCCGCCCTGCAGCGAACCGATCGGGTTGGCCAGCTCCTGCGGGGGCCGGTAGGACGCGGTTACGACGCCAGCCTCGGCGTCCACCGAGACCAGTTCGCCGCCCACCGCGTCGCGGCTGGTCAGCCGCGGAAGTTTCGAGAGATCGACCGGCTCCGCCAAGGCTCAGTCGAGCGCGTCGCCCAGGCGCTTGGCCAGCGCCGCCACGTCCGCCGGATCTGCCTGGCTGACTTCGGGATACTCGGTAAAGCGCTCCGGGATCTTGATCGTCGCGTCGATGCCCATCTGCTCGGACTGCACCGGCACGCCCTGGGCCGACTTCGGCGCCGAGGGGTCCAGCACGAAGGCCTGACCGGAGGGGTTCATGATGATGTCGGATACGGGCTGCACCCGGGTCATGATCGCCCACTCCACCGAAGCCAGGTCGTAGGGATTGACGTCCGGCCCCACGACGATGACCAGCTTGGCGGTGCGTCCCCAGCGGCCGGCCGCGCCCCAGACGGCGTGCAGCACGTACTTGCCGAACTCCGGATGCGGCTTGGTGGCGCCGTCCACGGAGAGCTGCACGATGTAGGTCATGTTGGGCGTCACCACCACATCCTTGACCTCGGGAATCTTGCGTCCCAGGTCGCTCAGGACTTCGCCTTCCACTGGCAGCAGCGCCAGGTAGTTGTGATCGAACGGCGGCACCATCTCCATCGTCGAGTGCCAGATCGGGTTCTTGCGGTGCGTGATGTGGTTGACCTGCATCAGCGGGAACACCTGCACCGCGTCGTAGTAGCCCAGCGGGTTGGAATGCCAGCCGATCTGCTCCTGCTGGCCGGGCAGGAACTCGCCTTCCAGCACGTATTCGGCGGTGGCCGGGACCTCGATGTCCACCGTGTCGCATTTCACGAGCTTGAGCGGCGAGCCGCGCAGGCCGCCCGCAAAGTCGTACTCGTCCTGGCCGAAAGGCAGGCCGGTGGCCGAAGCCAGGTGCAGCGCCGGGTCGCAGTTGCATGCAATCGCGATTTCCAGGGTCTTCCCGGCGGCAATGGCCTTGGCCAGGTGCAGGCCGCCGTGATTCATCGGCGGGTTCCAGTAGACGAAAACTGCCAGGCAGCGGTCCTGGTTGTGCTGCGAATACTCGCCGCCGGCCGGATGCTGCGCGTTCCACAATTGCGTATGCCGGTACCAGCCCACGTTGCGGGCGCCGGTTTCGGGGTCCTTGGTGATCGCGATGCCGTTGGTGATGTAGCCCGGCCCTTCCTTTCCGAACCAGACATGTGGAATCTGCTTGCCCAGCGACACCTCGTCCTCGGGAATCACGACCTCCTTGCACGGAGCGTCATCCCGGTCCACCATCACCGGCTTGTGCCAGCTCGCGGGGTCGGCGAGCACGCGCGCAAGCTTGTGCTTGGCGTCGAGCACGTCTTCTTCGTCGATGCACAGCGCGGTGCGCTCGCGCGAACCGTACGGATTGAATGCGACCGGGACGTCGGGCGTGTTGTAGCCGGTCAGGTTCTCAAGGATCAGGGCGCGATTGGGGCCGCTGTGCAGAAGCGCCATGAGCGGCTGCAGATCGGACTCGTTAAGCCCCACCGAAAGCGGTTCCTTGATGCGGCGCAGGTCGTCGCGCTCCTCAAGCAGATCAAGAAATGCCCGAAAATCCTCGTATGCCATGAACAAACCTCCCGCCGACACTTGCGTAAAGGCGCAGCCTAATGCAATTTACCGTTTCTTTCCACGGGGAGGGATCGGCCGGCGGATGAGGAGCGCCACTTGAGCAGCGACAGGGTCTACGATTGGCTGGCCTACCACGCCCGCTACAACGCCGACTCGCCCGCCTGCGTGGATCTCGGCACCGGCCGGCGATTCACCTACGCCGAGTTCAACGAACGCAGCACCCGCCTGGCCACGGGGCTGGCTGCCGAGCATGGCGTGGGCAAGGGCGACCGGGTGGCTATCATCGCCGCCAACAGCACCGACTTCTACGAACTCATGTTCGCCTGCTGGAAGCTGGGCGCGCTTTTCGTGCCGCTGAACTGGCGGCTGCACCCGGTGGAGGTCGCGGAGCTGCTTTCGCACGCCGAACCGAAGGCCGTGTTCTGCGACGAGGAATACGCGCCGCTGGCCGCAGGCTGGAATGACGGGGCGCTGCTGATCCGCCGCGAGGGCGGCGACTCGGACCACGAGCGGCTGATTGCCGGCCACGAGCCGGAAGCGGTCATGCCACGGCTCGCCGGCGACGATCTGAACTGCCTGCTGTACACCTCCGGCACCACCGGCAGGCCCAAGGGGGTCATGTACAACTACCGCATGGTCCACAACACCCTGTTGTGCGGCGCCCTGCACGCAGGCCTATCGCGGGATTCGGTGAGCCTGACCTACGCCCCGCTGTTTCACACGGCCGGATTGAACGCGGCAGGCACGTCGCTGTTCCACTACGGCGGGTGCGTGAACGTGATGCCCCGCTGGGACGCGCGCAAGTGCCTCGGCTACCTGACGGACGCCGAAATGGGCATCACCCATTGCATCGGCGTGCCCACGCACTACCTGATGATGAGCGAGCTGCCGGAATTCGAGAGTGCGGAATTTCCGGCGCTGGCTTGCCTGGGCGTGGGCAGCGCACCCGTGTCCATACAACTGCTGCGCACCTGGGAAGCCAAGGGCGTGGCCCTGGCGCAGTCGTACGGGCTTACGGAGTGTTTCAGCGTGACGATGACCCCGCCACAGCGCGCCCGCGAGATGCTCGGCTCGGCGGGCTACGCGATGATGCACGTGGAGGTGCAGGTCGGGGACGACGAAGGCCGTGAGATGCCGCGCGGCGAGGTGGGCGAGATCCAGTTGCGGGGCCCGGGCGTTACCCCCGGATACTGGCGCGACCCGGAACTCACGGCCGCGTCGCGGGTGAACGGCTGGTTCCGCACCGGCGACGCGGCCCGCATGGACGGCGAGGGCATGCTCACGATCGTGGACCGGCTCAAGGACATGTTCATATCCGGCGGCGAGAACATCTACCCGGTGGAGATCGAGAACGTGGTCGTAAGGATGCCGGCGGTCAGCATGGCGGGCGTGATCGGCGTGCCCGATCCGAAGTGGGGCGAAGTCGGCATGGCGCTGGTGCTGCCGCGCAAGGGCATGCGGGTGACAGAAGAGGAGGTGCTGGAGCAATGCCGAAACCACCTGGCCCGCTATAAGATTCCCAGGCAAGTGAAGATCGTGAAAGAGCTGCCGATCAGCCCGCAGGGCAAGCTGCTGAAGACGGAACTGCGCCAGCTGTATGCCGGAGGGAAAGCGTCCCGTCCCGGGTGGGAGGGCGTCCCGCCCTCCGCGAGGTCGGGACGACCTCGCTCCCAGGAATGAGTAAGAACGCACTGCCGATGCGGGACAACCCGTTCCGCTACGCGGGTTTCCGGCGGCTGTTCGCAGCCCAGGTCATCGCGCTGGTCGGAACGGGCCTGAGCACCGTGGGCCTGCAACTGCTGGCCTACCGGCTGACCGGCGGCCAGGCGGCGCCGGTGCTGGCCACGGCCCTGTCGATCAAGATGGTCGCCTACGTGTTCCTGGCGCCGATCTGCGGCGGGCTGGCGCACCGGACCTCGCGCAAGGGCATCCTGGTAACGAGCGACGTGCTGCGGGCGGGCCTTGTGTTGCTGCTGCCCTTCGTGACCACGGAGTGGCAGATCTACGTGCTGATCTTCGCCGTGCAGGCGCTGTCGGCGGCGTTCAAGCCCGTGTTCCAGGCGATCATTCCGACCGTGCTGCCGGACCAGGCTACCTACACGCGGGCGCTTTCCTGGACCCGCCTGGCCTACGACCTGGAGACGGTCGGGAGCATGATGCTGGCCATTGTGCTGATGGCCGCCGGCAGCGGCTTCGAGCTGCTGTTCGAACTGAATTCCGCCGCGTTCCTGATCTCGGCGCTGCTGATCGTCGTCACCCGCCTGCCGAAGATCGCCCCGGTTGAGCGCACGGGCAAGGTGCTCGACGACGTAACCTTCGGCGTGCGTTCGTACATGGCCACGCCCCGGCTGCGCGCGCTGCTGGTGCTCTACTTCGGCGCCGCCATGGTCAGCGGCGCGGTGCTGGTGAACAACGTCGATTACGTGCGCACCGTGCTTGGCGGAGCGGACTACCTGGTGGCCGTGACCATGCTGGCCTACGGCGGCGGATCGATGGCCGCGGCCCTGACCACGCCGCTGATCCTGCGCCGCATCAAGAGCCGCCAGCTCATTTCGCGCGGCGCGCTGCTGGCCGGATTCGCCGCACTTTTCATGATTCTTTCACCCGGCCTGGTCCCGGTGCTGGTGATGTGGACGATCATGGGCGCCGGCGGTTCCTGGGTCTATACGCCCTCGGGAAGAGTCATCAACCGGTCCTCCAACCCGGCCGACCTGCCGGCGTATTTCTCGGCGCACTTCTCGCTGTCGCATTGCGCGTGGCTGGTCGGGTATCCGTTAGCGGGATGGCTGGGCACGACGCTGGGGCTGTCGACCGCCGGCCTGATCCTCGGACTGCTCTGCATCGTGCTGGCGCTGGCGGGCACTCGGCTGTGGCCGCGCCAGGACCACGAGGAACTCCTGCACGAGCACGAGGCGGTGGAGCACACCCACAGGCACTTCCACGACCGCCATCACCGGCATGCTCACCAAGGCGACGAAGGCGAGGAACCGCACAGCCATCCGCACCGCCACGAGCCCCTGCGCCACTCGCACGACTACGTGATCGACCTGCACCACACCCGCTGGCCCACCGGCTAGGCGGGGCACCGAGCCAGTCCAGGCTGCCTGCTAGTTCCTGTTGAGGCGGGCTATGGCCTCGCGGTAGCCGTCTTCGAGCTCGGCGACGAGTTCGGCGGTGCTGAGCACGCTCTCGACCGATCCCACGCCCTGCCCCGCCGACCAGATGTCGCGCCAGGCATTTCCACGCTTCTCCTCGTTGTCGAACTGAATGTCCGGATTGGCCTTCCCCAACTCGGCGGGGTCGATCCCGGCCTTCTCGATGCTCGCCTTGAGGAAATTGGCCGGCACGCCGGTGAAGTAGGGTGTGAGCACCAGGTCGTCGGCGCCGCTGTCCACCAGCATCTGCTTGTAGCCGTCCGACGCCAGGCTCTCTCGCGCGGCGATGAACCGGGTTCCGACGTAGGCGAAATCCGCGCCCATCGCGATCGCCGCGGCAATATCGGCGCCCGAGGAAATGCCTCCCGCGAGCACGATAGCGCCGTCGAAGAACTTGCGGACCTCGGCCACGAACGCAAACGGCGTGATCATGCCGGTATGGCCGCCGGCGCCGGCCGCCACCAGGATCAGGCCGTCGACGCCCGCGTCGGCCGCCTTGTGCGCGTAGAACAGGCTGTTGACGTCGCAGTACAGCAAGCCGCCGTAGGAATGCACTTCCTCGCGCACCAGCCGGGGACTACCCAGCGAGCTGATGACCATCGGGGCCTGGTATTTCACCGTAAGGTCGAGGTCGGCGGCCAGCCGCGAGTTCGTGCGATGAACGATCAGGTTCACGGCCCAGGGGGCGACCGTGCCGGGATTTGCCTGCTCTTCCGCATCCAGCGTCGTCGAAATCTGCTTCAGCCACTCCTCCAGCGTCTCGAGAGGACGGGCGTTGAGCGACGGGAATGCGCCGATCAGGCCGCTGCGACAGGCCTCGATCACGAGATCGGGCCCGGAAACGAGGAACATGGGCGCGGCGAACGCCGGCAGCTTCAGCCGCGCCTTGAGTTGCGCCAGTCCGGCGCGATGCACCACTAGTCGGAGTCGCCGGTGGCGAGTGTGGGTAGTTGGCCCAGGTGTATGCCGCTGTCGGCGATCAGCGTCTCGCCGGTCACCAGCGGGGCGCCTTCCAGGAACCAGACGATGACCTCGGCGACGTGGTGCGGCTCGGCGACCTGTTTCAGCGGCAGCGCCTGACTGGCCATGTCCAGCATCGCCTGGTAGGCCTCGTCGCCCATACCGCCCTGCAGCCAGCGCGTCTGGATCATGCCGGGCGCGACGCTGTTGATGCGGATTTCGGGGCCCAGCACGTGCGCCAGCGACTTGGTCATCAGGTTCAGCGCGGCCTTGGACGCGGCGTACGGAATCGAGGACGCGATGCCCGTCACGCCTCCGATCGAAGAGTTGTTGACCACCGCGCCGCTGCCCAGCGCCCGCATGTGCGGCTCCACGGCGCGGATCATCTGGTAGGTGCCCACCACGTTGACCGCGTAGATGTTGAGGAAGTCCTGCTTGTCGATGCCGTGAAGATTGGCGAACGGGTTGAACTTGGTCCGCCCGGCGTTGTTGACCAGGTAGTCGATCCGCCCCCAGGCGTCCATGGCCGCCGCCGCCAGCTTCAGGCAGTCGTCGTCCTCGGAAACGTCCGCCTGCACGACCCGCGTCTCCGCGCCCGCCGCCTCGCAGCGCGCGGTCGTTTCATGCGCCTCTTTCTCGCTGCGCGTGTAGTTCACGACGACGTTGCAGCCGCGTTCCGCCAGCAACTCCGCCGCGGCCGCGCCGACACCTGTGGCCGATCCCGTTACGATGGCCGCTTTCCGCTCGTTCATGGCGCGCAATTCTAGCCGGTACGCCGAGTCTGCGGTAAAGTTGAGACCGGCTCACACGCAACAGGAGACATCGTCATGGCCGCACCAGGTGGAAGAGAAATGCCGGCGTGGGTGACGCGCCCCTTGTCCGACATGCCGTTGCTCGGCCCCGCGGAATCCCTGAGCGGAGTGGAACGCGAACTGCAGGAATTGCTGGACCGTTACGCGAAGGGCGTCGAGGCCGCGGAGCTTTCCGAAGTCGAGGCCTGCATGCGCACGGACGAGGCATTCCTGAGCGTCGAATCCAGCTATCCCAATTACGGCTGGGCGGACTATGACAAGAATCACCTGAGCCTTGAACTGGGAGTGCTGAAGAACATGGAATACAAGGCGGAACTGGTCCATGCATTCGGCAACGGCAATCTTTCCTACGGCGTGTTCGTATTCACGGCATCCGCCGAGCGGGACGGGCAGAGGCGTACCAAGCAAGGCATGGGCACGCTGGTGGCCGAGAAAATGGACGGCGACTGGCGCATCCGTCACTGGACCACCTGCGCCCGGCGCCCGCCTACCACCTAGCCTGGGAGCTCGGGCGTCCCGCCCTCGACGAGGTCGAGACGACCTCGCTCCTTAGTTCTTCGCGGCTTCCTTGCCGCCCGGCCAGCGGCGCACGAGGTCCGTTTCCAGGCCGAACAGGTCCATCAGCCTGCCGACCGTGTGGTTGACGATGTCCTCCACGCTGGCAGGCTTCGCATAGAAACCCGGGACCGGCGGCGCCACGACCGCGCCCATCCGCGCCGCTTCGTGCATCAGTCGCAGGTGGCCGGCGTGCAGCGGCGTTTCGCGCGGCGCCAGCACCAGCTTCCGGCCCTCCTTCAGCGTGACATCCGCCGCGCGCACCAGGAGGTTGGCCGCGTACGAATTCACGATCGCGCCCAGCGTCTTCATCGAACAGGGCGCCACGATCATCCCACCGGTAGCGAACGATCCGCTGGCAATCGTGGCCGCCACGTCGCTGTCGGAATACACGACGTCGGCGAGCGCCTCGACGTCCCGGACCTTCCAGCCCGTCTCCAGCGCAATGTTCACCTTGCCCCCATTGCTGATAATGAGGTGAGTCTCCACCTCCGGGGCTTCACGCAGCGCCTCCAGCAGCCGGATGCCGTAAATCACGCCGCTGGCGCCCGAAATTCCAATAATGAGTCGCATCCGATTCTTATGTGGTGCCGGAAGTCAGATTCGAACTGACGACCTACGCATTACGAATGCGTTGCTCTACCAGCTGAGCTATTCCGGCCGGGTGGTTCAGAGCCAATCGCTTTCGCGCAATGCCTTGTGCAAAAGCGCCTGTGGCTGTACCAGAAAGGCCGGATTGTATCGCAAACCCCGTTTTGGTGATTTGTCGGCGAACGCGTGCAATTGGCGTCTTCAGCGGCGTCCGTGAGGCGCGTATTTTCCCTTTTGCGCCCGCGGGATCGGCGCTTGCAAGGGATCGCATGATGCGTGGCTTTTCGCTTTTGGAACTTCTGATCGCTCTGACTGTCAGCTCCATTGCAGTCCTCCTGGCCCAGCCCGTTATCGCTACCGGAATGCTCAATCTGCAGCGGAGCACAACGATCAACGGATTGATCCGCAGCCTGCACTTCGCACGCCGCACGGCCGCCGAGAACGGCCGGGACACGACTGTGTGTCCCAGCCCGGACGGATCGCGGTGCGGGGCCGCGGAGGATTGGGACACCGGCTGGATTGTCCACGACGGCCCAACGGGTTCGACGCCGTATGCGCCGCCGCCGGGTTCGATCCTCTACCGATCGCGAGGCCAGGCCGGATTGTCCATTCGCTCGAATCGCACCCGGTTCGTGTTCCGGCCGTTCCGCGGGCGCTCCACCAACGGCACCCTGGTCGTTTGCGACCGGCGCGGAAGCATCGCGGCTCGCGCGATCGTCATCAACAACATAGGCAGGCCGCGGCTTGCCGATACCGCCAGCGATGGCGACCCGCTTTCCTGCCCGCCCGGCTGAGCCGGCAAGCGGCTTCAGCCTGGTCGAATGCCTGCTTGCGGTCGCCATATTCAGCCTGGGGCTGCTCGGGGCCGGTGCGCTGATCAGCGAGCGGTTGAAGGAAAGCCGCGCCGCGCACAGTTACTTTCTTGCCGAGATGCTGGCGCAGGACCTCGCCGCCCGGATCGGCGCGAGTCCTTCGGCGGCCGGCGGAGGAGAGTTGGGGGCCTGGCGGCGGCAGGCCGCGTCCGCCTTGCCGGGCCTGCAATGCGAGGTGACGGCTCTGGGTGGCACGCCGCCGGCGTATCGGGTCGAGATGCGCTGGCCGACGGGCGCGGACGACGCTGGCCGGTTGGTGCTTTGGACCGGCCAATAGAGCCCGGCCACGAAAGCCAGAGCGGTAACAGCCTGGCCGAGCTGCTCGTATCGCTCGCCGTCTCGAGCCTGTTGCTGCTGGGGGTCTTCGGCTCCGCGCAGTCCATGCGCCAATCCGCACGGGCGGCGGACAATCTGCACAGTCTCGAGGAGAAAGCACGTTTCGCGCTGGAACTGCTGCGCGCCGACATCCGTTCGGCGGGATTCTGGGGGCTCAATTCCGATGCCAGGGCGCTTCGCGTGGCAACAGGGGCGTCGGTCCGCTGCAGCAGGGCAGACGTGAGCTCCTGGGCCTTTCGGTTCGACGAATACGTGGCCGCCGCCGATGAATGGCCCCTGCCCTGCTCCCCGTACGGGAACCGCCGGCAGCCGGGAACCGACGTGCTGGAGATTCGCCGGGCGGGCCAGGCGACCACCGGCGTGGATTCGCGGAGGTTGCAGGTTCATTCGTCGCGCCTCGAAGGGATCGTGTTCTCCGCCGGCGCGGCCCCGTCACTGGAAGGCGAAACGGAGATTCGCGATCTCGTAGTACAGGCTTGGTACGTTTCCGCGCGGTCCAGTCACGACTCCCGGGAACCGTCGCTTCGGCGCAAGACGCTGGTCAGGGGCGGACTGTTACGCGACGAGGAAATCCTTTCGGGCGTGGAGGACTTTCAGGTTCGCCTGGCGCTCGACACGGACCGCGACGGCGCGGCGGACCGGGTGGTCGATCCTTCGGCGTCCAGGCCGTCCGGAGCGCTGGTCGTGGCGGTCCGGTTCTGGCTGCTGTTGCGCCACGACAGCCCCGAGACCGGGCATGTGGATGGGAGGACGTATACCTACGCGGACCGCGCGGCGCGCAGTTTCGATGATGCAAGGCGCCGCCTGCTGGTGAACGCGAGCGAAGTGGTGGCGAATGCGCGCCAGGGCTGAGAGTTCCGAGAGCGGAGTCGTCCTGGCCGTGGTGCTGATGGTGCTGGCGGCGCTTTCTCTGCTGGCCGTGGCCGGCAAGGGCGACGTTGCGCTGCAGTGGCTGCAGGTCCGCAACGCAAGGGAATACGCCGAGGCGATCCGGCTGGCGGAGACCGGCGTCGGAATGGCGCTGTCTGCCGAGCGTTTCCGGCTGGATGCGCCGCGGAGCGGCCGTTACTGCCGAATCGCTTCCCGCTGCGTGGAGTGGACCGTGCGCCACGTGGAAACGACCGCGGTTCCGGCCGGATTTGAAAAGGCGGAGACGCCGAAACGCGCGCTGCACTTCGAGATTGGCGCGTTGGGGACCGCCGGACCGCGGGCCCGTGCGCCGGTCGTCGTGGGCTTCATGCTGCTGGCGCGCGGAGAGGCGGATGCAGAACTACCTGACGAAATTGAAATCTGCCGGAAGGAAGACGACTGCCCTGAGGATTCCGCGGAACCGCCGGTTCGGCGCTATTGGCGTGAGGAGGTGGAATGAGAACTGCCCAAGGGTTCAGCTTGACGGAACTGCTGGTGACGCTGGCCATCCTGGCCTTGCTGGCCGCGGCGGCCACACCCTTGTGGATCAAACAGCTTGAGCGCGCGCGGCGGCTGGACGCCACCGACGCGCTGGTGCGCGTAGCGGTCCTGCAGGAGCGCTTCCATTTCGAAAACGGACGCTATGCCCGCGCGGGCGAACTGGCGGCGCCTCCGCCCGCGGGACTGGGCGTCGCCGGCACCGAGCGCGGCTACTACGAACTTCGCCTGCAGGCGCTTGAGGGCGATTTGTCCGACAGCTTCGCAGTAGAGGCGGTGGCTGACCCGCAGGGGCCCCAGGCCGGCGACGACCAGTGCCGCGTCTTGTCCATCGATTCCACCGGTCGGCGCGCATCGGAAAACACCGACGGCAAGGCCAGCACGGATACCTGCTGGCCCTAGAACCTAGGAGCGAGATGCTCGCCAGACGCTCCCATAGCCCATCTTCGCCCCCTACTGCCGGGAGCGTTGGAGCCAGGATGGCGGAACCGAGCCAGTGAGCGCCGATGACCCGGCGCTCACAGCGTCTCCAGGAAGAAGGAGGCAAAGATGGGCGAGATCGAAGCGCCGAGGGCGGGACGCCCTCGCTCCCAGGTCAGGTGGTGCGGGTCTGTTGGATGAGGTAAAGGAGCACCATGCATACGCCCACGGTGATGGCCGAATCGGCGACGTTGAAGGCCGGGAAGTACCAGCCGCCGTAGTGCACCGATATGTAATCCAGCACGTAGCCGCGCGCAACGCGGTCGATCAGATTGCCCACCGCTCCGCCGGTCATCAACGCCAGGCCCAGCCCCCAGAGCGCGTCACCGTCCTTCGAGGCGCCGCGCATCATCGATACCAAGAATGCCACCAGCACCAGCCCCAGCACCAGGAACATCGCGTTCTGCCAGCCGGACGCGCTGGACAGGAGCCCGAAGGCCGCGCCGGTGTTGTGCCAGCGTACCAGGTCGAAGAACGGCAGCACCACGATGCGCTGCAACTCGTCCAGGCGCGCGGCGACGATCCACTTCACGACCTGGTCGGCAACCGCAACGCCGGCGGACACCCAAAGCAATACGCTGAACCTCGGCGCTTTCATGCCCAGGACCGCGCCTCGCCCTCGCCTTCGACGTTCACGACGCAACGTTCGCACAGACCCGCATGTTTTTCGCCTTCCGGGCGCACCGGCACGCGGTGCCAGCAGCGTTCGCATTTGGGATGTTCGCTCGCCCGGCACACGGGCGCCTGCCCTGCCTCGCCCGGCTCAAGCTCCACCGCCGCGGAAATAAAGACGAAGCGTAACTCGTCACCCAGTTGCTGCAATGCGGGCAGCGTGGCGTCATCGGCGGTCACTACAAGTTCCGCCTCCAGCGACGAGCCCACCTCGCCGGCCTTGCGCGCTTCCTCCATCACGCCCAGCACCAGCGTGCGCGTTTCGCGCAGCGTGTCCCAGTCGGCCCGGCATTCGGGCAGATCCGGCAGTTCGTGCGGCGCGCACATGAATACCGATTCGGGGCGGTCGCCGGGAAATTCCTTCCAGAACTCCTCGATCGTGAAGCTGAGCACCGGGGCCAGCCAGCGCGCCAGGCATTCGCCGATATGCCACAGCGTGGTCTGCGCCGAACGCCTGCCGTGGCTGTCCGCCGGCATCGTGTAGAGGCGGTCCTTGATCACGTCCAGGTAGAAATTGCCCATGTCCACGACGCAGAAGTTGTGCACCTGCTGGAATATCGGGTGGAACTCGTAGTTGCGGTAGTGCTTCCAGACCGCATCGTTGAGTTCGCGGGTCCTCCGCAACGCCCAGAGGTCCAGGTCCACGGCGTCTTCGGGCGCCACCGCATGCCGTTCGGGGTCGAAATCGCTGAGGTTGCCGAGCAGAAACCGGGCCGTGTTGCGCAGGCGGCGATAGGCGTCGGACACGCGCGTGAGGATGTCCGCGGAAATGCTCATTTCGCGCCGGTAGTCGGTGGTCATGACCCACAGCCTGAGCACGTCCGCGCCCAGCTTGTCGACCACCTCGCGCGGGTCCACGACGTTGCCGCGCGACTTGGACTGCTTGCGGCCCTGCTCGTCCACGGCGAAACCGTGCGTCAGGACCGCGCGATACGGCGCGCGGCCGTCGATGGCCACCGAGGTCAGCAGGGACGACTGGAACCAGCCGCGATGCTGGTCGGAGCCTTCCACGTAGAGGTCCGCGGGGTTGTCGATTTCCGGGTGCTCGGCGCCCACGCAGCGGTGCACCAGTCCGGAGTCCATCCAGACGTCCATCACGTCCGTCACCTTGCGGTAGCGCTCCGCCCCGTCTCCAAGCACATCAGCGGGATCCAGCGCGAACCACGCCTCGATGCCGTCCTCGTCCATCCGTTCCGCAATTTCCGCCATGAGCCGCGCCGAGTCCGGGTGCGGCTCGCCGGTTTCCCGATCCACCAGAAGCGGCAGCGGCACGCCCCAGGAGCGGCTGCGCGAAATGCACCAGTCCGGGCGGGTTTCGACCATGCCCGCGATGCGCTGCTCGGCCCATCCCGGGTACCAGTCCACTTCCCCGATGGCCCCGGCGGCCTTGTCGCGCAGCGCTTCCCGGTCAAGCCCCACGAACCACTGCGGGGTCGACGTAAACAGGAGCGGGCGATGGTGCCGCCAGCAGTGCGGATAGCTGTGCCGGTAGTTCTCCCGGCAAAGCAAGGCGCCGCGCTCGGCCAGCAGGTCGGGAATCCGCTGGTCGGCCTCTTCTACGTGCAACCCGCCCACCAGGCCCGTGTCTTCAAGAAAGTGCCCGTCGATGCCGAGCGGGTTGTCCATCGGCAGGCCCGCCTTGCGGCCGGTCACGAAGTCGTCCAGGCCGTGCGCAGGCGCGGTATGCACGGCGCCGGTGCCCGCTTCCAGCGTGACGTAATTGGCGATAAGCACCGGCGCCAAGCGTTCGTAGAACGGATGGCGCAGGTTCACGCCGGCGAGTTGCGCGCCCTTGAACCCGGCCAGTTCGCGCACGCCGGTGGCGCCGTAGCGCTCGAGGGCGTCCTCTGCGAGCCCGCGAGCCAGCACCAGGCGCTCGTTCCGCCCGTCGATCTCAGCCTCCATCAGCGCGTAGTCGAACGTGTCGCTGAGCACCACCGCGCGGTTGGCCGGCAGGGTCCATGGCGTGGTAGTCCAGATCGGTACGTACAACGACGCGTCGCTCGCTTTCACGCCCGGGACGCGGGAAAGGAAATCGGCAGGATCGTCCGCGAGGAAGCGCACGTCGACGGCAATCGAGGTCTTGTCTTCGTATTCGACTTCCGCTTCCGCCAGCGCCGACCCACAGTCCAGGCACCAGTGGACCGGCTTCTGGCCACGATAGACGTGCCCGCGGGCGTAGATCTCCGCGAACGCCCGAATCTGGTTGGCCTCGTAACGGGCCGCCATGGTCAGGTACGGACGTTCCCATTCGCCCAGCACGCCGAGCCGCCGGAAGTCCTCGCGCTGGCCTTCGACCTGGCTTGCCGCGTAGCGCCGGCAGGCCTCGCGAAAGGCGGCGCCGTCCAGCACGGCGGCCTCGTGGCCCAGTTCCCGCTCGACCCGCACCTCGATCGGCAGGCCATGGCAATCCCAACCGGGAACATACGGAGCGTCGTAGCCGTCGAGGATCTTCGACTTCACGATGAGGTCCTTGAGCACCTTGTTGTAGGCGTGACCTATATGGATGGCGCCGTTGGCGTAGGGCGGGCCGTCCAGCAGCGTGAACTTCTCCCGCCCGGCCATGTGCTCGCGAATCCGCCCGTAGCGCCCGCTGCTCTCCCACTCGCGCAGCATTTCCGGCTCGCGGCGCGCCAGGTTGGCGCGCATCGGAAAAGCCGTACGCGGCAGGTTCAGGGTGTCGCGGTAGTCGGGCATGTCGGCGTGTAGTGTGCTTGAAACGGAAGTGTGGCGAACGACTACGCGGCGCGCAAGAGTTCGCGGGCCTGATCGGCGTCGCGATCCATCTGCACGCGCAATTCCTCGAGGTTCTTGAAATGCACTTCGTCGCGCAGCTTCGCCACCGGCTCGATGTCCAGGAAACGTCCGTACAGATCGCCGCTGAAGTCGAAGATATGCGCCTCGAGGATCTTCTCCGTGCCGCCCACCGTGGGCCGGTAGCCGATGCTGGCCACGCCCGCCAGCGGCTCGTCCTCCACCCCGTGCACGCGCACGGCGAAGATCCCGTCAATGGGACTGACGCGGCCTTTCAGGGCAATATTGGCCGTGGGATAACCCAGCTTCGCGGCGCCGATCTTCAAGCCGTGAATAACGCGCCCGCCCATGCAATAGCGGCGGCCCAGGAGCCTCGCGGCCTGCGCCAGGTCCGAGGCCGCCAGCGCCCGCCGCACGCCCGTGCTGGAAACGCGCTCGCCGTCGACGCTTACGGGCGGCGCCTGCTCCACGCTGAAGCCGAGCTTCCGTCCCCCCGCCGCGAGTTCATCCATTCCGCCGCCGCGCTGGTAGCCGAACCGGAAACCCGGGCCCTGGATCACGTGCCAGGCATTCAGCAGTCCGGCCAGCAGCTTGCGCATGAAGTCATCCGGCGAGAGCGTGCGTATCGCATCGTTGAACGGTGGGCAGTAGAGGGCGTCCACCCCTGCCGCGTTGAGCGAGGCGCATTTCTCGCGCAGGGTCATCAGCTTGGGCGGCGGCGCTCCGCGTGCCATGAATTCCTTCGGCGACGGCTCGAAGCTGAACACGAGCGCCGCCAGGTTGCGCTCGCGGGCCGCCTTGAGGACCCGGCCCAGCACTTCCTGGTGACCGACGTGCATCCCGTCGAAACCGCCTATGGTCACGGCGCATCCGCGGTCGATGGAGGCCGGCAAGCGGGAAATTCGGCGTAGGAGAAGCATCGCTTGCGAGTCTATCCGGTGTCGCGCCAGCGATGGCCGGTCAGGAACAGGCAGAGGAAGTAGGCCGCCGCGGCACCGCCCACGCAAGCCAGTATCCACAGTACCCGGACAATCCGCGAAACCTCGGGCCAGAGCGCGGGCGCCGGCGCGAATTCGATCAACAGCATCGATAACAGGCCCACCGCTACAACGATCCTGAGCAGCGGCCTGAACATCGCGCCCCGCTTGCCCTCGGGATCCTGGCGCCTGAACAGCAGCCACAGCACTGCCGCATTGATCGTCGCGCCCAGCGCCGTACCGCCCGCCAGCACCGCGTGCGGCGCGTGCAGGTCCTGCGCCACCCAGAACCAGAGCAACGGCAGCGTCACGACGAACTTGCAAGCCAGCGCCGCAACCGCCACCTTGACCGGCGTTTTCATGTCCTGGCGGGCGAAGAACGACGGCACCAGCGTCTTGATCCCGATCAGTCCGGGCAGTCCCACGGCATAGGCCTGCAGGCTCACGGCCGCCATTTCGACATCCTGGAGGCTGAACTTTCCGCCGAGGAACAGCGTGGCCATGATCGGCTCCGCGAGAATGAACAGTCCTGCGGCGCAGGGCAGCGAAATGGCCAGACCCGAGCGGATCGCCCAGCCCGTGGACGCCAGGTATTCGTCGCGTTCCCCGGCGGCGTGCAGGCGCGACAGCCTGGGCAGCGCCACCGTGGCCAGGGCCACGCCGAACACGCCCAGCGGAAATTCCATCAGGCGCTGGGAAAAGTTGAGCCAGCTGATGCTCCCGGATACGAGAAAGCTGGCAAGAATCGTGTCCAGGACCACGCCCACCTGGGCCGCCGACGAACCGATGATGACCGGCACCATCAAGGTCAGGATTCGCCGCACCTTCGAGTCGCGCCAACCCCATTGCAGCCGGAACGGGCCGCAGGTGGAGCGGGCGAAGAACAGCAGGAACGTCATCTGCGCCAGACCCGCGACGAACACGCCCCAGCCAAGCACCGCGCCCTGCGTACCCGATTGCATTGCGTAAAGGCTGGCCGCCGCAATGAGGCAGATATTCATCATGACGGGCGTGAAGGCCGCGGCGGCAAACTTGCGGTGGGCATTCAGCACCGCGGCCAGCATGGCCGTGATCGAGATAAAGAACAGGTACGGGAAGGTGCGGCGCAGCATCGTGACCGCCTGTTCGTAGGACTCGCCGCCCTGCAGCGCGAACCCCGGAGCGCACAGCCACACGAAGATCGGCGCGAATAACACTCCGATCAGCGACACAATGGCCACGACCGCGCCCAGCGTGCCCATGACCCGGCCCAGCAGGTCCGCCAGCTCTTCCCTGCCGTCTCCGGCCTCCATGCGCTCCGAGTAAACCGGCACGAAGCTCTGCGACAGCGCCCCCTCGGCGAAGAAATGCCGGAACAGGCTCGGGATCCGGAAGGCGACGATGAACGCATCCATGACCACGCCGGCGCCGACGAACCACGCGAACGCGATCTCGCGCGCCAGGCCCAGCACGCGGGACACGGTCGTAAGCCCCGCCACCAGCGACCAGGACCCCAGCAGCCCTTTTTTCCTGACGTCGTTCATCCCAGCCGGCAGTTTACCGGCGCGCGGCGCCGGCCCAAAAGGGTTGCCCAGTTTGTGTATTGGTGTTATGGTTCTTTATCACCATGGTCCGCCTTACGATCAGCCTGGCCGATCGCACCCACCGCGCCCTGAAGGAGGCGGCGGCGCGACAGAACCGTTCGATGGCCGCGATAATCGAAGAAAGCCTGCGGCTCAGAGGCATACAGCCGGTCGAGAGCGCACAGGAACTGGTCGCCAGGGCAAGGCGGACCGCCGGACTGGACGCCGAAGAGGCGATGGAGTTGGCGTTGGAGGAAACACGGAAATCCCGAGCAGGCCGGTAGGCCCGCAATTCGATCGATGGCCAGGGATGGAACAAGCGTATGAGCAGCACGGCCTCCGCGGTATGCGTTGTCGACACAAATGCAATACATGCCTTTATTTCGTTCTAAACGCCTGTAATTTCTGTAGTTTTATTCTCCCCCACTATTGCCGTAAGCAATTTGAAAGCGAATTGTGGTGAATGCCTGCGCGTTCCAGCGCTGCGCGGTCGACGGTTCACTTGCGGATCGAGGTGTTATCTACCGATGAGGAGAAGTCGTTCAATTCAAAGAGTCCGCAGACTGGACAAAAGGCTGCGTCGCCGCCGTGCAATTGGCGTACGTGGAAGGTCGGGTTGGATTACAAGGACATCAGGACGCACGATGCCTGGCTACGACAAGCATTCTGCGAGAGCGGCCTTGAGATCGAGTATATGGGTTTCAACGAATCGGACTGACGCGGGACGACCGTTTAGCTGGACCGGGATTTCGTAGTCGGTAGGTTCCGCCTGTTCAATCGCCCAAACAAACTCTGACAGACGGTTTTCGTCCTTCTTGACGAGTACGGTGTACTTCGCAGCGCAGAGCGGACAAAGGGCGAGATAAAGGCAGTGGTCCTCCACCGAGAAGTTGTCCGCGACCTGGACGGCTTCGAAGTAGTATTCCCCGGTCTTCGGTACCCGAAACGGCATCCCATTGCGGCACATTTGGCATACGGTGACGTCCCGTGCGTTTGTGTACATCCCGCGGAGCCACACCTTCGGTGATTGCTGAGGACCAGTCTTTCGAACGGATCGCTTGCGTTTGTCGTAGGTCTTTGGGTCCGCTTTGCGAACGCGCTTGCCCACCCGCTTGGCACGGCGTTCCTTGTTGGGTACCGGACGTTCAGGAAACTCGGGAGAATTGGATCGATGTTCGTCGCGGGCGGCCACAATCTCTGTTATGAGCTCGATTGTGAGTACAGCGCGGTGTTGCACCAACAGCGCGGCGATTTCAGGCTGGAAACCGGCTTTGGTGACAAGTGACTTACGGGCGCTGTGCTTCTCAACAGCAACTATGGCGGGGTCCGGTTGTATGCCAAGAACCATTGCGAGCTCCTCGTTGCGCTTGAGTTCGCCAACCATGTCTGCAACCGTGCACTCTTCGGGCCGCTTAAACTCGTCTTCGCCGACCGGGATCCATGCCTCCTCCTTCAGTGTCTTGCACAGCTTCGAGTCCCCTTCGCGTGTGGTGGCATTGTCGTAGTTCTGGTGCGTTGCGGTCTGATATCGACCGTGCAGAAACCTGATGAGAGGCGGAAGGAGATCGTTCCAGATGTAGGCAGCCTTCTCACGGTTGATGGTGGCAAGTGCATGTTCAAGCCCGTCTATGGTCGTATTGGGGTCAAAACCACCCTGGCCCCGCATGTGCCATCCGTGACGGGATGCCAGCGTCACGTATTTGTGCGATGCGACATTGAGCCCGCGACAGTTGACGATCAGCTTGCTTCGAACTCCCAGAGCATTCCAGTCGATGTCCTGTTCGGTCTCGGCGAGAAACCAAGCGTCGTCGTTCCCTTCAAAAAAGGTCTGCAGGTTGGGCGACGGGACAAACAGACCGGTCGGGCGCAAGTAAACCTCCGAACCGTGTGCGGCATTGCTCGCCAAGACCCAGGAAGCGGACTTCAATGAATGCTTCATTTGGGCATACAACGGTGACTCAATGAGGCGCATCGCATCCCGAATCGTGTCCAGATGCTCTTGGTGTTCCATGTGCCCGACGTCCCGATCACTCTTGTAGAGCGGCAGAATTGTCGTGATGACCCTTGCGCAAAGGTCGGGCGGAACCAGCCCCAGACTTCGGAAAAACTCCGCTGCGTTCCGATTCTGATACACGGACCGCCGGACGATGGGGTAGTCGGAGGGGGAGTCGATCGGGAGAAAAACGGCGGGGCGCCCGAATGCATCGAACGGTGGCCGATGCTGCCCATCCTCGCAGCGTATGATTGCCTTGTTGCGGAGGGGCCCTTCTGGGGAATACCGGTAAGCGCCTTTGGCCCGCCATAAGGCTTCCTGTCCCGCCAGAAACGTATAGAACTGCACCATCCAGGCGTCGTCGCGGGCGTCGAGAAAGTTGGGCGTGAGGTGGCGGGCGAATGTCTCGGCGTCGACGACCTGAACGCCGCACTTGTCGCGTAAGTACCGCCATAACTTCGGATGCCGATTCTCGGTCACGGCGGCGTCCACCCAGTCCAGGCTCGCGGGTTCCGCACCCATCAGCTCCGTTAATAGAGTGGACGGAAGCAGGTCGCGCAGTTCCTTGGAGCGCCCAAGAACAAGAGAGGTTGCGGGAGCGTGTGTCCCGCTTACGCTGGGAATCAACGGCCTACCCCTCAACGCCGCCAAAACGGCGTCGTAGATCGGGCGGAATGGCGAGTCGGCGGGAAACGTGTCTTCGTCTATGGGCAGCAGGGAAAGGAAGCTCGTGTCGAGATAGCCGTGTTTCTTGCATGTCTTCAAGCTGTCCGCAACCAACGATGCGAGTTCCGAGAGCAGCAAGCCGTTCCATTCGCTGTCGCTCTCGATGTTGTCGCGAGCCGGAGTGGAAGCAAAGGGGCCGTGTGCCAGAAAGGACAGGCCCGTTTCCCGTGCGGTTGGAAAGTACACGGTGAGCGGCGAGTGTGGTAGCTGCCGAATTGACTTGCCGTCAGTTTGGTTCTCTATGCCGAACGCCACTTTGACGGGCAGGGTCTCCGATCGGGTCGGATGCCGAACATCCCGCCGTTCCACAAGCCATTCCTCCTCGGTGTCCAGTTGACCCGTACTCTCACCGATGATCTGCACCAAAGATCCGCCGTGTTGGCTCGGATGCGTTTCGCGCATGTAACAGCCTTGCTCCGCATCTTCAATTTGCCAGACGATTGCCTTCACTTCGCTGAGGAACAATAGCGAGCGGGCGCCAAGTGATTTCAGCTTTGTTTCGATGAGCCGAAATACGTCCTCGGGCCTGAATGACGCGTGGTCGAACGGAAAATGAAATAGCGTCCGATCGTCATCGTCGGGCAGACGCGGGGCAACTTCCTTCGGACGGATGAACTTTTCGATGACGAAACGTTCGCCTCCGGAGTGAATCTCTGGCGCGCTCGTGATGGCGTACACGGACTTGAACCCAATGCCGAACGTACCGATTCGATCGAGCCGTTCAGCTTTGGTGCCCCGCAGAACGTCGCAGATCCCGCATACGTCTTCACCATCGAAGGGTTGGCCGTGATGTGAGACTTCAAGATGGTCCCTGAAAAGGTGAAAAGTGACGTCGCGGGGAAATTGAGCGCCGGGGTTCTGTTCGCGACGCCGGGACAAAGCGTCTTCCGCGTTTTGAAGCAACTCATAGATAAAGTGAGACCTGTCGCCGTAGAGCTTTTCTGCAAGAAAGTTGCCTATGTCTTCGAAGTCCTCGCCTCGACGCCGAATGTTCTCTTGGGTGATGGCTGCATAGTCGCTGGGCATCGTCTATCCGGCCACGCGCAATATGCCGTAGCCCACGGGTTGCGCTGCTATATCGGCTTTCTCTCTGGCGTGTTCGATTTCGGCGCTGCGCCGGTCGAAGTCGGCTTGAGCGTTGGCCTTCTGTGCAGCTCTCATGACCCGGATTCGTTCGTTGTCCGCGCGGGCGAGTTGAGATTCGATAATGGCCATTCGGGCAGCATGACTTGTCTCGAGGCTTCCCTGCCGAAAGTCGGCATTGCGCCGTGTTTGATCGGCGTGCCTCACCCGAGCGTCGGACCAGAGACGATAGTGCTGGCGCTCCAGCAGCGTTCGCATGTCTCGAGTCACGTCGGAGGGGTTGATGTCCAGCTCAGCGGCGTTGGGCAGAAGCTCAAAAAAATCGGCAGTGAGTGTACGGTCCGTGGTAACGGGTTGAAACTCTACGTCGTTTCTAATGCCGTGATACTGCCAGTGGTAGATGGCGAAGGGATAGTCGGCAGCCGGAACGGTGTTGGTCGTAACTTGAATTCCGACGATTGGCGCCTTGGACGCGGTTGACTCGATTCTTCGTGCGGCCTGAATCGCCAACGGATGCACCGGCGTGATCAGCGTTGCGGCACGGTCCTGCACTGAATACGCCGAATCGAACGTCACCGCCAGGTTCGGGTCGCTGCCCTTGAGCCAGGTCTCCCACTCGCGCGCAATCGTGGTGCTCTGTCTTCCGATGTCCGAAAAGTCTTTGAGGATAGAAGTTCGAGCAGCACGAGATAAGCGCAGGAGCTTTTTCGGACCATCGCCAAGCAACGGGGCATCGGTTCCGCTCACGTAGTCGCGCAAGTAAATTGAGACGAGGCGTTCAAGGGAAGTAGCCGAGAGCCAGTAGCTGGCCGCATCCTCGACATCCCGCCGGAACTGGTCGCCGGGGACCTGAAGGCCGAAGAGTTCAGTCTGGCGAACTTCCAGGTTCTGCTGTTCTCTCACGAGACGAATGCTGTTGTCCGCGAGCTGATCGAGCTTGGCCTGCCGTTCGGCTGACGAGAGTGCGAGGTTCTTGGCGACGCTGGTCAATTCCCGCGTAATGCTGCCGAGGATAGCTTCGTTAGCGCCGAGCGCGTGCTCAAACACTCCGATGCGGAGAAGGCATCGCTCGTATATGTCGGCATCGATCGTATCCGCGGTGATGAGGTTGTAGATGGCCACGGCTTCGCTGGTCTGACCCCAGCGGTCGATTCGACCGATTCGTTGATCAATGCGCATGGGGTTCCAAGGGATATCGTAGTTGACCATGCAGTCACAGAATTGATAGTCAAGGCCTTCGCATCCAACCTCCGAAAAAAGCAGTGTGTCGAGAGCGTCTGGATCCTCACGATCCTTCTCGAACCTGGCGCGCCGTGCGACCCGGGTCGCGTCATCCACCTCGCCGTGAATCACCCCGACACGACAGCCGGATTGACGAAGCGCAGCCTCTAGGTAGGCCAACGTATGCCGGAAGCTGCTGAACAGCATGGCCTTGTTGTTCTGCAGAGACTGTTTCTGGTTCAGGATTTTCATGAGCGCCAAGAACTTCGGGTCGGAGGCGGGATCGTTCGGCAGTGCTTCGGCTAACGCGAGCGCTTCACTGACGAGGGTCCTGATGCGTGAAATCGCCTGGTCGGCATCGATCGCGGCATCAGTACCGTCCCCTAATTCGTTGAGGTTGAGTTCACTGAGCCTTCGCGAAAGGATGTCCCGAAGCAGCGGGGCCAGTCCGTGTATGCAGCTGGAGGCCTGGCGGCGAATGGTGGTAAGGAGGAAGTTCACGGAGCGGTCTCCGTGCAGAGCCGAGTAGACCGCCGCCTGAGAGGCAATTACCGCATCGTGGAGTCGCTTCTGCTCGGGAGTGAACTCGACCGTTACCGTCTCCGGTTTGCGCTGCGTAAACTCGCCGATGTCGCGTCGCAGTGTACGACTCATCAGTCCAGACAATGTGTGAAGGCGCTCGATGTCCTGAATTGCCTGTACGCGTCCGGAGCGGGTGCTCTCTGCATCGGCCAGAGAATCGAGAACTTCCTGAAATGAGGGGTCCTTCTGAAGGACGGAGCAGCCCCAGGCGGATTGCGCGGCTTCCTTCAGTGCGCTACGCGCGCGCTCCGACCAGCCCGGTTCCCCCGTGCGCGCGGCCAGGGTCGCCTGATTGATTGGGCCGTTCGGTTCCGTGATGGCGGCGTATCCGGCTTCGTCAATGATCAGGTCCGGTCGTAGGGTGTTCAGGAGGACGAAGAGGTCTTGCTCGTGCAGTTGGATTGGCGTGGCGGTCAGGAACACCACGGCTTCCGCGTTGTCGCAGAGGAACCTTACCGCCTGATAGCGCTGGGTGTCCGTGTTGCGTATGTGGTGGGCCTCGTCGACGATCACGAGGTCGAACTGTGGCGGCGGGTCGAGAGCAAGCAAACCCTTCTGCCCCCTCTTGCCGTGCAGGAGGTCTTCGGTGAACAAAGAGAATGGAACGATGACCTTTTCGTACCTTTGGGGCCATACACCATCGAGATCTGTTTCGGAAAGACAGAACCGCAGCGTGGGTCCGTCCAGGTGCTCGAACCGTTCGTCGAATCGCTTCATTTCCTGGCGCCACTTCTCCTCCGTCACGAGTGGGCGGGGACACACGATCAACACCCGCCTGATTTCGCGACGGGATTGGAGTTCGCGGAGTATCAGGCCGGCCTCAATCGTTTTTCCGACGCCAACGCTGTCCGCGATCAGCAGACGCGGTCGGTCGGACTGAATCAATTTCAGTACGGGTCGGAACTGGTAGGGGATGACTTCGATGCGCGCCGCATGAAGGGAATAAAGATGTGACACGCTCGGATGAAGCAGCTGAAGTGCCGTCAAGCGCGCATGAAACGATGGAAGAGACAGCACAGAGACGAGTTCTCCGGAAGTTTCCACCGGAAGAAGTTGCCTTTGGTAGTAGGAAGCGACCTTGCCGTCGTGGAAGACCTCGTAACGCGGTTCGGTCTCTCCGGAATGGACTTCGGTCACCACGCCGGTTCTTGCGGGATTCGTTCGAAATCGCACAACGTCACCGCGTGCGAAATCCGCTGATGGTCGATTCTGGTTTCGTGAGCGTGCTGCGGATGGTTCTACCGAATCACTGCCCGTCCCTGCGATTTGGTCTGACTGCACGACCTTATGTCTCCTGCTGATTCGTTGGTCTTTCGCGTACGGGACGCTCTGACAATTGCCCTTTGCACTGAAGCTTGAGTTGGAGAACTGCGGGAACAACGCCGTACCGGCCGCAAAGCGCTTCGTGCGCCACTATACCGGAAGAATCTTCGGAAAGCCGTGAGGCATCAACCGATTATCGACGGCTAGGTGGGCAGGGAAGCACCAGCCGACTCCTCCCGGAGCGGAGTCCGTTGCTCACATCTTTCTCACGGTCCACAGCACCTTGCCGACGACATGCACGTCGCCGGCAGGCGCAGTGTGGTCGGCATACTCCGCGTTGGTTGACTTCAGCCGCAGCCCCGGCTCTACCCCCGCGCCAGCGACACGCGCTTGACCACCAGCCCGTTGCCGTCCCACAGCACGAACATCTCCCCGGTGGCGGGCACCCGCTTCAAGGTGTTGACGAGCAGCCGGTCGCCCTCGGACAGCTCCGGCTCCATGGATTCCCTCCGTGCCCGTAGCACGCGGATGGCATCCGGAACCGCGCCGCCCTAGTAGCGGATCGTCCCCTCGGGCAGGAACAAGCGGGCTTTTTCGGCCACGAACTCCCCGGCGAGCGCCGCCGGGCTGGCCAAGACTTCCACCTCCACTTCCGGACTCCATGGTTTCCGGAAACGGTTAGCGGTTCTTGTGCTACCGACAACGGTGAGCATAATGCAACTGTAGGTCTTTATTGAGACCCGTAGCTGGGGAGCAGTCACTTGAAACTGACGACATGGAACGCTGAATGGCTCGACTCTGATTGGGGTGTTGTATTCGAAAAATATGCACCTGGCGAAGAGCTATTCGGCCGGAACGCGCCGAATAAGTCGGATGCCAAGAAGCGGATTGTTGCTATCGGTCGATTCATCGAACTGCTAAACGCGGACATTATCTTCCTTTGTGAAGCGCCCATGGGAGTAGAGGAGATGAAGGCGTTTGCCAAGAAGGTGATGCCGGATTACGAACTAGTCATACGGCCTAATGGTGAGGATTACCACATTGAAGGTCGACAATGGCTTTGGTTCCTCGTTAAGAAGCGGCTCGCCGAGCGGATATCACCAGAACTTGTTCCAGTCCGCTCCTGGCGGGCGTTCGCGGCGCGGGAGTCACCGTCGATCAGCGAGGACGGCACTTGGCAGGTCGCAGTCCCGAGGCTGAAGACCGTCGGCAAAGTTAAGGATGTCCCGATCGTGACCCGATTAAAGCATTCGTTCTACCGTGAGCCGCAGATATTGGCGTTCACGTTCGGCGGCGCACGGCATGAAGTGATTGGCGTACATCTGAAGAGCAAACACACCGGCATCGACATCCCGGAACGGAGACCCGACGAGAGCCTCGACGACTTCGTGAAGAGCAACAAGAGCGTGTGTTCGTTCCTTGCGGCAGCACACCGCGCGAGGGTGAAGCTCACCTCGGAGGCGACAGCCATACGCGCATATGTCGATCACCGATTCAGGCAGGAGGCGGATCCATCGCTCCTCGTCGTCGGCGACCTCAATGATGGACCCGGTAAGGAATTGATGGAGCGCGAATACCTGCTGCACGACTTGCTCTCCAATTTGCAGGGGGACGTGTTCTTCGCGCAACGCCTCCTCAATCATGTGCTGTTTGACCAGCCACAGGCCCTGCGCTGGACAACGAAGTTCAAGGACCACCTAGACCCCGAGCGCGACGAGAATATCCTGCTCGATCACATCTTGTTTACGCAGGCGCTGAGCCGGTCGGGAACGAGTCCGCTGGAGGTGAGGGCGAACGCTGGATGGGTAGAGCACCTCGCGTTTGAAATGGCCGAGTCCTCGTTCGGAAAGGAGATGCTTAGTGATCATCGTCCCGTCAGCGTCAATTTGACGCCGCGAACCAACTGACGTCGGCAGGGCGCAAACGGCCCCGCCGGTGAGCGTGTGGTAAGCGTGCAGATCCACACCGTAGTTGACTCCACCCCTCCTCGCTCAGTCCTCGAACATTCCCGTTAACGCGGCATCGCGAATCTGATCCTTTGAAGGGTCAGGAAGCCCCAAATCGACGTACCCACTCTCAAGATGTTTGAAGTTGTGCCAGGTGAAATTATCGGGATGCTCGCGCGCGTGCGCCAACGACTCTCCAAAACTGGTGAAGTAGCTACTAAGCTTCCCGGATCGTATCGCCGGGCCAATCGTGTGATTCCATAGGACCAAGAAGGTGGCGAGCGTACTGACGATTGCCCCTAGCCAAGTGACCCACTGGCTGATTAGGTCGATCTGTGCGACCAACACCCAGAGAGCGCCAGACGTAAGTACGGACAATCCGAGCACGATCGTCTGTAGACGACGATCTCTTCTCCGTTCTGTCTTGACTGCGTTGCCGACTATTCGATGCATCGCAACGAGCCTGGCAATCGACCGTCGATATGCGTCGCCTTCGTAACGTCTTACCCATTCATCCATCTTGCGCACCGCCCTAGCTGCAATCAGTGATTGGTCCCCTCCATGTCAGGATCGGTCCAATCCGTCCAATGTCCGTTCCGTATCGATGTTCGTTATCCTGGCGTGTCGCTTTGTAGTCCCAGGCCATGATCAGTTGGTCCTATACCTCGGTGTCCTTGGATTGCGTCTGCGGCATCGGTCAGGCATGAACGACCTTGTCACTCGATTCCGCGGCATCGTATGGGCTTGGTTCAAGCGCGCAGGCACTCTTCTTCTCGACCGTGATTGGCTTACTGACCCTGGGTCGCAGGAAATGGTAACAGAGCGTGCCGAATTTCGATGTCCGAACCGTTAGATGGGCGGTGATGAAGGCTGGATAACCTTTTGATTGGGCCAACTGACTGACTATCCGTCGGTTCTTCCATCAGCCCGATGCTGACGCTATTCGAGTCTATCGCCGCTCTGACCTTTGTCCGTGCGGCGTTAACGTTTCCATCCAGAACGTAGCCCAGCATGCACCCCATAGGGAGATTGGCCGCGTACTGCTCCGTGATGAAACGGAGCATGCCTTCGAGAACATATGGGGTCGCCAACGAACTCGTCTTTCCGTTTCGAACGACGTTGAGGCGTTTACACTCGTAGGCCAAATATCTCTCACGTTCCTGATCCAACAGCAATGCCATGTCGATCTTGCCCTTGCTATAAGCCCAGCCATCGGCGGTGTAGCCGAAGGGCTCATGCTGGTACGCAAGATGGTGAAATAGCCGTCTGGCCCTCGCGTCCCTCGAAAGGATATCGACGAGGTTGATCGTGATCGTGTCCTCATCCGGTTTCTCGGGCAGCAGCGCCACGCACCTCGGCCACACCGCGAGAACGCACTCAAGGAACCGGGCATCCAGAGATCTGAAATGCGCGATCCAGTGCGTGGGATCTCCGATCAGCATCAGGCCGAGTCGCCGAGGTTACCGAGCCGAACAGCGTCCTGCAGCTCCAAGGCCATCGCGTCCGCATCGGCGATGGCGGCAGATCTCAACCAGAATCGGCGCTGTAGCGGTTTCACGAGAAAGAGACTCTTCCCGATGAACAGGCGAAAATCCGGAACCAACTGAAAATTACCCGGGAGGGGCTTATCCATACGCGCTCCCAGCCGCGCTAGTGCTGCTCCTACAGCCTCGTCATTTCGCTCCCGGTACGATTCCCAGTTCTGACGCTCTACCAAGCGTAGGTGTACGAGCGCGAGGTCGTCGTTTCGTGCCTCAAGCTCGATGCGAACAGCCGTATCGTCGCTAAACCAATGCGCCATGCTGCGAGTCAGTGTGCTCGCATATTTCTCTCGCTCTTCTGGCCCCGCCGTTCGCCACAGATCGGCGAAGCTCTCCCTGTGCGGCTGCACACTCGGAATCACGCTGGCGACCGAGTCCTCGACCAAGGCGATCTCCTCTTTGCCGAGACCGAAATACCGGTAGCACTGTGAGTCGAGCTCGTCGAATATCCCATCGTCTCTGGTCTCCAATACCATGCTCTCCCGCGTCGATGCTATGGCGTCGTCAATAAGCTCCACGAGCGCACTTTCAGCATTAGAGGATTCGTCTTCGTGCCCAAAATCCTGGCGTGTCGGAAACGGAAGGCGAAGCAGATCACCTTGTTGTATTTTGGGCCTATCGGAACCAAATGAGGCCGTGCCGTGAAACGCGAACCAGTACAGAAGCTTGCTATTCAGTAATGCCGTTAGAAGTTTCGCACGCCTCGCATCGCGACTAGGTACGGAAATGGCGAAGATGATGTGCTCAAATGTGAGCGGATCTTCAACGTAGCTGGCGCGAAGCCTATGGCTCGCAGTGCTGATGCCGCACGGTACGAGGACACGAGGACCGGCAAAACCACGCTCGAAACCCTTTCGGTGTACCAAGCCGTCATGCCTTTCACTAAAGACGCGCAGTCGCCCCGTGTCCTGGGCCAATACGCGAAACGCTTGGACCGGCAGATAGGGAGTGTTAAAGATTGTCTCGCTCTGTTGGTGCTGGTACCCATCATCGTCGAGTCGATCTTCGTTAACAGGCTTAAAGCCGTTCCCTACTACCCACCGATTCTCGAATAACTCCATTCTCCGATAGGCGACTCGATACTCGCTCACCAAGGCACCGAGTTTTGGTAGTGTTTCCAAGTAGTTGAATAGCTTGGCTTCGGGGCCGCTCATCCATAAACGTCGCTTGAACACAAAGGGATCCTTGCGGAGGTCCATCGTTGTGATCGAACCTCGGTCCACACTGCTCAGCTTGATCGCACGACGCATCTTCAGATTCAGATCCGCTTTAGGTGCCCAATAGTCGAAGCGGTAACCTGGCGCATCGTTCTCCCGGCGACCAAGTATGACCAACGCCGCAGGGCGCACGGCGCCCTCGAACAACTGGAACCGCAGATCGGCGAAGTTGATGATGCGAAAAATTCGCGCCTCAGTAATTAGCCGGGCTCGAGCATCAATCGCATTCTTGGCATGGTTGTGCAAGAAGCCCATCGCCGGAAGCAGAAAGCTCACCACGCCATGCTCCCGCAGATGCCGAAGCGACTTCCATACGAACGCCCAAGCGTCCTCCCGGCCCGGCATCGGAAACTGATGGTCTTTACACCAAACCACCGAGTTGCGGTCTGCGCCGTGACGGCTCGACCATGGTGGGTTGCCGAGAATCACCTCCGCCTGCAATTCCTCCTCAGAAGCTTGGAAGAAGTCTTGCGCGCAAAGATTACGGCCCCACAACTCGGGCAGCAGCCTGCCCCGCTTGATTAGCAGTTGTATGTCCGGTGGGTTGACTTCCTGCAAGAGTGCGACGTATAGCGAGAACACCGCAACCCGGACCGCACCAGCGTTTACATCACACCCGCGCAGGCGGGACAGGATCATGAGCAGACTGTCCCATCGGATCGTTCGCGATCCGCGGGTGTCGCGCCAGTGTTCGCACAAGAGTTGGAAAGACCGTACGAGGAATACGCCCGAACCGCATGCTGGATCGAGGAACTGACCTTTCAACTTGGTGCTCGCGGGCAGGGTGTCCCACAATGCCGAAATAACGGTATCCGCAAGGAACATTGGCGTGTAGTACGCGCCACGCACTCGGCGTTGCGACTCTTGCGCGCCCAGGAAACGGTCGTACACCGCGCTGATTAGTTCAATCGGAATGTACTTGAAGTCATAGCCCCAAAAGCGCAACTGGCCACCGGTTGCAGTCATGACTTCGCGTCCGCTCCGGAACCTCGCCAAAGTCTGCAAATTCGTTCGGACGACTCGTGGTCGGGGCCCGTTCTCATCGAATGAGCACGGAGCTACGAATAGGTCGCCGTTGAAGTCCTCACGCAAGCTATCGAACAGTCGATATAGGCCCGTAGCGTTTGTCGACTCAAGCAGTCCGATAAACGTTTCGGAGGCACCACCGGAAGCGATACGGAAGTACTCGGGTCCGACAATGTTCCGATCTTCCAGGTAGGCGACAAACATTGTCTGGATGAGGAGCGCCTGGGCGGCATCCGTGGACAGACCATCTTGGCAAAGCGCGGCGTGAGACGCCGAGAGGTTATCGAGCAAAACCTGATCGATCCGTTCGCTCGCTCTGAAATGATCAGCATGGTGCTCCCAGAGCCGACCGGACTCCGCGCCGTAGATGAAGTCCTTGATGGCAAGCCCGTCCGCGACGGCATCGAGCTGGCGGACCAGACATCGGCTGTCGAATTCCGGATCGCCGCTGTGTGGAATTCGCGCGAGCGAGAATGCACGCAGAGTATCGCCCGAAATGACCAGCAGGAGTGCAGCCAAGCCTTGATTCCATAGGGCGCCATGCAACTCGATCACTCGTTCGCGTTGATAGTCATCAAGCACGACAATCACAACCGTCGGCACACCCTGGACACAAAACACCGCCGATGCGCCTAGGTCTGCCAAGGTCATCCTTATCGCGTTTGCATGCGGGCTCCGTCCAACGGCTGCGGCGTCTTCATAAAGTTCCGGGATCCCGCGGTTGGACAAGTCGAGGCGATCTTTCCAGGTCGTAGAGAGAGGCTGTGCAAGCGCGGAGCTCATCGGTATTGCACCTCGGCTGATGCCACTCCCGAGATCTCAGCACTATGCTGCCGCGCTTTTTCGGCTGCGACGGGAGACGAGCGGAACAGGTGATCGCGCAGCGTCCCGATAATTGGTTCCATCGGACACACCATTACTGCGCCATCTCCGGGCATTGGGTCAGCGTTGGGAACCATGAAACAGGCTTGCCGGGACAAGTCGATGATTAGGGTCCTGTCTGCCAGAACATCCCACGACGTCTCGTTGCAGACATCGAAGATGGTACTCGCCACCGTTTTCAAATCCCCGATGCGTACGCCGCAGCCGTGCGTCAAGCACTGCAGAACGATTGATGCCAGAACATCCCCCGGAGAAAAACTCGGACGACGACTCTTCCCACGCGCAAAGCCAGGCAACACCCGCTTCCAGTGTCGAAATGCTTCCTTGGAGAGTCCGGCAGCCTCTTGTAGCTGGCCCGCAGTGTAGTTCATGAGAAGAAACCCCGCCTGAAAGTGGGGTTAACCACATATTAAGTTGTTGTACTGATGCCGTCAATGCTAGATTCAAGATAGCGTTGGTCTGGAACATATTGTGCCTAGCCCTCCACACCGATTTGGTTGTGACGCAATAGGGAACCGATACCTCGCCACTTCTCCTCACACCCTCCTGACGGTCCACAGCACCTTGCCGACGATGTGCACGTCACAGGCGGGCGCAGTGTAGTCGACGTATTCAGCGTTGGTTGACTTGAGACGCAATCCCGGCTCGCCTTCGGGGTCGGCGACGCGCTCCACGCGCTTGACCACCAGCCCGTTGCCGTCCCACAGCACGAACATCTCCCCGGTGGCGGGCTTCCGTTTCGAGGTGTCGACGAGCAGCCGGTCGCCCTCGGACAGTTCCGGCTCCATGGATTCCCCCCGCACCCGCAACACGCGCATGGCGTCGGGAACCGCGCCGCCCTCGTAGCGGATCATCCCCTCGGGCAGGTACCAGCGGGCTTTTTCGGCCACGAACTCGCCGGCGAGCGCCCCCGGGCCGGCCGAGGCTTCCACCTCCACTTCCGGAATGCCGGCGAGCGGCACGGGGGAGCCTTCCGGCGCGCGGCCGCGGCGCGGCTTGGGGCCCCGGCCCTTGCGGGTGGGCGGGCGTTCGGCGTGTCGCAGGTCCTCGATGCCGCAGCCAAGAACCTCCGCGAGCTTCTCCGCGTCGCGGTGGCCGAGCACCTTGGGGGTGCCGCGTTCCAGGAACCCATGCACGTAGCTCACGTTGCGGCCGATGGCGAGCGATGCCTCGCGCATGTTCAGTCCGGCCTCCCAGAGGAGATCTCGGATTTTCTGTCGCACCGGGTCGTTCTGCATCGCGGGTCCTCGCGCGGGTGTCGCCCAGCGATAGCTTATTCACTAACAGACACTATTGTCAACGATATTTCACGTCCGTATCGTTGCGCGGCATGAACGACCTCGCCGCCCAATTCCGTGACACCGTAGAGGACTGGCTCAAGCGCACCGGCACCCCGCCGGCGCGTCTCGGCATCGACGCCCTGTGCGATCCGTCCTTCGTGCTGCGTCTGAGGCGCGGCCGCGTTCCGCGTGTGGACACGGCCGACAAGGTGCTCGTCTTCATCGGCGAGGAACCTCTCGGACCCGCGTTCCGGGCCGAGATCGAGGCGTTCATCGAGATCACGCGCACCAAGCCCTACGTGCTCGGGCTGGACGCGGCGGGCGACCCCTCGTTCGTCGCGCGGCTGCGCCGGGGCGTCTCGCCCCGGCTCGACACCGTAGGACGGGTGCGCGCCTGGATGGCGACCCGCTGCAACGAGTCCGAGCGCGCCGCGATCCACGAGATCGCGGCCGGCGGGCCGGCCGCGCCGCGCCGATGCGACACCAACGACGGGGACGCGTCCCCCGACAACGACAAAGAAGGAGGCACTTCCATGAGCGGGCAACCGACGAAGTATCTGGGCACGCGCGAGGCCGCGGCCTTTCTGGGGCTTTCGCCCCGCACGCTGGACCGTTACCGGGTCACCGGCGAGGGGCCGGCGTTTCACCGGTTCGGATCGCGCATCCTCTACGCGCGGGCCGACCTGGAGGCCTGGGCCGCGGCCCGGCGCAGGACCTCGACGTCCGACGACGGCGGGGAGAACGGCACATGATGCGGCGTTGCGCAAGGCGGAACCGCGCCCGGCGGTACAGGGCGATCATGTCGGGCGCGATCAGGCACGCCGCCGCGCCAGCGGCCGTGCGGACACTGGCCGCTTTCGCGGTGGGGTGCCTGGCGCTGGCGTTCGGCGCCGACGCGGCGTTCGCCTCCTCGGACACGACCTTCCAGGGGCCGCTGACCACGGTGACGAACATCGTCTCGGGCACCGGCGGGCAGCTCGCCGCGGCCTTGGCCGTGGGCGCGGCGCTGGTCGGCTCGGTGATGCGTTTCAACACCCAGCAGCTTCTCGGGGCTGTCGGCGTCGGGGTGGCGGCCGGCGCGGGCGTCGGCATCGTGACCGGCCTGGTCGGCACGGCGATCGTCTGAGAGCGCACATTCGATCATGAACGACACCGCGCGACACGCGATCCCCCGCCGTCTCGACGATCCGGAGCGCTGGCTGTTCTGGACGGCGGACGAGGCCGTTGTGCTGGTCGGTCCTGCGCTGCTGGGACTCGCCGCCAATGCCTTCGTCACGGGACTCGTGGCCGGCGTCGGCGGCTGGCTGCTGCTGCGCCGGATCAAGCGCGGCGGCGGGGCCCATGTCGTGCACTTCGCCCTGTACTGGTTCCTGCCGGACTTCGCGCTGCGCCTGAAGGCCACGCCGCCGAGCCATGTGCGCCGGTACCTGGGCTGAGAGGCCAACGGCGCATGCGACGGGAAGTTCGTGAAACCGAGCGCCGCAAGGCGCGCGACACGCGCCTCGCGCTGGCGGTGCTGCTGGGGCTCTCGCTTGTCGCCAACCTCGCCCTCTCGGTCGGGATGGCCGGGCGCGAGGCCGTGACCGTGCTGGTGCCGGCGGTGTCCGGCCCGGTGTGGGAGGTCGGCGGAAGCTGGGCGGGACGGCGCTACCTGGAGGACGCGGCGCGCACCGCGGCGGTGACGCTGCTGACGCTGACGCCGGAGAACGCAGGCCACGTGCGCGAGGCGGCGGCCCGGATGAGCGCGGCGCAAGCCCGCGGCGCCATCGGCGCCTGGGTGGCTTCGGAGGCCGAGCGCATGGCCCGGCGGGACCTGTCGAGCGCGTTCTATCCCTGGGGCGTCGATGCCGACCCGGAGTCGCTGACCGTCGAGGTCCGGGGCGAACTCGCCACCTGGATCGGGCGCGAGGAGTCCGCGCGTGAGCGCAAGACCTACCGGCTTGCCTTCCGCATCGACGGCGGGCGGCTGGGACTCTTGCGGTTCGAGGACCTGGAGGAGGAAGAATGAGAATGAACCTACGAAGGCGCCGCCGCGCTGGTGCGCTGGCCGCCGCGCTCCTGATGAGTTTGTGCACGGCGCTCGCGGCGGCGGAGCCCGCGGCCGGAACGCGCATACTGGACGCCGCCGACCACGCCGAGCTGGCCGCCGAGATGTCGGCGGACGGCGTGGTCCGGGTGGCGCTGCTCGGCGACCGGATCGAGCGGGTGATCCGCCTCCCTGGGGAGGGGTTTGCGGTGGAGCACGACCCGGTGGCGGGCGACCTGTATCTCCATCCCGTTGCGGAACCCGCCGCCCCGCAAGTGTCTGCCGCCCCGCAGGAACCTGCCGCGCCGCAGGCGCTGTTCGTCGGATCGGAGACGGGTTCGACCTACCGGCTGAATTTGATTCCGGTTCCCCGCGGGCCGTCGCAGATCCTGCTGCGCAATGCGGATCGGGAAACGGCGGATCGGGCCGCGCTGGTCCCCGAAACCGGCCGCATCGCGGCCATCGCCGGACTGCTCCGGGCGGTGGCGGGCGGCGAGCCGTCCCCGAACCTGCGGGTCGGACAGTCCGATCAGGACCCTGCCGCCGATCCGGACATCGTTCCGGTCGAGGTTTGGCGCGGAGTGCGCTTCGAGGCGCTGGTGCTCGCGTTGGGCGTTGACGCTCCATCGGACGCTCCGCACCTGGCCGCGACCCTGGGCCCGAACGTCGTGGCAGTGTGGATCCCGGAACATGACGACTACCGCCATACGGCGGGACGCTTGGCGGTGGTCGTGCGCGAGGCGCGCGCGCAATGAGCGCCGGAAACGGCAATCCGCGGGCGCAGCGCCGGACCGGATCCGCCGCCCACAAGAGCACCGCCCCGCAAGGGGTCGACGGCGGCGCCCGGCAGGTGCGCAACCGCCAGATACTCTTGTTCTCGGCGGTCGCCGCCGTGGCGCTGCTCGCGCTGGCCGCGTGGCTGTCCGGCTCCGGCGGCGGCCCGTCCGCGCCGGGCGCGCGGATTGCCGCCGAGCTGGCGGGGCCGGACACGGCGGAGGACACCTGGACGCGGCGCTCGGAGGCCCGGATGGGCCGGCTTGAGGCGGACTTGCGCGACGTGCGCAACGCCAACCTCCAGCTCGCCGACGAGAACCGCCGGCTGCTGGAGGAAATCCGCGGCAACGCCGACGAGGCGAAGGGCATCATCGACCGCCTCACGGCAGCGCTTGGCGAGGCTGCGAGCGGCCAAGCCTCGAACGGACCTGGCCTCGTCGACCCCTTCAGCGGCGGCGACGTGTTCGCGCCGGGCGCCGCGCGCGGCGGTTCTTCCGCATCGGGCGGTTCGATGGTTTCTTCCGCCGCCCCGCAGGCGTCTGCCGCGGCGCAGCCGCCGCAGGGGCTGATCGAGCGTTTTCCGCTGGACGAGCCGCTGTTCCGGGAGGCGGGGGGCGAGGATGCCCGGCAATTGTCGGTCTGGCTGCCCGCAGGCAGCCATGCCGAGGCGGTGGTGGTCGCGGGCGTCGACGCCTCCGCCGGGGTCGCCTCGCAGGGCGATCCGCGCCCGGTGCTGCTCAGGATCACGGGGCCCGCGTGGACGGCGGCCGAGGACGGGGCGGCGCAGGCCGTCGATCTTCACGGCTGCACCGTCACCGGGGCGGCCTACGGCGACCTGTCGTCCGAGAAGGTCTATGCGCGGCTGCGCACGCTCACCTGTTCGGGTTCCGAGCCCGGCACGGTGGTAGAGACCGAGGTGGCCGGGTTCGTCGCGGGCGCCGGCAAGGCCGGCGTGCGCGGACCCGTCGTGAGCCGAGAGGGCGCGCTGGTGCAGAAGGCGTTTTTTGCGGGGCTCGTCTCCGGCGTCGGCCAGGGCGTCTCAAGCGCGTTCGCGCCCCAGGCGGTCGCGACCGGGACCAACACGGCGGCGGTCGCCAACACCGGGCTCGACGACATCGGCCGGGCCGGCATCGGCGCGGGCGCCTCTTCGGCGGGCCGGCGCGTCTCCGACTACCTGATCCGCCGCGCCGAGCAGTACCAGCCGGTAATCCAGCTCCAGGCGGGCACCGCGGTCACCGTCGTGTTCTTGGAGGGCACGCGGCTCGACGGGCGGCCTGGCGACCAACCCACACGGAGAACGAACGATGACGGTTGAGAAACTGAACAGGCTTCGCCGCGCGCTCGCGCCTGCGATGGCGGCCGCGGCCGCCCTGGCGCTGGCCGGCTGCGCGGCGACCCATGTCGGCGAGGACTGGCAATGCCCGCTCGCCCAGGGCGCGCACTGCGCCAGCGTCGGCGCCGCCGATCCGATGGTCCCCCTCGCGGACGCCAGGCATCCGGCGGGCGGCGAACCCCTCGCGGGGCGCGGCCCCCTGGCAGATGACGGATATCGGTTGGACGCACGCGTCGAATCCAGACCGGCCATTTCGGCGACGAGAGCCCGGCGCCATTCAGCGTCCGGCAGAGCCATGGAAAATGTCCGCGACGGTCGCGGGCGCGACTGTCCCGTGTTCTGCCGCCCCTTCGGCTGGTTCGCCCGAGTGCTCGGGCACGGCCGGGACGAGGCGGAAGCCCCCGCAACGCCGGAAGATGGGCCAGACCCCGCCAATGAGGCCGTTGAAATCGGCGATCGGGCGGACGGGCATCCGGCCTCTTCGGGCGCGGACCATCCGCCACCGGACGCCAGAGTGCGCCTTCCCGAGACCATCGGGCGCGTCTGGATCGCACCCTACGTGGACGAGAACGGCGTCTACCGCGAGGCCTCCTGGGTGCGCATCGTGATCGCGCCCGCGGCCTGGAAGCGCCCGCGATGATGGCGCGGCTCAAGGACCTGTTTGAGGGCCCGGCAGGGCTGGAACCGTGGGCGCCGCCTGAAATTCCCGCGGCGCTTCATGGACTGCTGCCCTGGCGCGCCTTCGACGAGACCTCCGAACTCTACTTCAACGCGTCCAGCGTCGGGTTCGCGATCGAGATCCCGCCGTTCGCGGGAATCGACGCGGAGACCCTGGGCGCGCTGTCGGGCGCGCTGGCCGACGCCGCGCCGGAGCGCTGCGTGGTGCAGGCGATTCATTGGGCGAGCCCCCGGTTCGGGGCGGCGCTCGACGCCTGGGGCGCGCCCCGCCGCGGGGCCGGTGGGGTGCAGGCCGCGATGCGCGAGCGTCGCGGGCGGCTGCTGTCGCACGCGGGCTGGCGTCCCCTGCACGGGGGCGGCCCGCCGTTCACGCTGTCCGACTACCGCGTGTTCGTCTGCGCGGCGCTGTCCGGTCCGCCGGGCCCGGCGCCCGAGACGGCGCTCGCCGCCTTCCGCCGGGCGCTCGAAGGCACGCTCGCGTCCGCGGGCGCCTCGGCGCGCCGGCTCGGCCCCGACGATCTGCTCTCGCTGGCGGCGGAGCTCACCGCGCCGGCTGTGAACGAAAGCCGCGACAGCAACCTGGACCGTTCCGGCTTGGGCCGTTCCGGGCTGGCCCGCCCCCGGCGGCGCTGGTCGCCGCGCGATCCGCTGCATCTTCAGTGCGCCGCCCCCGGGCGCGCGCTCACGGTCGCGCCCACGGGCCTGGTGTTCCACGATCCCGATGGAACCGACGTGGCGGTGCGGGTGCTCACCGCCTCGGCCTTCCCGGAGGTCTGGCCGGGCTGGCGCGGCAACGCGCTGATCGGGGACTTCCACCGCGAGTTCCTCCAGCCGGGCTGCCCGGTGCTGACCTGCCTCACCGTCGTGACCGGCGACGAGGCCGCCGTCGACCGCGCGGTCTTCAAGGCCGCGCGCGCCACCCAGCAGGCGGGCACCGGCATCGCGCGGTATCTCCCCGGACTGCCCGAAAAGGCCCGCGACTGGCAGTTCGTGACCGAACGCCTCAAGGACGGCGAGCGCCTCGTCCGGGCCTGCTACACGGTCGCCGTGTATGCCCCGGCGGCAGCCGTTGACGAGGCGGAGCAGGCGGTGCGCGCGATCTACCACGGCCAGGGCTGGCGGATGGCCGCCGAGCGCTACGTGCAGTTGCCGTTGTGGCTCGCCGGCCTGCCGATGGTTCCGGCGGGCGGGCTCGCGGACGATCTGGAACGCATGGGCCGCATGAGGACCCTGCTGACCTCCGCCGCGGTCAACCTGGCTCCGCTTCACGGCGAGTGGCGCGGCCAACCGTTCTCGCCCGACACGCCCCCGGCGCTGCTGCTGATCGGGCGGCGGGGACAGCCCGCGGGCTGGTCGCCGTTCGCCAACACGGCCGGCAACTACAACGTGGCCGTCACCGGCAAGTCCGGTTCCGGCAAGTCGGTGCTGATGCAGGAACTGGTCGCCGGCATCGTCGGCGCCGGCGGCGAGGCGGTGGTCATCGACGACGGGCGCTCGTTCCAGCACACCGCGGAAGCCCTTGGCGGCGCGTTCATCGCGTTCGGCAAGGACGCAGCCTGCCTGAACCCGTTCGCCATGATCGATTCGGCCGCCGCGCAAGCGGACGGCGACTACCGGGAAGAGTGCTTCGCGATGCTCGCCGGCGTGCTCTCGCGCATGTGCCGCAGAAGCGGCGCGATCGACGACATCGAGGCGGCGCTGATCCACGAGGCGATCGCGGCGGCCTGGGACGAGGGCGGCAACGCCGCCGACCTGGCCGCCGTGCGCAGGCACCTTCAGGAGCGCGGCGACCGGCGCGCCGCCGACATGGCAACCGCGCTGGGACCCTGGTGCCCGGGCGGGTCGATGGGCCGGCTGTTCGAGGGCACTGCCGTGCCGGACCTCGGCCGGTCGGTGACCGTGTTCGAGTTGGCGGAACTGAAGGGCCGGGGCGACCTGCAGGCGGTGGTGCTGATGCTGGTGGTGTTCCTCGCCACCCAGCGCATGTACCACGGCGAGCGAACGCGGGCGAAGGCCATCGTCATCGACGAGGCCTGGGACCTCCTGTCCGGCGACGACAGCCGGGCCTTCCTCGAGGGCGCGGCGCGCCGGGCCCGGAAGTACCGGGGTTCGCTCGTCACCGGCACGCAGTCGGTGAACGACTACTACGCCAATCCCGCGGCGCGGGCCGCCTGGGAGAACTCCGACTGGGTGATCTTCCTGGCGCAGAAGGACGAGTCGGTGGAGCTCTTGAAGTCCGAAAAACGCATCCACTGCGACCCCGGCATGGAGCAGGCGCTGAAAAGCCTGACCACCGCCGACGGTCGGTTCGCGGAGCTCGTGCTGCACGGCCCGGACGGCTGGCGCGTGGCGAGATTGGTGCTCGATCCGTGGTCGGTGGCGCTGTTCTCCTCGCGCGGGGAGGCGTTCGCCGAGGTCGAGCGCCTCAAGGCCGGAGGGCTGTCGACGGTCGAGGCCATCGACCGCATCGCCGGGGCGGAACGCCCGACCGCATCCGAAACGCAACCCGCGAATTCCAAGGGAGGAGACGAATGAGCGCACCCGCGACACGCCCGGCGCTGCCGGCCTGGCCGGGAGATCCGTCCGGGCTGACGGCCGCCGGCATCGACTTCGAGGCGCTGGCGCATGTGCTGGCGAACACCTGCCGCTGGGGCGGCAAGACGCGCCGGTTCTACTCGGTCGCGCAGCGGGCCGCCGTGGCGAGCGAAGCGATCGAGGCGCTGGACGGGCTCGGGCCGGAGGAGCGCCGGACGCTGGCGCTACGGGCTCTGCTCGCCGACGCGCGGATCGCGTGGCTCGGCGACGCCGAGGCCGGCGGTGCGACTTCCGCGCGCGCCGCGGAGCGTCATCGCCGCGACGGCGCGGCCATCGACCGCGCGGTGCTCGAGGCCGCGGGAGTCGACGGCGCACCCACGCCCGAACAAGGGGATCTGCTGCGCTTCGTCGCCCGCATGACCGGCGCGGCCGAGCGCCGCGATCTCGAAGGCGCTGGCTTCGGCCGGGGAGCCGGCGTGGCGTTCCCGCCGCTGAAACGCCGCATCCGTCCGGTCGAGCCGGGCAAGGCCGCCCGGCTGTGGCTCAATCGCTTCCGGGAACTCGCCGGCCCCCCTAGCGGGAGCGCAAACCCCGCTGGCGCGGGCGCAAGTCCGGCCGGCCCGAACACGAACGATCAAGAGGAGAACTCCGATGTCGCGCACCTGGCGAGGACGCAACGAGAGAAAACGCCGCATGGGACGGACCCGGAAAGCCAAGGCCGCCCGCGCGCGGCGTGACCGGCGCCACGACCCGAAGCTGAGGGTAGTCCGCGACGCCGAGGATGTGTTCCGCACCGCCATCCTGGCGGGGCTCCTGTCCGCCGAGCGGTCCGACCCGCGCTGGGCCGGCCACTACATGTACATGTTCCACGACGAGGACGGCACGGGCTGGTTCAAGCATCGGGACACGCGCGCGTACCTGCCGTTCTCGCCGCGCCGCCAGGCTGCGGCACGCGCGCCCGGGGAGTGCGGAACGTGAGCGAGCTGAGGCTGCTCGGCTGCGCCGTGCTGCTCAACCTGGGGGTTGCGGCGGTGCTTGGCGTCGGGATCGCGCGATACATGATCGAGGCGGTCCCGCGGATCGCGACCGTCGGATTGACGGAGCTCGTCGCCGAGCACGCCGGGCGGACGGCGAACGCCGAGGGGAGCGCGGGGGAAACGGCGGCGATGACGCGCGCCTGGGCACAAGCGCTGGAGGATGCGCTTCGGCAAGTCGCCGAGCGTCACGGCGCGGTGCTGCTGCCGATCCGCGGCGTCGCCGCCGGCGCCCCCGACCTCACGGCCGAGGTGCGCTCGGAGATCGCGCGCGCCCTGTCCACCGACACTCCTCTATCGGGGGGCAAATCCCCGGCGGACGGCCAGCCGGCGGGTTCCCAAGCGGCAGTCCCGGAGGTCCGGCCATGACGGCGCGCGGAAAATCGGTCCGGGGCCGGCCGGAGCGCGAACGGGGCCATGCGGCGCTGGTTCTGCTGCTCGGCCTTCTGGCGCTGTGGCTGACGATCCTCTCCCTCGTGCACTTCAACGCGAGTTGGTCCGACGACGCCTGGGGCTACCTGCGCCTGCCCCTGTTCGGGGAACCCGAGTTCGGCGCGACGGTGATGTTCGAGCCGCCGGACAACCTGAACTCGCCGGTGCCGTATCTCAAGACCGTGCGCGGCCTGCCGGGCGCGTCGGTCGCCGTGGACGCGGACGGCACCGTGCAAATCGACGGCACGGCGGTCGGCCGCGCCAAGCCGAACGCCCTCGACGGCCGCCGGCTGGCGCCGGTCGCGTCCGGGACCGTTCCGGCAGGCCATTACTTCCTGCACGCGGATCACCCCGACAGCCACGACAGCCGCTACGCGGAGATCGGGCTGGTGCCCCGGGAGCGCATCCTCGGACGCGCCGTGGCGCTCCCGGACATTCCCTGGCTTGGGCTCGACGGTCCTTTTGTCGGACCGGATGGCATGGCGGCCGAGCCGGGCCCTGAGAACGATTTGAGGGAGGAAGGACGATGACGCGGCGGATTCCTTGCGTTGCGGCGTGGACGGTTCTGGCCGCACTCGCACTGGGCGCCGCAGCCGCGGCGGCGAAGGACCTTGGCGTGCGCGGCGCGACCTGGCCGATCGCCGAGCCCGACCTGCTGGCGGACATCGAGGCGCGGCTCACCTTCATGGAGCGCTCCGGCGAACTGGCGCGGCTGGAAGACGAGGCGCGCAAGCGCGCCCAGCGTTCCCTTGAGCAACAGGAGCCCGTGCCCGGCATCGTCCCGGCCACCGAACACCGCGCCCGCGCATTCGACCCCGCCATCGTCGTGGCCCAGGACATCCTCGGCCCGGACGGCGAAATCCTCGCGGCGGCGGGCGCCCGGATCGACCCGTTCGAGCACCTTACGTTGACGGCCGACGTGCTGTTCGTCGACGGGCGGCGCGAGGCGGAAGTGGCCTGGGCGCTGGCGCGCGAACGGCCCGCGAAGATCGTGCTGCTGGCCGGACGTCCGCTCGACCTCATGCGCCGGCACGGTCGGCCGTTCTACTTCGACCTCGGCGGGCGGCTCGCCGAGCGGTTCGCCATCCGCGCCACCCCCACCGTGCTGGCCGCTGGCGCGGCCCTTGACGGGGAGAAAACACCCGGCCGGGGGCAATCCCCGGACGCGGAACATGCCAAGAGCGGAAATCGCCTGCTGCTGACCGAAATCCCGGTCCGGGACCGGCCGCCGGCCGGCTGCGCCCCGCCATCCGAATCCATCCCTCAACCCACCGATAGGAGACAACCCCCATGCTGAACATGAACCGGGTCACGCTGCTCGGCCACGCCGGACGCGACCCCGAGGTCCGAGCGCTGAACAACGGCAACAAGGCCGCGTCGTTCCCGCTCGCCACGACCGAGCGCTGGACGGACCGCGACGGCCAACCGGCCGAAAACACCGAGTGGCATCGCGTCGTGGCCTACGGCGCCGCGGCGGACGCCGCCGAAAGGCTGCTCCGCAAGGGCAGCGCCGCGCTCGTCGAGGGCCGCCTTTCCACGCGCGAGTACCGCGACCGCGACGGCAACGACAGAGTCGTGACCGAGATCGTCGTCGCGGGCCCGCAGGGCGTGTTGAACGTGCTCGGGCGGCGCGTCCGCAACGCGGACGGTTCGCCCGGCAAGGAGGAACGCCCGTGAGGCGCCTGCCGTTCGCGGCCGCCGCGGCCGCCTCCCTGGGCCTCGCGCTCTGGTCCGCGGGCGCCTCGGCGCAGGTGTGCACGGGCCGCTTCGTCAACCCGATCGCCGACGTGTGCTGGGAGTGCCTGTTCCCGATCTCCATCGGGCCGGTCAGCATCGGTGGGGCCTCCGGCGCGCCGGACACGCCCAACCCTTCGTCTCCGATCTGCTTCTGCGGTTCGCCCATCCCCCGCATCGGGCTGTCGCTCGGGGTGTGGGAGCCGGCGCGGCTGGTGGACGTCACGCGCACGCCCTGGTGCTTCCCCAACCTGGGCGGGCTGGACCTCGATCCGGGCCTGCCGGCGGCGCGCGGGCGCACCGGGTCGTCAATGGGCGACGGCGCGGCGGGCTCCGTGTGGCACGCGCACTACTACGTCTATCCGCTGTTGTCGTGGATCGGCGCGCTGCTCGACCTCGGGTGTCTTGAGGGCGGGAGCCTCGACATCGCCTGGATCTCCGAGCTCGATCCGGCGTGGCTCGACGACGAGCTGTCGTTCCTGCTGAACCCGGAGGCGGCGCTGTTCGCGAATGTGCCGGCGCAGGCGGCGTGCGCGGCCGACTGCGCCGCGGCCTCGGCGGGCCTGCCGCTCGACCCGCTGTTCTGGTGCGCGGGTTGCCAGGGCGGGATGTATCCGCTGACCGGCAACGTCGCCGCGCATGTCGGCGGCGTTCAGGCGTCGCTGCTCGCGGCCCAGCGGCTGGTGTACCGGCTGCACCGCCTGGGACTGGCCCGGGGCACCTCGGGTTCGGCGGCGCTGTGCGGCGACTACCCGATGCCGGTCATGAAGAAAAGCCAGTACCGCTGGCAGATGACGCAGCCCGTGCCGGCGACGACACCGGCGGCCGGCTGCAACCCCACGGGCCGGACCTCGGTGCTGTGGGAGGCGCTTCGCGAACTGCCCGTTTCGGGCGAGAGCTTCGGCTATTTGCTGTGGAGGAAACGCAATTGCTGCATCTTGTAACGAAAACCCTCGGACAGCGCGCCGGAGCCCTCGCCCGAGCCGGGCGGTGCTGCGCACGGCAGACTTGCACACGACAGTGTCACACACGGCGGACGCTGCGGCGCGGCCTCGCCGCCGCGGCGTTGCTGGCGCTGTGCGCGGCGCCGGCCCTGGCCCAGGAACCGCCGCCGTCGGCGGAGGATCTGGCGCGGGCCGTCATTGAGGAAGCCGGCGGCGCCGGACAGGAAATCGCCGACGTTCGCGCGTTGGTCGACGCGGCCCATGCCGGGTCCGGCGAATCGGCCGGGTCCGGCGAGATTGCCGACTGGACCGGCTCGGCGGTCGCCGACGCACTTCGGCGCGCCGGCTCGGCGGCTTCGGAGACGGTCGCCGGCGCCGCGGACGGAATGGGCGAAACCCCCGCTCCGCTTCCGGCCGAGAACCACGCGGGGCGGGCCGTGGAGAATTTCGCCGCCCGCCAGGGCACGGCCGAGGTGCTGGTGTTCATGAGCCTGGCGGTGCCGGAGGCGAGCTGGGCGCAGTGGGCCGCGCAAACCGCGCGGACCGGCGCGCCGCTGGTACTGCGGGGCGTATCTACCGGCGGACTGCGGGCCACGGCAACCGAGATCGGACGTCGCCTGGGCGGCCACGAATCCGGCGTCGCCGTGGATCCCCGGCTGTTCAGGCTGTTCGGTGTCGAGCGCGTGCCGGCGGTGATCGCCGTGCCGGGCGGCGTCCCAGCCTGTGCAAGCCGCGGCTGCGCGGACGACGCACCGCCGCCGTTCGACGCGGTGGCCGGCAACATCGGCCTGGCCGCGGCGCTGGAAGCCATCGCCGCCGAGGGCGCTGTCGCGCGCGAGACCGCAATCGCGCACCTCGAACGGCTCGGGAGGCGGCCGTGAGGGCCGCGGCGAGCGCCCCCGATGGCCGGATCGCGGCCGCGGTCGAGCGCGTTGCGAATGCCGTGCGCCTGCTCGCCTGGGCGGCGATGGCGGGCGGGTATTGCCTGATGCTCTGGGCGCTGTCGGGCTCCGCCTACGCGGACTCTCGAACGGACGCGCCGTGCCGGCCGGCCGCGCTTGCCGGGCAAGCCGCCCAAGGGACGGCCGAACGCCCGGAACGCCCGGGGTTGCGGCCATGACGACGATGCGCGAACCCGAGCCGCACCGCCTGGCGCCGCTCGTCGATCTGGCCACCCGGATCGTGCGGCTGCTGGCGTGGCTGGCGATGTTCGCCGCCTGCTGCCTGATGCTGTGGATTCTGTCGGGGACCGCGGCCCGCGCCGACGACCCGAAGGACGCGGCCCGGCAGGTCGGCCAGGCCGGCGCCGCCCGGGCCGGCGCCATCGCCCACGACCCATTGAAGGCGCAAGCGGTCCCCGGCTTCGCCGGCACGAACGTTCCCGAGCGCCATCTCACCGACGCCGGGATGGAGAACGCCGCGCAGCGGCGGCTGGCCGATCCCGGCGATCCCGGCGGTTCCGCCGGACGCGCGGTGATCGACGGCGCGTCCGTCCGCCCCGCCGTCCCGGTGCCGGCCAACGATCCGGCGGTGGCGCGCGCCCGGGCCGTGCAGTCCGCGCCGGACGATGCCGGCCACGGCGCCAGCGGTCTCGCGTCGGGCGGCTCGGCCGATTGCGCCGCTGGCGTGACCGACGCCGGGCGGGGGGGATCGTGCGGAAGCGCGTCGTACTGCGTCGGCGCCGGCTGCGAAACCGTCGCGTCCAGGGGCAACACCGGGTTCGCGCGCTCGGCGGCCATGCTCAACATGGTGCTGGAGATGGGCGGGGAGGAGTTCGACCGCAACGATCTGCGGTTCTTCTCCGGCGAGGAGCGCACCTGCGAAATCAAGTTCGCGGGACTGGCCAATTGCTGCCGTGATTCCGGGCTGCTGGTGGGACTCGCGAACTGCTCCGCGGAGGAAAGGGAACTGGCCCAGGAACGCCACGCTGGCAACACCCATTACCTGGGACGGCGGTGCGCCAAGCGCGTGTTCGGCGTGTGCGTGACGCGCGAGCGCGCCTGGTGCCTGTTCGGCTCCAAGCTCGGCCGCATCCTGCACCAGCAGGCGCGCCCGCAGCTCGGCATCGGCTGGGGCCACTGCGAGGGGTTCACGGTCGGCCAGATCGAGCGCATCGACTTCGACCGACTGGATTTGTCCGAGTTCACCCAGAACCTGGAGGACGGCGCGCGCGAGCCCGCCGTCGTCATGCCCGGGAAGGACGGCACGCAAGACGACATGGCGGAGCGCGTGCGCCGCTTGCGCGGACGGAACCCATGATCCCCCGGCGCCCGTATCCCTTGCGCGCGCTGGCTACGTGCCTCGCCGTGGCCCTGACGTCTCCTGCCGCGGCAGCGGCGGAGTGGCGCGGCTGGTGCGAAGCGCCCGGCGGCGAGCAGACCCTGGGCTGGCACTTCTACTGCGACCGGGAGGAAGAGTACATCGACGAATCTCGCATCCCGTTCGATCCGGGTGTGCCGGCATTGGCAAGCGCGACGCAACGGATCGCGGCTATCCGCCAGGCGCTGGAGGAATCCCGCGCGGCGGCGATACTCGATCCGTCGCCGGCGAAGGTGGCCGCGTATCTGCATCTTCAACGGGAAACCCTTGAGCGCGCCGCCGCCTTCTCCGACGCGTTCCGGCGCACGGTCTGGGCGACGCCGGACCTGGACTACACGCTGACCCGCCCAGTCGGCGCGCTCGCCAAGCAGCTCTGGTCGGACGCCCGGCGCGGGGAGCGCGATGCGGCGCTGCGCAACCTGGCGGAACGCTACGGACTGATCTATCTCGGCCACCCGGCGTGCTCCGAGTGCAAGGTGTTCGGGCCGCTGCTGCGCGCGTTCGCCCTGCGCCACGGCCTCGACGTGCTGGCCGTGTCGATGACCGGCGAGGCGCTGGAGGGCTGGCCGGAGGCCGTGCCCGACAACGGCCGCGCCGCGGCGCTTGGCCTGGACGGCGCGCCGACGCCGGCGGTCGTCCTGTTCGACGCCGAAACCCGCGAGGTCCTGCCCGTGGGGTTCGGGGTGCTCGCCGAGGACCAGCTCGCCGAGCGCATCTTCGTCCTCACCCAACGGGAGACCGGCCATGACTACTAAAGCGCCCTGGGGGGCACCACGGAAGGGCACACGCACCGGAGGAATCCGGGCGCTTGCCGCGCTCCCGATTGCCGTTGCGCTTGCGGCCGCGCCAGCGGCGGCGGACGTGCTCTCGGAAATGGAGTCGTTCTGGCAGGGCGCGGCCGTGAACACCACCGGGCCCACCGCGTTCGACGGCCAGGCCTCCGGCCACTGGACACTCGGCAACCTCTACATGCGCGCCCCGGTGCGCACCGAGCAGATCGCGACGCTCAGCCTGCCGAGCTTCCGGGCCGGCTGCGGCGGCATCGACGCCTTCGCCGGGGCGTTCTCGTTCATCGACTCCGACCAGTTGATCGCGTTCGGCCGCGCGGTGGCGCAGAACGCCGCCGGGTTCGCGTTCGAGCTGGCGCTGGAGACCATCTCGCCGGTGATCGCCGAGACGATGTCCAAGCTCCGGGCGCTGTCGCAGTGGGTGAACAACCAGAACCTCAACTCCTGCGAGAGCGCCCAGGCGCTGGTGGGCGCGGCGTGGGCGAAGAACGACCGCGCGAGCGAGGCGATCTGCGCCGCCATCGGCACGTCCCAGGGCATCTTCTCCGACTACGCCGCCGCGAAGCACGGCTGCGGCGCGGGCGGCAAGCGCAACTCGACGCTCGCCTCGGCCACCGGGCCCATGGCGGCCCAGGTGCCGGTCAACGTCAACTACGCCTGGCGGGCGGTGCAGGCGTCCGCCTTCCTGTCCGCCGACACCGATCTCGCCGAGTTCGCGATGTCGGTCTCGGGCACCGTGATCGTCACCGCGCCCACCTCGGACGGCGACACGTCCGGCCCGCAGGTGCGCATCCTCGAGCCGCTGGCGCTGGACCGCCGCGTGACGGAAGTGCTCATGGAGGGCGGCGGCAACCTGCCGGTCTACCGATGCGACACCATCACCGACTGCCTGAACCCGGCGCTGGGCCAGGCGGCCGTCCCGGCCGACCGCGGCTATCGGGCGCGGGTCGCGGACCTGCTGCGGCGCCTGGCGGAAGCCGTGCGCAACGACACGGCGCCGCCACCCGACGCGCTGGGCCTCGTCAACCTGACTACGATCCCCGTGTACCGGGTCATTAACGCCGCCGCGGCCTACCGCGGCGCGGTGATCGACAGCGAAATCGACGCGCTTGCCGAGGCCGTGGCGCTGGACCTGCTGCAGGTCTGGATCGCCGACCTGCACCGGACGGTGGAGGAGCGCGCGGGCACGCTCGACATCGCCGACGGCGAGCAACTGGAGCGCTGGCGCGAAGGCCTGCGGGCCAATCGCGCCGCGCTCGCGCAGCACCGCAACGAGGGCTTGGCGCGGTTCAACACCGCGCTCGCCGTCGTCGAAAAGCTCCGGCTGATCGAGACCGAACTCGCCGGCGCGCTGTCGGCCGACCTGCGGGCCGCCCTCGCCTACGCCCGAGGCCGCTAAGCGCCTGGCGGCGCGGTGGATCGGAGGCACGGTATGTACGAAATATTCACGCTCGGCGGCGGCGCGTATCTGGTCGACCTCCTGAACGCCGTCGCGGCGATCACGTCCGGTGGCGCGTACGTGATGCTGGCGCAGCTCGCGGGCGCGGCGGGCTTGGCCTGGGTGCTGTTCCACACCGCCTTCGGTGGCTCGTGGAAGGACAACGGCAAATGGATCCTGATGTTCGTCGCCGTGTGGGGCGCGATGATCGTGCCCAAGGCCACGGTTCGGGTCGTCGACCGGCTCGATCCGGCGCTGGCCCCGGCCGTGGTGGCCAACGTGCCCATCGGGCTGGCGCTGTTCGCCTCGATGACCTCCGAGGTCGGCGACGGGCTGACCCGGCTGACCGAGCAGGCGTTCGCGCTGCCGAACGATCTCGCCTACCAGCGCCACGGAATGATCTTCGGGGCGCGGCTCGCGGCGGACGCGACGCGCCTGGAAGTGACGGACGCGGTGTTCGCCCGCAATTTGCGGGCCTACGCGCGCCAGTGCGTGTTCTACGCGCTGCTGCTGGGGCACGTCTCCGCGGACGAACTGCGCGAGTCTACCGACCTGTGGACGCTGGTGACCGACACGGGCCGCTCGCCCTCCGCGGGCGCCTCGCCCGCGCGCATGGTGGAGTTCGCCGAACGCAACGCCGGGGGCGGGGTGGACCGCGCGGTCGTGACCTGCGCGGACGCGGCGGGTCGGCTCGGCCCGCAATGGGCGGCCGAGGTGGCGCGCGCCGGCGCCGTGTTCGGGCGGCGGCTTTTCCCCGGCGCGGCCACCGAGGCGCTGGCGCGTGCCGAACTCATGGCGGCGCTACCGGCCGCGCACGACTTCCTGATCGGCGCCTCGCGCTCGGCCGCCGAGATCCTGCGCCAGCAGATGCTGCTCAACGCCGTGCACGAGGCCGGCGGGCAGTGGGCGGCGGAGGCCGGCAACGTCGCGGCGCTCGCCGCCTATACCGAGGCCCGCGCCGAGGCGCAGACCGTCTCCGCCTACCGGGCCATTGGCCGGCAGGCCGAGACCTGGGTGCCGATGCTCCGGATCGTGTTCGAGTGCCTGTACGTCGGCGCGTTCCCGATGGCGGTGCTGCTGATGCTCACCCCTGCGGGGGCGGCGATCTTCAAGTCCTATGTCACCGGGCTGGTTTGGCTGCAATCGTGGGGGCCGCTCTACGCGATCCTGCACCGCATCGCGATGGGCGAAGCCGCCGAGCGCATGGGCGCCGTCGCCCTCATGCCCGGCGGGGATATCGGGATCGCCCTGGTCTCCCAGGCCGGCATCCGGGCGGTGGCCACCGACGTGGCGGTGATGTCGGGGTATCTGTCGATGTCGGTGCCGTTCCTGGCCGCCGCGATCGCGTTCGGCGTCTCGAGGATGACGTCGCTCGCGACCTCCGTGCTCCATGTCGGCCAGGAGGCCGCTGGTGCGGCGGCAAGGGAGAGTTCGACGGGCAACTTCTCGCTGGCCTCCACGCAAGTGGACACGCACCGCTACGCGACGGTCGAGGGCCGCCAGATCCGTACTTCCGCTCAGGTGGACGACCACCGCCACACTGGCTACGCGGCGGGGGGCGCGGCGTTCACGGTGACCGGCGACGGCACGGTCGTCGCCGACGCGGCATCGGCCACCAGCCGCATCCCCGCGGCCGGGGTGCGCCTGTCGCAATCGCTCGCGGCCTCGCACGAACAGAGGGCCTCGGAAGCCCGGAACCTGTCGCGGCAGTTCTCCGCGGAGGCCGGCACGGCGCGAAGCGCGGCGGTCACCGACGCGACGCGGCTCGCGGAACGCTACGCCCGCGACGTCTCCACCGGCCAGGCGCACGCCCTCGGCGTGACCGAGAGCGAAAGCGCGCAGGTGCAGGCGTTGGAAACGCATTACGAGCGTATGGCCGAGACCGCGGGCATCGCCAAGGACCGGATGGCGGTGCTCGCGGCCGAGGCGCGGATCGGCGGCGGGTGGAACAAGGTGGTGAAGATCGGCGTGGAGGGCTCGGCGCGGTGGCGCGGTCAGACGGTGGAGTCGGCGGCATGGAACCGGCTGCGGGAATACGCCGAGCGGCACCAGGTGCTGGACCTGGCCTCGCGCGTCTCGGAGGCCTCGCGCCGTTACGCTACCCAGACCGGCGATAGCCGCCACGCCGGGATCGAGGAGAGCCTGGCGGCCAACCTCTCGGATCTGCGCCGGTTCGAGGAGCGGGCCTCGCTTGCCCGGCAGGAATCGGAAAGCTGGGCGGAGCAGGCCGCGCGGGTGCGCTCGGAGGCGCAGTCCATCGACCGGGCGCTGGGGCAACCGTTCTTCGCGTGGCTGAGCGAGCGGGAAGGCGCCGGGGGGCGGCCGCTCGGCGCGGCGGGCGCGATCCGGGTGGCGTCGCCGCAGACCCCCGAGGACGCGGAGACGCTGAGGCAGTACGCCGCGGCGTTCATCGCGGAGCGGTTCCCGGAACCGGCGGGACCGGTTCCGGCATCGGTGCCCGGAAGGGCGGATTACGAGGCGGCCCGCGACGCGCTCGGCGAAGCGCACGCGAGGCAAACCGAAGCGGCCCATGCCGGTTGGTCGGACGATGTGCGGGATCGGGGCCGGAAAGCGGGAACTCCCGCGCCGGGCGCGGTGGAGGCCGGCGCCGAACGCGCCCGCGCGGCGACCGAGGGGCAAATGGCGGCCGGGGCGGCGGAACGCGAAGC
>VYBN01000016.1:2172-2763 GCA_009844425.1 Gammaproteobacteria bacterium | reverse complement strand
CCTTGAAAATCAGCGAGGCGGATTTCTTCGCATGGGCCAAAACGGAGGACATGCCGACCGGGGACCATAGGGAGGCGCTTCGGGAGGCGTTGCTCATCATGGACGCGGACGAGACCAGGCGGGCGCTATTCGACGGACGGGCGTCCAAACGCCAAATCGCCAAGCTGGTGGTTCGTTGCGGAGGCGATGAGAACCGGCTGTGGAACAACCTGCTGGGGTTGACGAACCCCGGGCTCAAGGTTCGGAAACTGCCCTACGATCTCTTGTGGGACAAGGAGATGATGTGGGGTCAGGGTGGCGGTGACAGCTCGCCCCACTCCGCGGCCTCTGCGCTTTGACAGGGCGCCTGAGTAAACTTTGACCCTTCATCGACTTCGCGATGACCTCCTGTACTGCGAGGCCCAGTATGAACGCGAAGCCTGACCAGTAGACTTCGGCAACGACAACCCATCCGCAGTCAATGTGGTACTCCCTAGTAGGCTTGCAGGGAACCTAGCATTAGTAGCAGAGGAGAATCAGCAATATGGAACCAGATGTCGTGAACCCAACCATAGAATCACAACCTTGGCTGGAATTCGCCAAACTCGCCTT
>VYBN01000016.1:0-2162 GCA_009844425.1 Gammaproteobacteria bacterium | reverse complement strand
CAAGGGATTGGATTGGCTAATGCAGCGCTCACAATTCAAGACCGAAACGGATAAGAACGCCCGGTATTTGGCCGCTAGGATAGCCGTAACCTTGGAGCAGTTTGCGCTCAAGTGTGCGGACTGGATCGACGACAATGAAGCTTACATTGACACACGCGGAAGTGTGGGACGACTTCGTCTCACGCTCCCTCCATTGGCCGAGTTTCCGACAGACGCCCATTGGACAGCAGTGGATCCAGCGCTTGTGGCGCGTAGCCTCTCGATTTCGAACGAGTTGATGCTGGCAAAAGCTGCAATTGACTTTGCGAAAGGCGTTGCAGATTCCGAAGATCACCTCTACGTCCGAAACACTTTCGACGGGCAAGCGGGCAAGTGTGGCTATCGAGCGTGGCAATTGGCTATAGATCTGCGTCAAAAGTACACGTTGGGAGAGTTTTCCCCAAGTGAATTCTCCTGGAACAGCGAACGGTTGTTAAAGAAGCATCATGACCAAGAGTTAGATGCCCGAAAAGAAGAAACAGGCGTTGCCTCCTAGTGTCGAGTCTTGGCTTCGCAGCCAAGGGAGTCTTCAGCTCTGCCCGTGCAGTGGTGTGCGCTCCGAAGCCTGGCCGAGGCCACGAACCTCAGCGCCCGAGAGTTCCCCAAGGTCCATCCCATCCGAGGTAGGCGCGACTTACGTCAATCTTGAGCGCGAACGAGACGGTTGACAACATCGTGTCCTGGCGCAACACCGCAGCTCGCAGTCGCCAGGTACCTGAGGCCATTGCACCGCCTTGTGATGAGAATATGGCCATGTCGCCCCCGGCATAACTCGCCTTCTGCGAGTTGCTTGTCTATTGCGGGTGGCTGGATGAGGCCTGGAATGAGCGGGGCAGCGGGTTCCGAGCATCGGCTGCTATGGCTCGGGGCCAGGGCACATGCCTGTCGGCGCTATACGCCGCGCCGCATCAAAGGCGCCTTCCTGCAGACCGCATTCGCCTCCACAGGCAGGCTCGGTATCGGCCCTCGCGATCACCCAGCGCCTGTGACACCTGCTCAATGGTGTACCAGGCCGGAGACACGGCGGCTGTCGGCGGTCACCACCTAACCACGCCAAAGCCGCAGTGAGCCCTAGCTTGCGAGCTTGCAAGCAGTACCAGTAGTCAGTGACTGGCCCGAAACCTGAAAAGCGGTCGTTGATTCAGGCTGTGTTAAATCAGACAATCAAGCTAGGAAGCACGCCGTTTTCTGGGCTCTAGCTGGGTTCGGGCGATTCGCAACCAGGACAAAGATCGTATGGACAGAGGTGAAACAGCCGCCGCAGTGCTGGCGGCGCTAGACGAGTGCGGCGATCTGGAATGCACGGGATGGCATCGGGCTCGCTGGACCCAGGAGACACTCACTGCATTGTGCAAGCATGGACGAGAACACCAGTTTACGCCGTGGGCAAACTCCCGGGTGGCACAACAATACCGCAACGGCGGTGAGTGGTTGTACGACTGTTGCTGGCTGGACTACCAGGACGATGTGCTCTTGGCGATCCCTATGGCGGCCGAATGCGAATGGGGGTCCATCGACGAAATCCGTGACGATTTTCAGAAGCTGCTGGTTTCCAATGCGCAGGTACGTGTCATGATCTGCGCCGCTTGGTGCATTGACGACGATCACCAAGGACAGGCTACTGCGCAGCAAATCTGCGATTGGGTGCGCGACTTCACAGGAACCCGGGATGGGGATTGCTATGTACTGGCCGCCTACCAAAGACAGGACAATCGGTTCCGCAGCTACCGCTATACAATCACCGCCGATGGCCACGGCAAACCGCCCGTATGCCACCGGGTCAACATGGGGCGTCTAGACAGTTCGACATCTGGGTAATGTAGGTTCGCGGCCAGGAATCTACATGCTGACACGACCATCACGCCTGCTCAATGGCGTAGCCAGCCAGAGCAACCCGAACAAGGGAGGACCGCATCGGACCCGCTGCGGGTTTATCTCCAAGCGGTTACCGTCCCGGAAGAAAGAGGAGGTCAGGGACAGTTTCTGTCACTAGCAACCCCCGGCTAACATGCTGCGGCCTTCACGGCATATGCATTGACGATCATCGCCTAGAGGCTAGCATTCGAATAAAACGGGCTGAAACCAGCATGACCAACAACGACGCAAGCAATTCCGACCTAGAC
>VYBN01000036.1:1517-3154 GCA_009844425.1 Gammaproteobacteria bacterium | reverse complement strand
CGGTCACCGGCACGGTGACGGTTCTCGATCCGGTTGCCCCGGAGGCGGCCACGTCTCCGCTCTGGGCCACCGTGAGCGTCACATCAAGCGGCGCGGAAGGCGCCGGGCTGGCGCTCACCGTAAAGGACGCCTTGCCGCCCTCCGTGACCGCGCCGCCAGCGGACACCGACACTTCGGGATCGGGCGCGGGGTCGTCGTTGTCGGTGATGGTGAGCGTGTGGATCTTCACGGCGCCCAGCGTGTAGTCCGCGCCATCGGTCAGCGTCAGAACCACCGTCTCGCTGTTCTCGTCGATGCTGTCGTCGTTGATCGTGACCGGGATTATCGCCGTTGCCGCACCGGACGGGATCGACACCGTGCCGGAGTTCGCGATGGTGAAGTCGTGGCCGCTGCCCGGCGTCGCCGTGCCGGAGACGCCGTAGGCGAGCAGGATGCCGGCCGCAGGCGCCGGAGCGAGATTAATCGTCACATCTCGCGTGCCCGCCGCTTCGTCGGCGCTCGACGAGGCCGAGGCAAAGGCAACCACCGGCGGCGCGTCGTCATCCGCGATGGCGACGGTCCCGGAAGAAGCGTCGTCGTCGACCGTGTAGCTGTCCCCGGCATCCACCGTCGCGCTCACCGAGCCGTTCGGCTCGTCCGCGCCGTCATTGTCCGTCGCCAGCGTCAGTTCATAGCTGCCGGTCGTCGGGATGGTATAGGTCTTCTCGCCGGCCGTAATGCCGTAGTCGCCATCCGTGGCAACCGTCACGGTCACCGACAGCGGCGCCGCAGGCGCAGGCGTCGCCGTCAGCTTGAAGGTCGCCGCCGTGCCCTCGGTGATCGAAGATGTCCCGGGCTCGATTGAAATCCTTGGCCTCTGCGGCGTCGGCGCCACATCGTCGTTCTGGATCGTGAAGGTGGCGGAGGCCGTGCCTATCTGATAATCGGCCGCCGCACCGCCCCAAGGCGTACGGTAGCTGATCGTGAAGGTCACCGTCTCGTCGGGTTCGACCTCGTCGTCGTCCAGGACCCGGAATACGTACGCCGATGTGACGACACGCCTTGGGGCCCCTGGACGATTCCATTGCTTCGAGGAATCAAAAAGATAGCCGTGTGCGCTCATCGGCGCTCCTTGGCCTGGCACGAACTTGTAGTCTTCGCCTTCCTTTGCCGTGCCGCCCAGCGTGATACCGTACCTGAAGTATTGGCCGTGAGGTATGCCCAACGGACCGGGGGCGATCTCGGACGTTACACGGAACGCGTAGCGCTTTGAACTGCCCTCAGCGGTCTCGGAAGTGCCCTCAGCCGAATAGGCGGCCGACACCTCCGCCACATAGGCGGCCGACACCTCCGCCACCTCCACATTAAGGCATCCCAATCCATAGACGTTATGTTTTTCATAGTCCCACTTATCGTCTGTGACTCTCTTGTCCCCGGTCCGCGGGCCAGGACAATTGGTCTGAACCTCCTCAGCGGCGACCTGCGAGGCAAGGCTCAGGAACGAGAGCGCCAGCAGCGGCGCACCGAGCAGCAGCGCGGCAACGGCGCCGCGCAGACGGCCGGCGGCGGAGGATGCGAAGCGGCCGGATGAAGAAGCGGGTCGGCGGGACAAGGCTGCCGGTCTGGGGCGTGTTAGCACTACACGCACTGATTTTCGG
>VYBN01000036.1:0-1507 GCA_009844425.1 Gammaproteobacteria bacterium | reverse complement strand
GGACAGACTCATGCCCGAGCGCGGGCGACGATCCGACGATCCGACGATCCGACGATCATTATACCAAACCCTCATGCTCGCTGGGCTGAGCGCCCCGCCGCGATGTAACTGAGTTTCCGGGGTCGCACGACAGCGAGGGCAGCCGGACGCTGTAGTGCAGGCGCCACTGGGAGCCGGTCCGCCCGGGCTCCTTACACCGTCGTGGCGTCGAACGCCCTGACCTGGAGGACGCCAGCGCGACGCCCTGCTCGCGGAACAGCGCCACGCACAGCGCCCGCAGCCAGTCGCCCGACTTGCGCAGCCGCTTCAGCAGGGCGACGTCCGAAAGGTCGGCCAGGCCCGACATCCGGGCCCGCGCCACGGTCTCCCGAAGCGAGTGGCCGCAGGCCAGGTGCAGCAGCAGGGTGCGCAGCAGCGCGTCCGGAGACCGGTCCTTGCGCAGGCCCTTCAGCGCCCCGGTCTCGCCCGCCAGCTCCCGCCATCCCTCCGGCAGGAACGACCGAACCACGTCCCAGTCCTCGTCCATGCGCCCGATCTCCCGTCGGCAGTGACGACCGCATCATACGGAGCACGAACATGACAAACAAGTTAGCGCTTATGGGACCATGCCCCCTCCCGGCGCAACGCCCTCTGTGGCCGCTAATCGACGCAGTGATTGGGAATCGCTATACTGCGCACATCGGCGCGGATGTGAGGCCAATGGCATTCGTGAATCACGGGGCAAGGAAGTGGATTCTCGGGCTGTGTCTTCCGGCGGCGTTGGGCACAGTCACGGACCGTGCAGCCTTGGCGCAATCCGGGTCAGCGCCGCGCAACGTCGGTCATCCGACCTTTGCAAGCCCCCACGCGAGACCCATTGCCAGGAACGGCTCATTCATCTACGTCGCGAACACGCCCGCTGACACGGTGGACGTTCTCGACGTGGCGGCGCGCGCCCTCGTTGGCCGGATTCACGTGGGCATCGATCCGGTCAGCATCGCGGTGCGGCCGGACGGCAGCGAAGTCTGGGTGGCCAACCATGTCTCCGATACGGTCAGCGTCATCGATGCGAACCCGTCGAGCCCCGCATTCCACCAGGTGATCGCCACCGTTCAGGACATCGACCCGGCAACCTTCTCCACCCGGTTCGACGAACCGGTGGGCATCGCCTTCGCCAACGACCGCAAGGCCTATGTGGCGCTGTCCACCTCGAACCGCATCGCCATCGTCGATGTTGCGACCCGCACCGTGACCGGGCATCTACCCATCAGGGCGCAGGATCCCAGGGCCATCGCGGTGCAGGGCAACCGCCTGTACGTCATCCCCTTCGAGTCCGGCAACCAGACCCAGCTATCGGGGTGCTTCGCCGCCAACCTTGACGGAGACCTCTGCACCTTCGACCTGTAGGAGCATGTGGTCAGCAACAACAACGTGCTCTCGCAGGGCTACGACGCCGACGTGGTCAAGCATCCGGACGTGCCCGACCGGGACCTTTTCGTGTTCAACACTGAAACGGATGCCCTTGAGC
>VYBN01000041.1 GCA_009844425.1 Gammaproteobacteria bacterium | reverse complement strand
CCTTTGGATTCGATCGCCGGGGGATATGCGGTCATCGGCAACCCCGCGTCATCCAGTTCAACTGCAGAATTCACGATGGCGCAAAACCTGATGGATGTAATCAGGCAAGATTCAAACCAGATTGCCGGGACGACTCGGTCTTTGGAAGAGGCGGGCCGCGGACTGGCCTACGCGATCATGGCTGCCAACTCGTTCCTGCATCCCCAGACGGTTCTCCTGTCCGGCCCCTTGACCGAGAGCTCAACCTATCGAAATGCAGTCGTGGAAGAAACTGCGAAACTGATTGATCGACAATTCGCCGAATCAAAACTGAAGTTTTATCTGATATCCAGTCACGAAGCCGCACACTCGCTGGCAATCCATCATTATCTTCACGAAATCGGGGAAATATCCAATATTCCGAGAGCAAGCAAGAGGGCTGTCGCGTGAAGGAATCCAGATTGGTCGGTGCCGCTGTCGTCGGAATTGGCGTCCTTGCACTGTTCGTCCTGATTCCGGTGGGGATCGTTTCGCCATCCGATGTGCCGGCACTGGCATTGGCGCCGGAATTCTGGCCTTTGGTGATTGCTTCGATATTTACACTGATGGGTATCTTGATGACCATAGCGCCCGGCTCGACAGACCAGGAAACCGCGGAAGAACTTCGCTTGATACCGTCCAGACTACCCCGCCTGTCGGGTTTCCTCGCGGTCCTTTTCGCATTCTATTTCTCCGTTCCATATCTCGGGATGGTGTTGCCGGCCATGGTCATCATTGTCGGTCTGTGCTGGTTTACAGGCGAAAGACGGTGGTTGCTGCTGACGTCGATCGCGGTCGGGATCCCCTTGGTGCTCGTTTTGTTTTTCCAGTTCGTCGCGAATATTCCCATACCTCTTGGAATGTTCGAGTTCATATACTGATATACAGCTGATACATAAATTGTTTGAACAGATCGCACAGGCTGTCTCCCTGTTTTTCACCTATCAGAACGTACTGATCGTTCTTCTTGGCGTTCTGATCGGAGCGATCGTCGGGGCCATACCAGGCATGACTACGCCAATGGGCGTGGCGCTTGCCCTGCCGTTTACCTTCACACTCGAACCGGTTACCGGAATTCTGCTTTTGCTCGGAATTTACAAGGGCGGTTTATACGGCGGGTCTATAACAGCGATCCTGATCAAGGCGCCGGGTACGCCTGCCGCCTCCTGCACCGTGCTTGACGGCTTTCCGCTGACCCAGAAAGGAGAGGCACGCAAGGCTCTGGACATGGCCTTGTACGCGTCGTGCTTTGCGGATTTCATTTCCAACCTCTCGTTGATTCTTCTGGCCGGCATACTGGCCGGCTTCGCGTTGAAATTCGGTCCGCCCGAATTCTTCACGCTGATTCTGTTCTCCCTGACGATCATCGCCGGGGTTTCCGGCGACAATCTGATCAAGGGAATCGTTTCTGCATGCCTCGGGCTCATGTTCGCGGTGATCGGGCTCGACATGGTTTACGGAACCAACCGCTTCCTGTTCGGAAACTGGAACCTGATGGGTGGTCTGGCTTTCATACCGGTTCTGATCGGACTGTTCGCGCTGCCGGAAATCATTCACTTCTATGCCCGCAAGGCATCCGAACAATTCAAACCTGCCGCGATGTCCGGCATCGGCGCAACCTTCGCCGATTTCAGACGCTGTTTCAGGAGCATTCTGCGGGGGAGTCTGATTGGTGTGGTTCTGGGGGCGATTCCGGGAATCGGCGGTGCACCATCCGCTTTCCTTTCCTACAGTGAAGCGCGCAGGACATCGAGGAACCAGGAGAATTTCGGGAAAGGCGAACTTGAAGGCGTGGCTGCCGCAGAAGCCGGTAACAACGGGGTCGCCGGAGCGACCATGATTCCGTTGCTCGCACTTGGCGTACCCGGTGATGTCATCACCGCGGTCATTCTGGGTGCATTCATGATTCATGGCCTGAGACCTGGCCCCCTGCTCTTTGTGGAAAACCTGCCTTTGATCTACGCGCTTTTCATCGGCATCATGTTGAGCAGCGCGTATCTGTTCATTGTGGGCAAATTCACAATCCGCACGATCAGTCGTATTTCGGAAGTACCCAACACGATTCTTTACCCGATCGTCCTGGTACTTTGCCTTTTCGGATCGTTTGCGATCAACAACAATCTGTTTGACGTCCTGGTCATGCTGCTGATGGGTTGTGTGGGCTATATGATGTTGCTGTTCAAGTTTCCGGCTCCGCCCTTTTTGATTGCATTCATTCTCGGACCGCTTCTTGAGGACAATTTCAGACAATCACTCATCCTTTCGGACGGCAGTCCGGTAATTCTGCTCCGCAGTCCCATCTGCTGGTTTTTCTGGGGACTCACGATTCTATCTGTAGTGTTCCTGGTCAAGAGCAGATTCAAACAGAAAATTCCTTTGGGCTGAAACTCTTCGCCAGGTGACCATGTCCGGACAATCCATCGGCAGCCGAAAGTTCTCTTTCGCGGTCATTGCCGATACCCACCTCAATGATGAGGAACTCGGCACCAATTCACCGTTTGAAGTAAACCGATTGGCAAACCGAAGGTTGCGATATGTCATTGACGATCTAAACACCCGTGACCTGGTTCATGTCATCCATCTGGGTGATATCGTGCATCCTGTTCCATCCAATGGTGATCTTTATGTCAATGCCGCCAACCTGTTCCATGAACAGGTTTCCCGCCTGAGACATCCCCTGCACATCATTCCGGGTAACCACGATGTAGGTGACAAGCGGATGGCTTTCAGTCCTGCCGGAGGAATTCGGGAAAGCTATCTCGATATCTACTCAAAGCATTTTGGAATGGACCATTTTGACTTCGAGAATCAGGACGTTGCGTTTGTCGGAATCAACGCACAGTTGCTTGGCTCCAATCTAGAAAGCGAGATCAGCCACAGGGAATGGCTTGAGAATACACTGAGGAAATATTCTGACAACCGGGTGTTTCTCGTCAGCCACTATCCCCCCTTTTTGTATTGTCCTGATGAAGAGGAGCATTACGACAATCTGGGTCGCCAGGGGCGCCAAGAGATTCTCAATTTACTGGATGAACATTCTGTCGAGGCGCTGTTCTCAGGACATGTGCACCACTTCTGGTACAACGACTACAACGGTTGCAACTGCTATCTTTTGCCATCGACGGCATTTACCCGTCAGGATTAC
>VYBN01000025.1:2795-3170 GCA_009844425.1 Gammaproteobacteria bacterium | reverse complement strand
CGATCCGACCGCGATCCGGGCCTTGAACGAGGCGGCATCGGCGAACTTCCCGGTCTCCCCGCCCAGCGTGATCGCGGCGACCGCGCCCGAATGCCGGACGCGATAGCCAACGTCGCGCTCGGTGAGCATGGTGATGCACGGAATCGGGACTGCGCCGAGCTTCAGGCAGGCGGTGAGCGCGATCTGCCACTCCGGGATCCGGGGCAGCATCACCACCACCCGATCGCCCTTCGCGACGCCCCGCGCCGCCAGCCGGTTCGCGACCCGGTTGCTGGCGCGGGCCACCTCGTCGAAGGTCAGCCTGCGCTCGCTGCCACGGGCGTCGCACCACACGAGCGCGAGCTTCGACGGGTCGCGCGCCCACGCGTCGACGAC
>VYBN01000025.1:0-2785 GCA_009844425.1 Gammaproteobacteria bacterium | reverse complement strand
GTTCTTGCCCGCGGAGGCGCTCAGGGAGGATGCCGGCATGTTCGCGCGACGACGCGGTGACCGGCAAGCCTGGGCGAAGGGTTCCCGCGGAAGCGGGAATGATGCCATCGACACCGATGCGGTTGTCGCTCCTGACCGTCATTCCCGCGAAGGCGGGAATCCATGGGTGCTCGCCGACCACGAGTGCCCGAGCACCGGACACACCAGGCGCCGGCGTACTTGCCGTCATTCCTGGTCGAGTAGCCCCGGGCGATTGCTCGCCCGAGGCCCTCACCAGAACCGGACAAGGAGATTTCCACCATCCGGCTCCTCCACTGATGTGCCTCGCGGCTACACTGCCCATATCCGCACCACTACGCGCGGTCGGGGCAGCGGGAAGCGGGCCAACAGCCTCTTGTACCGCTCCCACGTGAGACGGGTTCGTTGACTGCGACGGCGCAGCCATTTCAGCCATGTCCGTTGCGTGGCTCGCACCACGCGGGCGAGGCTGGGGTAGTTGCCGTTCACCCCGAAGTACTGGAAGTGTCCGACCAACCGTCTCGTGAGCGCTGCGTGCTGGTCCTTCACCGGAAGATGCCGGTGGCGCCGGCACCATTCCGAGACCGTCTCGATGAACCGTCTCAGGCCCTTGCTACGCGTCTTGCATCCCATCTGCCAGTGCCCGCGCCGCGTGCGCCGCCAGTACAGCGTGAATCCCAGGAACTCGAACGTGCCCGGCCCCTTCCCGCCGCGCCGCCCCGCTGCGGGGCGTTCAAACGCGATGAGTCGGGTCTTCTGCGGGTGCAGCCTCAACCCGAACCGCTCCATCCGCTTGGGGAGCACGTCCATCACCCGCTGCGCGTCCTCGCGCCGCTCCAGTCCGATGACGAAGTCATCGCAGTAGCGCACCAGCACCGCCTCGCCCCCAAGGCGCGGCTTCACCTCGCGCTCGAACCACACGTCCAGTGTGTAATGCAGATACACGTTCCCGAGCAACGGCGAGAGTCCCGAGCCCTGCGGGGTGCCCCGCTCGGGCTCCGTCCTGTCCTCGCCCTCCAGCACGCCCACGCGCATGCACTTCCCGACCAGCCGCCTCAACGACCCGTCGGCCACCCGAATCCGGAGCATCTCCTGAAGCTTGGCGCGATCCAAACTGTCGAAGAAGGACTCGATGTCCGCCTCCAGAATCCAGCTCACCTTGCCCTGGTACACCGCGCGGTTCAGCGCACGTATCGCATCGTGGGCACCGCGTCCGGGCCGGAACCCGTACGAGCACTCCTCAAAGTCCTGCTCGTACACCGCCTCCAGCACCTCGCGCACCGCCTCCTGGACCACCTTGTCCTCCACCGCCGATATCCCTATCGGGCGCGTCCGTCCGCCTCCCTTGGGAATGTGCACGCGCCGCAGCGGCTGATGCCGGTACCGCTTCGCCTTCAGCCGCCCGTGCAGGTCCTCGAGGTTCGCCTCGAGCGCCTGTGCGTACTGCGCCTTGCTCACCCCGTCCACCCCCACCGCCGCGTCACCACGCAGCCGGTGAAAGGCACGCTCCAGCGCCGGCACGTCCAGCAGGTGCGCCAGTGAGTGGAACCGTCCCTCGGGCTCCCTTCGCGCTCGCTCCGCTACCCTGAGCAGTGACGTTGACATGGACCCCTCCATCGATGTGTCGGTCATGTTTCTCCATCTCAGGCTCACACCAGCACGGGCCGCCTTTGCTCGGCCGGGTCCGCACGCCACCGCGTTCCCCGACGTCAGCGCTCCTATGCAGCCCTCCGACTCCCTCGCCCCCTTCGGCCGTCGCTCCGGTCGTCCCTCGCGCTCGCGGCCTACCTCGGTGCACACGTCTTGTTCTGCTCCGCCGCACCGGCGCCTGCGCCAACCGATACGACGCCGGAGACATTTCTATCCCGGCTCCCCTTCCCGCCGGCTCCGTCCCGAGGAGAGACAAGGGCCTCCCAGGTGCCTGGGCCATCCTCTTTCGCGCGTGCCGCGGTCCTCGACCCCGCCGGGTGCGATGCGCCCCTCGCCCCGCTCACGGTGCGCTCGCCGTCGCCTTCAGGTCCTCCGAGACCCTCGGCACCCGGAATGCATTCGATTTCGGGGCTCTCCTACCCGCGGCCCACTCGCTCGCGTGCCTACGCTTCGCCCGGTCCGTTACCGTCCCCGGCGCAAGGCTCGCTACCGGCCGGGCGGGCTCACCCTTGGCCGGGCGGGGTTCGCACCCGCTGGATGACGAACAAGGTTTCATGGTGTCATCGCATACGCCAATCCTCCTCGACCAGCCTTGCCTGGTCGCACCGAAGGCGGGAATCCACCGGTGGCGACCGATCACGCGCCAGCCTGCGTCACGACCTTGCGCTGCACCCCGGCCGGCAGGTGGCTGACACGCCTGTATTCGCCGGTCTCGAACAGAGCCGGATCGGCGAGGTAGTCGAGCATCATCCCCGTCGCGTCGTCGCCCCAGAAGAGCTCGTCGCCGACGCGAAACGTCGGGACGCCGTAGACGCCGGCGGCGATCGCCTCCTCGGTCGAGTTGCGCAGCCCGTCCTTCACCTCCGGCGCGGAGACGAGGGCGTCCGCGTCGTCGATGCCGAGCCGCTCGGCCAGGGCCCGCCACCCCTCGTCGCTGTCGATACCGATTCCGTCGCGCCAGATGTGGTCGAACACCGCGCGCACCGTCGCCGCATCGCAGCCGCGCGCGATGCACAGGCGGAGCGCCTTGAGCGGGTTGAACGGATGCGCCGGCGGGTAGCGCAGCGGCACTCCCTCGCGATCGGCCCGCCACTGCGAGAAGCGGTAGGTATGGAGG
>VYBN01000026.1 GCA_009844425.1 Gammaproteobacteria bacterium | reverse complement strand
TCTCGGGCGTCGATACCACGCGCCCGCTGCCGCCGGGGGTGGCGGAGGAGATCGCCAGGGTGTTCTACGGGATTCGAGAGGCTCGACTCGAGAGCGTAAGTAACTGATATAAAGATGGAATAATGATTCTTTCCTCTCTATCGACCCGCTGCTGCATTACCTGATTGTGAAAGTTTTATAATAGCTGTAGTGATACCTGAAAATACGTTTGAAGTGTTTTTCTGCATTGCTTACAGGCACGAGTAACCGCAAATTTTGTAATAGCCGAAGTAATACCTGATGAAGCGTCCAAAGAGGCTTTCCGCATCGTTCGTACGCACGGTCAGACGCCCCGGCCGATATGGCGATGGGCGTGGCGGCTTCGGGCTGAGTCTCCTCGTGAAAACGAAACGAAGCGGCGGGCTCTCGAAGTCGTGGTCGCAAAGGGTGATTCTGGGGGGCAAGCCGGTCAACATCGGGCTGGGCGCACATCCTGTCGTGAGCTTGAGCGAAGCCCGCGACCGCGCGTTGCGCAACCGCCGCGCAATTGCGAAAGGCGAAGACCCGCGGTCAAAGCCACGCCCGTATGTTCCCACGTTTGCCGAAGCGGCCGAGAAGACCATCGAAATTCAGGCCCAGGCATGGAAAGAGGGAGGCAAGAGCGAACGTCAGTGGCGTTCAAGCCTGCGTAACTACGTCCTGTCCGAATTGGGCCGGCAACCGGTGAATGCGATCAAGCCGCGGGACGTGATGAGCGTGCTGCTGCCCATCTGGAGCGCGATGCCGGAATCGGCGCGGCGCATTCGCCAGCGCATCAGCATCGTGATGAAGTGGGCGGTCGCGCAGGGTTACCGGACTGATAATCCGGCGGGAAATGCCCTTGGCGCCGCGCTGCCGAAAATCCCCAGCACCGAAACGCACTACCGCGCGCTTCGCTACGACCGGGTGCCTGCCGCGCTGCGCAAGGTGAGAGCCTCGGGCGCCTACCCCGGGAAGTTGCTGTGCCTTGAATTTCTTGCCCTTTGCGCGGTGCGCAACGCCGAGGCCCGGCTGGCGCGCTGGGATGAAATTGACGAGGAGAGCGCCACCTGGACCATACCGGCCAGCCGGATGAAAGCCAATCGGGTGCATCGTGTGCCTCTTTCCAAACGGGCGTTGCAGGTGTTGTCGGCGGCGCGGCGGCTGAAAGACGGCAGCGGGCTTGTGTTTCCGTCTGCAAGGGGCGGGCCCATGGGCGAAAACACGCTGGCGAGACTGTGCCGCGACCTTGACCTGGGGTGCGTTCCCCACGGCATGCGCAGCAGTTTTCGGGACTGGTCCGCCGAGTGCTCGGACGCGCCGCGCGAAGTGTGCGAGCTCGCTTTGGCGCACGTGAACTCCAACCGCGTGGAGCGCGCCTACCGCCGCACCGATCTTTTCGAACGCCGTCGGGAACTGATGGAGGCCTGGGCGCAGTTCCTGACCAGCTCGGGGCGCGCTCCCCGATCCCCGCCATCACGCCCGAGAAAGCCCTGAGCCGCTTGCCCGCACCCTGAACAATTCTCCCGCCTGGGTAGGAGAGTGTCCCGCACTCCGCGAAGGCGAGACGCCTTGGCGCCCGCGCCGTGGAGCAAATGCCGCCCATTTCCTGTTTGACAGTGGGTGATGCCGGGGGTATAAGGGGGCTCAGCATCAAGGAAGGACGACAGGCGTCCTTCCAGGGAGTTTTCAAGGAGGAATGAGATGCCTCAGGTTTTATTCGATACCCATGCAGCGGCAAGGAAACTGGAAAAGGCCGGCCATAAGGCGCAGCAGGCCGAGGCGGTGGTGGAAGTCGTGAGTGAAGCCACGGAATTCGGCGCGCGGATGCAGCACGATCTGGAGCGCATCAAGTATGTGGTGGAAAACCACATGGCCACGAAGGAGGACCTCGCCGAGCTTCGCGCGTCCACGAAGGAGGATCTCGCCGAGCTTCGCGCGTCCACGAAGGAGGATCTCGCCGAGCTTCGCGCGTCCACGAAGGAGGACCTCGCCGAGCTTCGCACGTCCACGAAGGACGATATCGGGAAGCTTCGCACCGAGATTGCGAAGATTCCGGAAGTGGTTCGCGAAGTGCTGAGGCAGGAGACGCCGATGATCCAGTTGCGATCGGTGTTGGCCGCCGGTTCGATGACGGGCTCTTTGGGCGGGCTTGCCGTGATGGTGCTTGCGGACGAATCCCTCCGTGCGATTGCGATCGAGAACGGGGCCCTCATTGGGCTGATGATGATTCTGGCCTCCTCCGTGGTCATGATCAGCCTTTCCTGGCCGCGCCGGAGCTCATAACTTTGGAAGTCACCGCCGAGGATGGGACATCGTCGGCGGTTGTTATCGCCCTTGCCCGGCAAGGTCGCCCCTCTGCTTGAATCGGGGTAGCGCAGCCCCATATCTCCGCTAGAATCCTTACCATCGGCCCCGCGCGACAGCCCGGCGCCGCCTTTTTCTAGTCTCTATGGGAGAAACGCCGGATGAGCGATACCAAAATCTTTGTTGACGGTCTGATGGCCGCGGTGCTGCGAGACGGCGTCGTTCGGCTGGAGTTCGGGGAATTCGAAGCCGAAACCGAAGGCGGCGGGGACGACGCGCCGCCCCAGATGATCCCCAAGACCCGGATCGCGATGCCCTGGCCCGGCTTTCTCCGCACCCTGCGCATGATGCAGGAAGTCAACGAGCGCCTGAAGCAGGAAGTCGAGAAACAGCGGGCCGCCCAGGCCAACGGCGGCACCGCCACGTAGCCTGGGAGCGAGGGCGTCCCGCCCTCGCAAGGAAGGGTGACCTCCTTTCCCTCTGAGTTAACGTGAGCAAGCAGCCCGAAACATCGAACGGCGCGGAACGTCCCGCAACGCCGCTTCGCGCCGCGCTGAGCAAATACCGCGGCGGCTTCATCGCCATCGCGGTGTTCAGCTCGCTGGTGAACATCCTGATGCTGGTGTCGCCGGTGTACATGCTGCAGATGTACGACCGCGTGCTCACCAGCGCCAGCGCGGAAACGCTGCTGATGCTCACGCTCATCGCCGTGTTCCTGCTGGCCTGCTTCGGCCTGCTCGAGTGGGTGCGCCAGCGACTGATGCAGCGCATCGGGCTGGCGCTGGGCCTGAACATGGCCAACGACGTGCTCACCAGCGCCTTCCGCAGCAACCTCGCGAGCCAGGGACAGGCCGCCAGCCAGCCGGTGCGGGACATCGACAACATCCGCCAGTTCATGGGCAGCCCCACGATCTTTGCGTTCTTCGATATTCCCTGGACGCCCATATTCACGGCCGTCATCTTCATGTTCCACCCGCTGATGGGCGCGGTGGCCGTGTTCGGCGCGATCGTGATATTCACGCTGGGCATCCTCGCCGAGTTCCGTTCCCGCCTGCCGATGCGGGCCGCGGCGATGGAAGGGCTTCAGTCGCATCAGCTCCTCGAGTCCTCGATGCGCAATTCCGACGCGCTCAAGGCCATGGGCATGTTCGACGGACTGCTGGGCCGCTGGCAGGGGCGCCACCGCCGTTCGGCGTCGTTCCATTCGGCCGCCTCCGGGCGCCTGAGCGTTCTGCTGTCCGCCACCAAGGCGTTCCGCTTTTCGGTGCAGGTGGGAATGCTCGGCACCGGCGCCTACCTGGTGCTGGCCGGCGACCTGACCCCCGGCATGATGATCGCCGGTTCCATCATCATGGGCCGGGCGCTGGCGCCGATCGAGCAGGGCATCGGCGCCTGGCGCGGTTTCGTGGGCGCCCGGCAGGCCTGGCGGCGCGTCAACGCGCTGCTGGAGAACTTCGGCGAAGAAGACCAGGGTCCCGGAACGGAGCTGCCGCGTCCGGAAGGCAAGGTCGAGGCCGAGAACGTCACGGTCGTGCCCCCGGGGGCGGAGGCGCCGGTCGTGAACGGCGTCAGTTTTACGCTTGAGCCGGGGAGCATTACCGGGCTGATCGGCCCCAGCGGCAGCGGCAAGTCGTCGCTGGCCAGCGCAATGATGGGCGTGTGGCAGCCGGTGGAAGGCGCGGTGCGGCTCGACGGCGCGGAGATCGACGGCTGGCCGGACCGCCTGCGCCTGAAGCACTTCGGCTACCTCCCGCAAACCGTGGAACTCTTCGACGGCACCGTGGCCGAGAACATATCGCGTCTCGAGCAGCCGGACGACGAGGGCGTGATCGGCGCCGCCCAGCGCGCCGGCTGCCACGAGGTGATCATGCGCCTGCCGCAGAACTACACCACGCCAATCGGCGCCGGCGGCCGCGGACTTTCCGCCGGCCAGCGCCAGCGCGTCGCCCTGGCCAGGGCGCTGTACGGCGATCCGGCCTACGTGGTGCTGGACGAGCCGGACTCCAACCTCGACAGCGAGGGCCAGGAAGCGCTCGGCAAGGTGCTGGAGGCCCTGAAGGAGCGGAGCATTACCACCGTGCTGATCACGCACAACGTGCGCCTGCTGAGGCGCGTGGACCAGATCGGCGTGATGCAGGAAGGCAAGATCGTGAACTTCGGTCCGCGTGACGAGGTGCTGGGGCAGTTCGGCGCGGTCAGGCCGCAGCCCGCCCGTCCCGCGCAGGCGCCCGCAGCCCCTGCCGGCCCGGCGCGGCCCATACAGGTGAAGTACACCCAATGAACATTCAAGTGCAATCGGCGCCCGGCAACTGGCGCACCAGGGTGCTGGCGTTCCTGACGCGCTACCTGGAGACGCCGCCGAAAATCGAGGACAACGAGTCGATCGACCCGCTCAAGGACCGCGCGATGTGGATCGGCGGGACCGTGGTGAGCGTGGCGCTGGGCGCGTTCATCCTCTGGGGTTCGCTGGCTCCGCTGGCGCAGGGCGTGGTCGCGATGGGCCTGGTGGAGGTGGACGGCGAGAACAAGACCGTGCAGCACCTGGAAGGCGGCATCGTCAAGATCCTGCACGTGCGCGAAGGCGACAACGTGGCCGCCGGCGACCCGCTGCTGGAACTCGACGACACCAAGCCGCGGGCCGAGCAGGAATTGCTCGAAGCCCGCTACTACAGCGCGCTGGCCCGGATCGACCGGCTCAACGCCGAACTGTACGGCCGCGAGGACGTGGTTTTCTCCTCGGAATTCGAGAGCCTTGTGGGCGATCCCAGGATCGAGGAAATCAAGCAGGCGCAGATCGACCTGTTCAAGGAGCGGCGCGGCCAGCACGCCGGTGAAATCGAAATCCTGAGGGGCCGGGTGGAGCAGCTCGGCGAACAGGTGAACGGGCTGACGGCCCGCCGCGACGCCGCCCGCCAGGAGCAGGAGCTGCTGGAGAAGGACGTGGCCGCGCTGGCCAGCCTGGCCGAACGCCAGCTCGTGTCCGAGGACCAGCTCACCCAGCGGCGCCTTAACCTGGCGCAGACGCGCGGCCAGGTGGGGCAGATCATCGCCGAGATCGCCGAGGCGCAGCTGTCCATCGGCGAAACGCAACAGCGGATCATCCAGTTGCAGAACGATTACCGCACGGATCTTTCCACCGACCTCACCGAAGCGCAGAACCTCTATTTCGAGACCGGCGACCGCCTGTTCGCGGTGCGCGATCAGGTGGCGCGCACACGTATCGTGGCGCCGCTGGAAGGCAAGGTGATCAACATGCAGGTGCACACCGTGGGCGGCGTGGTGCCCCCCGCGCAGCCGATCATGAACATCGTGCCGGAGGACGACAAGCTGATCGTCGAGGCCAAGGTCATGCCCACCGACAGGGACAACGTGAACGTCGGACAGCAGGCGCGCCTGCGCATTACGCCGCTGAACCAGCGTGCGACGCCCGAGTTGCTCGGCGAAGTCGTGCTCGTTTCCGCCGACATCCTGACCGACAACGAAGCCCAGATGCAGTATTACATCGCGCGCATCAGCATCCCCGACGCGGAGTACGTCAAGCTGGGCGACAAGGACATCCGTCCCGGCTTCCCCGTCGAAGTGACCTTCAGCGGAGGCAAGCGCACGATGATGCAATACCTGGCGGAGCCGCTGTTCGGCACCCTCCGCCGCGCCATGAAAGAAGAATGATCACTCCCACTCATACTTGGGAGCGCACCCTGGGAAAGAGGGCGTCCCGCCCTCCGCGAAGGCGAGACGCCTTCGCAGCCAGGCGGCGTCCCGCCCTCGTGCTGCTCGCTGCCTGCGCCCTCCTCGCAGATCCCACAACGCACGCCCAGCAGGCCGGAGCCACCTCCGACGCCCCCTACACCCTGAACGAGGCCCTGCGCGACGCACTCGAACGCGATCCCCGCATCCGCGCCGCCGGCAGCCGCGTGCAGGAGGCCGGCGAGGAGTTCGCCGAAGCCCGCGCCCTGCGTTTCCCCACCGTCAACCTCACCGGCGGCCGGGGCTACGGCTACAACCGCAACGAAGCGCGCAGCATCGGCATCTACGAGGGCGATTCGCGGACTTCGGGCCTGCAGGTCACGCAAACCGTCTATTCCTTCGGCCGCATCGGCGCGCGCGAACGCGAGGCCCGCGCGATGATCGAGGCCGCCGGCTTCGATGCCGAGGACGTCCGCCAGTCGGTGCAGCGCGACGCGGCGGTGGCCTACGCCGAGCAGATCTACACGCGCAGGATTCTCAACCGCCGCATCGAGTTCGAGAACCTGGTCGCCAAGCAGGAAACCTCGGTGCGCGAGCAACTGGAACTGGGCCGGTCCGACCAGACGCAGGTGCACGAAGTGCTCCGCTACCTGCACCAGGCGCGCGCGCAGCGGATCGAGGCGGACACCGCCTACCGCCGCGCGCAATACGAGCTGGCGCGGCTGACCGGAGCGATCCGCGAAAACCTCGACGCCGAGGGCCTGGGCATGCTGGAGCGAGTGCAGCCCGAGACGCTGGACGCGGCCAGGAACCTCGGCCTGGACGGCGCGCCGATTGCCGGCAAGGCCCGCCAGAGCCTGGTGGTGGCTCGCAGCCGGATGGAATTTCAGCGCTCAGAACTGTGGCCCCAGCTTGAACTGAAGCTGGGCGGTTCCGAAGGTTACGTGGGCGAGATCCAGACCCGCGACGCCGATGCGCAACTGATGCTGCGGATGCCGATCTTCGAGGGCGGCCGGAAGTTCGCGCGTGTGCGCAAGGCGCGCTACGCGATGGAGGCGGCCGAATACGACCTCGACGCTGACCTGGAGCAGCTCGAACTGAACATCGTCGTGTCCTGGAACCTGGTGAACGGCCTGGCGCAGGCCTGCGAGGAACTGGAGCGCTCGCTGGAAGACGCCGGCGAGATCGTGTCCATCGTGGAAGAGAAGCTGCTGGTGGGGCGGGGCACGGTGCTCGATCAGCTCGAGGCCGAAGAGATCGTCGCCCAGACGGACGTGACCCTGCTCGAAAAACGCATGGAACTCGCCCAGGCCCGCGTCGGCCTCCTACGCACCCTCGGCACCCTCCGACCCGCGTTTGTAACCCGGGAGAGAGGGCGTCCCGCCCTCGACAATACCCAAGATGTCCATTGAGGGCGGGACGCCGCGAGGGACATGCCCTCGCTCCCAGGTTAGCTGTCCGCCAACTCCGCGAGGATTTCCTCGGTGTGCTGGCCGGCCGTCGGCACATCGCGGAACAGCGTCGGGCGGCTGCCGCCCACCGACACCGGCAGCGCCGGCAGGGACGCCTTGTCGCCCGCGTTTTCGCCGTCCGGAACGGTCACTTCCAGCAGTCCGCCGGAAGCGGTCAGGTGGGCGTCGTCAAACAGGTCCTCGGGCCGGGTGATCGGCGCGAACGGCAGGCCCGCCTGCGCGCAGCGCTCCATCAGTTCGGCCGGCGTCATGGCCGCGAAGGTCTCCTTGATCTTCGGGATGAATTCGTCGCGGCGCGCCACGCGCCCCGAGTTGGTCTTGAGGTTCTCGTCGGCGCCCAGATCATGCAGCTCGAAGGCTTCGCAGAAGCGCACCCACTGCACGTCGCTCACCACGCCCACGAAGATCTGCTCGCCGGTTTTCGTGGCGAACACTTCGTAGATGGCCCACGCCGACACGCGCGCCGGCATCGGCGTTGCCGCAGTGCCGGTGACGGCCTTCTGCGCCATGTGCTGGCCCACCAGGAACACCGCGCTCTCGTAGAGCGTCGCCACGACCTCGCAGCCACGCCCGGTGCGCTCGCGCTCGCGCAGCGCCGCCAGCACGCCGAGCGAGCCAAACATCCCGCCCTGCACGTCGATCACCGAGGCCCCGGCGCGCAATGGCTTGCCCGGCGGCCCGGTCATGTAGGCCAGCCCGCCCATCATCTGCGCCACTTCGTCCAGCGCCGCGCGGTTCTCGTACGGGCCGGCCTGAAAACCCTTCTCGGTGCAGTAGATCAGGCGCGGATTGCGCTTCGACAGCGTTTCGTAGTCCAACCCCAGGCGCGCCATCGCCCCGGGACGGAAGTTCTGGACCAGCACGTCCGAGCGGTCGGCGAGCTTGAGCGCCGCGTCCATGCCCTCCGGCGACTTCAGGTTCAGGCAGATGCTCCGCTTGTTGCGGTTGTACATCGGGAAGTAACCCGCGCCCGAGCCCGGCAGCCGACGGGTCGGATCGCCGCCCGGCGGCTCCACCTTGATCACGTCCGCCCCCAGGTCCGCCAGCACCAGCCCGCAGGCCGGCCCCATCACCATGTGCGTGAGCTCCAGGACCTTCAGCCCCGCCAGCGGCCTGCATTCACCCGTATTCACAGCCCGGCAGCGTACCGCGTTTCCCGCCGCCCGCGCAACCACCCCAGGGTCAGGCCCAGGGGCGGGCGGTAAAGTCGCGTTTTTCGAAGGCTTCGATGGCGGCGGCGTGTTCGTTGAGGGTGAGGGCTATGGGGTCCAGGCCCTTGAGGATCATCTCGCGTTCGCGGGGCTTCATGGAGAAGGGCAGGGGCTGGTCGCCGATGCGCTGGACTTCGCAGGCGCCTAGGTCCACCGTCAACCTGAGCTCGCGGCGTCCGGCCTCGGCGCCGAGCGCCTCCACTTGTTCTTCCGGCAGGACCACGGCCACGAGGCCGTTCTGTGCGCAGTTGGCCTGGAAGATTTCGCCGAAGCTCGGTGCGATGACCGCGCCTATGCCCCAGTCGGCCAGCGCCCAGACGGCATGCTCCCTCGACGAGCCGCAGCCGAAATTCTCTCCGGATATCAGTATCTTAGCTTCCCGGTAACGGTCCCGGTTCAGCACGAAATCCGGCGCTTCCTCGCGCGTCGCGAGATCGGCGTAGCGCCAGTTGGCGAACAGGCCTTCGCCCAGGCCCTCGCGCGACACGCGCTTCATCTCGCGGCTCGGAATGATCGCGTCCGTGTCCACGTTGCGCCGCATCAGCGGCGCCGCCACGCCGGCAATAACGCCCCTCACGACACCGGCCCCATCAGCCCAGCTTGCGCGGGTCCGTCAGGCGGCCGGCGACGGCGGAGGCGGCCACGGTGGCGGGGCTGGCCAGGTGGGTGCGGGCGCCGGGGCCCTGGCGGTTCTCGAAGTTGCGGTTGGTGCTGGAAACGGTGCGCATTCCGCCGAATCCGTCGCCGCCGGCGTAGAAGCACATCGAGCAGCCGGACTCGTGCCACTCGAATCCTGCGTTCTCGAACACGCGGTGAAGGCCCTCGGCTTCGGCGGCGGCGCGCACCGCCATGGAACCGGGAACGCAAATGGCCTTGACGCCCTCAGCCACGCGCCGGCCGTCGAGGAGCTTCGCCGCCGCCCGGAGATCGGACAGCCGCGCGTTGGTGCACGAACCGATGAAGGCCGCGCCGATCTCAAGCTCCTGCATCTTCTGGCCCGGCGCCAGGTCCATGTAGTCCAGCGCCCGGCGCATGGCCTCGCGCCGACCGGCTTCCCCGGTAGGCTCCGGCACCTGCGCGTCCACGCCGATGGAGTGCTCGGGGCTGGTGCCCCAACTCACCTGCGGCGCCATGCTTTCGCAGTCGAGTTCCAGTTCGCGGTCGAACTCCGCCCCTTCGTCCGTCTTCAACTCGCGCCAGGCCGCCGTCGCCTGGTCCCAAAGCGCGCCGCGCGGGGAAAACTCGCGTCCGCTCACGTAGTCGAACACGTCTTCGTTCGGCGCCACCATGCCGGTCCAGGCGCCGAACTCGATGGCCATGTTGCACAGCGTCATCCGGCCCTCAACGCCCAGCGCGTCGATCGCATCGCCCGCGAACTCCACCGCGCAGCCCAGGCCGCCCGTGGCGGAGTGCTTCGCGATCACGGCCAGGATCAGGTCCTTGGCCGTGACCGCCGGGTCCGGGCGGCCGGCAAAGTTCACGCGCATCGACAACGGCTTCTCCACCCGCAGCGTGCCGGTGGCCAGCGCGTGTTCGGCCTGCGTGGTGCCGATGCCCCAGGCCAGCGCGCCCAGGCCGCCCACCGTGCAGGTGTGGCTGTCGGGACACACCAGCGTCAGGCCGGGCAGGGCGATGCCGAGCTCCGGCGAGATGACGTGCACGATGCCCTGGCTGGGGTCGTCGATGTCGAACAGCCGGATGCCGGCCTCGCGCGCCGCCTCGCGGGTGGCGGTGATGAACTCGGCGCCGCCGGGCATGCGCGTCAGCCCGGGCCGTCCGGGCGCCGTATCGACGATGTGGTCCATGACGCAGAAGGCGCGCCCGGGATGGCGTATCCTCCGGCCGGCCTTCTCCAGCGCCTGCAGGGCCAGCGTGCCGGTGCGCTCGTGCAGGAATATCCGGTCGATGGCGATCAGCGACTGCCCGTCGTCGGTCCGCGCCACCTCGTGGGCGGACCAGAGCTTCTCGAACAGCGTGCGCGGCGTCGCGCTCAAGCCGGGCGTCCTCACGGACGCCCCCTCCTGCGGATCCGGAACAGGCCTTCCTGGGCCATGGTCGCGACCCGCGTGCCGTTGCGCGCGTAAACCGACGCCCTGGCGAAGCCCCGCGCGCCGCCGGCCCGCGGGCTGTGCAGGTCGAACAGCATCCACTCGTCCACCCGCACCGGGCAATGGAACCACATCGCGTGATCGAGGCTGGCGAGCTGAAAGCCGTTGTGCGGCAGAACGTGCGGGAAGGTCACCGTGCCGATCAGCCCCATGTCGGAGGCGAACGCCAGAAAAGCCTGGTGCGCCTCGATGTCGTCCGGCAGGCGCGCCGAGGTGCGCATCCAGACCATCTGGCGGGGCTCGCGCGCGCCCGTGCCCAGCGTGTGCTCCGGGTCCACAGGCCGGAAATCGAGCGCCTGCGTGAGCCTCAGCAGCTTGAAGTAACGGGGCGGCATCCAGTCCGCTTCATCGGAAGTCAACTCGCGCAGGTCCTTGCATTCCTCGGGCGGCGGCGCGTCGGGTATCGGGTCCTGGTGCTCGGGGCCTTCCTGGACGGCCTGGAACGAAGCGGTCATGTTGAAGATCTGCCGGCCGTGCTGAACGGCCACCACCCGGCGGTTGGAGAAACTGCCGCCGTCGCGCGCGCGCTCCACTTCATAGACGATCGGCGCCTGGAAGTCGCCCTCACGCAGAAAATAGGCATGCAGCGAGTGCGCGACGCGCCCTTCCACCGTGCGCAGCGCGGCGTACAGCGCCTGCCCCAGCACCTGGCCGCCGAACACCCGGCCGGTGCCGAAATCGCGGCTCTGGCCCCGGAACAGGTTCTGCTCCAGCGGCTCCAGCTCAAGCTGATCGATCAGTCCCTTCAGGGCGTCCACACTAATTGCGTCGGATCGCGTGTCCATGCGTAAAGCGTACAGCATCGGCGAAAAAGGAATGCCGTAATATAGGTCGCTCGCGTTGGGAGAGGCTCGGGTATGGCCAGACACGGCAGGATGTCCGTAACGCTCGCCAGGATCGGCGTATGGATCTGGGGGGTGGGCGCCGTGGTCGTGGCGGCCAGCATCGGCGGATACCGGCTCGAGATGCTTACCCTGATTCCCGCCTTCATCGGCTACGTCGCCAGCGTTGCGATCATGGCCGTGGCGACGCTTTTCCTGCTGGTGGGGATGATCGGAGGGCGCGGCCGGATGGGGAGCTGGGCATTCAACGCCGTCAGCTGGATCGCGCTGGTCCTGTGCGTCGGAATGACCCTCAACAACCTGCTGTGGCTGCGCCAAGGGCAGGTGTCCCCGCCGATCCACGACATCACGACGGACACGGTCAACCCGCCCGAGTTCGTGGACATCCTGCCGCTGCGCGCCGACGCGCCCAATCCGCCGGAATACAGGGGCATCGAGGACGCCGAACAGCAGCTTGCGGCCTACCCCGAGATCCAACCGCTGGAACTGGACGTGTCGCCGGCCGAGGCGATGGCGCTTGCCGAGAGCGCCGCGCGGGCCATGGAGTGGGAGCTGATCACGGTGGCGCCCGGCGAGGGACGCCTTGAGGCCGTTGCCACGACCGCCTGGTTCGGGTTCAAGGACGACATCGTGGTGCGCATTGTCGAGACCGGTGACGGTTCGCTGGTGGACGTGCGCTCCAAGTCGCGGCTGGGCCTTTCCGACGTCGGGACCAACGCTCGCCGCATCCGCCGCTTCATGGCGCAAATGCAACCGAACTGACCTGCATGTCTTGCTGTTTGTGCTTCCTCGCCCGTCGTTCGTCCCCCTCCTCGTGGGAGACGCCATCCATGGCTCGATTCTCGCTGTCCCTGCTCCAACGCTCCCGCGAGGAGGGGGACGAATGACGGGCTTTAGCTGGTGCGTTCTCGATCGCGCACCAGGCTGAAATGAAAGACAGATCCGCGTATATCGACTTTATCGAGGGCCGCTATTTCGGCAGCGTCTCGGCTGACGACCTGGAAGGGGTGCGGGACTGCTTCGCCGACGACGCGGAGGTGCTGATACGCCACGGCGACAATCCGGAACGGCGCTACTCGCCGTCGCCGGGGCCCGGGCAGGAGCCGCTGCCGAACTTCTTCGAGCACCTGTGCGAAAACTACGACTGCTGGTTCGGCGAGTTCCGGCACACGATCGACGTGGAGGGGCAGCGCGCGGCCAGCCGCTTTGTCGTGCGCCTGACGCCCAAGCCCGGCGGACTCTACGCCGACCAACCGTTGCAGAAGCTGCTGAACTCGAACTTCTTCGAGTTCGCGAACGGGCGGATCACGTTCATGATGATCAACTACTCGAACGCCGCCGGCCCGGACACGCCCACCGGCTACCCCAAAGAAAACTAGCACTTACGCTATTCGCAGGTTCTCTGGCCCGGTCCTTCCGGGAGTGTGTGAGCCAGGGATGGCGGAACCAAGCTCCATGGATGGATTCATGCGTCTCCCGGAAGGACCGGGCCAGAGAACCTGCGTACCAGGGTTCAGATCATGTAGAGGGCGAGGGTCTCGGCGGTGCAGGCGGGCTTTTTCTGGCCCTCGATCTCGACCCTGTGCCGGCAGGTCATCTGGATGCCGCCGAGGCGGGCCCGGGCCTGCAGCACCGTCGTGCGGACCCTCACACGGCTCGGGCATACGACCATGTTGGAAAAGCGCACCTTGTTCAGCCCCCAGTTGATCGCCCGCTTGAGCGTGGGCATCCGGACGAACTCCTCGGTGGCGCCCGGGATCAGCGACAGCGTCAGGTAGCCGTGGGCGATGGTGGCGCCGGTGTCGAGCTCCTGCGCCGCCCTCTCGGGATCGACGTGGATCCACTGGTAGTCGTCGGTGGCTTTCGCAAAGCGGTCGATCCGGTCCTGGTCCACCAGGATCCAGTCGGATACGCCCACCTCGACGCCTTCCAGCGCCCTTGCGTCTTCGATCGATCGAACCTCGTGAGCCAAGTGATATCCCGCGGCACCCCGTAGTGCCCCGTATTATCACCGCCCGCGGTCGATCATTGCCAGGAATTCGGCCCTTGCGCGGGCGTCGTCGCGGAAAATGCCCAGCATCTGGCTGGTCACCATGTTCACGTTTCGCTTGCCAATGCCGCGCGTGGTCATGCACTCGTGCGCGCCCTCGACCACTACCGCCACGCCGCGCGGCTCGAGAACGGCTTCAATGCACTGGGCGATCTGCGCGGTGAGCTTCTCCTGCACCTGCAGGCGCCGCGCGTAGGCGTCCACCACCCGCGCCAGCTTGCTGATGCCCACCACCTTGTCGCGCGGCAGGTAGGCCACGTGGGCCTGACCGATGATCGGCGCGATGTGGTGCTCGCAGTGCGAGTTGAAGTCGATGTGGGTGAGCGCCACGATCTCGTCGTAGCCGTTCACTTCCCTGAACGTGCGCGACAGAAACTCGTACGGATCCACGGCGTAACCGCTGAACCATTCCTCGAATGCGCGCACGACGCGCTTGGGCGTGTCCACCAGGCCTTCGCGTTCGACGTCGTCGCCGGTCCAGCCCAGCAGAATGCGCACCGCCTTCTCGGCCTCGCTGCGCGTCGGCTTGTTACTGTCGTTCTCGCTCATGGGGTCGTCGCTCCGCTGCGCAGATACCCGTGCAGATCGTCAGGACTATTGATGTTCGTAATTAGCATCGGAATCAGTTTCAGCGGCCGGTTTTCCAGGTAGCCGCGCGGCGAGGGGCCGGTCCCTTGGGCCGTTTCCCTCGCCAGGCCCGCAAGGGTAGCGGGTTCGTAGATCGCGCACAATGGCTGCAGCACTCCGGTGGACGGGTCGCAACAGGCGGTGGCGGCGGCTTTCGGGTCGCGTTCCGCCACCAGGCGCTCGAGTTCCGCAACGCTGAGAGAAGGCTGATCGCAGGCCAGCGCCAGCCAGGCATGCCCGGGCGCCGAGGCGTGCGCCGCCTCCAGGCCGGCCGCCGGCCCCTGGCCCGGATGGCGGTCCAGAAGGCAGCGATAGCGCGAGCGCAACTCGTCGGAGGCCTGGTCGGGGCGAACCGATACGCAGACGTCATCGAGGACCGATTCGAGCAGGCGGACCGCGCGCTCCAGCAGGCTCACTCCGCCGATCTCGGCGGCGGCCTTGTCGCTCCCGAAGCGCGTGCTCAGCCCCCCCGCCAGCACCACGCCGGAAATCGGCGCGTCAGCCGGCGCCGTCATCGCGGTAGTCGCTCTTGCCGCCGGTCTTCCTGACCAGCCGCGCCGCGGTGATCTCGATGCCGTGGGACACCGACTTCAGCATGTCGTAGACGGTCAGCGCGGCGACCGTCGCCCCGGTGAGCGCCTCCATTTCGGCGCCGGTCTTGCCGGTGACCTTCACCGCGCACTCGATCTCGATCTCGTTGCCGTTGAGCTCCAGTCCGATCCGGCAGCCCTCGATTTTCAGCGGATGGCAGAAGGGGATCAGCTCGTGGGTGCGCTTGGCCGCCTGCGTGCCGGCGATGATCGCGGTCTGGAACACCGGCCCCTTGTGGGTGTTGATATCGCCGTTTTCGGCCTGTCCGGCGGCCTCGGCGGGCAGCAGGACGACCGCGCGGGCCGTGGCCGTGCGCTCGGTCACGGCCTTGTCGGCCAAGTCCACCATGCCGGGACGGCGCTTCGAATCGATGTGCGAAAGCATCGCCTGAGAATTATAGATTCCGCCGGGGGGAGGGCGTCTCGCCCTCCCGTAAGGCGGGACGCTATCCCTCCCAGGGAGTCCCACCTTCGCTGCCAGGAATTTCCCCCATCCGGGATATACTTTCCCCCCCAGATCGAGTAGTCAGATGCCGGTAGTAGCGAAGTTTGAAATTACGTATACGCAGTTCTTAGACGAGCACGGTAAAGCGCAGCAAGAATTGCCCGAATTTGCCGCAGACGCGGACGAAATGGCGCGCATGTATCGCTTCATGCACCTGACCCGGGTGTTCGACCAGCGCTGCATCAACCTGCAGCGCACCGGCCAGGTCAACACCATCGCCTCCAGCCACGGACACGAGGCCGCCCAGATCGGCCTGGCTTCCGCCATGCGGCCCGAGGACGTGCTCGCGCCTTCGTACCGCGAGCACGGCGCCGTGCTCTGGCGGGGCGTGCGCATGAGCCAGTTGCTGGCCGTGTGGGGTGGTGACGAGCGCGGCCACGACTGGGACGGCGCCAGGCACGATTTTCCGTACTGCGTGCCGATCGCCACGCAGTGCCTGCATGCCGCCGGCGCGGCGCTGGCCCTGAAGATGCGCGGCCAGGAGGCTTGCGCGGTGGCGCTGTGCGGCGACGGCGCCACTTCCGAAGGCGCGTTCTACGAAGCCCTGAACGCGGCCGGCGCAATGGAACTGCCGGTGGTTTTCTGGGTCACCAACAACCGCTACGCCATCTCCATGAACGTGCAGGACCAGACCGGCGCCGAGACGCTGGCGCAGAAGGCGATCGCCGTGGGCATTCACGGCGAGCAGGTGGACGGGAACGACCTGATCGCGGTGCGCAACGCCGCCGAAATCGCTTTGCGGCGGGCCCGGTCCGGCGGCGGCGCCTCGCTCGTCGAGGCCCTGAGCTACCGGCTGGGCGACCACACGACGGCCGACGACGCCACCCGTTACCGCCCGGACGAGGAGGTGGAGCAGGCCGCGAGGCGCGCTCCGCTTCACCGGATGAAGCGCTTCATGCAGGAGCATTTCGGCTGGACCGGCGAGCAGGAAGAAGCGCTGATCGCGGAGCTCGAAGCCGAGGTGGAGAAGGAGGTCGAGGCCTATCTGGCGATGCCCCCGCCGAAGATCGAGGACATCTTCGAGCACCAGTTCGCCAACATGCCGGCCGCGCTCGAGGCCCAGCGGGAAATCGCCCACCGCTATCCCGTGCCGGACTAGCGCCGTGTCTCGCTTGTGTCGTCGCATCAGCGCTTCTCCCCTGGTTCGTGGCAAGGCGCGTCCCGCCGGGAATGGCGCCTCCCATTGCCCAGGGACGCAACGCGGCCACGGGCCAGGGGAGAAGCGCCCTTCGGGAGCGAGTGTAGCGCGCCCCCGCGGCGTTGCAGCCCTTGGAAATACAGGCGTATTCCCCGCGGACTGCGCCTTGCAGGGACACGCTACACTCGCTCTGATGCGACGACACAAGCGAGACACGGCGCTAAGCTGATGGCCAACCTGACGCTGGTCGAAGCGGTCAACCAGGCGCTGGCCTGGGAGATGGCCCACGACGACAGCGTGGTTGTGTTCGGCGAGGACGTGGGCGTGAACGGCGGCGTGTTCCGCGCCACGGTGGGCCTGCAGGAGAAGTTCGGCGCCGAGCGGGTTTTCGATACGCCGCTGGCGGAAGCGATGATCGCCGGCCTTTCCGTGGGCCTGGCCACGCAGGGGTTCAAGCCGGTCCCGGAAATCCAGTTCATGGGCTTCATCTACCCGGCGCTCGACCAGATCGTCAGCCACGCCAGCCGGATGCGCAACCGCACCCGCGGACGGCTGACCTGCCCGATGGTGCTGCGCGCGCCGTTCGGCACGGGCATCCGCGCTCCCGAGCATCATTCCGAAAGCACCGAGGCGATGTTCGCTCACATGCCCGGCGTGCGGGTCGTGATCCCGTCGTCGCCGGTGCGCGCCTACGGCCTGCTGCTGTCGGCGATCCGCGATCTGGACCCGGTGATTTTTCTGGAGCCCAAGCGGATTTACCGCGCCTTCCGCCAAGAGGTGCCGGACAACGGCGAGGGCCTGCCGCTGGACAAGGCCTTCGTGACCCGGCCGGGGACCGACGTGACCCTGATCAGCTGGGGCGCGTCGGCGCTGGAGACCTGGAACGCGGCCGGCGAACTGGCCGACGAGGGCATCGACTGCGAGGTGGTGGACCTGGCCACGGTAAGCCCCATCGACAAGGACACCATCCTGGAGTCGGTGTCGCGCACCGGTCGCGCGGTCATCGTTCACGAAGCGGCGGTGAGCGGCGGGCTGGGCGGCGAAGTGGCCGCGATCCTGGCTTCGGAAGGTCTGTACAGCCTGGAAGCGCCGGTGGTCCGGGTGGGCGGCTTCGATGCCGTGCCGCCGCTGGCGCGGATGGAATACGGCTATATTCCCGGCGTCCAGCGGATCAAGGATGCCGTGCACGAGTGCATGGAGAGTTGATCGAGCGTTCAGCCCGGAAAATTGGAATGAGAGAGTTCAAATTACCGGATCTTGGCGAGGGTCTGACCGAGGCCGAGATCGTGGAGTGGCATGTTGCCGCCAATGACGACATCAAGCTCAATCAGCCGCTGGTCTCGGTGGAGACCGACAAGGCCGTGGTGGAGGTGCCGTCGCCGGTTACGGGCCGCGTGATCTCGCTGCACGGCGAGGACGGTGACGTGATCCCCGTCGGCGATGTGCTCGCCCGCTTCGACGTGCCCGCGAAGGAGGGCGCCGCTTCCCCCGGGAGCGAGGATGCCCCAGCGAGCGAGGACGTCCCTGGGAGGGAGGACGCCCCCGGGAGGGAGGATGTCCCGTCCTCCCAAAGCAAGGAGGACGCCCCCACCCCCCAGGCCGACGGCAAGGACGACGCCCCCGGGG
>VYBN01000001.1 GCA_009844425.1 Gammaproteobacteria bacterium | reverse complement strand
GCATAATCGGGATCAACAAAATAACACATCCCCTTGTATTTATGAGATAGCCTCTCATTAGGATACGGTTGACGCTGCATTGGAAAATGGATGCTCCACCCACCCACAACAGGAGATATGTATGAAGAATTACAAGCTGGCCTTCGCTTGGGCCTGGGTTTGGTTCCTGATAGTCGGCACTGGATCAATTTATTTCTACCTGGAACTGACGGAGGTAGCCGCCTCGGCGCTGGCCGGGGTTCACTGACTGTCGGCTCTCATGCACGCGAAAGCGACCAGTTGGGCGGGCTGGCTCTTGTATTGGGTTGCGGGTGTCCTGTTTTGCTGGCGATTCGTAAAGGTATTGGCTTTGCAAGGATCGCCGCTGTCGTGGGGCATGGATGTCAGGTGGACCTCGGCGGACGCGGCAACCCGGCCCATGTGGGCGTACAGTTCGTGCATCGGCGAGTTTGATGTGTTCGGAACAAGCGAGGCCTCGCCGTTTTGTTTCTTGTTCGGAGTCGTGTTTCGGAAGCACCCAAACAGCGACAAACTTGTGCGAGCTCGCCTTCAGTTCCTGACGCTTGCGATCTGGCCGGGGTGGAGCCTCCAAATCATCGAAAGTAGGGCGGGCTTTGTTCGTCATACTCCCAGAAAGCGAGCAGAGTATTTTCGCCAGCACTTCGACGAGCTCAACACCCAGAAGATGGGCCAATTCGAGAAAGATGTGCTGAGGCAACTGAATGATATCAAGGGCGCTATCGCGCGCTTGACTCCCCAATGAAGAAGGTGGTCCCTGTGGCGATTTCGACCACAGTGGTGCGGCGGAGAAGCCGTTCCAGCAGCGTGTGAGACCGCGCTCGCTTAAGTTTGTCCCGATCAAATGCCCACTGAAGGCTTGTCCTCGGTTCACGCAGCCCGTCAGGTATAGCCCGCCTGCCAGCACAGCCCGTCAATCGCGATGTTGTAGTCCATCCGCTCGCCGCCCCATTTGCAGCGGGCGGTCTGCGCGTCAATATTGATCCCGCGCGCCGCGTTGGATTCTGCCAGCCTCTTCGCACCAGATGCAGCACAGACGTTTCCGCGGGAACGCTCCCCATGGGGCATACCCGCCGGCGGCATGACCCGACCGTCCGGGCGCAGAAACTCGATCCCGCCCTCGTTCATGCGAATGCCATAACCCCCTTCATGCACCAGCCGGTGATGCTCGGAACACAGCGTTACCAGGTTGTCGAGACGGGTCTCGCCGCCATCCGCCCAATGCTTGATGTGATGGGCGTGAACATAGCGGGAACGGCCGCAGCCCGGAAAGCGGCAGCCGCCATCACGCACACGCAACGCGCGCCGGATGGCCGGAGGCACGGCGCGAGTGCGGCGCCCCACTGCCAGCGGTTCGCCTTTGGCGCCTTCCACCACGCCTACCAAGGCACCGTCACAGCCCAGCCGCCTTGCAGTTTCCACTGCCACGGCATGTCCGTTGTCGAACTCCGCGCCGCTGCTCTCCGGCACGTTGCACAACGCATCATGGGCAATATGAACGACCACCTCATGGGCGTTATTGGCTGAGCCCGAGCACTTGCCAGCCAGATAACCCCCGAGGATATGCCCCAACGCATCGGCGCGCTTCTGGCTTACACTGCGAGGAGGCGTTCCCGCGGGAACGTCTCTATCAGCCGAGTCCCACAACGGCGGCGGCGCAAACCGCGCTTGGGGCGTTCCCGCGGAACCATCTGCCGATGAGCCGCCCCTCTGCTGCGAGTGTTGCGTTGCGTACGTTCCCGCGGGAACGTCTGCGGATGCTGCATCCGCATCCGCCGGGACCGCAGGATTCGCCGCGCCCGCAGGCCCGGTGTCGTCGATGTCTTCCGCATCCCCGTTCCGCTCATTCAGTTCCCCATGCGCGGCTTCCAGCGCCTTGTAAAGCATCTCGCCCACTTCCGGCGCCAGACAGGCCTCAAGCTTCACACTGCCGTCGCCCTGGCGCCGACACTCCAGATAACACCGCTCATGCACGACTTCGGCCTCGCTGCGCTCCTTCTCCCGCTGCACCCGCATAAAACCCCGCACCGTGCGCTCCACATGCACGGCCGTGCCGTTCAGGGCAATGCCCAGCAACGTGTCTTCCGTCTCCGCCGTAGCGCCCCGCGTAAGAGCGCGAACCTTCGAATACGACAGCCGCCCCTCGCCAAAGGCTTCCCGTATCTTCGGCAGCGATTCCAGGGTTCGCGCCACCCGCACCTTCTCCCTGGCCGCACCCGGGCTGATGCCGCATTGCCAGCTCAGCCAGTGGGCGCAACTGGAGACGCCGTGCTGGCCCCAGCCTTCCCTGCGGTCGAACTCCGCGAGCAGCGCCAGGAACTGCGCCGTGGCGGCGTTGATGTGGCCCCACAGTTCGGTGATCTGCGTCTCAAGATCCTCCAGTGCAGCTTCTTCGCGACGACGCTTGGCCATCCACGCGTCGCTGCCCGGGAGCGGATCGGACGTGTTGTAAGAATGATGTTCGGCGTCGCGAACGGGGGCGGAGGAGGCAGTGCGATGAAGGTCCATTTCGAGGTTCCTTTCAGTCCGTTGACAGTATCGGAACTATAGCATGAATCACCAATGAAATCAATCTTATATGATTGACTTTCGGCCTTTGTAAGCAGGAAAGAGTTCCGGCGATGAACTCTCCAATTTCATGCTATGGCTGAAGGTGATACGGCTCGAAAGCGAGGCGGGCCGGGGACCGCGTGATGGTGGCCGTTGCCGGCACGGACGGCAAGCTAAGCGGCCTGCCGGATGCGCTCTTGCGCCAGGTCATAGGCAACTTGCATCCGTAGCCACATTTCCGCCGTGCTCCAGCCGAAATCGTTTTCCAGACTCAGCGCCAGACGCGGCGTGATCCGGCCTTCGCCAGCCAGGATACGATTCAGGCCGGCGCGGGAAATCCCCAGGCGCTCCGCCGTTTCCTTCACTGTCAGGCCCGCCGCCCGGATGCACTCATAGCGCAGGAATTCCCCCGGATGCCTGCGCAAGGAATCATGCAGTTCTACGCGCTCGCCGGCGTCGTTCGTCTTGTTCATTATTTCGCCCTCCGTCAGTGGTAGTCCACCAGGTCAATATCTACGGCTTCGCCGCTCTCGAACCGGAACACAATTCGCCAATTCGCCGTTACCCGGATGCTCCACATTCCGGCCAGCCGCCCGCCGGCCAGCGAATGCAGCCGGAATCCAGGCAAGCGCGCGTCTTCCGGCTCTCGCGCATCGGCCAGCACGTGGAGGATTCGGGCCAGCTTAGCTATGCTCGCGGCGGGCAGCCCTCGCGGATCGCCCGTGGCGGCGAATCTCCTTAACGCCTTGTGCCTGATTCTAATGCCGCGACTGTCTCAAAATGTGCGCGATGTGTCAAGTATAACGAGACAGTTCCGGAGAAGTGGAATGCGCTATGATGAGGCAGCGAACGGATGCTGCATTTCAGCGAACAGGGAGGTACGCATTCCATGGCCGGATACATGATCGACACCGCAGCCGCCATTGACGGGCTCACCGCCGAGGGCATTCCTGCCAATCAGGCTCGCGCCATTGTACGAACGGTCGCGCAGCGTAACGAGGAGGTGGCGACTATGAGCGACATCTTGGCCGTGAAGAGCGATATCCGGGGCCTGGGCGCTGACATCCGGGCTATAAGGGCTGACATGCGGGCCCTGGAGTCAAGGCTGAACATGAAAATCTATCTCATGGCCGCCAGCGTCGTTGCTGCGCTCAAGGCTCTGGAGTATCTGGGAATATAAGACCTGGGCCAATCGATCGGCCCAGTTGTGCGGCTTGCCGAATGCGCTCATTGCGCAACAAATCCCCCGGGCTGCCGCCGCCGCATTTTGTAGAATGCACGCCGGGTCGTGAAGAAGGTTCGTGAGTCATTTTGAAGAACGGTAGTCCTTCGCTGCGCCGTATTTTGCTGAAGCTGAGCGGGGAGGCCCTGATGGGCCGGGAGCCGCACGGGATCGACATGTCGATGCTCGGGCGGATTGCCGCCGAGATCAAGGAACTGTCCGACCTGGGCGTTCAGACCGCTGTCGTGGTGGGCGGGGGAAATATCTTTCGCGGCGAGGGCCTGGCGCGGGCGGGCATGGACCGCGTAACCGCCGATCACATGGGAATGCTGGCCACGGTCATCAACGCCCTGGCGCTTCAGGATGCCCTGGAACGCCTGGGGGCGGGCGTGCGGGTCATGTCTTCGATGGCCGTGCGTGCCGTTTGCGAGGACTACATACGGCGGCGCGCGCTCCGGCACCTGGAAAAGGGCAGGGTGTGCATTTTCGCGGCGGGGACCGGCAATCCCTATCTCTCGACCGACACGGCCGCCAGCCTGCGGGCGGTGGAAATCTCCGCCGAGTTGCTCATCAAGGGCACCAAGGTGGACGGCGTGTACTCGGCCGATCCGAACCTTGAGCCGGATGCCAAGCGGTACTCGCGAATCTCGCACGATCAGTTGATCGGCGCCCGCCTGGGCGTCATGGACTCCACGGCGGCCGTCATGTGCCGGGACAACAACCTGCCGATTCGCGTATATGATGTCGCCTCGCCCGGCAACCTGTTGCGTATTGTCAAGGGCGAGGATGTCGGAACGCTGGTAACCAGCGCCGTCGACCAGGGCTGACGGCCCCCGCGGACGGTTTGCCCTGGCGGGCGCCGGGGGCGGCGCGGCCGGGGTGGCAAAGGGGGTCAAATGATCGACGAGCTTCAGGAAGACGCAATCGAACGCATGGACAAGAGCGTGGCAGCCCTGCGGACGAATCTGTCCCGCCTGCGCACCGGCCGGGCGCACGCCGGCCTGATCGATCACCTGACGGCGCCCTACTACGGGGCGGACACGCCCCTGCGCCAGGTGGCCAGCATCACCGTGGAGGACGCCCGCACGCTTGCCGTTTCGCCGTGGGAGGCCAACATGGTGCAGCCGATCGAGAAGGCCATCCGGGAGTCGGGACTGGGTTTCAATCCGGTCACCGCGGGCACGGTAATCCGCGTGCCGATACCGGAGCTGACCGAGGAACGCCGCCGCGAACTGGTGAGGGTCGCGCGCCACGAGGCGGAGATGGGCCGGGTGGCGGTGCGCAATATCCGGCGCGACGTGCTGGCCGATATCAGGCAGTTGGTCAAGGAAAAGATGGCCTCCGAGGACGAGGAGCGGCGGTCGGCGGACGAGGTGCAGAAGATCACCGACGCGCATGTTGCGCAGATGGATGCCATGCTGGAGGAAAAGGAAAAGGAAATCATGTCGATTTAGTGTCGTGTCCGCGGGACATGACACTGGCCGGATATGTTTTGAGTGACGCGTTGCGGCATCTGGCGATCATCATGGACGGCAACGGCCGGTGGGCCGCGCGGCGCGGGCGGCCGCGCTCGGAGGGGCACCGGGCGGGAGTGGACGCAGCCCGCAACATTGTCGAGGATTGCGCGCGGCGCGGTATTTCCGTGCTGACGCTGTTCGGGCTGAGCAGCGAGAACTGGCGGCGGCCGCAGGATGAGGTAAGCGAACTCATGAAGCTCCTGACCGACAGCCTGCGGCGGCACATGGGGCTGTTGAACGAAAACGGCATCCGCCTGCATTGCATCGGCAACCGCAGCCGGTTTTCGGGCGGCGTGCGGGCCGCGCTGGAAAAGGCCGAGGAAGGCACCCGCGGCAATGACCGGATGCAACTGATCGTCGCGCTTTCCTATGGCGGACAGCAGGAAATCGTTCGCGTGGCGCAGGCGTTGGCCCGGGATGCGGCGCGCGGAGCGCTGGATCCGGACGAAATCGACCTGGCGACCTTTACGCTACGCACCGGCCTGGCGGACCTGCCGCCGCCGGATTTCATGATTCGAAGCGGCGGCGAGCGCAGGATCAGCAATTTCCTGCTCTGGCACCTGGCCTATACGGAGCTGTATTTCACCGACGTGCTGTGGCCCGATTTCGGGTCCGCGGAATTGCAGGCCGCGCTGGACGACTATGCGGCGCGGCAGCGCCGGTTCGGGACGGCATGAGCCGCTTCCTCCCTCCAAGGATATTGACGGCGGCGGTACTGGTGGCCGCGATCGTGGCCGCCAGCGTTTCACCGCTCAGCCTCAAACTGGCGATGATCGGGCTGGTCCTGTTGCTGTGCTGGCGCGAGTGGCTGCGTATGGCCGGCCTGGCCGGAACCGTGGCGCGCTCGTCGTGGATTCTCCTTTTCGCGCTGGCGCTGGCGGTGCCGGTTGCGGTGCCGCCGCCCAATCCGGTTTCCTACGCCGTCATGGCCCTGGGCGTGGCCTGGTGGGCGTTGGCCATCGTGTTGTTGCGGGGTTCGTACGGTTCGATCGGCAATTCGGCGGTTTTGGGCTGCGGGTTGCTGGGAATGGCGCCCGCGTGGCTGGCGGTGCTTGCCATTCTCGGCGCCGGCCGGGGCGACTTGCTCGTTCTGTTGCTGGTCCTGGTCGGGGCGGCCGACACGGGGGCGTTCGTATTCGGAAAGCTGCTGGGGCGGCGTCAGCTTGCGCCGGTCCTGAGCGGCGGCAAGACCGTTGAGGGCGCCGCGGGGGGGCTGGTCATGGCAACCCTCGCCGGCTTTGCCGCATCCTTTTACCTGCAGCAATCGGCACTGTTCTGGACGTTTGGAGGGCTGGCTGTGGGAGTTTTGGCGATGCTGGGCGATTTGACGGTAAGCATGTTCAAAAGGCGTGCCGGCCTCAAGGACAGCGGACGCATGCTGCCCGGCCACGGGGGAATGCTGGACCGCATGGACAGCAGCATCGCCACCGCACCGTTGCTGGGATTGCTGGTGTTTCAGCCTGTTGGCTGGCTGCCGCTTTAGGCGGGGATCGTAGCGCCTGTTTTGGTAGCATAGAAAAGAAGCCCGCGAAAGACCGGCCCGAGAGAGAAACCGTCCTGCCATGCTGGTGGATACCCTGATTGCAATTGGCGCGTTCGTACTGGCGATAAGCCTGCTTGTAGCCGTGCACGAGTGGGGGCATTACATCGCCGCGCGGATGTCGAAAGTCAGGGTCCTGGAGTTTTCGATCGGTTTCGGGCCGGCGATCTGGCGGCGAAAGGCGGGCCTGGACCAGACCGAGTATCAGTTGCGGGCGCTTCCCGTGGGCGGATACGTGCGCCTGCTGGACGAGCGCGAGGGACCGGTTGCCGAGGAAGAATTGCATCGCAGCTTCAATCGGCGGCCCTACTGGCAACGGATCTTCGTTCTCGCAGCCGGTCCCGGCATGAACTTCCTGTTCGCCATCGTGGCCTATTGGGTGATCTTCATGGTCGGCATACAGGCAGCCGCGCCGCTGGTCGGCGGAGTGGCGCCCGGCAGCGTGGCGGAGCGGGCCGGCGTGCGCCCAGACGACCGGATCGTGGCCGTGGAGGATCGCGAATCGCCCACCTGGCAATCCGCCGCGATGTCCATCATCGAGCAGATCCTCGGCGATCCGTCGGTGGAGGTGACCGTTCAGGACGAGCAGGGCGCCCGGCGCGATCTCCTTCTCGATCTGTCCGAGCAGAAGAAGGCCATACTCGAAGACGGCAATCTGTTCGCCGCGGCCGGTTTCGAACCGATGACGGATTCCCGTCCCATACTGGGCGACATTCTCCCCGATGGTCCGGCCGCCGCGGCCGGTTTCGCGCCCGGAGACCGCATTCTGTCGGCCGGCGGGGAGGACATCGGCACCTGGCGCCAGTGGGTCGAATACGTGCGCGCCCGCCCGGGAGAAAGCGTGCCCGTGACCGTGGACCGCAACGGGACGCAGCAACGGCTCTATCTGCGGATCGGCAGCCGCAGCGAGGCTGCCGCGCAGGACGCGGCCGGCCCTGCCGCCATCGGCTTCGTGGGCGTGACGCAGTCTCCCGAGGCGCGTTCGCACCTGTTCGTGACCCAGCGCCTGGGGCCGTTGCAGGCACTGGCGCGAGGCGTACAGGAAACCGGACGAATTACCGCGCTTACCTTCCGCGTGCTCGGCAACATGTTCACCGGGGACGTTTCGCTGCGCACCCTGAACGGCCCCGTGGGCATCGCCCGCTACGCGGGAGAAGCGGTCCAGATCAGCGGGGTCGCGTTCCTCATGTTCCTGGCGCTGGTCAGCGTGAGCCTGGGCATACTCAACCTGTTGCCCATTCCGATTCTGGACGGCGGCCAGATCGTGAACCAGACCATCGAGAAGCTTCGGGGCCGCCCGATTCGCGAAGGGACCCAGCTCGCCGTGCAGCGACTGGGGCTGGCGGTGGTGCTGGCGATCATGTTCGTGGCCCTGTTCAATGACATCAGCGGATTCTTCCGCCCGGGGGGCTGAGCGGATGAAGCGGACGCTTCCGATGGCAGCGGCAGTGGTCCTGCTCGGCTTTGCCCCGGCGTTTGCGAAGGCGCAGGAGGAGGCATTCGTCGTTCGGGACATCCGCATCGAGGGCCTGCAGCGCATCTCGGAAGGCGCCGTTCTGAATTACCTGCCGGTGAACATCGGCGACACGCTGGACGCGTCTTCCGTGCGGCAGCTCATGAGGGGCCTGTACGCGTCGGGCTTCTTCGCGGATGTCGAGTTTCGGCGCGACGGGGACGCGCTGCTGGTGGCGGTGCGCGAACAGCCCACGATCGAGTCGCTGCTGATCGAGGGCAACAAGGACGTCAAGTCCGAGGACCTGAACCGGACGCTGTTCGACAACGGCATCTCCGAAGGCAGTCTGGTCAAGCCGTCGGTTCTTGAGGAAGTGGAACTCTCGCTGACCGACCTCTATTTCGGTCGCGGCAAGTACGGCGCCGAAGTCAACGTGGACGTGACGGAACTACCCGACAACAAGGTGGACGTGGTCATCGACATCACGGAGGGCGACCGCTCGCGTATCCGCCAGATCAACATCGTGGGCAACGAGCTTTTCACGGACAAGGAACTGAAGAAGGATTTCGAACTGAAGACGCCGAACTGGCTGTCCTTCATCCGCCAGGACGACCGTTACTCGCGCGAAGCGTTGCAGGGCGACCTGGAAAAGCTGCGCTCGTACTACCTGGATCGCGGTTATGCCGATTTCGAACTGCAATCGACCCAGGTGACGCTCGCGCCCGATCTGAAGGATGTCTTCATCACGATCAACCTTCGTGAGGGCAGCAATTACACGGTATCGGAAGTCAAGCTGGCCGGCGATTTCGTCGTGGACGAGGCCGAGCTGAACCAGTACGTGCTGCTCAAGCCGGGAATGCGCTTCTCGCAGCAGCTCATCACCCAGAGCAGCGAGTTGATCCGCCTGCGCCTGGGCCAGGAGGGTTACGGGTTCGCGGAAATCACGCCGATCCCCGAAATCGACGAGGATGCGGGCGAGGTCGCGGTCACGCTGCTGATCACCGCCGAGCGCCGGGTCTATGTGCGGCGCATCACCTTTGACGGTGCGTCTTCGATCGAGGATGAAGTGCTGCGGCGCGAACTGCGCCAGTTCGAGGGCGCCTACCTGTCCAACGATCTGCTGGAACGCTCCAAGATCCGGCTGCAGCGGCTTCCGTACCTGGAGGAGGTCGACTTCGAGACCCTGCGGGTGCCGGGATCGCAGGACCAGGTGGACGTCGTGTTCAGCCTGACCGAACGGCAGCCGGGCGAGTTTCAGGGCTCGGTGGGTTATACCGGATATTACGGAATGCAACTGAGCGGCAGCGCCGTGCATTCCAACCTTTTCGGCCGCGGCAACCGGCTTGCGATCGGGCTGACGGGCACCAGCTATTCGCGGGTCTATAACCTTTCCTACACCGATCCCTACGCGACGATGAACGGGGTCGGTATTACGGGTTCGCTGACCTACCAGAACTACACCCAGTTCTTCAACGCCGCTTCGGACCTGGACACGACCACGGCGTCGGCCGCGGTCGAAATGAGCTATCCCATTACCGAATACCAGAGCCTGATCCTCGGGGCGACGCTGCAGCAGGCCGACCTGATCACGACCAGCTTCAGCAACGAGCAGTCCCGGCAATGGGTGCAGGCCAACGGCAAGCCGTATGAGCGCGAAGTCATCAGCCCGGTCACCGGCGAGCCCGACATTTACTACGGTTCCAAGTTCGCCAGCCTGGAGTTGCTGATGGGTTGGCTCTACGACAGCCGCAACCGGGTGCTGTTCCCCGACCGGGGCATGCGCCACCGTCTGTCCCTGTCGGCCACGATTCCCGGCAGCGACGTCGAGTATGCGACCGCGCGCTACCAGTACACGCAATACCTCGGCATTCCGGGACTGCGCCGCTGGTTCAGCCTGCGGCTGAATGCAGACGTCGGCCTTTCCGAGGCCTTCGGCGATACGAGCGCGGTGCCGCCCTACAAGCACTTTTATGGCGGCGGACCGGATTCGGTGCGGGGTTTCAAGGAATACCGGCTGGGGCCCAAGGACCGGTTCGGCAATGCCTACGGCGGCAATATGCTGGTTACCGGTCAGGTCGAACTGATCCTGCCGCTGCCCGAGCGCTTCCGCCAGAGCGCGCGCCTGGCGGCCTTTTTCGACGTGGGCAACGTGTTCTCCACCTCCGACCTGGAGTTCTTCGACCGCCAGGGCAATCCGTTGAGTTACGACTTTGAGACAAGTAAACTTAAGCGTTCCGTCGGGATAGGCGCGGAGTGGCTGGCGCCTTTGGGGCTGTTGAGATTCAGCTTTGCCGCGCCGCTAAACGCCGAGCCCGAGAGCGACCGATTTTGGGGGGACGAGGTGGAACGCTTCCAGTTTTCGCTGGGCGGCGCGTTTTAGAATCTATTGCGTCCTCCCGCTTCCCTTTGAAAACAAGAGGCTTTTTTCAGACCATGAATATCGCAAAGAACCTGCTTGCGGGCATCGCCCTGAGTGTGCTTGCGGCCGGAAGCGCACTGGCCCAGGAAACCGCCCTGAAGATCGGATTCGTCAACCTGGAGGCCCTGACCGTGGAGTCGCCCCAGGGTCGGGCGGCCAACGAACGGATCAGCGAAATGTTCGCTCCGCGGCAACGCGAGATCAACGCCAAGCAGACCCGCCTGGGGGAATTGAGCGGCAACTATGAGCGCGACCGCGAAACCATGGGCACCGAGCAATTGCGCAACGCCGAGCGCGAGATACTGGCTCTGCGCCGGGAGATTCAGCAGGAAGCGCAGGCTTTCGAGGAAGACCTGCAGCTTGAGCAGAACAACAGCCAGCGCGACCTCGGTGCGGTCTTTCTGAGCCACGTCCGCCAGGTGGCCGAGGAGAACGAATACGACCTCGTCTTCAGTGGCGGTGTCGTGTACTTCGGCGACGCGGTCAACATCACCCCGCAGGTCCTGGGCGCCCTCCAGGAAACCTACAGCAGCGAACAGCAGGACTAGGGCGTTAACACGCCCTAGTGTCGGCCGGCCGCAAAGCTGATGCAGCGGCGTTCGCATCACGAGCGGGGACTGACGCTTAGCGAACTCGCCCGGCGTCACGACTGCCAACTTCGCGGAGAGCCCGGCGCGAGGATTCATCGCGTTTCCACGCTGGCGGGCGCCGATGCCGGCAGCGTGGCCTTTTTTCTCAACCAGGCGTACCTGAACGATCTTCGCTCGACCGGTGCGGGCGCGGTAATCCTCAGCGAATCCCACGCCGCTGAATGCCCGGTAGCGACGCTGATTACGCCCGATCCTTATCGTGTTTTCGCCGGCGTGGCCGACGAGCTGCACGAGCTGCTGCCGCCCGCTGCCGGAATTCATGCCGACGCCACGGTTTCTGCCGATGCGAGCGTGGACGGGACCTGCGAAGTGGCGGCCGGGGCGCGCGTGGCCGCCGGCGCCACGCTGGCCCGCGGCGTGTACATAGGACCCAACGCGACCGTGGGGCCTCAGGCGCAGATCGGCGCAGACAGCAGGATTCTGGCCAACAGCGCGGTTTGCGAGGGCGTGACGGTCGGAAAGCGGTGCCTGGTCCACCCGGGCGCCGTGCTGGGTTCGGACGGTTTCGGCAATGCCCCGGATGCAGGCGGACGCTGGCGCAAGATACCGCAACTGGGGGCCGTGCTTATCGGCGACGATGTCGAGATCGGCGCCAACACCACCATCGACCGCGGCGCCCTCGAGGACACGGTAATCGGGGACGGCGTGCGTCTGGACAACCTGATACAGATCGGGCACAACGTCCGGATCGGCGAGCATTCGGCCATGGCCGCCGGATGCCTGATTGCCGGGAGCGCGAAGATTGGGCGCCGATGCCGGATTGCCGGTAACGTCGGCGTGGCCGGCCACATTGACATCTGCGACGATGTCGTTCTCCTGGCCCGCACCGTGGTAACGCGCCCGATCCGCAAACCCGGAGCCTATGCGGGTTCGATGACGCCCATGGAGGAAGTTTCGAGCTGGCGCCGGAATGCGGCGCGCTTCAAGCATCTCGACGCCCTGCACAAGCGGGTGCGGCGCCTGGAGCGTTCCCCGTGACGCAGGTTCACGCCAGCGCGATCGTTTCCTCGCGCGCGGACCTCGCCGCCGACGTGGAAGTCGGTCCCTATGCCGTAATCGGACCGGAGGTGGAGATCGGCCCCGGCTGCAGGGTCGGCTCCCACGCGGTCATCGACGGGCCCACGCGCCTGGGCGCACGCAATGTAATCCACCCCCACGCGGCCATCGGGCGCGATCCGCAGGACCGCAAATTCCGCCCCGGAGAAACGAGCCGGCTGGAAATCGGCGACGACAACACGATTCGCGAGTTCGTCACCATCAACCGCGGCACCGAGGACGGGGGCGGAGTGACCCGGATGGGAAACAATTGCTGGCTTATGGCCAGTGTTCATATCGCCCATGACTGCATACTCGGCGACGACGTGGTGATGGCCAATTTCGCCAGCCTTGCGGGCCATGTCCGCGTGGGCAGTCACGTAACCATGGCGGGTTTCTCGGGAGCGCATCAGTTTTGCAGGATCGGCGACTACGGTTTCGTCGGGATTTACGCCGGCATTACCCGCGACGTTCCGCCCTATGTGCTGGTGGCGGGACAGCCGCCCAGGCCGCGCGGGGTCAACGTCATCGGTCTCCGCCGGCATGGGTTCGCCCCGCCCCAGCGGGCCAACATCGAACGGGCCTATCGCACGCTTTACCGCAAGGAGCTGAGCCGCGCCGAGGCGACCGAAATCATTGCCGAAGCCGCCCGGGAACAGCCGGAGTTGACGCCGATGGCGGAGTTTCTGGGCGAGCCCGGGCGCGGCCTCTTGCGTTGACGCCTCCGGACCGGCCCCTGCGGATAGCGGTGGTCGCCGGCGAGGCTTCCGGCGATCGCCTGGGCGCGGGACTGATTCGCTCCCTGCGCGCGGGTCCGGTGGACGTGGAGGTGGCCGGCGTGGCCGGCCCGGCAATGCGCGAGGCGGGATGCAGGGCCATGCTCGAGTCGTCGGAATTCGCGGTCATGGGACTGGCCGAAATCGTCCGCCACCTGCCGCGTCTCTGGATGCTTCGCCGCCGGCTGCTCAGGCGGCTCGGCGAGTTTCGCCCGGACATTTTCGTCGGCGTGGATTCTCCGGAACTCAACCTGGGCCTGGCCGGGCGTCTGAAACGGCGTGGCGTGCGCACCGTGCAATACGTGTGCCCCTCCATATGGGCCTGGCGATCCGGCCGGGCGCGGCGCATCCGCCGCAATTGCGACCGGGTGCTGTGCCTGCTTCCGTTCGAACCGGCGCTGCTGTGCGAAAAAGGCGTGGAAGCGGTATTCGTCGGTCATCCGATTGCCGATGAGCAACCTCCGGAACGGAGCGGATCGTCGCTTTCCGCCTCCGGGGACGATCTGCTTGTGGCCCTGTTGCCGGGTTCGCGCAGTTCGGAGATAGGCCGCATCGGCCCCCCGATCGCGCGCGCGGCCGTGTGGCTCAAGGAGCGCCGGCCGGGCGTGCGCTTTTCCACGGCCGCCGCCAGCGGGCAGGGCCGGGGGCAATTCGACGCGATTCTCAGGCGCTACGCGCCCGGCGTCGAGGTGAGCCGGGACTCCGGAAACGCGCGCGATTTGCTGGCAAGAGCCGATCTGGCCGCGGCCGTTTCCGGCACGGTTACGATGGAGGCCATGGTGTGTGGTTGCCCGCTGGTGGCGGTTTACCGGGTTGTGCCGTTGACGGCCTGGATTGCTCGCTTCTTCCGTCTTCTGAAAACGCCTCACATCGCATTGCCCAACATCCTCGCTGGACGCAAACTGGTTCCCGAACTGCTGCAGGAGCAGGCCCGCGGCGAGACGCTGGGGGCCGAGTTGCTGCGCCTGTACGACGATCCCGGCGCCCGTCGGACGATGCGCGCCGAATTCGCCCGTCTTTCCGAATCGCTGGGCCGGGGCGTCAATGACCGCGCGGCGCAGGCCGTCCTGGCCCTGGCGAAGGCCGGCTGACTCGTGCGGGAGCCTGCAGTGGAGCACCCGGGGAGCGAGGGCGTTGCATTACACCTGGAAGCGAAGGCGTCCCGCCTTCGTGGAGGGCGGGACGCCCTCCCACCCAGCGTCAGAATATTGGCCGGAGTGGATGAGGCGGGCCGCGGCGCGCTGGCGGGGCCGGTGGTCGCCGCAGCCGTCGCGCTTCCCGCGGAACGGGAAATCCCCGGCGTGCGCGACTCCAAACTGCTCTCGCCCGCGCGGCGCGCAACGCTCGAGGAAGGCATTCGAAGCGGTTGCCTGGCCTGGTCGGTGGGACTTGCGGCAGTGGAGGAGATCGATCGGCTCAACGTCTTGCGCGCCAGTCTGCTGGCCATGCGCCGCGCGCTGCTTGGCCTTTCCGGCAAGCCGTCGGTGGTGCGGGTGGACGGACCCTACCTGCCGGAGATGCCGGCGAACTGGCGCCGGGGCGTCGAACTCGAAGCCATGATCGGCGGCGACCGGCGCTGCCCGCTGATCGCCGCCGCTTCCATCGTGGCCAAGGAACATCGGGATCGCTTGATGCGGCGCCTGGATCTCAGGTGGCCGGGGTATCGCCTGGCCGAACACAAGGGCTACGCCGTGCCCGCCCATCGCGCGGCCCTCGAACGGTTGGGCGCGAGCCCCGCGCACCGGCGCAGTTTCCGGCCGGTTCGCGCCGTCGGCCCGGCGCACGATGGGAACAGGCCCTGAATCGCCCGTGGAAACGACCGCTCCCTTCGTTCATCTTCGCCTGCACTCGGAATTCTCCCTGGTGGACTCGGTGCTGCGCATAAGCGGCGGCGAGGGAGGCTTTTGCCGGGCGGTGCGGGAGCGGGGCATGCCCGCGGTCGCCCTGACCGACCTCAACAACATGTTCGGTGCGGTGCGCTTCTATCGGGCGGCGCTTGACGCGGGAGTCAAGCCCATACTGGGCGCGGACGTGGATTTCGGCCGGCCGGAGGATGGGTTTCGTCCCGGACGGGTGACGTTCCTGTGCCGGAACGCTAGGGGTTACAGGAACCTGCTGGCCCTGCTTACGCGCATGTACCTCGAGCTGGAACCGCGCGGCGCCCCCGCGCTCATGGGGGAATGGCTGAGCGTCGAGGCTTTGGATGGCCTGATCGGGCTGATCGGCCTCGACAGCGCCGGAGGCCGCGGACCCGAGGCGCGCCGGGAGCGCGAGCGGATACTGGCCCTGCGCAGGCTGATGGGGGACGGCCTCTTCCTGGAGGTAAGCCGGCTGGGCCGCCCGGGCGAAACGGAGCTGACGCAGCGAACGGTGGAACTCGCCAACGCGGAAGGCATCCCGCTGGTGGCGGTCAACGATGTTCGCTTCCTGGACAGCGGCGAGTTCACGGCGCACGAAGCGCGCGTGTGCATACACCGGGGCGAAACGCTGAACGATCCGCGCCGCGAGCGGCGCTACACACCCCAGCAATACTTGAGGAGTCCGGCGGAGATGGCCGAGCTGTTCGCCGACCTGCCGGAGGCCCTGAGCAACACGGCGGCCATCGCCCGCGCCTGCACGGTGGAACTGGACCTGGGAGAGTCAAGGCTGCCGAAGGCGCGTGCGCCGGCGGGCCTGAGCGAATGGGAATTTCTCGAACGGGAGGCGCTGACCGGCCTGAAACGCCAGCTCGGCGTCGGCGCAGGCGCGGATGCGGAGTTGCCCGGGCGTTATACCGACCGCTTGCGCGCCGAACTGGAGGTCGTGCGGCGCATGGACTTCCCCGGCTACTTCCTGATCGTCGCCGACATCGTGCGCTGGGCGCGCGATAACCAGGTGCCGGTAGGCCCGGGCAGGGGATCGGCGGCCGGCTCGCTGATCAGCTATGCACTGGGCATCACCGCCATCGATCCCCTGCGATACGGATTGATATTCGAACGCTTCCTGAACCCGGAGCGGATCTCCATGCCGGACATCGATATCGATTTCTGCGCGGAACAGCGCGAACGGGTCCTTGAGCATGTGGCCGAGGAATACGGGCGGGACCGGGTGGCGCAAATCATCACGTTCAACCGCCTGGCGGCGCGCGCCGCCATCAAGGACGCGACCCGGGTCCTGGGTCATCCGCTGGGCCTGGGAGAACAGATCGCCGGTCTGATCCCCGCGCTGCCCGTGGGCGTGACGATCGAGCAGGCGATGAAGGACGACCGGGAACTGAGTCACTTGTACAACACCGACACCGAGGCGCGCGCGGTCATCGACCTGGCGCTGCAACTGGAGGGCCTGCCGCGCAATTCCAGCACCCACGCGGGCGGCGTCGTGATCGCTCCGTCGGAGTTGATCCAATTCACGCCGCTCTACCGTCAGGAAAGCGACGCGCCGACGGTCACCCAGTTCGACAAGGACGATATCGAATCGGTCGGACTGGTGAAGTTCGACTTCCTGGCCCTGAACGACCTCACCACGATCACCCGCACCGTGGAGGAGGTCAATCGCGCCCGCCGCTCGTCGGACGAGCCGCCCATCGACATGGCCCGGCTGCCGCTGGACGATTCGAGGGTCTACGAACTCCTGCGCAACCTGCGCACCCGCGCGGTTTTCCAGCTCGAGTCGCGCGGCATGCGCGACCTGATCCGCGATTTGCGGCCGGACCGCTTCAGCGACATGATCGCGTTGGTGGCGCTGTTCCGGCCCGGCCCGCTGCAGACCGGCATGGCGGACACCTACATCAAGCGCAAGCACGGCCAGGAATCGGTCGATTACCTTCACGACGACCTGCGTGAACTCCTGGGCGAAACCTACGGCGTGATCCTCTACCAGGAGCAGGTCATGGAGATCGCGCGCCTGATCGCAGGCTACAGCTTTGCCCAGGCGGACGTGCTGCGCCGTGCGATGGGCAAGAAGCTGAAGGACGAGATGGCGGATCAGCGCTCGGTGTTCGTAAAGGGCGCCTTGAAGCACGGACTGACCCGGGGCAAGGCCGAGCACATCTTCAACCTGATGGAAACCTTCGCCGGCTACGGTTTCAACAAGTCGCACTCCACGGCGTATGCCATCGTCGCCTACCAGACGGCCTGGCTGAAGGCGCACTATCCGGCCCAGTACATGGCGTCCACGATGACCACCGACATGAGCGCGCATGACCGCCTCTACTGGATGACGCAGGAGTGCCTCGCCCTGGGGCTCGCGGTTGAGCGCCCGGACGTGAACCGCTCTCTTGTGGGGTTCAGCGCCGTGGACGACAAGGCCGTTCGCTGCGGGTTGGGCGCCATCCGCGGACTGGGCCAGGCCGCGGCCCAGGCCATTCGGGCCGAACGCGAAGCAAACGGGCCCTATACGGGCGTAGCGGACCTGTTTTCGCGAATCAGCGGAGCGGGGCTGCACCAGCGGCAGGCCGAAACGCTGGTTCGGTCGGGCGCCCTGGACAGCTTGTGCGCCAACCGGGCCGCGCTGATACGGGTGTTGCCCGCTGCGCTCGCGGCAGCGGCGCAGGCGGCCCGCGACGCCGAGAGCGGGCAGGAGGGCCTGTTCGACGACGGCGGCGACCAGCCGATGCCAATCGAGATTCCCGACGTGCCGGACTGGGGGCTTCGGGAACTGCTGGACGGGGAGCGCCGGAGTCTGGGGTTCTGCCTGAGCGGCCACCCGTTCGATGAATGCCGGGACGAGGCGCGCGTTCTCACGGGCGGCGCGCTGCGCGAGATACTGGATCGATCGCAGCCGGGCCCGCGGGATGAACGCGACGCGCCGGACGTTACGGTGGCCGGCAGCGTGTTGCGCAAGTGGCGCAGGTCCGGCGCCAATTACTTCGACCTGGACGACGGAGCCACCCGGCTGCCGGTGCGTTTGCCGCGGTGGGACGCAGGCGCTCCTCCCGGCCGGCTGATCACGCCCCATTCCCTCGTGCTGGTGAAGGGCCGTCTGTCGCGCCTGCAGCGGGGTTCGCTCATGCTGTTTGCGGACTCGGTGGAGCCGCTGGATGACGTGATGGAAGATCGCGCCCGGCTGCTGTTGCTCGATTGTCGCGCGGCCGAAACGCCGGCCGAGACCTTCACGCAGCTCAAGGACCTGCTGCGCCCGCACGTGCCCGGCGCAACGCAGGTTGTCGTGCGTTATTCCGGCCCGGCCGCCGCCGGAAGCCTGCGCCTGGGCAGTCACTGGAATGTGCGCGCAACCGGCGGCCTTCGCCATGCCCTGGGCGATTCGCCGGTAATCAGCGAGTTCCGTATTCGCTACGCCTGACACGGCGCTTGCACCGATAAGGGCTTACAATCGCAGGCCCGGCTAAGTCGGACGCACTGCGCATGGAATCATTTCTTGACTTCGAGCAGCCCATCGCGGAGCTGGAAAGCAAGATCGAGCAACTGAGGTTTCTCGACAACGATTCCGGCGTGGACGTGGCGGGCGAGATTCAGCGGCTGCAGCGCAGCAGCGAGTCGCTGACCCGCAACATCTACCGCAAGCTCACGCCGTGGCAAACGGCGCAGGTGGCGCGCCATCCGAAGCGCCCCTACTCGCTGGACTACATCGCCGGCATGACCGGCGAATTTCAGGAACTGCACGGCGATCGCATGTATGCGGACGACTATGCGCTGGTGGGTGGGCTGGCCCGCATCGAGGGAACTCCGGTGATGCTGATCGGCCACCAGAAAGGGCGGGATACGGCCTCGAGGGTGCGCCGCAACTACGGCATGACCCGCCCGGAGGGTTACCGCAAGGCGCAGCGGCTCATGCAGCTTGCGGAGAAGTTCGGATTGCCGGTGGTTACGCTGATCGATACGCCCGGCGCCTATCCGGGAATCGGCGCGGAGGAGCGGGGCCAGAGCGAGGCCATCGCCTCCAGCCTGAGCTGCATGGTGGGGTTGAAGACCCCCATCATCAGCGCGATCATCGGCGAGGGAGGCTCCGGCGGGGCGCTGGCCATCGGCGTAGCGGACGCGGTGATCATGATGCAATACAGCATCTACTCGGTAATTTCTCCGGAAGGCTGCGCCAGCATTCTCTGGAAGAGCGCCGGCCACGCCACCGAGGCCGCCCAGGCCATGGGCATCACGGCCAGGCGGCTGCTGAAGCTCAAGCTCGTGGACGAAGTGCTGGACGAGCCCGTGGGCGGCGCCCACCGCGACCCGACCGCCGCGATAGCGAGCCTCAAGAAGGCGATCGGCAAGCAGCTGTTCAAGCTGACCCGCCTGGAACTCGCCGAACTGCTGGAGCGCCGCCATCGGCGATTGCTCAGTTACGGCGTCTACCGCGAAGCCTAGTCCTCTTGGCTGCGACCAAGGCGAATGGCGCGGATGCTGTCTGCGTCGGAATTGACCTGTTGTGCACCCACCTCTGACTCTGGCTGACCAAGAGTTGCTGTAAGGAAGTTCTGCCGGAGTAGAATTCCCTGCCGATTAGCTGTTGTTAGGCGCAATTCCGGCCTGTCCTTAGAATCTACCTATGCCCGGCATTCTTCCTATTAATCTGGCTGATCTGCTCTACTGCCGCGGAATTGAATCCGAGCGGGTGGAGTTCAAGGCGTCGTGGAATCCACAAACGACCGGCCCTCAGATATTGAAAACCATTTGCGCGTTCGCAAACGATTTTCATAATCTTAACGGTGGCTATATCGTTTTGGGACTCGAAGAAAAGGACGGGCGCGCCAAACTGCCGCCGAAAGGACTGGAGACAAGCGAGCTGGATGTTGCTCAGAAGTGGATCAACGGAAACTGCAAGCGACTGGATCCAAGCTACCAGCCGACCTTCTCGCCGGAAGTTGTCAATGAACGCGCAGTCCTGGTTATCTGGGCACCTGCAAGCGACATCCGGCCGCATCGCGGGCCAGATGGCGATACGGGTGTCTTCAGGTACTGGGTTCGCCTAGGATCCGAAACTGTAAACGCGGAGCAAAAGGGAGATATGCTCCGGCAGTTGATTCAACAGACGGCGAAAGTTCCGTGGGACGACCGTCCGGCCCGCGAAGCAAGAGTGGAAGACCTGCGGGAAACACAGGTGCGTGAGTTTCTCAGGGACATTCAAAGCAGCCTCTTGGACGAGCCCGACGCCAGCGTGGTTTACCGGAACATGAGAATCACAAGACGCGTTAATCAACATGAATCTCCACGCAATGTAGGCCTCCTGTTCTTTTCCAATGAGCCGACGCATTGGTTTCGCGGGGCGAAAATCGAGGTGGTTCAGTTTGCCGCTGACCGCGGCGGCGACGTTCTCGAAGAGCGTACGTTTGCGGGTCCGCTTAAGGATCAGTTTCATGATTGTCTGAATCACCTGGAAAACTTGTCCGCCACCCACCTGGAGAAACAGCGGGACCGGAGTCAGGTTCGCGGCTGGGTGAGTTATCCTCTGCCAGCGTTGCGGGAAACACTGGCCAACGCTCTATATCACCGCAGCTACGATGTCGATCAGCCGGAGCCGTCAAAGGTTTACTTATATCCGGATCGAATCGAAGTCACAAGCTACCCTGGACCAGTTCCCGGGATCGAGCCAGAGCATCTGACAAGGGACGGACGACTCCGGCCGGTTCCTGCGCGCAACCGGCGCATAGGCGAATTATTCAAGGAGCTGAAGCTAGCGGAAGGCCGCATGACGGGCTTGGCCAGGGTCTATAGGGCAATGGATGAGAACGGCTCGCCCCCGCCCCGATTCGAATTTGATCGGGAGCGAACGTACTTCCTCGCTACTCTGCCTGCTCATCCCGAGTACGCCGCTCTATCAGCACTCCGCGACGCTGGCCATCTTCGTGCCTTGGGCGACGAGAACGAGGCACACCGCCGCCTGGTATCGGCATGGACAGCAAGTCCCGAATCTGCGGTGCTTACCGCGGAAGTTATTCGCTCGTACGCAAAGCGGCAGGAGTTGATTCAGGCCGAAGAGGCTTGGGAAGAATTCAAGCAGCGTGCGGCCCGGCATGTTCGGCCTCATGTGGCCAACACCATGATTGAAGTATGGTTTGATGCCAACGAGAAAGGAAAGGCTGGGAAGTTACTCGGCGAGCTTCGCCTAAGCGCACAAAACCAGGACGCGGTGGATGCCGCGATATTGGCTCGTCGGTTGCACAAAGAAAATGAGGCCCACCACTATTTCGAGAGAGCAGGCGCCGCGATTCAGTCGGACCCCCGAGCTCTACACGAATTTGCACAAACCAAAATGGGATTGGCGACTGAAGCCTTTCGCCGCCGCAGAGGTCGATGGAAGGCGGCCAACCGCAAGTTCCTTATGGAAGCCCGGGAGCTCCTTGAGCGGGTAATTCAGCTAGATGCTCCGCGCGCCCGGCATGCGTTTGCATGGCGCGATCTGGCGCGGGTCCGAGAATTCCTGCATGAGCCCGCGACTTCCGTTGAGGATGCTTATGAAAGGGCGATGTCCTTGCTGCCGGGCGAGCGCCAGTTCCAACAAAACCTCGAAAATTTTCGAACTCGCCGCGCTCGGTGAGGGGCGGGTCGGTGCCTGCCAAGCCGAAAACCGTGCGCGAGCAGATCGCGTTCAGTTACTCTCAACTTGCATGCGCTCATTCAGCGATCAATAGAGGTGCGCACAAATATGCGACGGTGGATTACATGATCCGCGCCAAGCTCAGGCGCGGACTGATCGACGGTTCCATGCGTATGCGATCCATCTACGACGACGAACGAAACAAGTTGCTGGCGCCGCAAGCATGCTACTACTGCGGCAGCAAGAGCAACCTGTGCGCGGACCATCTCATTCCCAGAATGCGCGGCGGTCCTGACGCATCTGACAACCTGATTTCAGCTTGCCGTTCCTGCAACAGTTCCAAAGGAGGTTCAGATCTGTTGTCATGGATGGATCGGAAAGGTTGGTTTCCGCCCCTGCTTCTACTGCGCCGTTACATGAAGATTGTGGCACGGCATTGCCAGAAGAATGAATGGCTCGATTTGCAGTTGGATTGCCTTGACAATGGACCCGATATGCCGTTTGACGTGCGCATGCTGCCAATCAGCTTTCCCCCATTACGCGATCTGACGCTGTGGGTTTATCCCGAACAAGATGAGGAGGCTTCATCGGCGGCGGCAGAGCGACTGAAGTAATACGGCTGGTTTGAATGTAGGGTTGTGCTTGGCCAGTGTGGCGCCTTCACTCTGGCGGCCCCACGCCGCTCATCTTGATTCACCCGCATTACATCGCGGCCTACAAGCAGCCTGTTGAAAAAGTACTTGTGAAGGGATAATACTGCAACGAACTTAATCGGGGCGATATTCTTCAACAGCCTGTTAGGCTAACCGGCCATGTATTGGGAGGAAATATGAAAACCAACCTGAATCGCCGTTCGATACTGGCGGGTGCGCTTGGCGCGCCGTTTCTGGCTGGGCTTGCCCCCGGTGCGCACGCCGAGGAATATTCGGGACTTACCGATCTGGATCTCACTGACGATGAAATGCTGCACTACTTCGTCAAGCTGCGCAGCAGCCTCGACGACCGCGTAACGATGGGCTGGGTGGACGCGGTCAACTATGCGTTCATCGACGGCGTGACTCATCCGATGTACCGGCTTCTTTCGACCACCATCCGCCAGATGCGCAAGGTCAACGACAGCCTTTACAAGAGCGTTTCGCTGGAAGTCGCGATGTACATGGACATCAATACGGGGGAGCTGCTGGACAAGCTGACCATGCCGGTCACCGGCAACGTGGTGGACGTGCCGCTGTACCGCGCCGGCCCGTCGCATATGGATATGACGATTCGCGCCGAGGACACCAACGAGTTCACGATGCAGCAGGAAACGGTCGATGGCGAGTCCTTTTTCGCCACGGGGCAGGTCGAGAGCCAACGCTTCATCAGTCTGCCGCAGCTGCGCGGCGACGATTTCTACATCCGCCAGGACATCAGCGCGCGGGTGTTCCCGGCCGGTGAATCGAGACCGAGTTTCTTCTACCGCGAGTGGACGATCAACCAGGGCAGCTGGGCGGCGCTTTCCGATCCGTCGGCGGTTTCGGTGCCGGTGGACGTGGCCTACATTGCCAACACGGCGTTCCGGCCCTGGATGCAGATGGGCGATACCCCCGGTCATACGGTGCAGAACGGGCGGGGAGGCAAGGCGGAAACGCCCGAAGGGTTGCCGGTTGAACTGCTCCGGCTGGTGAAGCTCCATCATCCCGACCTGATCGAGGACCCGCGCGGGGTTCTGGCCGGAGAAGCCGCATAGGCTCCTGGTGCCCGAGGCGAAGCTGAAGATTCCACCAACTGGCAAGAGCAGCAAGCCTGCGATCGATGCGGTTCTGACAACCCTGGCAGCGGCGCTTGACCGTTTGTGCCCCCACTGGCGGGAGCGGCCGCTGCTGGTGGCGTTCAGCGGCGGGGCCGATTCGACCGCCCTGCTGCTGGCCCTGCATGAGCTGCTGGAAGAATCCGGCAGCGAACGTCTGCGCGCCGCGCACATCAATCATGGCCTGCACCGGGATTCCGGCGACTGGGCCGCGCATTGCGAGGATCGGGCCCAGGCCCTGGGCGTGCCGCTGGCCTGCCGCGCGGTTGAAGTGCGGGCCGACGGACGGGGCGTGGAAGCCGCGGCGCGGCGCGCGCGCTACGAGGCGCTGGAGGCGCTCATGGAGCCCGGGGAATGCCTGCTGACCGCGCATCACCAGGACGATCAGTGGGAAACGCTGATGCTGCGCCTGCTTCGCGGGACCGGCATTGCGGGTCTGGCGGGAATCCGCGAAAAGCGCCGCCTGGGCCGGGGATGGTTGTTGCGTCCGCTGCTCGACGTGCCCCGGGAGGATTTGAGGACCTGGCTTGATCGGAGGGGCGAGAACTGGATCGAGGATCCTTCCAATCGCGAGACCGGGTTTGACCGTTCCTTCCTGCGCAATAAAGTGCAGCCGCTGCTGCGCGGGCGCTGGCCCGGCGCCGCGGCTACGGCCGGACGAACGGCGCGGCTCGCCGCGGACACGAGCGGATTGCTGCGCGACCTGGCCGAGCATGACGGCCGCGGGATCGCGCGTGACGACTTTATCGAATGCCAGGGCCTGCTCAGGCTTTCGCCGGCGCGCCGCGCGAACCTGCTGCGCGAAAGGCTGGCCGCGCTCGGCGTCGCCGCGCCGTCCGAGGCGCGCCTGAATGCGGCGCTGGACATGCTGCTGAACGCGGCGGCCGACCGCCACCCTGAGGCGCGCTGGGGCGGCGTTCGCCTCACCCGGCGGCGCGGCCGCATCTATATTTCGCCAGCAAGCGACCCAAGCTGATCGTCCCCCGGCGCTTCGATCCCGCCCTTTGTCATTCCCCTGCTTCCGGGATACGCCTGCAAGCACATCCCTGTGGGCTCGGCGGCGGCTCCCTGCCGCCGACGCTCCCGGTAGCAGGGGAATGACAAAGGGCTTACGGCAACGCCAAGGCGGGCGGTCTGTGTTATCTTAGATGCCCGATCCCTCACTGTGATCGGAGTGGTATGACCCGCTACATTTTTGTTACCGGCGGCGTGGTTTCCTCGCTGGGAAAGGGCATAACCGCCGCCTCGCTGGGCGCAATTCTCGAAGCCCGCGGCCTTTCCATCAGCATGATCAAACTGGATCCCTATCTGAACGTGGATCCGGGCACGATGAGCCCCTTCCAGCATGGCGAAGTGTTCGTGACCGCCGACGGCGCCGAAGCGGACCTGGATCTTGGACATTACGAAAGGTTCGTTCGCTCGGGCAGACCCGGGCGGGACTCCAACTTCACCACCGGCCGCATCTATAACGCCGTCATCGGCCGGGAACGCCGCGGCGGATACCTGGGCGCGACCGTGCAGGTCATCCCGCACGTCACCGACGAGATCAAGCGCTCGGTCTTGCTGGGCGCCGGCGATGCGGACGTCTGCATCACCGAGGTGGGCGGCACGGTGGGCGACATCGAATCATTGCCTTTCCTCGAGGCGATCCGCCAGATGGGCCTGGATATGGGCCGCGAAAACGTCGCCTTCGTGCACGCCACGCTGGTGCCGTACGTGGCCACTTCGCAGGAGATCAAGACCAAGCCCACGCAGCATTCGGTCAAGGAGCTGCGCTCCATCGGCATTCAGCCCGACGTGCTGGTATGCCGTTCGGAGCTTGCCCTGCCGGACGAACAGCGGCGCAAGATCGCGCTGTTTACGAACGTGCCGGAGTCGGCTGTGTTCTCCGCCCGCGATATGGACGACCTGTACGCGATTCCAATCGAACTGCGAAGCCAGGGACTGGACCAGGTGTTGGCCACGCAGTTCGGCATGGACCTGCCGCCGGCCGATCTGTCCGAATGGGAACAGGTGGTGGAGGCCGGCCGGAACTGCGAAGGCCAGGTGACCGTGGCCATGGTGGGCAAGTACATGGACCTGCGCGATTCGTATATTTCGCTGAACGAGGCCCTCGGACACGCCGGGCGGCGCAGCGGCGTCAACGTGCGGGTCCGGCATATCGAGTCGGAGCAGGTCGAGGAGGAAGGCGTCGATTGCCTGGCCGGCGTGCACGCGGTGCTGGTGCCTGGTGGCTTCGGCGAACGCGGGATCGAGGGCATGGTGCGCGCCGTCAAACACGCCCGCGAGAAGGAGATCCCGTACCTGGGCATCTGCCTGGGAATGCAGGTGGCCGTAATCGAGTTTTCCCGCAACGTCGCCGGACTTTCGGGCGCCAACAGCACCGAATTCGACCCGGAAACGCCGCATCCGGTGGTGGCGCTGGTAACCGAATGGCTGGATGAGTCCGGTCAGGTGGAGCGCCGCAGCGAGGATTCCGACCTGGGCGGAACCATGCGGCTGGGCGAGCAGGCCTGCCACCTCGCCAAGGACAGCCTGGCGCGCAACGAGTACGGTGCGCAGACCGTATACGAACGCCACCGGCATCGCTACGAGTTCAACAATCGCTACCTTGAGGAACTGAAGAAGTCCGGGCTGGGTTTCTCCGGACGGTCCATCGACGGCCTCGTGGAAGTGGTGGAGTTGCCGTCGCATCCCTGGTTCCTGGCCAGCCAGTTTCATCCCGAATTCACCTCCACGCCGCGCGACGGGCATCGGCTGTTCGACGGCTTCATCGCCGCCGCCGTGAGCTACCGGCAGCGTGGCGACCTGCCGGCCAAGGCGGCCAGCGCCGCCGGCGCCTAGGCGCCCGTGACGGCGCAAGCCGGTCCCGGCAGGGCGCAGGTGGCGGATTTCACCGCCGGCCTCGACCAGCCGTTGTTTCTGATCGCCGGCACCTGCGTGGTCGAATCGCGGGAATCGGCCCTGGAAACCGCGGGACTATTGGCCGAAACCGGTCGGGAACTTGGCTTTTCCCTCGTCTACAAGTCGTCCTTCGATAAGGCCAACCGCTCCTCGCTGGCCAGTTTCCGCGGTCACGGGATGGAGCGGGGCCTGAAGATTCTCGAGGAGGTCAAGCGCCAGGTCGGAGTGCCGGTGCTCACCGACGTGCATGAGAACACGCCGATGGACGAAGTGGCCGCCGTGGCCGACGTGCTGCAGACGCCGGCGCTGCTCTGCCGGCAAACGGATTTCATACTGCGGGCCGCCTCCGCCGGCCGGCCGTTGAACATCAAGAAGGGCCAGTTTCTTTCCCCGGCGGAGATGTCCAACGTCGTGGACAAGGCTCGCTCGACGGGCAATTCCGACATCCTGGTCTGCGAGCGGGGTTTTTCCTTCGGCTACAACAACCTGGTGGTGGACATGCGGTCCCTGGCCGTGCTGAGGGACACCGGCTGCCCTGTCGTATTCGATTGCACTCACTCGGTGCAGCTGCCGGGCGGCAAGGGCACGTCCTCCGGCGGGCAGCGGGAGTTCGTTCCGGTGCTCGCCCGGGCTGCAGTGGGCGCCGGAGTGGCGGGACTGTTCATGGAAACTCACCCGCGCCCGGATGAAGCGCTGAGCGACGGTCCGAACGCCTGGCCCCTGCATCGCGTCCGCGAGTTGATGGAGTCCCTGCTGGAACTCGACCGCCTGGTGAAATCCCGTCCGCTGGCCGAAGGATCGTGTCTGCAATAGCCCATATACACGCGCGCGAGATTCTCGATTCTCGCGGCAATCCCACGCTGGAGGCCGAGGTGGCGCTGAGCTGCGGGGCCCGGGGCAGGGCGGCCGTACCGTCCGGAGCCTCCACCGGCGCGCGCGAGGCGGTCGAGTTGCGCGACGGCGATTCCGGCCGTTTTGGCGGGCGCGGTGTCCAGTCGGCCGTGCGCCACGTCAACGGCGAGATCTGCAAGGCCCTGCTCGGCGCCGACGGCGAGCGCCAGGACGAACTCGACGCGCGAATGATTGCGCTGGACGGCACCGCCAACCGGTCGCGGCTCGGGGCGAACGCGATCCTGGCCGTGTCCCTGGCCGCCGCCCGTGCGGCGGCGGCGGCGCGGAGCGAGCCACTCTACCGTGGCCTGGGCGCCGGCCCGCCCACGATGCCGACGCCGATGCTGAACATCCTGAACGGCGGCGCGCATGCCGACAATCGCCTCGACGTTCAGGAATTCATGGTCCTGCCGGTGGGCGCCGGAAACTTTACCGAGGCGCTGCGCTGGGGAGTCGAGGTCTACCACGTGCTGAAGGGCGTGCTGCGGAAGTCGGGCCGGTCGACGGCGGTGGGCGACGAAGGCGGATTCGCGCCCGATCTGCCTTCCAACGAAGCGGCGCTGGAGGCGCTGATCGAAGCGATTCAGAAGGCCGGATTCAGCGTGCCCGGGGATTTCCTGCTGGGTCTCGACGTGGCCGCCAGCGAACTGTATTCCGACGGCCTGTACCGCCTGGAATCCGAAGGCCGCACCTTTGACCCGCCCGACTTTGCCGGCTGGTTCGCCGAGCTTGCGGACCGCTACCCGGTCGTGAGCATCGAGGACGGCATGGCGGAGGACGACTGGGACGGCTGGGAAGCGCTGTCCCGCGCGCTGGGCAAGAGGGTGCAACTCGTCGGCGACGACCTTTTCGTGACGCAGACGGCGATTCTGGCCGAGGGCATCGAGCGCAACATCGGCAACGCCATCCTGATCAAGCCGAACCAGGTCGGCACGCTAACCGAAACGCGCGCAGCCATCGATGCGGCCGTTGCGGCGGGTTACGCGGCCGTCATCTCGCACCGATCGGGCGAAACGGCCGATACCTTCATCGCCGACCTGGCAGTGGGTTCGGCCGCGACCCAGATCAAGACCGGAGCTCCCTGCCGCTCCGATCGCACCGAAAAATACAACCGCCTGCTTCGCATCGCCGAAGAGCTCGGCGCCGCCGCGCCCTACGCCGGCCTCAACGCCTTTCCCGCCTCCGTGGTGCAACACCTTGCGGGCTAGTCCGCGGCGACTCTTACCCCCGTCTCGCGGGATACGCGGCAAGCACATCCCTGTGGCTCGGCGTCGGCATCCCTGCCTCCGACGCTCCCGCGAGACGGGGGTAAGAGTCGCCGCTCCACATGCCGCGAAGCCATTGGCTTCCGCTCCAACCAGCGATGAAGCCTAAGACCGCAGGAATCGTGTTGGCCGGCCTGGCGCTGGCGGGCCTGCAATACCCGTTGTGGTTCGCCGACGACGGCCTTTTGAGCCTGTTCCGCGCCCGCCAGGAACTGTCCGAACAGGAACGGGAGAACGCCGCGCTCAGGGAGCGCAACCGCCGCCTGGGCGCGGAAGTGCAGAGCCTCAAGGAGGGCGACGAGGAAATCGAGCGGCTGGCGCGCTCCGAACTGGGCATGATCGGTCCGGACGAGAAGATCTACCTGCTGGTCGAGGAAGATGCGCCAACCGAAACTCCCGATCAGCTCGGAGACCCGCGCGAGTAGCGTGCCCGTGCGGGTCCTTCTTTCCAACGACGACGGCTATCGCGCCGAGGGCCTGCAGGCCATGGAGCGCGCGCTGCTCGGGCTGGCCGAAATCATGCTCGTTGCGCCCGAGCGCAATCACAGTGGCGCCAGCAATTCGCTCACGCTGTTCGAGCCGCTTCGGGTCACGAAGCTGGGCACGAACCGCTGGTACTGTTCCGGCACGCCCACCGACTGCGTGCACATCGCCATTACCGGGCTGTTGCCGGAGGACCCCGACATGGTGTTTTCCGGCATCAACCACGGCCCCAATCTGGGCGACGACGTGCTTTATTCCGGCACCGTGGCGGCTGCGATGGAGGCCCGGGTCCTCGACGTGCCGGCGGTCGCGATATCGGTCGCCGGCTACCCGCCGAAAAATTTTGACGCCGCGCAGCGCGCGGTAAGCGAATTGTTCGAGCGACTTAACAGGAACAAGCCGCCGGGCAACATGCTTCTGAACGTGAACGTGCCCGATCTGCCCTGGGGGGACATCCGCGGCTTCAAGCTGACCCGATTGGGGCACCGCCACAAGGCCGCCCGCGTCAAGGTATCGGACGATCCCTACGGCGGCAAGCTGTATTGGATGGGTCTTCCCGGCCACGGGCTGGACGCCGGACCGGGCACCGATTTCTTTGCCGTGCAGGACGGATGGATTTCGGTGACGCCGCTTCAGTGCGACCTGACCGATCACAATCGTCTTGAAGCGACCCGCGACTGGCTGCAGCTATGAATCCGTCGCGCCCGGGACAACGCCGGCGCAGCGGGATTGGCCTGACGTCCGCCCGGGTCCGCGACCGCCTGGCGGATTCACTGCGCGAGCGCGGAATCCGCAGCCCGGAGGTCCTGGAGCAGATACGCCGCACGCCGCGCCACCTGTTCATCGAAGAAGCGCTGGAACGCTACGCCTACAACGATAATGCGCTGCCGATCGGGTCGGGGCAGACCATTTCGCAGCCTTACGTCGTGGCCCTGATGACGCAGGCCTTGCTGATGGAGGAGGACGGCCGGATGCGGCGGCCCGCCAAGGTGCTTGAGGTCGGATGCGGTTCCGGCTACCAGACCGCGATTCTGGCCCCGCTGGTACGGTCCGTGTTCAGCATCGAGCGGATCGGCTCGCTGCTCGCCGAAGCACGGCCCCTGCTGGCGGAACTGGGCTGCAACAACGTGCGCTTTCGGCACGGCGACGGAATGCTCGGCTGGCCGGGACAGGCGCCCTTCGACGGCATCCTGGTCGCCGCGGCGGCAGCGGCGGTGCCGCAGGCGCTGCTCGACCAGCTGGCGCCGGGCGGGCGCCTCGTCATTCCCCTCGGCGACCATTCCCGCCAGGAACTCGTGCGCATCGAGCGCGGTGAGAGCGGTGACGTGCGCGAGAGCCTGGCGCCGGTCGCTTTCGTACCGCTGTTGCCGGGGCAGGGCTGACGCCGGACCACAAAATGGAAACGGCGCCGTCCCGGCTTGTCGATCGCGTTGTGGCGTGGGCCCGCACGCCCGCGGCGCCGGCCGTGCTGTGCGCGGTCAGCTTTGCCGAGTCCATTTTCTTTCCGATCGCCGTGGACGTAATGCTGGTGCCGATGTGCGCCGCGCAGCCGAAGAAGACGGTACGGCTGGTTGTACTGACCCTTGCGTTCTCGGTGGCCGGCGGCTTGTGCGGTCTGCTGATCGGTTATCTTGCGATCGATGCCGTGTTGCCCCTTATTCAGGAATGGGGCTGGGGCGAGCAGTATTCACGGGTCCAGTCCTGGTACGGGCGCTGGGGCTACTGGGCGCTGGTCATGGCGGCCTTTACGCCGCTCCCGTACAAGGTCTTCGCCATTGCCGCCGGCGGTATGAACATGGACGTGGGCGCCTTCGTTACGGCTTCGTTGCTCGGCCGCGGATTGCGTTTCTTCCTGGTCGGTTCGCTGGCCGCCTGGCTCGGTCCCAGGGCGCTCCGCGCCATTCGTTATTCGGACCGGGCCGGTTGGGCGCTGATCGGTCTGATTGTCGTCGCAATTGGGTTATGGTGGTATCTATGAGCATGGTGCCTCGAATTCGCAGCGCGGGCCGCTTGTGCCTGATGACGGCCGGAGCGTTGCTTCTGTCCTCGTGCTGGAGTTGGATTCCCGAAGACCCGGCGCCCGCCGGGCAAGCCCCGGCCGAAGCCATTCCCTCCGCCGCAACGCCATCGGAATCGGCACGGCGGAGTGCGGCCGGCGCCGCGGCGGACCGCGCCGTCGACTGGTACAGGGTGGAGGCGGGCGACACGCTTTTCTCCATCGCCTGGCGATTCCGCCTTCGGGTGAACGATCTGGCCGCCTGGAATGAACTGGGGGACGGCAGCCTGATCCTGGTCGGGCAGCGAATCAGGCTCACGCCTCCACCGGGATATGCGGCTTCGGGCTCCGTCGCCGCCACTCCGGTCTCTTCTCCGGCGACTCGTGTTTCCGCGGGCGGCGGCCCGGCCCGCGATCCGGTCTCCTCGCCGGGCGGCGCCGGAACTGGCGCTTCGTCGCCGCAGCGCTCCCCGGCCCCGTCATCTCCACCTTCCCGGCCGGCTTCGGGCGCGACCGGATGGGAGTGGCCGACAGGGGGGAGCCTGGACGTCCAGGGCGCACGGGCGCGGGACGGCGACTACGGCATCCGTATTCTGGGGACGCGCGGTCAGGACATCATGGCCTCCGACGGAGGCAAGATCATGTACGCGGGAGACGGACTGAAGGCGTACGGACTCCTGGTAATCGTGCAGCATTCCCCGGAGTGGCTGAGCGCCTACGGCCACAACGAGAGGATTCTCGTCAAGGAGGGCGACGAGGTGCGCGCCGGCCAGCCGATCGCGACGATGGGCGTGGGGCCCGGCAATGCGGCGATGCTGCACTTCGAGATTCGCCGTAACGGCAAGCCGGTCGAGCCCGTTGGCCTGCTGCCTCCGCGCGGCTGACGACCTCCGCCCTTCAAGAGCACCAGCGCGAGGTGGATGACCCATGAAAGGTTTGATGATGGACTACCCGCTGACGGTGACCAGCCTGATGCGCCATGTGGAGGCCCAGCACGGCGCCTCGGAGGTCTATTCGCTGACCGTCGAGAATCCCGCGCACCGGACCACCTATGCGGAGATCTTCCGCCGCTGCGCAAAGCTCGCCAATGCCCTCAGGCGCCTGGGGCTGAAGGAGGGCGACCGGGTCGCGACCATGGCCTGGAACGACTACCGTCACATGGAGCTCTACTACGGTATTTCCTCCATGGGAGGCGTCCTGCACACCATCAATCCGAGGCTGTTTCCAGAGCAGCTTCAATACATCGTCAACCACGCCGAGGACCGCTTCCTGTTTGCCGATCCCCTCCTGCTGCCCCTGCTGGAAAAGCTGCACAAGGCCTTCCCCACGGTGGAGTTGTTCGTACTTCTGTGCTCGAAGCAGGCAATGCCGGACTCTTCCGTTCCGGGGCTGATCAGCTATGAGGAACTGATCGAAGGCGAGAGCGATTCCTTCGACTGGCCGGCACTCGACGAAAACACGGCCAGCTCCATGTGCTATACCTCGGGCACAACCGGCAATCCCAAGGGCGTGCTGTATTCGCACCGCTCCACGATCCTGCACACCTATGCCAGCGGTTTGTCCGACGCAATCAATATCAACAGTACCGACAGCGTTTTGCCGGTGGTGCCCATGTTCCACGCCAATTCCTGGGGAGTGGTGTACTGCGCGCCGATGGTGGGCGCCAGGCTGGTGCTGCCGGGGCCCAAGGCGGGCGATCCCGAAGCGCTCGTGGCGATGATGAACAGCGAACGGGTAACCACGGCGCTAGGCGTTCCGACCGTTTGGCTGGGTTTGCTGAATTACCTGGAAGCCACCGGCCAGCACCTGGAAACGGTGCGGGACCTGGTGGTGGGTGGCGCGGCCTGCCCGCGTTCGATGATGGTGGATTTTGAAGAACGGCATGGAATTCATGTGATTCACGCCTGGGGAATGACCGAAATGAGCCCTCTGGGCAGCGTGAACGCGCCCACGGCCAGTACCGCCGGAATGGACGCCGAGGCCAGGCTGCACCAGCAGTTGAGCCAGGGGCGCGCGCCGTACGGGGTGGAGATGCGGCTGGTCGACGACGACGGCAAGGAATTGCCGAGAGACGGAAAGGCCGTCGGGCGCCTGCAGGTTCGCGGACCATGGGTCGCGAACCGTTACTTCCGCACGGAGGAATCGGCGCTTGAGGATGGCTGGTTCGACACGGGAGACGTCGCCAGCATCGATAGGGAAGGATTCATGCGCATCACCGACCGCACCAAGGACCTGATCAAGTCCGGCGGCGAGTGGATCAGTTCGATCGAGCTGGAAGACGTGGCCATGGCGCATCCCGCCGTGGCCGAGGCGGCGGTAATCGCGACGCCGCACGAGAAATGGTCGGAACGGCCGCTGCTGATCGTCTGCCTGAAGGAGGACGCGGCGGTCGATGCCGACGCCCTGCTGGCCTGGTTCGAGGGCAAGGTCGCCAAGTGGTGGATACCCGATGCGGTGGAATTCACCGACGAATTGCCGCACACCGCCACAGGCAAGGTCAGCAAGCTCAAGTTGCGCGAACGGTTCGCCGCGGCGGCGTGAAGCTTCAGCTGGAAGCCGGGAGCGCGCTCACCGTGCGGTGGTGGCGTCCGGGTGAATTGCGTATCGGCAAGGACGTCTGGCGCGAACCGGTCCTGCTGAGTCCGGAGGAGGTGCGGCCCTGGCCCCTGAAGGACGATGAACCCGTTACGCTGGAGCACCTCGCGCCGCTGATCGAGCACCAGCCCGACGTGATCATCCTGGGCACCGGCGAGGCGCAGCGCTTTCCCGAGCACGGCATCGGCGGAAAGCTGCTGGTAAAGGGCATAGGACTCGAGGTCATGGACACGGGCGCCGCCTGCCGCACCTACAACGTGCTGGCGTCCGAAGGCCGCGCCGTCGCCGCCGCCCTGCGCGTCCGCTGACTACCCTTAGGTCCGTTCAGCACCACCCCTTGCCGTCGGGGGCGTCGGAGGCAGGATGCCGACGCCGAGCCCACAGGGATGTGCTCGCAGGCGTACCCCGACGGCAAGGGGTGGTGCTGAACGGAAACGCAAGTGGTTGCGTAGCGCGGGGGAGTTGCCGTACGCTTCGCCGCCATGGAAACGACTCAGCTCACGCCGCTGCTTGCCGATCTGGGCGCCCGACTCGAGGCGCTTAGGGGGTACCTTTGATTACGCCGGCAAGGCCCGGCGCCTGAGCGAAGTCGAAACCGAACTCGCCGACCCTTCCGTCTGGTCCGATACGCAACGCGCCGGCGCGCTGGGACGCGAACGGGCGTCGTTGCAGTCCGTTACGCAAACGCTGGACCGCCTCGCAACGGATGCGGGCGAACTGGAGGAACTGCTCGAGCTCGCCCTCGAGGAGCAGGACCAGGCCACGCTGGTAGACGTGGGCAACGGAGTCCGGACGCTCGCGGAGGAAGTGGAAAAGCTGGAGTTCCGCCGCATGTTCGGCGGCGCCAGGGACGGGTCCAACGCGTTTCTTGAGGTCACGGCCGGATCCGGCGGGCACGATGCTCAGGATTTCGCCGAAATGCTGTTGCGCATGTACCTCAAGTTCTGCGAGGCCAACAAGTTCGACGCGCAACTGATCGAGGCTTCCGACGGCGAGGTCGCCGGAGTCAAGAGCGCCACCGTGCATGTGCGCGGCGATCACGCCTACGGCTGGCTGCGCACCGAGACCGGCGTGCACCGCCTGGTGAGAAAGTCGCCGTTCGATTCCGGGGCCCGCCGGCACACTTCGTTCGCCAGTGTTTTCGTTTCGCCGGAGATCGAGGAAGAGGCCGAGGTGGATGTGGATCCCGGCGATCTGCGTATCGACGTTTACCGCGCCAGCGGCGCCGGGGGCCAGCACGTCAACCGCACCGAATCCGCGGTTCGCATTACCCACCAGCCTACGGGCATCGTCGTGCAGTGCCAGAACGAGCGCTCGCAGCACAAGAACCGGGCCACGGCGATGAAGCAGCTGCGCGCCAAGCTTTTCGAGCTGGCCGAGCGGGAGCGGCGTGCGGAGCAGCAGGCCCTGGAGGACAGCAAGGCCGACATCGGCTGGGGGAACCAGATTCGCTCGTACGTGCTCGACCAGTCGCGGGTCAAGGACCTGCGCACAGGGGTGGAGTCCGGCAACCCGACGGCGGTCCTGAACGGCGCCCTGGGCCCGTTTATCGAGGCGGGCCTCAAGCAGGGGGTTTAGCAACTCCGGGAGCGAAGGCGTCTCGCCTTCGCCGAGGGCGGGACGCCCTCGCTCCCGGGCTTGCCGGACAAGGATTCAGTCGAGGTCGATGATTGAATCCCAGGGGGTCGTCCCGCTCCAGTTAATGCAAACGCTTTGCCGGCGCATGTAACCCTTCCACGCATCCGACCCGGCAGTTCGCGATCCTGCCTCCCAGTTCGACCGCTTCCCGGATCGCGGTCTCGAAGTGACGAACGGCATGAATGTCGATAAGCGGTCCGACGATCGCATCTTCCTCTCGCGGGTCGCCTACCTTGATCTGGCCGAATGCGGAGACCATGTGTTCCACCAAACGCTCCTGGACCGGCTTCTGGGCGATTACACGACGGGTACTGGTGCAACGCTGACCGCTTGTTCCCACTACTGCAAACGCCAGCGAGCGGGCCGCAAGCTTCAAATCGGCCGTCCCCATCCCGCACTCCCCAAAAACAAGAAACGCGCGAAGATATGACCGGACACTTTATGTGCTCTCTACAGGCATTACGCTGAGTCTTGCCTTCCAACCGGGTGCGGCTTACGGTACGCAAAATCCGAATAGGCAATTCTCGGCAGTGATCCGCTCGGTGCGCGGCGGCGGGCCAGCCAGCAAGTTCAGAGGCGATGTGATGAACACGATGACCATGTTGAACGACGGCGTGGCGGCGTGGCGGCATCCCGTTCGCCGTCGGCATTCCCGAGAGGTTCGTCCGGGGTCTTCCCCGCCTTCGCGCCCTGCCATATTCCCGCTCCCTGAAACGGTATTGTTCCGGGCCAGATACCATCCCCTGTTGACCAGGTTGACGCTGGACAAGACGGGGAAGCCATCGGACAGGCGATTCGGAGCCGCTCGCGGCGTGGCATTGCCGGGGCGCGTGAGGCGCAGGCATTGATTTCCCCTTCGCCGGTGCTCAACGCAGTCCTCACGCCTGCCTGTGCCGTCCCGATTTCCGGCGGGCGGCGGCGCGGTCTGGCGGTTCTTCTTCGGGGTCTGGTCCTGGCGGCGTGGTTTGCGCTCCCGGCCGAGGCCCAGGTGCTAGTGGGCAACATCGGCCAGGCGGACCGCGCCAGCGAGCCTGGCTACAGTCCGGTGGCCCAGGATTACGGATTTTTCGGATACCGCCGGTTCGGCAATGCGCAGGGGTTCACAACCGGCAGCCACGCAGAGGGCTACAGGCTGGCCAGTGTCGAGATTGAATTCAGCCGCTTCGATGCCGGCATCGAATTTTCGGTCACCGTCCGTAGCAGTTCAGGAGGCCAGCCGGGGGCGGTTCTGGGCACGCTGACGAAACCCGCATTCAGTGCGTTTTCGCAGGACATGGTATTGACGTTTTCGGCAGCCACAGGCGGCATCCTCCTGGCGGCGAATACGGAATACTTCGTGGTCGTTGACGCCACGGGGCATACGGGAAAACCGGTTGCCCAATGGCGGATCACGGAGTCGGACAACGAGGATTCGGGCGCCGCCGCTGGCTGGACCATCGGCAACGAGCATTTATACCGAACCAACTTCAACAGCAGCGACTCCGGCATCAGCAACGATTGGAACGCTAACCTGCTGCCTTCCAGCCTCAAGCTCCGGCTCAACGGTTCGGAGGCGTCCCCGCGGATCACGGTCCAACCGGGCACATCCCCGGTGGCGGAAGGCGCGGCGGCGGAGTTCACGGTGACGGCGGATGTGGCGCCGCCCTCGATGTTGACGGTCCAGCTGGAAGTTGCGGACGCTTCAGGCAGCGATTTCGTGGATGCCGGCAATGAGGGCGGGAAGACTGTGACCATTCCGGCCGATGCGTCATCGGCCACCTACAGGGTCGCCACCAGGGCCGACAGCACGGACGAGCTGGACGGCCCGGTGACGCTGACGGTCGCAACCGGCACGGACTACGAGGTGGGCTCTGCGTCCACGGCGACGGTGACGGTGACGGACGACGACCCGACCACGGTCGAGCTCACGGGTTCGGACCTCTCCATGTTCGAGGGCGACGCCTCGAACACGGCGGTGCTGACGGTGACGCTGGGCCGGCAGCTGCGCGCGGGCGAGGTCGTGGTGGCGCCGCTCGTTCTGGCGAGCGCCACCGGGGCGCGGCTGCCGGGGAGCATGGACGGCGGCAGCAATCCCGACCACGACTTCACGGTGTCGGCGTCGGGCACGGGCGTGGCGCTCACCGAGGCGAACACGGCCAATCCGGTGCTCACCTTCACCGGCCACGACACGAACACGGTGCAGGCGGCGACGGTGACGTTGGCGCCAGTGGCGAACCGCGACGACGGCGACTCGGCGGACGAGACCGTGACCGTGCGGCTGGCAAGCAACAGCGTGCTCGGCGCGAGCGGGTCGGGCACCACCGTGAGCGGTGGCGCGGCGCGGCACGCGACGAACTTTCAGGCAAGCCTGGCCATGCTCGACGACGAGGGCGGCGGCGTCACCTTCTCGGTAAGCGAGGTGCGGCTGCTGGAGACCGGCAGCGCGAGCTACACGGTGGTGCTGGACGCGGAGCCGGTCGCGAGCGTGACCATGACGATCACGAAGGGCGGGACGGACAGCAGGGCGGCGACGATAAGCCCGTCGTCGCACACCTTCACCAGCGGTTCGAGCGGCAACTGGAACGAGCCGGTGACTGTGACGGTGACCGGCTCGGACCAGTCGAGCGCCAACGCCGACCGAACGCTGACCCTGAGCCATGCGTTCTCCTCGACGGACAGCCGCTACAACGGGAGCGGTGTCACGCGCACGGTGGCGGTGAAGGTGGACGATGCGCCCGAGGTCGAGGCGTGGGAGAGCTGGGTGTGGAACCACGGCGCGCTCGACCCCGCCAGGAAGATGGAGCGCCCGCGGACCGTCACCTCGACGCCGGGCTTGTCGCTGGGGCAGGACATCCATGCCGGCCCGCTGGACTACGTGATCCGGCTGTCGAACCGCCCGGAGACGGGGGGCACGGTGACGGTGACGGCGACGGTGGGGGATTCGAACCTGGCCGGTCTGTCGCTGACCCGCAATGGGCCGCCGCAGCCCTCGCTGACGCTGACCTTCAAGGACCGCGACCCCTCCCCGCACTGCAACAACGGGTTCGGCGGGGACGGCGAGGACTACGACAACACGCCGGAATCGTCGTGGCAGTGCTGGCGCCGGGTCTATGTGCACGACCTCGCGGCCGGCAAGACCGGAGTGCTGGGCTGCACCGACATCACCCATACGGCGTCGGGCGGCGGGGTGCGCGGCATGACCGGGCCGCACAACTGGTCGCTGGGCGTCATCCGCGCCCATATGTTCAGCCAGAGCCGCCGGGGGCCGAACGGACAGGAGTACCGCTGCCCCATGATCACCGGCAAGGGGTCGGATCCGGATATGGGCACGTCGAACGCGCCGCTTGAGGCCGCCGAGCCGCCGGCGGATCCGGTGTCGAACCTGCAGCTGGCGGCCGTGGACGCGTCGAGCGCGAAGGCGGTCTGGGATGCGGTGGCGGGGGCCACGGGCTACCGGGTGGAGTGGAAGGCGGCGGACGGGCTCAACGCGGCCTCAGGCGTCCAGGACGGGGTGACGGAGACCGAGTTCACTATCGCCCACAACACGCCCTCGGCGACGACGCTGACGGTCAAGGTCATCCCGGAGCATTTGGACGGCGAGGGCAACACGCAGGCGCTGGATGCGCTCGCGGGCACGGCGACGCTGGCGCTGGCGTCTACGCCGTCCGATTCCGCCGCGCTCCAGGACGCGGCGTTGCAGGGTCCCACGCAGGCCGCGCTTGCGGCCTGCGTTTCGGACGAGCTGATGGCGACGGCGGAGCGGCTCTACGAGAGCAACCGCAGCAAGCCGCCGCATTATGCGGAGAACTGGTTCAGCGTGCTGATGGCGTTCGGGCAGCGGACGCCTTCGCAGTGGACGGCGGACGGCCGTCAGGTGACGCCGATGACGGCGGCCTCGGCGCGCCAGCGCGGCTGGCAGCGGTTCGGCGACGCGCTGGAATGCCTGGAGGCGTCTTCGCCGCCGGTCGAGGGCGACGGGGTTCCCCTTCCTGTGGTGCGCCTCGCGGCCGGCGCTGCGGTGACGGAAGGCGCGGCGGCGCCGTTCACGCTGAGCGCGGGCGCTGCGCCGGCCGCGGACCTCGCGGTGACGGTGGAGATCGCGCAGGCCGGCGCGGTGCTGGAGGCGGCGGCGCTCGGCGAGCGCACGGTCACGATTCCGGCGGGCGAGACGGAGGCTGCGTTCACGGTCTCCACGATCGCCGACGATACGGACGAGCCGTCGGGCGCGGTGACGGCGGCGCTGGCGAAGGGCGGCGGCTACGCGGTGGACAGGGAGAACGGCGGCGCGTCCGCCACGGTGGCGGTCGAAGACGATGACGCGACGGCGGTGGCGCTGTCGGCGCCCGCGGGCGATGTGCCCGAGGCGGGCGGAAGCAAGACCCTCACGGTGGCGCTCGGGCGCACGCTGGTGCAAGGGGAGAGCCTGTCCATCCCGCTGCTCTTCGGCGGCGCGGCGGTGCTCGGGAGCGACTACGCCCTGTCGGCGCCGGAGACGGCGCCTCAGGGGGTGACGTATGCCAACCTTGCGGGCGCCGGCCCGAAGGGCCCGCCGGCGCTGACCTTCACGGGGCCGTCTGCGGCCTCGGCGACGCTGACCCTCATGGCCGCGGCCGACAGTTCGGCGGAGGGCGGGAGCGAGACGGTAACGGTGGGGCTGGGCACGATCAGCGCCACCGGCCTCGGCGGCGGGGCCGAAGGCTCGGGCACGGTGCGCTTCGCCATCCTGGAGCCGCCGCCGGAGATGTCCATCGCGGCCAAGACGGCCTCCATCACGGAAGGCGCCGGCGCGGCGTTCACGGTGACGGCGAGCCGGGCGCCGGGCGCCGACCTGGCGGTCAGGCTCGCAGTCTCGGAGTCTGATGCCAGCGACTTCGTGGCGGCGGACCATGAGGGCGCGGCCGCGGTGACGATACCGAAGGGGCAGACCGAGGCCGCCTTTACGGTGGCGACGGTGGACGACACGGCGGACGAGCCCGGCGGGACGGTGACGGCGGCGCTTGCCGGGGACGGCGAGGACGGGCTGCGCTACACGGTCGCCGCGCCGCCGGGCGATGCGGCCTCGGTGGCGGTGGCCGACAACGACGCGGCCTCGGCGCTTCCGATGTTCTCGATCGGCGACGAAACCGTCAACGAGAAAGACGGGTACATGTGGTTCACGGTCCGGCTCTCGAAGGCGGCGGGCAAGCTGGTCTCGGTGCACTACCGCACGCGCCACTCGACGCCGGTCTCCGCGCAGGAGGGCGTGGACTATCTGAAGGCCGCTTGGCATCTCGACTTCGGGCCGGATGACACCGAGAAGCGGTTCTGGGTCTATGTCTATAACGACAGCCATAACGAGGATCCGGAAACCTTCGAGGTGGCGCTTTCACGCCCGAGCGCCGGGGTGGGCATCGCGGACGGGGTTGCGGTGGGGACCATCGTGAACTCGGACCCGATGCCGGCGGCGTGGCTGGCGCGCTTCGGGCGCACGGTGGCGGAGCAGGCGCTGGACGGCATCGCGGGGCGCATGGCGGCGCCGCGCGCGCCGGGGGCCCAGGGCGCCATCGCCGGGCAGGCGATCAGCCTGAATCCCGGATCGCAGTCCGGGGCAGGCGGCGACGGCGGGCCGGGCGCGGCGAAAGATAATATGGCCGCGGGCGGCATCGGCCTCGCGGGCAACGGGCCGTCCGGCATGGCCGGCTTCGGCGGCCGCGCCGGTGGATTCGGCCCCGGCTTCTCCCGCCCTGGCGGCCGCTTCGGCGCCGGCGGGCTCGGCAATGCCCACGGGTTCGGATCGGGTCCGGGGCAGGCTTTCGGCAGCGGCAGCGGCCGATCCCGCACCATGACGTTGCAGGAGGCGCTGCTCGGCAGCAGCTTCACGGCGACGGGGGCGGCGGACTCGCGCGGCGGCAGCCTGGCGCTCTGGGGCCGGGCGGCGCAGGGCAATTTCGACGGGCGCGAGGGGACGTTCTCGCTCGACGGCGATGCGGCCACGACGATGCTGGGCGCGGACTATGCGCGGGGCAACTGGCTGGTTGGGCTGGCGCTGATGCAGAGCGCTGGCGAGGGCGGCTATGCCGATACCGGCGCCGGCCCCCGCCCCGCGTCCCGGATATGCCAGGCCGGCGATGACACGGTGGACCCGGAGGCGAGACGGGCGCTCTGCGGCGGCGCGGTTCGTGAAGGCGGCGGCAAGGTGGAGGCATCGCTGACGGCGGCGGTTCCGTATGCGGCCTTGCAGGCTTCGGAGCGGATGAAGCTCTGGGGCGCGCTCGGCTACGGCGCCGGCGAGGTCACCCTCACGCCGCAGATGGGCGGCAACTACAAGGCGGACATCGGCTGGACCATGGCGGCGCTGGGCCTGCGCGGCGACCTGATCGCGCCGCCGAAGGCGGGGTCCGGCCTGGCCCTGGCGCTCACTTCCGACGCGCTGTACGCGGGCGACTCATCGGACGGCACGAACGATCTGGCGCCGTCGGCGTCTGGCGTGAGCCGGCTGCGATTGGGACTGGAAGGCAGCTACCGGATCGCGCTTGCCGGGGGCGGCAGCATCACGCCCAAGCTGGAGGCCGGCGCGCGCCACGACGGGGGCGATGCCGAGACCGGGTTCGGAGTCGAACTCGGCGGCGGTATCGCTTGGGTCGATCCGGCGCTCGGGCTCTCGCTTGAGCTGTCGGGCCGCGCGCTGATCGCGCACGGCAACAACGACATCAAGGACCGGGGCTTCGCGGCCTCGCTGGCCTGGGACCCGGCTCCGGCGACTAAGCGCGGACCGTCGCTGACGCTGCGCCAGGACTGGGGCGGACGGGCCCAGGGCGGCCTCGACGCGCTGTTCGCTCCCGCCCCGCTGGAGGAGCGCGCCGGCTTCGGCGAGGCGGCCTCGCGCTGGGCAATGGAGGCGGCCTGGGGGTTCCCGGCGTTCGGCGGGCGCTTCACCGGCAGCCCGCATGCAGGGTTCGGCCTCGCGGCGGCGGCGCGCGACTTCACCCTCGGCTGGCGGCTGGCGCCGGACACCGCCCACGCGGCGGACCTGGCGTTCGGCCTCAAGGCGGCCCGCAGGGAGACCGCCGCCGCCCCGCCGGAACACATGATCGGAATCGAACTCACCGCACGCTGGTAAAAAGCGCGCGGAAGGCGCCGGCTGACCCTGCCGCAGCTGTTGCGAGCCGCGCCGTGCGCTCTTACCGCACCATTTCACCCTTACCCGGCGCCGCAAGAGCGCCGGGCGGTATCTTTTCTGTGGCACTTTCCGTAGGCTTGCGGGCCGCAGGTTGATCGAATCCTCGCAGGAGCCTCGGCTTAGCGGATCAGGCCGCCGGCCCAGAGTTCTGCCAGAAAATCGTGGACCGGATAGACTCGCACGTCATCCAGCACCAGTGCTCTCGCGCCAAGGTAAACGCCGTAGCGCCGGGTCTTTTTCCCGCCCAGGCGTTCGGCCGCTGTCTTTAGCCCACGCTGGAACTTTCTCTCCCATCGGCTTGCCGCCTTGATTTCGATAACCACGAACCCCCGGGCCGTTTCCATTACGATATCCGCCTCCACGCCGTTGTACGAACACCAGTAGTGCAAAGGGTAGTAGAGATTCCCGTAGGACAGATACGCCCGCAGCTCGTTGATTACGAGAGTTTCCAGCAGCGGACCCAGTTCTTCCTGCGACGGCGGGAAGGGTAAGCGCCGGGTCAGCGCCCGGCAAACGCCGCAGTCGAAGAAGTAGAACTTTCTTCCCATCACCTGCCGCGTCTTTGGTTTGAATTCCCAGGCCGGCAGCCAGAAGCCGATCAGGGTATCCACCAGTATCTCGAAGTAGTTGCTCACGGTGCTGCGCTTCACTCCGGCGTCCCGGGAGATGTTCAGCATGTTGGTCCGCTGGCCGTTCTGCCGGGCGGCGATCTCCAGGAACCGCGCGAAGCCGCCCAAGTTGCGCGTGAACGCTTCCTGCTGGATTTCCTGCAGAAGATAGGTGGAGGTGTAGCTTTGCAGGTAATCGATCCGCTCCCGGTTGCCGATCACGCTCGGCAGGTTCCCGAATCGCAACGCCTGGTTCACGTCGAAGTCGCCGGCGAGTTCCGCCGAGACCAGCGGAAACAGATTCCTGGTGAGCGCGCGTCCGGCCAGGAGATTCACCCCGCCGCGGCGGAGCTTTCTGGCGCTTGATCCGGTAAGGACGAAATACAGTCCGCGCTGTTCGATGAGCCGATGGACTTCGTTCAGCAGCGCCGGGACACGCTGAACCTCGTCGATGACCACCCACGAACCTCTGTCGAGTGCGCTGCATTCGTCATAAAGCCGTTGCGGCGCCTGTTCAAGCCGCAGCGCCTCATGAGAATCGAGCAGGTCGTAGGTGGCGGCGGAAGGAAACCTCTGCCTCACAAGGGTGGTTTTGCCGACGCCCCGGGGCCCGAAAAGAAACACTGAACCGCTTGGTGTATCAAGAAGTCTTCCATACATGTTGGGAATTATATTGGAATATTCCCAAGTCAGATGCACAATTTCCAGAATAAGCTGGTTCGCAGACGAGGTTGACACCGCACGATGAATCGGAGTTTTGCGGTGCGGATATGCATCGCGATGTATGCGCTCCCCGATTCAGTCGAGGTCGATGATTGAATCCCAGGGGGTCGTCCCGCTCCAGTTGATGCAAACGCTTTGCCGGCGCATGTAACCCTTCCACGCATCCGACCCGGCAGTTCGCCCGCCTCCGGTTTCCTTCTCGCCGCCAAACGCGGCCCCAACGTCTGCGCCGGTTGTTCCCATGTTTACTTTCGCAATACCGCAGTCACTGCCGGCGGCCGACAGGAAGTGCTCGATATTGCGCATGCTCTCGCTGTGTATTCCGGAGGCAAGACCTTGAGCAACCTCATTGTGGATATGGATCGCCTCGTCCAGGGTCTCGTAGCCAAGGACATAGACGAGGGGCGCGAATGTCTCACGTTGCAGGCAATTCCAATGCGGTTCGCAGTCCGCAATGATCGTTGACTCGACATAGAAGCCCGGGCGGTCAATTCGCGACCCTCCACAAGCGATCCTGCCGCCCAGCTCGACCGCTTCCTGTATCGCGGTCTCGAAGTGACGAACGGCATGGATGTCGATAAGCGGTCCGACGATCGCATCTTCCTCTCGCGGGTCGCCGACCTTGATCTGGCTGAATGCAGAGACCATGTGTTCAACCAAACGCTCCTGGACCGACTTCTGGGCGATTACACGGCGGGTACTGGTGCAACGCTGACCGCTTGTTCCTACCACCCCAAACGCCAGCGAACGGGCCGCAAGCTTCAGATCGGCCGTTTCGTCGACTATGCAGGCATTGTTTCCGGAACACTCGAGCAGACAGCGGCGTCCCAGCGACCTGGCAATGGTTTGGGCGACCATTTCGCCCACTTGCGTGGATCCCGTAAAAGACACAAGCGCCACTCGCTCATCATCGACCAGCCTCTGCGCACTTGCATCGGATTCCGGCAGGTACAGCGAGAAGACACCGGAATGACCCGTGTCTTCCATCGCCTGTATCGTAATCCTTTGCAGCGCGATCGCGGTCAGAGGCACCTTCGGGCTGGGTTTCCAGATAACGGTGTTGCCGCATATTGCCGACAGAAACCCATTCTGGGCCCAGACGGCGGCAGGAAAGTTGTATGCCGAAATGATTCCCGCAACGCCCAGCGGCAGCCATTGGTCATACATTCGATGCCGTTGCCGCTGCGATTGCTGGGTAAAGCCATAGAGCATCCTGGATTGCCCGGCGGCGAGCCGGGCCATATCGATGACTTCTCCGATCTCGGCCATGCCCTCCATGACGGACTTGCCCGTATCGATGGCAACGATTTTTCCCAGCGTTTCGTGATTCTGCGCAACCAGTTCTCCAATACGCGACACGAGCTGTCCTCGTTCGGGGGCTGGGACCATCGCCCATTTCTTCTGCGCCCCGATTGCACAACGAATTATTCGGTCGTAATCGCTTTCCGTGGCCGGCAGAACTCTTGCAGTACTCTTTCCGGTGGCCGGATTGATGTGATCGAAGGCTTCATCCACCGGAGCTCCGCTCCAGCCTCCGTCGCTGCAGTAGGCTCCGGCGTTCAGGTGCTCGACGCCCGCTGCGTCCAGTACTTCCTGAATCTCGAATTTCAAGTTCCGGCCCCTTGCATCATGATTGACCAATGAGTCACCGCGGCTTTCCGGCCGCAACCCACGCCTCGAACTCTTTCCTGCTCTCGGCGGTTGCCGGAAATAACCCAAGCAGGGACCTGCCCCGCGACACCTCGCGCCCGACAAATTCCTCGTACTCTTCAGCCGCCGAGGCAGCGGCCGCAACCTGGTCGGAGAGGTGAGCGGGAATGGCCACAACTCCATCGGCGTCGCCAACGATGATATCGCCGGGATAGACCGGCACTCCGGCGCAGCCGATTGCAACATTGAGTTCGATCGGATGCAGAGCGACAACCGTTGAAGGCGTCGCCGGGTCGGCATGGAAGGCGGGGAGTCCGCTTTGCCGGATTCCCGCCTGGTCTCTGAATCCCCCGTCAGTGACCATGCCCGCCACTCCGCGGGCCTTCAGGCGGGCAGCCATAAGGTCGCCTGCCGATGATGCCTGGCGGCTGCCTCCGGCATCGATTACGAGGACCGCGCCCGCGGGGCACTCCTCGATCGCACGTCTGTGCAGGTTGTCATCGCTGTCGTAGTTTTCCAGATGGTCGAGGTCTTCCCGCGCCGGAATGAACCGCAGCGTGTAAGCGGGCCCGGCCATACGGCCGCGATCGGGGTCGATTGGCGTCAGGCCTCGAAGGCACACATTGCGGAACCCAAGTGTCAGAAGAACGTTGGCAATCGTGCTTGTGCCGGACTCGGTCAACCGAGCGAACACGTTCGATTCTGTCAGATCCCCGGACACGAAACTGTTGGCTCTCCCGGCAAGTTGCAAACCATCTAATATTTTACTAGACATGTTATATGGTTTCTGGCCTGCGCATGCCAGATGATACAATTTACCGGCATATTTACGCGAAATTCCCGAGACTGAATCCACCGTGAAAAGAGCACTCAAGCACTCTCAGAGCGAGGAGGTTTACGATTTTCTCAAGTGGAAGATCCTGAACTCGGAGTTGGCCATAGGTCGTCTGTATACGGAACAGGAGTTATGCGAAATCAGCGGATACGGCCGATCTCCCGTACGTACCGCGCTCTCTCGCCTGCAGCATGACCGGCTCGTGGAGGTCGTACCGCGGAAAGGCCTGTTCATTCGCGGATGGTCGACGCCGGAACTTAACGCAGTCATGGAAACCAGGATTATTATCGAGTCCGCGGCGGTTCGATTGGCTGCCGAGAACGCCACCAGGAAACAGGTCGGCGTGCTCGATAAACTCGTACGACAAGGTCGGAAGTACCTGGAGGCCAGGGATCGAAAGGGCCTGATGCGTATCGATCATGAGTTTCATATCACCATCGCCGAAGCATCCGGGAACCCCGTGATTGCCGAACTGGTCGCCTCCCTCAAGCAACGCTCGAATCCGCTCTGGTTTCTTACCCTCACAGGCGAGGACCGACTGCGACGAGTGCAGACCGAGCATGAAGAGATCGCCGCAGCAATAAAGGCGGCCGCCCCTGACGCGGCCGAAAAGGCGATGAATCTCCACATCGACAAGCTCACGCGTATCCCGGGAGATTTCTGACGTTCCGCGTCAGTATTCCGCCAATGCCACGGCGTGGGTCTGTTCACCCAGACCATCGATCCCCAGGCGCAGGGTCTGGCCCGGGCCGAGATACACGGGTTCCGGCTTTTGGCCCATGCCGACGCCCGCGGGAGTGCCGGTTGCAATGATGTCTCCCGGCAGCAATGTCATGAATTGGCTGACGTAACTGACGATTTCGTCCACCTTGAAGATCATGTCCGCCGTGTTGCCGTCCTGGTAGCGTTTCCCGTCGACTTCCTGCCATAGGGCCAGGCTGTTGGGCTCGGGTATTTCGTCGCGGGTGACGAGCCAGGGACCTATCGGACCGTATGTGTCCAGGCTCTTGCCCTTGACCCACTGGCCCCCGCGCTCGGATTGATAAGCGCGTTCCGAGAGATCGTCGACAACACAGTAGCCGGCTATGTGGTCGAATGCCGCTTCCTTCTCTATTCTCCTCGTTACCTGGCCGATCACGATGCCGAGCTCGACCTCCCAATCGGTCCTGACGGAATCACGGGGAACGAGAATGTCATCGAATGGCCCACAGATCGCGCTCGTGGCTTTCATGAACAGGACGGGCTCCCTGGGGATGGGTCGTCCCGCTTCACGCGCATGATCCGCGTAGTTCAGCCCTACACATACGAACTTGGACACGTCCGCAACGCATTCAACAAGTTGCGCGCCCATTGGCGCCAACGGCATTGATTCCGGCGCCAGACCAGCCAACCGGGCCAGTGTGCCGCTTTCGAGAACCTCGCCGCCTATGTCGTGAATCTCGGTCCCGAGTTCACGGATACGGCCTTTTTCGTCAATCAGACCCGGCGAAACGTCGTTATCCACGCTGTACCTGACCAGTTTCACTTGAAGTGCTCCCTCTTGCCTTTGTGTAATACATCGCATAATATCTTACGTGACATCGCAACGACTATCCCTCTCACGACGGAGGAACGATGAAAGGTAAAGCACTCTTTCTGATTGCGGCCATGGCCGCGCCCGCGCCTCAACTGCTGGCTGACGAACACGCCACCGACAACGGCTATGCCACATCGAACCTGCAGGTATCCTTCACCGGATCCGCGGATAACGACTTCATAACCGGGTACGGCGCAGATGGCGGCAACAGGACCCAGGTACGGTTCGAGCACCAGAGCAACTACTTCCTGGGCGAAAACTATTTCTTTCTTGACTGGGTCAATTTCGATAACCCGGCCGGCGCCGCTTACGGAGAAGGGGACACCGGAACCTCGGAACTCTACGGACTCTGGAACGGCAACGTTCGGCTCTCCAAGATTCAAAAGAAGGATCTGGAACTTGGTTTCCTGAAGGACGTCAGTTTCGAATGGCGGCTGGAAGCCGGGAGCTTTTTCGATTACCGGGCCAGCGCATTCGGACTGGGCGCCTATCTGGACGTGCCGGGCTTTCAGGGAGTCAATGACAAGTTCCAGGTCCAGTGGTGGCTGCGTTCAAACTGCGACGAGTACATCACCGGCCCCTTTGGCAGCCCGGACGGCTCGTGTTACGAGAACCACAATTTTTGGGGAATAACCGCGCGGAAATACTGGGAAGCGGCAGGAATCCGCTGGAACCATCAGACGATCTTCCGCTATCAGCAAGGCACAACCAGCGACAAGAGCGCCCCGAACCCGGCTGAGCGGCACGACCGCGTTTTCCTGGAACTCGAGCTGTTTGCCCACGTATACAGGAACCTCCAGTTGGGATTCCGGTACGAGTACTTCTGGGATGAAGGCGGCATCGACTATGACCGTACGACTTTCGCGCCCAATGCAAGGGATTCCAATTCGATTCCCATGATCGTGATCAAGTACGATTTTCACTAGGATGCTGTTAGTCTTGGGTGCCGATGATCAGGGTTCGAGGACTGGCGTACGTACTGTTTAACGTCACGGACCTTGACGTTGCCTGCACTTTTCTGACGGACTTTGGGCTTGAGGTAAGCGACAGGTCCTCAGACAGAATCGCCTTCGGCACCGCGGACGGCAATCCATATGCCTATGTGGCCTGGAAGGCCGAGCAAAACGGCTTTCTGGGTATGGGCCTTGAAGCTTCCCGCGAAGATGACCTGGATGCGCTTGTCAGTGCGGGTCCGGGCAAGAGGCAAGAACCGCTTTTGCCGGAGTTCGGGGGAAGCCGTGTCACGGTGGAAAATCCGGATGGCTATCGTATCGACGTGGTGCATGGGCGCGACTGGCTGTCTCGCTGGCCGGTGCGCGATCCCCTGATTCAAAACTACGGCACCCGCAAACAGCGCATCAACGATTCTCAGCGGCCTCCGAAAGGACGAGTGCCGGCGCTTAGACTGGGCCATATCGCCCTGCGGGTCCCGGACGCCAACGCGTCGGCCGCCTGGTTCGGCTCACATTTCGGCCTGAAGGCGGCGGACGTTCTCGTCACGCCGGACGCGGAAGAAAGAACCGTCGGCGTTTTCATGAGCTGCGATCCCTTGCAGGAGATCACCGACCACCACAGTGTTTTCGTATCGCAGTCGGACAACACCGGACTGCACCATGTGGCGTTTGAGGTGCAGGACATCGACGCCGTGATGAGCGGTCATGATTTCCTGATCAACCGCGGCTACAGGATGGAAGTCGGTGTTGGACGGCACATGGCGGGCAGCCAGGTATTCGATTACTGGATCGACCCTTTCGGGAGCCGCATCGAGCATTACGCCGATGGCGACGTGGTGGATGCAAGGCATGCTCCCTCAAGAATTCCGGCCACGCCCGAAGGCGTAACGCAGTGGGGGCCCATTCCGCCTGAAAAGTTCTTTCAGTAATTTCAACCGGCGTTGTTGGATTCGGGCGAGCAGCCGGCGATTGCGGTCGCGGAAATCTCCACCAGTATTTCGGGTTTGGCCAGGCCACTGACCTCGACAAGCGCACACGTCGGATAATCGCCTTCGAAGAACTCTTCCCTGGCGCGCCACACGAGCGTGTTTTTCCTGATATCGGTCAGATAGATGACCATCTGCACGATATCGTCCATGCAAGCCCCGGCCGCACCGACGTAAGCCTTCATCTTCGAAAAGATGAGCCGGGATTGCTCGTATTCATCGGCGCCGAGAATCGTGACGCCGTCCGCCGCGCGCGAGGTCAGCCCGGAAATATAGATCGTGTCGCCCACCCGGAGGCAATTCGACCACAGCTTCGGCCCCGGCTCCTGCACCGCGTCAGTGAGAATCCGTTCCTTCTTTCTGGCCATGGCTGTTACGTCAGCCGATAGACCTCGATGTCGGAATATTTTCCGGATAGTGGATCACCATCGGCAATCGCCCTTGCCTCCTCGATAGTGGCCGCATCGAGAAAGTAGCCTATGCCCTCGCTCGAGGAACCGTTGCCTCTGCAGAGAATGCCCCGGGTTGTTCCCACCGCTTCGGCGCCGACGCGATCGAGAAACATCCGATGGGATTTCATCAGATCATCGTCCGGTTCTGGCAGTGCATTCTTCGCCCTGGCGATTACCAGGCACCTCACGCCGCCGGGGCGGTCCGCGTCGATACGCCCAATGGTTCGACCGGTGTGGTAGCTCGGCATTTCATAGTAATGCGGACCGTCGTAAATCTCGATCAGCAGGCTCCGTTCGTGGGCCAGGGTAGGTCCGTGCGGATGGTCTTTTGGATTTGCATAGAAACTCCCGGGCTGCAAAACCAGCTTTGAGTCGGTGTACTCGTAGCGGCCTTCGAGACAGTACATGAACTGATTCGAAGCATGGGAGTGCTTGGTGGGTATCCCGCTTCCTTTCGGAAAATCCAGCAGAGCAATACTCGCTCCCGTTTGCGGATGTTCCCAAAGGACATATTGCTTCAGGTCCAGCTTGTCAAACGTCTGCCAGTCGTCCGGGTCGATTTGGCTGATTCGAGTCAGGATTTCTTCGGTCATGCTTGATCCTTCGTCCGGCATCGTGAATGTGCGATGTTTTCAGGCCAGCAGCAGCGCAATGATGACGAGCGCTGTCACGAGAATCGCCCCGCCGATCCAGAAAGCCCGGTTCAGTGTCTTCATGGTCTTCGGCCCGGCGTCGACCTGCTGGCCTTCAATTACGCCCTTGAGCGCCGCCACGAAGTCATCCCCCATCGAATCCGCCACCTTCAGCATCATGCCACTGCCGAATTTTCCGAGGCGACCAATAATGCTCAAGTCCGACGAGTAACTGACTTCCGTCTCCTCTTCACTCAAACTCGCCAGCGTCAGGGTGCTGATTGCCTTGACCCGGCTCGATTTTCCGCCTTCCTCGCCCTTCGTCTCGTAGGCCGCGTACTCGGGGGGCCGCTGCTCCACGCACGCGATATCCACCTTGAATTGCGTTCTGATCGGGCCGACAACGACCTTTACCAAGGCCTTGTAATTGAGTTCGTCGACCTTGTCGACCTGTTCACAGCCCGGCAGGCAGCTTGCGACCTGTTCCGGGTCGGTAATCGTCGGCCAGACGCGATCGATCGGTGCAGCAATCCGGAACGTCTTCGCTATCTTCATCGTTCAAAGCCTGCCGAGCGCACGAAGGACTTTCTCGGGTGTAATCGGCAGGTCCCGAACGCGGGCGCCCGTAGCGTTGTATATCGCATTCGCTATGGCGCCGGGAGGAGCGATCAAACAGCATTCGGAGAGACTCTTGGCGCCGAATGGACCGTTGGGATCGTCCGATTCGATGAAAATGCACTCGATTTCGGCAGGCATTTCGAAGGCCGTGGGCATTTTGTAATCGAGAAAGTCGCCGGAAAGACAGGCGCCGGTCTCCGGGTCGAACTGAGTATGTTCCATCAGCGTGTAGCCGATGCCCTGCTGAAGTCCGCCCTCCACCTGGCCTTCCGCGCCGGCAGGGTTGATGACTCGCCCGATATCGTGCGCATACACCGCGCGCAGCACCCTGACTTCTCCCGTGTCGGTGTTTACGGCCACCTGCACGAACATTGCGCCCGCCGGGATCGGGCTGACGGCAGGGTTCATCGCAGCAGAACCGATGATCGTTCCCCGATAGGGCGTCGCATCCGGCTGGGGGCCTTGCCTGGTCATCGTGACCAGCGGCGAATCGGCTCGCGCCGCGACTTCGGCAATGCTCACAGAGACGATCTCGGCGCCCTTCACGAAGACCCTGCCGTCCTTGGCATCGAGGTCGTCGGGGCTTGCATCCAGCATTGTGCCGGCGACGCGGAAAAGCTGTTCCCTGGCGTCCGCAGCCGCCGCCTTGACCGTCGCGCCAACCGCGTTTGTGCCCCGGCTTGCATGCATTGGCGCATCGAACGGCACGTTGCTCGTATCGGCGCTGGACATTCGAACCATTTCGACCGGGATCCCCAGTTCGGCGGCCACGATCTGGCAAAAGATGGTGTTCTGACCGCAACCGATATCGATCGCTGCCGAAGCAATGTCGGCGGACCCGTCCGGATTGAGCTTGATAAAGGCGCCCGAGTGTTCGTACAGATCGGGCTGCGCCGTGCAGTTCGATGTCCAGGTGACGGCACAGCCCAGCCCAATGCCGGTCTTGACGGGTCCCGGGTCGCTGCCGGGCGCCGTTCGATCGGACCAACCGATGCGCTCGGCCCCCTTTCTAAGACATTCGTGGAATCGGTACGTTGTGAAGGTCCCGTCGAAAAACGGGTGGTCTTCGCCTTCGCTATGCGAATTCCGGATGCGGAACTCGACGGGATCCAGTTCCAGCTTCTCGCAGATCTCATCAATCTGCTGCTCGACCCCAAACGAGGCCTGCGGTCCCCCATATCCGCGAAAACCTCCGCTGGTGACATTGTTCGTGTGAACGGACCGGCCGTGCCAGCGGCGATTAGGACACTTGTAGGTAAAGCAGTAGCCGAACAGGCCGTGCACCATGATTACGGTGGAACCGTGTGTCGCGTAAGCGCCGGCGTCCAGCAGGCTGCTCGCTTCGCGAACCGTGATGGTCCCGTCGGACTTGACGCCCGTTTTCAACCGGATCCTTATGGGGCATTTGTTGCTCGTTACAAACTCCTCGGCCCGCGAAAGCGCCATTCGAACAGGCCGGTGCGTTTCCATGCTCAGCAGCGCGGACAAGGGTTCTATCGGCGTGATGTCCAACTTGCCGCCGAATCCGCCGCCAATGTAAGGAGGCTTCACAACCTTGACCTTACTGACCGGGAGCCCCAGCACGAATGCAAGCTTCTCGCGCAGTCCGAACAGGTGCTGCATGGAACTGTGAATGGTCACGTTGCCGTAGGCGTCGACATCGGCAACACAGACATGCGGCTCCAGCGCGCAAACGTTGATTCGCTGCGTCTCATACGTCTGTTCGAAAACGTGATCGGCGGCGGCAAATCCGGCGTCCGGATCTCCCGTCTCGAACGTCTCGTCGACCGCAACGTTTCCGGAGGTGTAGTCGTGAATGGCCGGCGCGCCGTCGGCCATCGCGTCTTCGACGGTCAGTACGGCCGGCAGTTCTTCGTATTCGACATCGATCAACTGTGCGGCCTGTTCCGCGATCTCCATCGTATCGGCTGCGACTGCGGCGACGGGTTGTCCGACGTGACGGACGGTTCGCCCCATCAATGTCATGTCCTGGATGCAGGCCAGGCCCTCCGTCGGCATGAAGTAGATCGGCGAGTACTTGACCTGCGGCACGTCGTCCGGCGTGAGAATCGCCCGTACGCCCGGAAGCGTCTTCGCTTCATCAATGTCCATCCTGACAATTCGGGCATGAGCATAAGGACTTCGCAGCATGCGCCCATGCAGCATTCCGGCCAGATTGACGTTCACCGGATAGCCGCGACCTCCGGTGACCTTGTCGATCGCATCGTGGTGCCGGACCCGGGTGCCGACCGTGTCGCTGATCGTCGCCATTTCAGCTTGCCTCCTGTTGGCCCGACGCAACCCGCACCGCCTCGACAATCTTGTGATAACCGGTGCACCGGCACAGGTTCCCGGAGAGTCCCTTGCGGATTTCGCGGTCCGTTGGTTTCGGATTGACCGATAACAGATGCTTGGCCGCCATGATCATGCCGCAGGTGCAATAGCCGCACTGGACCGCGCCGGTATCGACGAAGGCCTGCTGCACAGCATCCAGTTCGCCGTTGTCCGCGAGACCTTCGACGCTGGTGACGTCTCTTCCGTCGAGCGTTACGGTGTAGGTCATGCAGGAGTAACGGGACTGACCGTCGATGAGGACCGTGCAACAGCCGCAGCCGCCCGTGTCGCAGCCCTGCTTGGCGCCCACCAGGTGCATGTCGTTCCTGAGCGTTTCCAGGAGCGTTTCGTGCGGTGCGGCCCAAATTTCCGTTGGTTCGCCGTTGACGGTGATGGTGACCTTTTGCTTCATGCTCCGACCCCCCGTTTACTGGATTCGCGCCCGCGCCTGGCGCAGATTACGTTCAACCAGAACACCCGTCATCGCCTTGCGATACTCGGCGCTGGCGCGATGGTCGCCGAACGGCTCGATCTCCTCGACGGCCGCCCCGGCCGCTTTCCGCAACGCTTCATCCTCCAGTTTGGAGCCGTCCAGGATGACTTCGGCGGCCCGGCAGCGGAACGGAACTTCCCCGATTCCTCCACCAACGAAAATCCGGCTGTTTCTGGACTTGCGCCATCCTGTGCTTACCCGCACTGCGACACTCACGATGGAAAGGTCGTTGGCCGTCGTTTCAATTTTCTCGAATGACGAAGCCGTTCCCGCGGAGGGTAGGGGAACCGTGAAGCCGGTAATGAACTCGTCCGTATTCAGACTGGTCTGAAACAGGGACACAAACAGTTCGTCCAACGGAATCTCGCGCTTTCCCGTCGATCCCGCAGCCGTTGCCGAGGCCTCCAGCGCGAGCAGGACAATGGGCAGATCAAGGTACGGACAGGCGCTCGCAACGCACCCACCTACAGTCGCCGCATTCTTGATCTGCTGCGGCGGATAGGAGACAGCATCCACCAGCGCCGCAAGAACTGCGGAAGACCGGATCGTCTCGGAACCCTCGAGATCGGCAAACGTGACTGCGGACCCGATCCGGAGCGACTTGCGGTCCGTCTGCAACTGATTCAGCCCCAGTCCGGACAGGTCAATCAGCTTCGTTACGTCCGTCACAAGCCCTCTTGCAACCAGACCATGGATGAACGTTCCGCCCGCCATGACCATGGCCGATTCACCGTGACTCAGCAGCAGTTCCGCAACTTCGTCAACGCTCTCAGGCTGCAGAATTTCCTCCAGCGTTGTCAGTGCCACTTCGGGACCTCCATTTCGGTTCCCTGCGCGAATACATTGGCCGCGATGCCGCAATGCACAGCCAGGTTGTAATGCGCCTTTGATATGTCTTGTAACATTCTACAAGAAACAATATAGTGCGCGTAAGCGGACGCGATGAACTCGCCGTAAGCGTGCGTCGAAAAATGCCGGGAGCCTGTTAATGAACACCACCTTGCTCATAGCGGTAATAGCCTACGAACTGGTTCTTATTGGCGGTATCGCCTGGTGGCTCACGAGCCGGGCCAGACGCGCCGCGGCGCAGGACGGCGCATTCGAGCTGGCAAGCAGAACGCTCCCTGTGGCTGTCGTCACCCCCACGATGGCTCTCACCATCCTGGGAACGGCTCACATCCTCGGCATCTTTGAGCTCGCCTGGCTGATGGGCGGAACCGCATTGTGGTTTGGCCTGGCGAATGCCGTTGCCATCGCGGTGGTTTGTTTGTCCACCGGGCGCTGGATGCGTCGACTCAGACTGACGACCGTGCCCGAACTGCTGGAAATGATGCATGGGCGAAACCTCAGAATCATTGTTTCGTGTGTCATGGCGGGAACCATTTTCGGCATCCTGACCCTGGAGACGCAGGGTATCGGAATCATCCTGGCTTCCATGACCGGCTGGAGCATAAGAAACGGCGCGATTGTGGGCGGGCTGCTCGGCGTGGCCTATGTGATTTTTGCGGGCATGAAGGAAGTTGGCTGGATCAACCTGGTGAATGCGATTCTCATGTACGTCAGTCTGATTCTTGCAACAATCTATATTGCAATCGGGCTGCCGGACGGGTTCGGGACTGTCAGCGAGTACTACCAGACGACCGACCAGGCGCACATGCTGACGATATTCGGACCGACGGAATTGCTGCTCACCTTTGCGCTTGGCCTGTTTGTGGCAGTGAATTTCAGCGTCCCGGTCAGCCAGTTTTTTGTTCAGGTCGCGCTTTCGGCCAGGAGCGAGCGCGTTATTTCAAGGGCGCTGTGGATCGCCGTGCCTCTGAACGGGCTGTTCGGTGTATTCACCGTGGTTCTCGGCATGACCGCGAAGGCGCTTCCGGAATTCAATGCCCTGGGTCCGAAGATCGCCGCGCCCGCGATGCTTGTTCAGCTTTTACCGGAATGGCTGGCCTCGCTCCTGCTGGCGTCATTTCTCGCAGCCGTTATTTCGACATTTGCAATGACCTGCCTGGGACCGGCAACGATCTTCAGCATGGATCTCTACAAGCGCTTGTACAACCGGGATGCAACCGAGCGGGACACCGCCCGGGTGACCCGCTATGCCATCGTTGGTCTGGCTGTTGCCGCCATGGCCGTTGCCACGTTCCTGCCGCCGATCCTGGCATCGATCGGCTGGTTGCTTTCCTGGATGATCCCGGTGATGTGGCTCGTCTTCAGCGGTCTTTTCTGGCGGCGGTCGAATACCGCTGCGGGCCTGGTGGTGGGCGTAGCCTGGATCGTGAACATGGCGTGGACCTTTACGCCGCTGCCGCAGGCGCTTGGCGCGGCTCAGTTGCCGAATGCGTATGTGGTTCTTGCCGTGACAATCATTGTGGGAACCGTTGCCAACATTGCGTTTCGAAGTGCCCCTCCGGGGTATTTTCGTTCGCCGGAATACTCGGCGCGGATTGCCGGCAGCTAGGAGGAAACTCAGTGTTCTGGACCATTTTCTTTCAGGCAGTCGCCGTCCTGGCCGTAGTGCTGGTGATTGCCTACCTCATTCAGAAGTTTGTCATACGACTCCCTGAAGGCAATGGAGATTAACTATGGATGATCTGGTGGTAACGCGATTCTGGATGCTGGGCGTCATCGCCGTCATGGCGGTTTTTGCGGGCATAGCGATTGTGGGAATCGCTCGCGACAACAAGAGTCGACGCGATTCGACCGGGTCATAGCAGGGATCGGGTACCGATGAGTGAACTTGTTCTTTACGACTTTGCCGAGTCCGTTTGCTGCCAGAAAGTCCGTTTGGTCATTGCGGAAAAGCAAATCGAAGTTACGGAGCGGGCCGTCCCGCTGGATCAGGGAGCTCAATACCAGCCGGAATTCCTCGAGCTGAATCCCAAGGGCATTGTCCCGGTGGCCGTGCACGGTGATCGCGTGATTCGTGAGTCGGCGATCATTAACGAATACCTGGAGGAAGTGTTCGCGGGACGCAGGCTCCTGCCCGAAGATCCGGTCGGACGCGCGCATGCCAGATACTGGTCGTTGCTGGTCGATCAGGGCATCCACAACCCCCATACCACGGTGGTCAGTTTCGTCGTCGCGCTGCGGCATGCGTTCCTGCAGCAACTGGATACGCCCGACAAGGTTGCCGGACACCTCGCAAACGTGCGGGATCCGGTCAGCCGGGAGATGCAAAGGCAAGCATTCGAGATGGCTTTTGAAGCGCCGGCGTTCGTAACGGCAATCCAGGTGTTCGACGGATTGCTTGAGGAAATGGATCTTGCGCTGGCGGATTCGCCGTGGCTTGCCGGCGACGCGCCCACATTGGCGGATTTCAACCTGGCGCCGTACGTACACCGTCTTGACTGTCTCGGCCTTTCCGGCATGTGGTCCACGCGCTCGTCCGTTGCAAGATGGTACGAAGCTCTTCAGGGGCGCGAAAGCTGGGACACCGCCATCGCGAAGCCGCATATCCCGCAATGGCTGGAACTCATGCAGATGGGCGGCAATGAGGCCGGACCGCAGGTCGATCGAATTCTCGCAGGGGCCGGCTGAACGGCGCCCTGGGCCCGTTCATCGAAGCTGGCTTGAAGCAGGGCGTTTAGCCTCCCGATGCACGTAGGCACTGCGACAATTTTCCCAAGTGTATTGGTAATCCTGCTGAAATATTCCCAAGTGAGTTGTTAAGTTCCCTTCACTCCGGAGGTTCCCCGGGGGGCTTGTCGAGCGCGCGCGACAGAACGGCCTGGATGAAGGCGTCGCGATCGCGCAGGATTTTTTCCCGCTGGCCTTCGTCGGGCTTCCAGTTGTCGATTTCTTCGCGATCCAGCGCGCCTCGGCTTTCCAGCACGCGCTCCATCACCTGCAGGCGGTCGCGCGTGACGTAGAGCTCCTCGGCCAGACCCATGATGACGTTCATCATGCGGTCCAGCATCTCGTCGCCCAGCCAGTCGTTTCGTTTCGCCATCAGACTCAGTTCGCTCAGCAGGGCAGGTGTATCAGTTCGCGGGGCATATCGCAGAGATATTCGGGACCGTTGCGCCCGATCAGCAGGGTGTTCTCATAGTAAATGCCGCCGAAACCGATCTCGCACACTTCCATGTCCATGTTCACGACCATGCCTTCCTCCAGGTCGAAGCCGCTAAGACCCGGTGAAGCGCTGGGCAGTTCCAGGTGTTCCAGTCCCAGCCCGTGCATGAAGGCATGGCGGAATCCCTTGATCCCGCCGCGCTTGCCGACTTCCAGCGCCAGCTTGCGCAGCTCCACCGTGTTTACGCCCGGGCGCATGGCGTCGAATACGGCTTCGGCGGCGGCGTAGGCGGCATCCCAGTAGCGCTGCAGCTTGGCGCTGGGCGTTCCCATGACGCAGGTCCGCTGCATGTCGCCGAAGTAGCGCTGCCAGGTGAGCATGGAGTCGAAGCACAACTGGTCCCCCTCGCGAATCGGGTAATCGTGGTCGTGCCACAGGCCCATGCTCTTGTGGCCCGCGCCGACGTAGATGCACCAGGGCATGCAGTCCTGTTCGGCCACGGAGAGGTGCCAGGCCCGGCGAATGTCCGACCACTTGACGCCCACGCCGGCCGCGTCGATGGCGACGCTGAGCGCCCGCTGGTTGCGGCGGCCCGCCTCGCGCATCAGTTCCAGCTCGGCGGTCGTCTTGACCGCCCGGATCATCGTCATCAGTTCGGGGCGGTCGAAGCATTGCACGTGTTTCAGGCGTTCGGCGCAAAGCGCGGCCAGGCGCGCGTCGTCGAAGCCGAGCCTGCGGTAGCCGCCGTCGCCAAGCGCCTTCAGGATCGCCTCCACCACGCCCGTGCTGGCCGTGGCGCGCGTCGCTTCCATCAGCGCCAGCGTCTTGCGGTCTGATTCCTCGAGTTCGGCTTCCTCATCCACCGTGTAGTGGCTGAAAATGTCGTCGCCCACCTGCGTCTCATAGACCCGCAATTCCGGCATCCAGCTCGGGTGCTCGGCCAGGTTGGTCAGCTCGACGTCGTGCACGATCAGCGTGGCGGGCCGGTCCTCGGTCAGCGGCAGGATCGCGCAGCCTGCCCACTGGTAGTCGAACAGCCAGTCGGACTCGTAGCCGCTGGCGTAGTAGACGTTGACGGGCTGTACGCACACCATCGCTTCCAGGCCCGCTTCCTCCATCCTGGCGCGCGCGCGTTCGAGATTTACCTGCATGCGATGTGGAGTGCAGTCTGGCGTCAGGTCCAGGGGTGGTTTCGGAGGTGCTTGCGGATGAGGTCCATGGACCGTGGGTTCTCGCTGTAGTCGATACCGAGCAGGCCGTGGGTGAAGCAGAGGTTGACGTTGCCGTTCTTGCTGGCCAGCGGCCCGTGAATGACGCCGGGGGGCCGGCACAGGTAGCTGCCCACCACCATCGTGTAGCCCGTTTCATCGCCGACTTCGCCGATCAGAACGTCGCCCTGCAGGCAGTAGTTTTCCTCGTACACGGGGTGCGATTCCATGCCTTCCGCGTACCAGCCGGGCATCAGGCCGGCCAGGTGCGTGCTCGCTCTCGTTTCCGGGTCCACGTGCAGGACCTTCACGAAGATGCCGGGGCGAAAGTCCTGGGACGGGTCGCTGGCGTCCAGCGGGTTGTGCCAGTCCATGGCGAAAGAGTCCAGCGCCGGGATCGCATCGGGCGCGGGGGAGCCTCGATCGGGTCGAAACTCAGGGCCTTCCAGGTAAACGACGAATGCGCGTGCGCCCTTCGGCGATCGCCAGCGGCCTTGTCCGGAGCCGGCCGGGTGGTAGCAGAAACCGCCGGGTCCGAGCCGGTTTTCGCCCATCTGAAATTCTCCGTCGATGACGAACAGGCGCATCTCCACGGTGCAACTCAGGCCGCTGGCGCTGTCGAAGCCGGGCGGCAGGTCGACCAGTCCGGTAAAGCCGCCACTGGCGGGGTCCCGGGCAAGTGGACGTAGTTGGGCGCCGGATGCGAGGCCCGGCGGGTCCCACGCGATTGGCGTGACGTCGAGCGCCGCCAGGTTTTCTATGTGTTCCTTGGTCATCGCTCCGCTAGCGCAAACGGACCAGGCGCTGCCTCATACGTCGAATTTCAGTCGTACGCCGTGCTGCTTGATCAGGTCCTGCTTCTGGATGTCGGGGCCGCGCACCTCGCCCGTGGCGGGGTCGGTGTCGAGCAGGCTCTGCGTCGCCTCGCGTCTCAGCACCACCACGATATCGGCCTCATCCTCTACCGCGAACGGGAACTCGTGCCAGGTGCCCACCTTCATGGTGAAACCGGCCGAGCCGTCGAAGTGATACGCGCGGACCTGATCGAGGTCCGGCAGGTCCCCGTCCGTGGGCGGCGCCATGACCGCGACAAAAGGCGCGCCGCCCAGCGGAATGAAGGTCTGCGTGTGCTTGAAATGGCGTTCGATCCAGTGCACCTCGAAGGGGCGCCGCCGCACGTGTGCGAGGCTGAGTTCGGTCTGTTCGTCCGACCGGAAATCCACCGGGCGGTAGGTCTGCACCGAACCCTCGTAGAACTGGATCGGCAAGGCCTTCGCGCCGGGGTGGCGGCCCAGCATTTCCCCGCATGCGGCCAGGGCCTCGGGCGTGGCTTCCACCAGCGGTACGTCGCGGGTTTCCATAAGCTGTTCCTGTACGGTTGTAGCGTCAGCGCCGCGCTAGAACTCGATCGCGGCGCGCAATCCGAAGGTGGGCTTGTCCTGCGGCACCAGCGTCAGGCCGAGCCTGTTGAAATTGAAACCCACGCTCAGCACGCGCGAGAAGTCGGTGTACTCCTGACCGGTGCGCCAGTAATCTTCGTCCAGCGCGTTTTTCAGGTAGGCCTCCAGCCTCAGGTTGTTCCGCTCGACCGCGAACCGGAGGTTGAGCAGCGAGTAGCTCTCCAGCGTCGCCAGGTTGGTCAGGCCGGGGAAGGTCTCGCCCATGTAGGTGAGATCGCCGCGAAGCGACCAGTCCCAGCCATTCTGGAAGGTTCCGCCATAGGTGGAGGAAACACTGCCGGACCACTTCGGGAAGCGGCTGGAGCGATGCCCCTTGACGTTGCGGGTGCCCAGCGCGTACTCGGCCGACGCCAGGGGGATTAGGAAGTTGGTGAACTCGTTGTCGTTGAACGACCAGTTGAAGCTGACGTCCCAGTCTTCGGAGATCAGGAAATCCACTTCCAGCTCCACGCCGGAGTACTCCGAACTGCCCGGCGTGCTGACCGGGAAGAAGTTGGGGTTCGTGTTGGGGACCCCGTCGCCGTCGTCGTCGCGGTAAACGGTCACGAAGGTCGGGAAGGGCGCGTTCCCCCATTCCTGCCAGTAGGCCGCCACGTTGGCGACCAGCCGTCCGTCCATCCAGGTGGACTTCACCCCGATCTCATAGGCGTCGAGTTCCTGCACCGGCGTCACGTCCACCGCGTCGGCGCCCAGCGCATCGACGTATTGCTGGCACATCGAAGAGGTGCTCGGCTGACCGGTGCGCGGATCGATGAACGGCGCACTGAAGGTCGTAGGGTCACAGTTGATGATGTTGGAGTTGATGACGCCCGGAAGAATGCCGCGCGAAACCGTAACGTAGGCCGTCATGTCTTCGGTGATGCGATATCTGAGCGAGATCCGGGGCAGGAAATCCTGGAAATTGATCTCGAAATCGGCGATGCCGTCGCTACGGGTGTCGTCCTGCCAGCGCGCTTCCAGGTCCACGGTGAACCGTTCGGTAATGTCGTAGGACACGGACCCGTAGAAGGCTTGCACGTCCACGAAATCGCCGCCGTCCACGCCAACCGGTATGCGCGCGGGATTGGCGCACTGCGCGGGCGTTCCGAAAGCGCCCAGATTGCCGCAGGCCACCACGAACACGCCGCCGTTGGAACTGGTCAGGAACTCCTGAGTGTAGTAATTGAACCCGCCCAGCCAGCGCAGCCGGGCATCCGGCGCCGAAGACAGGCGGATGTCGATGCTCTCGTCCTCGCCGGCCTGCGGATTGGACACGTACCAGGCCTCGTCCGGCGTCATGTCCCAGTCGCGCAGATTGGCCGCGGCGTTTTCGTTGGTCGCGGCGGTGGCCACCAGCGACATGCCGTTGGCGAACTCGTAGTCCACCACCAGGCTGATGCGCGTGATCTCGCGCTCGATTCCGAAATGGTCGATGTAGGGCACGCCTTCGACCTGGGAAGGCGACTCAACGAATGATTCGCGGATAAAGTTCTCGAAACCGGCGGGGAAGCTGGACGGGTTGAGGGAAAGGCTGGGGTTTGGAGTGCCGATCGTGCCTGGCCCCGGAATGGTTCCGCATATGAACTCCTTCGGCTCCAGCGTGGTGGGCTGCCCGTCGGTCGTCAGCCCGGGCATCGTCTTGCCCGTGCAACTGTCGTGCAGCCGGGCCTGATAGAAGGTCACGCCAGCCGGGCCATCGCTGTCGTCCTGCCGGTAATAGCGCAGTTTGACGCTGGCGTTGTCCGTAGGCTGCCAGAACAGCGTGGCGAACATCGACTCGGAGCGCTGCTTGCCCACGCCAACGCCTCCCTCGTTGCGGTACATGGCGCCCTTGTTGAAGTAGCGCCCCCCTACTCGCAGGGCGAGCATTCCGGGAGCGATGGGAATGTCCGCGCTCACGTCCAGCTCATGCTGGTCGTACTCACCGATATCGGCCTTGACCCTGCCCGAGAATTCCTCCATGTCCGGCGCGCGCGTGATGTAGTTGATGGCGCCTGCGAAAGAGTTTCTTCCGAACGCCGCGGATTGCGGCCCCTTGATGACCTCCACCCGCTCCAGGTCGCTCAGCGCGAGCGTCTGGGCGCCCTGAAGGGCAAAAACGCCGTCGACGAACAGCGAGGCAGTCTGCAGCGTGGAATACTCGCTGCCCTCCACGCCCCGGAAACGAATGTTGCTGAACAGCCGTCCCGGCCGCGTTCCGGCCAGCTCGTTGTTGAACTGCATGCCTGCGGTCCGGAACGAAATATCCTCCAGGTCCACATAGCCTCCACGCTCCAGCTCCGCTCCGGTGAACGCCGTGATGGAGAGCGGCACGTCCTGGATGCTCTCCTCGCGTTTTCGGGCCGTCACGACGATTTCCTCGAGCGCGGCCATCTGGGCCGATGCCGACGGCGCCACGAAGCCGGTCAGCGGGGTGATCAGAAATGACGCGACGGCGCCGCAGGTGGTGGTGCGAATCAGGTTCATAGGGTCCCCCCAATGCTCTCGTCCTGGCCTCGGAAAATCGGCGCAGCCCTCAATGCGCCGATCGGTCAAACGTGCGTAACACGCCTCCCTATAATATAGTCCAACTCCCACTGGGAGCATGGTGCCGTGTCTCGCTCATATTGTCGCATCAGCGCGTTTCCCCTGGTTCGTGGCAAGGCGCGTCCCGCCGGGAATGGTGTATTCCATTTCCAAGGGGCGCAACGCGGCCACGGGCCAGGGGAGTCGCGCCCTTCGGGAGCGAGCGTAGCGCGCCCCCGCGGCGTTGCAGCCGTTCGCAATACGGCGAGTATTCCGTGCCGGCTGCGCCTTGCAGGGACACGCTACGCTCGCTCTGATGCGACAATATGAGCGAGACACGGCACCATATGACAGCCACTCTCGACATTCAGCGCAGCCGCGCGGAGCAGGCGCGGCTCGACTTTACAGGGGGCCTGATGGCCTTCAATTCGACCGGTTTCGGCCCCGCGATGGGCGCCCACTATCGGGAAAACGAGACCCGGCTGGACGATCCGTCGGACATCAGCGAGGTGGGCGCGCTGATGGAGGAGGGCGCCGCCTACCGATTCGGCGCGTTCTTCGAGCGCCACAACCACGCGCAGATGTTTCGCGCCATCCTGGACATACTGGAACGCCAGGGCGACGAGGTACGGGCCTGGCTGGACGACTGCAATCCGCCGGGCGCGCTGGGAAGTCTGGAGCTGGACCCGGAGCTGAAAACCCCCCGCTACTACCGCAAGATCGAAATCCATACCCAGCCGGGCAACTATCACGCCGAGTTCGCCGGATTCCTCTATCACTGGATGATCAGCCCGTTCCTGGTGGGGCGCGACGACGGCGACGAGATGGGCTGGAACCTGGCCCGAGCGGTGCCCGGGGGCGACTACCGGCGCATCCTGGACCTGGGTTGCGGCGTCGGCAAGAGCACTTTTCCCTATTGCGAGCTCCACCCGGATGCAGAAGTGGTGGGTCTGGACTACTCCGCCTCCATGCTCAAGTACGGCCACAAGCTGGCCGAGTCACGCGGCCACAAGGTTCATTTCACCCAGCGGCTGGCCGAGGACACCGGCTATCCCGACGCGAGTTTCGACGTGGTCAGCGCGGTGTGGCTTTTTCACGAACTGCCGGGCAAGGTGCGCGCCGCCGTCGTTCGCGAGGCCTTCCGGCTGCTGCGCCCCGGCGGGATCTTCGCGATCATGGAATCGCCGCCGTTCAAGGTGCTTCAGGAGGAGTACAGTCCGCTTTCCGCGTTTCTGCTGGACTCCACCGGGCGGCGCATGGAAGACCCATTCCTGCCGGGGTTCCTGGCCGAGGACCGGGTTCGCATGTTCGAGCAAGGCGGTTTCAGCGAAGTCCGCGACGTGCCGCTGCCCAATGAACTGACCGGATGGGGGTTCGGCGGCGAATACTTCTTCGGCGCCTATCCGTGGTGGGCCACGATCGGAGTCAGACCGTGAGCGACGACCTCGAACGCCGGTTTCAGGCGATTACCCACAAGCTGTGGGGCGACGAACAGGGCGAGGAAATCTATCAGTGGATCGTGACCAGCCGCCCTCCGGCTTTTCACGCAAAGCTGCGCGAGGTCATGGTGCCGATCTGGGAGATGGACCGGGTGGACCTGCGCACCAAGATCCTGTGCAGCATCGCGATGTTCACGGCCACGCACAAACAGGAAGTTGAATTCTTCATGAAGATGGCGGCCCAACACGGAATTCCCCGGGAAGAAGTAGAGGAAATCCTGTTGCTGGCGGGCCTGGAGTTCGGTTTCCCCGCCGCGGAAATGGCCATCGACATCCTTACGCGCGTTTACGCCGAGCACGAAGCCCGTTTCGGCGAGTGAAAACCGCCCGCCAATCCGTTTACGGCGCTTCGATCTCGCCCTTCGTCATGCCCCTTCCTCCGGGATACGCCGGCAAGCACATCCTTGTGGGCTCGGCGTCGGCATCCTGCCTTCGACGCTCCCGGACGAAGGGGCATGACGAAGGGCTGAAGTTTCGGTGAGCCGGATTCTCGAATGACGCGTCCGCGGGTCGAGTTTCTGCGTCTGGACGGCGTGACGCTGACGCCGTCGTCGGCGCCTGCATTCGGGCATGGATTGCGGGCGGCCGTTCTCAGCGCCCAGTCCGGCGAACCGGGAGCGCGGAGCCTACTGGTACGGGCCGAGCGGTACTGGTGTCTTCACGACAGCGGCGTGCTGGAAAGCGATCTCGAAATCCTCCTTCTGGAAGGCGACCTCAGACTGGGCGAATGCGAATTTGTGCGCGGAAGTTACGCATTCCTCCCCCGCGGGCTTGCCGTTGACGGCGCCGAAACCCGCAGCGGGTTCACGGCCCTGTGGATGGGCGAAGGCCGTGCCGGATTGTCGCAGTACTCCGAACCTGCGGCGGCGTATAGGGAAGAACTAAAAACCGGGCCGCTGGACGTCAACGCCATTGCATGGCAGCCTGTGCCGGATTTTCCCGGCCGAACGAGCGAAGAGGCGGGCTCCGGTCTGAAGGTGCGCAGGCTGCGCAGCGATCCGGACACCGGCGCCTACACGCTGATGACGCATCAGGCGCCGGGGTGGTGCGATCCGAGGCTTGAGGCGCACGAAACCTGGGAGGAACTGGTGCTGTTGCAGGGCGATTACCTGATGGGAGAGACCGGCATGATCACTTCGGGGTCCTATATCTTCCGTCCGGGCGAGAAACCGCACGGGCCGCAGGCCACGCGCGGCGGCTGCGTGTGGTTCTGCCGCGGCGAGAAGGAAATCGACTTCCGGTTCACCGAGCCGGAATGGAGCGCGCCGCGCTGCCGCGAGTACCTGGCGCAGCCCGCGCCGGACCAGCAACCGCAACTCTGGGGAAACTGGGTTTAGCCGTGGCCGGATACACGCGTCCTTTCACGCCGAACGGCGAGGCGTCCATGCTGGAGCCGCTGCCGTGGCGCTTTGCCGGCAACCTTCTCCTGTTTCATTTTCGAACCGATCCCGACGCCATCGCTGCTTACCTGCCGGCGCCGCTTACGCCTTCGGATCCGCCCGACGAGGCCTATGTGTGGAGCCCGCACCTCAAGTGCTATCCCGAGGGCGTGGCGCCCGAGGACTGGCCGGCGGCGCGCAGCCATTACGACGTTGCGGTGATCGGACTGCCCTGCAGGCTGCACGGCGAGCGCACGATGTTCTCCACCTTCCAGTGGTGCAACCGCGACTGGCTGGTGCTGCTGAGCTGGTTTCTGGGCGCCTGCTCCAAGCAGGCGGAGATCGAAACCAGCGGCATGCACCCGCTGCTGCCCGGCATGACGCAGGACGGCGGCCTGGGCACGCGGCTCAAGCGCGTCGTCAGCCGTCATGGTGAGGCGGTAATGCGCATGGAGTTTTCGCCGCAGCGCGTGATCGATCTGTCGGAACTGGAGTTCTATACGCGCAACCTGCCTCTCACCTGCATGCGCCACGTTCCCGACTGCCACGTTCCGCCGCTGGGCAAGCCCCTGGTGCACGATCTCACGCAGATGGTGATGAGCGGACTTCAACAGGGCGAGACGCTGGCCGGCGAAGGGTCGCTGGAGTTCTGCCGGGCCGACAACGAGGAACTGATGCCGCTGGCGCCGAAGGAAGTGCTGGGCGCATACTGGATGCCGATGGGGTTCATGCTGGACGGGGTGCGGATCGTGCATCATTACGACGCGGCAACCTCTCCGCAATAGGGAGGACGGGATGCCGAAAGTACGCGTGGACGGCGCGAATCTGTGGTACGAAGTCAGCGGCGACGCTGAGCCGCCGCTCACGCTGATCGGTGGTTTTGCGCTGGTGGACAAGCAGTTCGAGTTCTGCGAGCCGTACCTCACCCCGCATCACCGCATCCTGCAATGGCACTACCGCGGTGTGGGGAAGTCCGACTGGACGCAATCCGAGCCGTACTCGGTGGAACGATGGGTGGACGATCTGGCCGCGATCCTGGACGCCGCCGGGATCGAACGCACGGCGCTCTGGTGCACCTCCACGGGTTCGTCGATCGGACTGCGCTTCGCGGCCAAGTATCCGGAGCGCATGCACTCGCTGATCGCCTATCCGTTCATTCGCGTGGACGATACCTGGCGCAACATCTACGAGGCATCCTGGTGGGTGGGCCGGGTGTTTGGCATCGAGCAGCTTTCGCGCCTGTATGCCGGCGTCGTGCTGCCGCCGGACGTGCTGTATTCGGAAGAGGGCATCAAGTACGAGCGCTGGGCCAAGAAGCAGTACGCCGCTAACGTGAACATGGCCACCTTGAAGTCCGTGCTGGACGCCTACTCCAACGTGGACCTGACCGCCGACATCCGCAACATCGAATGTCCCACGCTGCTGCTGATGGGCGACGACAGTGCGCTTAACGAGAACGAGCGAATGGACTCGGCCAGCCACGACACGCTGATGCGCGAGTTTCTGGCCATCAAGTCGGACGTGGACAAGGCCGAGATTTCCGGCGCCGGATCGACCTATTGCATGATTACCAAGCCCCGCGAGTGTTGCGAGGCCGTGGTGGCCTGGCTCGCCGGGCTGCAAGACTGATCAGGGACCCAAGGAGTAATGCCATGCCGATGCGCAGAGAAGATTGCCTCGACGTAAGCCGTGTGAAGCCGCAGGCGCTCAATTCCGGATTCACGCCGGGCGCCACCGCGCGCAACCTGAGCACCGAAAGCAAGACCGGCGGAGAACACCTGGTCATGGAACTGCCCGCGAACTGGTCCCTGGCGCGAGGCCGAAACGAAGCCGACGTGGATCTTTACGTTCTGGAAGGTTCGTTGGACATCGGCGGCGAAACCTGGATGCAGGGCTGTTACGGCTATTTCCCGGCCGGCATGGCCTGGGGCCCGCTCAGCACTTCCGGCGGCTGCAGGCTCCTGCTCTTCACCAGTCGTCCGCTGTCCTTCGAAGAGGCAGGCGATTCGCTGGCGGATGCGCACGTCGACCGGCATATCGGACGCACCAACACCTGGCACCTGCCGTGGGTCGACCCCATGGCGGACATCGTCAAGCGCTCCACCTGGAAGGACCCGAATACCGGCCAGGAGGCCCGGCCTCCCGGCGTGCTGACCAAGGGGCTGCGCAAGGACGACGGCACCAGGGAGGTGATCGCGCTGACCGCGCTGGCGCCCGGCTTCATCGATCCCGGCACCGAACACCATCCGCACAACGAATGCCTGTACCTGATCGCCGGCGACTGCTACATCGGCTACACCTTCGATCACAAGCGCGAGGACGTGAAGGAGGACCTGGTGCTGACCAGGGACCATTACATCGGCCGCCCTCCCGGCGTGCGCCACGGCCCGGTGTGCAGCATCAGCGGCGCGTTCTGGCTGATCTACCTGGCGGACTACTACACGGGGATCTTCGGCAAGGTGGACGACTGGGAGGAGCGCGTCAACGGCTACTTCGCCAGCGCCTCCTTCCGCTGATCCGGGGAATTCGGCATGTTGCTGAATCGCGAGCGGGCGATGGAGCTGATGGAGCGCGACGGGCTGGACGCGCTCGTCGCGGTCACGCCCAACAACGTCCTGTACTTAAGCGATTTCGACACCGATTTCCTCTACGACGTGCCCTGGGTGGCTTGCGCCATCCTGCCGCGCGATCCCGACATTCCGCCGTGCCTGGTGGTGACCGAGATCGAGGCGGCCGTGCTGGTGCAGCGGCCCACCTGGATGCCGGACAAGCGCCTGTATTACTTCGGCGTGTACGGCGGCGTGCTGAAAGTGCATACCTTTGCCGAGGATACCGAGCTCAAGGGCGAGGACCTGGCCATCCGGCGCATGATCGCGGAGCTGGAGGACGAGCCGTACGCCGGAATCAACGGCGCCGTCTGCGCCATGCTCGGCGAAACCGGCCTGGACAAGGGCAGGCTCGGGTTTGACGACACCCGGTTCGCCGGGCTTCTGGGCGACACCGTGGAGCATGCCGAAATCGTCGATGCTGGTAATCTGCTGATCGAGATACGGATGGTGAAGTCTCCCGACGAGATCGCCATACTCAGGGAAGCCGCCGTCAAGAACGAGGCGGCGCTGCGCGCCGCGCTGGCGGCGATCAGTGACGGAGCCACGTGGAACGACGTGTATACCGCCTACGAGGTGCGGGTGGTGGAGCAGGGCGCCCGCCCGTTCGCCACTTTCAACGGCGCGGGCCCCATGAGCGCCGGCGCCGGCCGGCCCGAGCGGGACTACATGATCCGCCCCGGCGACCAGGTCTGCTTCGACAGCATGATGAAGTGGCGCCGCTACATGGGCGATGCGCAGCGCACGGCGGTCCTGGGCGACGCGTCACCCAAGCTGGAGCGCTACTGGAAGGCCTACATGGCGGGAATCGACGAGGCCTATTCCAACCTGCGGCCCGGCATACAGACCGGCGAATTGCGCAATCGGGTCATCCAGGCGGTGCGCGCCGCCGGTTTGCCGAGTTTCGAGCTGGCCTTCACCCACGGCATCGGCCTCGACCACATCGAGGTGCCGTTCATCGCCGGCGGCAACCTGGGCGACTTCCGCATCGAGGAAAACATGGTGCTGAACATCGACATGGAGCTGCACGAAATCGGCTGGGGCGGGATGTTCTTCGAAGAATCCGTGCGCATCACCTCCAACGGCTCCGAGCGCCTCTACAACCTCGAACGCGACCTGATCCGCGTTTAGCCGGCTGGAATGGGCAGCGCCTACAAACCCTTCTCCGAGGCGGAGCTTGAGCGCGGCCGCGCCATGTTCCTGCGCATCTTCGGTCCCGATTACGGGGCCGAGTTGTGCGAACAGCTCGACCAGAACGACTTCAACCGGCAGTTGATGACGCGGATCGCGCCGGAAGTCTGGGACCAGGAAGTGGTCGATCTGAAGACCATGATCCTGTGCGCCATCGGCATCGTCACCGCCGCCCGCCACGACGTGGGCTATTTCGTGCGCGCCGGCATCCACCATGGCATCAGCCGCGAGGAAATGGAAGCCGTCATCATGCTCGCCGGCCTCGAAGCCGGCTTCCCTTCGGCCGGCGAGGCCCGCCGCCGCCTCGACGAAGCCTACGCCGCCCACGACGCCATGCTCGACCGCCTCGAATCTGACACTTGAAATTGTTGGTAAGCTTCTCTGCTTGCCTGTTGGCTGGTCTTGACTATTCGTTCCAAAAGGTACGAAACTATGCGCAATGAACGGAAGGGAGTTCGTCAGACGCGCAAGAGGGTACGCCAAGCGCACCAGCCAAGCGTTTAGCTTTGATGCGCGGCGAGGGAAAGGCAGTCACGGTGTGCTTTACTTGGGTGATCGGCGGACTGTTGTGCAGCACGGTGAACTGAAACCGGGGACGCTAAGAAACATGCTCAGACAACTGGAGATTCCCAAGGAGGACTTCTGATGCAATACGAGTATCCTTGCGTGCTTACTCCGGAGAGGGAAGGGGGCTTCTCGGTAAGCTTCCCGGATGTTCCCGAAGCGCTTACGTGCGGAAATAGTCGCGCCGAGGCGTTGGCTATGGCGGAAGACGCGCTTGCCGCGGCATTGGGGGCGTATATGAAGTCTAAGGAAAGTGTTCCTCCTCCAAGCCATGCAACTCATCGCCAGGAACTCGTTGCCGTTCCGCCAATCGTTGCGGCGAAGCTGGCTCTTTACAACGCAATGCGCAGCGAGGGTCTGACCAGGGTTGCATTGGCTGGCCGCCTGGGTCTGAGTGAGGGGGCTGTTCGCAAACTGCTGAACCCCGATCATCGGTCGCACATCAGCCAGATCCAAAAGGCGCTTCGGGCCGTAGGGCGTGGCCTGGTTGTGGGTGACCGCGCCGCCTGATCCAGTTATTGCACGCGGCGTACGCGGATGCGACCGTTGAGGCCCTCCAGGCGCATCCGGTAGCTGTTCATGAAGCCTTCCTTGATCTCCACCCTGGGATTGGTGGCGCGGTAGTTGCGCCGGGTTCGGTCTGTCTGCTGCCACACCTGGCCGTTCTCCAGCGTAAAGCGCGTGCCCTCGCGCGGGTTCCGGACTTCTCCGACCACCCGCGATTCGAGCAGGTTGTCGCCCGCTTCCCTGCCGGGGAGCAGGCCGAACACGCGTTGGGCCAGCGACTGACCGGATTCCTGTTCCTCCACCTGCCCGGCTGTGGATTGGCCCGTTGCGGACGTTTCGACAGGAGCGGCCGGGGCCTCGCCTGCTGATGACAACTGCTGCGGTCGTGATGCGCTGATCCCGGCCAGCGCGTCGTAGCAGGCCAGACGGACTTCAGCATTCTGCAGCCGCGCGCATTTTTGCAGTTCTTCGGGCAGGTCATCCGCCGCCGCCGTTCCCGCGACCGATACGACCAGTCCGATGCCTGCCGCCTTGAGCGCTTTCATGATTTTCGGCGCCGTGCCCCTTCGAGTGAATGTTGTCACTTGACCCGGTCCGACTTGTGAAAGTTGAAATTCGCCATGGTCATGACCACCGTGTCGTCTTCAAGGCGCACGATCTTGTCGCGGAACCAGAAGGCGTCACCGTTGATCGCAGCTTCGTAACTGAACGCCTGGCCCCCGAAGGCGCAGGCGTTGGTGTGCATGCGCATGTGATAGCGGTTGCCGCGCTGTTCGACGATGAGGTCGCAGATCGCGGGAAACGGAGCGAGATCGTCCGGGGTGATGCCGTCGAGCATGGAGAGGTCCCGGTACGCCCCGATGTATTTCTCGCGGTCCTTGAAGTTGGCGAGGTTGACCCGGATGACCTGCTCCTCCTCGTCGACGGACAGCGTGTAAACGCGCTGGCGATAGGTCTCGGCCGGCTGGCCGTCGCGGTACTCCTCGACGTAGAGCACGTTGTCGCCGATTGCCGGCGCATCCAGGCGCATGTAGTGGGACGTCACGTTGAGATAGCCCCCCATGCCGCTTCCATCGAGACGCCAGACCTCGCCGGTGAAATTCTCCTCGCCCATTCGTGCTTCGACTTCGGCGACCTGCCGGTCGTTGTTGTAGACGCCGGGCCACCACGCCATGATCTGTTCGAGGTCCTGTTCCAGCGGGGGTTCGGCCCTGGCCGGCATCGATCCCAGGCAGGCCGAAACCAGCGCAATACCCACGATTTCAATTGACCGTCTCGCGTTCATTCGCATTCTCCCAAAGACAGACTGAAAAGTTACCCGATACCGGGCGGCACCAGGATTCCCGCCTCGACCAGACGGCTTACCGTTTCGCGTTGTGCGGCGCGGTGCTCATTCATGGAAGCCAGCGGTGCATCGAGGTGGGTGTTGACGGGTGCGAAGTCCGTGGCGGCGTACATATCGCGGTGCAAGGGCATCTGCAGGTGGGTCAGCAGGTTCGTGCCGCCCAGGGACGTGCGCTCACGACGTAATGCATCTATGTCGATGGTGGCCACCGCGTATTCCACGCCGCCGGACTGCGTGCCGGCCAGCTTGTTGCCCTTGAAATCGATGATTTGCGACGGCTGGCGCCGGCGGAAGAGCGGCCGCGCATCGGCGCCCACCGGGCCGAGGTCGGACAACAGCACGTACGCCATGTTCTCGTAGGCGCGCACCCGCCGCGTCATGGTGGTGTTCACGGGAATTTCGAAACTGTGATCCGCGGGATAGGTGGCCGACGCCGTGGGGCTCAGGATCACTTCTGCCCCTTTCAGGACCATGCCCCGCGTTATTTCCGGATAGTTCATGTCGCCGGCCACCACGCAGGCGAGCCGGCCGATCGGCGTGTCCGCAACGGGAAACAGGCTGTCTTCGCCGAAATGGTCCAGCCAGGCGGACAGGAGGTCGCCCGGGCGGGTCTTGCCGGTAAGGCCCGTGAGCTTCCTGTAGTTGAGGATCACATCGCCGCTGGGTCCCACGATCATGCCCGACAGAAAGTACCGGCCCGGAAATTTGTCGATGCCTTCCATGGGATTGAAAGCGACGTAAGCTTCGGCGTCCTGCGCGGCCTTGCCGATGCGCTCGATCTCCGGCCCGTCGGCGCGGATGGTTCCCGGCCACCACTGGGCCGGTGTCATCGGTGCGCTGGGGACCTGCAGCCCGAACTCCGGAAACGACATCAGGCGCGCCCCATGTTCGGCGGCCCCCCGCCTGATCAGTTCGCACATGGCGTCGACATTGTGTTTCAGGGCGTCGGGAAGGAAATTGCCCGACGAATCGAACGTGCGAACAACGCCGGATTGCACGCAGGCCGCCGGGTACGGCTGAACTTTGGCGCCCCGCGGTTCAATCCCTGGCGTGACCGGCGGGTAGAAGGGAGACGTGTCTTGCGCCCGGGCCTTTGTTCCGAACGAATCCAGAAAAGTGCCTGCGGCGGCCAACCCGACACCGGCCAGAAGCGTGGACCGTCGCGTTACGCCTGTCGAACCGGATTTCGGCGTTGAGTCATCAGTCATATGCGTCCCCGTATGCGCCTTGACGGCGTCGAAATGAACCTCAGCGGAACACGACCGTGCGGCGTCCGTTGATCAGCACGCGCATCTGCGCGTGGTACTGCACCGCGCGGGCCAGCACCACCCGCTCGATGTCCTTGCCGACGGCGGCCAGATCGTCGGGCGTCATCCGATGACCGACCGGCTGCACGTCCTGCGCAATGATCGGGCCGTCGTCGAGCTGCGCGGTGACGTAGTGCGCCGTGGCGCCGATCAGCTTGACGCCGCGCCGGTAGGCCTGGTGATAGGGTTTGGCGCCCTTGAAACCCGGCAGGAAGGAATGGTGAATATTGATCATCCGTCCCGGCAGCCGCTCGCACAGCGTCGGCGAAATGATCTGCATGTAACGCGCCAGCACGACGAAGTCGATATCGTGCTTCTCGATCTCCCGGACCACCCGCTGTTCCTGGTCGGCCTTGTTGGCCGGCGTCACCGGCAGATGAAGGTATTCGATGTCGGCCGCCTTCGCCAGCCATTCCGCGTCGGGGTGGTTGGAGACGATCAGCGGAATATCGATCGCCAGTTGGCCGAGTCGCACCCGATTGAGCAGGTCGAGCAGGCAATGCAGGTGTTTGGAGACCATGATCAGCACGCGCGGACGGGCCTCGGCCAGCACCAGCTCCCAGCGCATCTGAAGCCCCCGCGCCCTGGGCCCGAACGACTCCCGCAACTCATTGAGCGCGACGTCGCCGGAGAAATGAACGCGCATGAAGAAGCGATCGCGGAAGGGGTCCTTGTACGTGTCGCTGTCCAGCACGTTGCAGCCGTTTTCGAGCAGCCAGCGCGTGACGGCGTAGATCAGCCCGGTCCGGTCCGGGCAGGACAGCACAAGCAGGTATTCGGTCAAGCGTGTTCCCGCGCCAGTTCAGCCGTGCGTATTATGCGCTCATCCTCGCGCATTCCGCAGCACGCCGTACAATCCGATTCATGCCCGCGCCGCCCAACGACCGGTCTTCCGAGACCGTCCCGGAACACCGCCTGATCGCCGAGCGCCGGCGCAAGCTCAAGGCGCTGCGGGAAGTCGGCTGGTCCTTCCCCAACCACTACCGGCCGGACGCCGGGGCCGCGGAATTGCAGCGGGAATACGCCGAAACGGATGCGGCGGCACTGAAGGAACTCGGGCGCGAGGTCAGGGTGGCGGGGCGCCTGGTGTCGCAACGCCGGATGGGGCGATTGAGTTTCGTTTCGATCCAGGACGGCAGCGGGCGGATCCAGCTGATGCTGTCGCGCGACGCGATGGGCGAGGACGCATACGCGCAAACCGGGGGCATGGACCTGGGCGATATCGTCTGGGCGCGGGGCGTCGTGGTGCGCACGCGAACCGGCGAGTTGAGCGTCGAAGTCAGCGAGACCGCGCTGCTTACGAAGGCCCTGCGCCCGTTGCCGGAGAAATTCCACGGGCTGACCGACCGCGAACAGCGCTATAGACGGCGTTATCTGGACCTGATCGTGAACCGCGACTCCCGCGAGGTATTCGAGCGCCGCGCGCGCGTGATTTCGGCGCTGAGGGAGTTTCTGGCCGGCCTTGGGTTCATGGAAGTGGAAACCCCTGTCATGCAGTCCATCGCCGGCGGCGCAGCCGCGCGTCCCTTCGCCACGCGGCATCACGCGCTGGACCGGGACCTGTACCTGCGCGTGGCTCTGGAGCTGCATCTCAAGCGCCTGGTGGTGGGCGGCATGGAGCGCGTCTTCGAGATGAACCGCTGTTTCCGCAACGAGGGCCTTTCGACCCAGCACAATCCCGAGTTCACGATGCTCGAGGTTTACCAGGCCTACGCCGACTACAACGACTTCATGCGGATGACGCAGGAGATGATACGGGCGGCGACCGAGGCGGTGCTCGGCGGGACCCGCGTGACCTACCAGGGGGAGGACTATGAACTGGCCGGCGACTGGCCGCGCCTGAGCATGGAGCAGGCGGTGCTGGAACACAATCCGGGACTGGATGCGTCGCGGCTGCGCGACGCCGATTACCTGCTCGAACGCCGCACGCGCCTGGGTCTCGAGAACGATCCGCCGACCAACGCCGGCTGGGGCAAGCTCCTGGCCGAGCTGTTCGACCGCACGGTGGAGGACCGGCTTGCCGGGCCCGTGTTCATTACCGGCCATCCGGCCGAGGTCTCGCCGCTGTCGCGAGCCAGCGACGACGATCCCGAGATCACCGACCGCTACGAGCTGTACATCGCCGGGCGGGAACTGGCGAACGGCTTCTCGGAACTGAACGACGCCGAAGACCAGGCCCGCCGCTTCCGCGAGCAGGTCCGCCTGCGCGAGAGCGGCGACGACGAGGCCATGCTGTACGACGAGGATTTCGTCACCGCGCTCGAATACGGCCTGCCGCCCACCGCGGGCCTGGGCCTGGGCGTGGACCGCCTGGTCATGTTCCTGACCGATCAACCGGCGATCCGCGACGTGCTGCTGTTTCCGCAGTTGCGAAGCTGAACGGCTGGTTTTAGATGACAATGGGATTGGGAGAAGGCATATGACGGATTGGGCGGCGCAAATTTTCAATATCCGGCGGGCGGAGTTCCCGCTTGCGGCGCTCGCGGCCGCCTTCTACTTCTGCGTGCTTTGCGGGTATTTCTTCGTACGCCCTGTGCGCGATGCAATGGGCGTGTTCCGCGGCATGGACGAACTCTACTGGCTGTTCGGCGTGACCGTGGTGTCGTCTCTCATCCTGGTGCTGCTGTTCGGCGGCGTGGTGGCCCGCATGAACCGCCGGCGTTTCATTCCGGCCGCATATGGCTTCGTGGTGGCTTGCCTGATCGTGTTTGCCGGTCTGCTCGTGGTGGACGCACGGGCCGGGGGCGGACTGGTCGGCTACGGCTCCGAGACCGCTCTGGCTCGCGGCGTGAGCTACACATTCTACGTGTGGCTGAGCGCCATCAACCTGTTCGTCAACAGCATCTTCTGGGCCTTCATGGTTGATCTCTTCAGCGTGGAGCAGGGTAAGAGGATCTTCGCTTTCATCGGCATCGGAGGCACAACCGGGGCGCTGGCGGGTGGCTGGGCCACCAACCGGATCGCAGCCTTCACCGAATCTGCGTACCTTCCGGTAGGTCTGATGGCCATCGGAGCGGGATTTTTCGTTGCGGCGATCGTCCTGATGCTCACGCTGGACCACCGGGCTGCACGTTCCGAGCACTCCCGGTTAGGCAAGGCCGCGACTGCTCCCGGCCATGTGCCCGGCACTGCGAACGCCCCATCGGGTATTGGCGGCAATTTCTGGGACGGCGCCGCCGCCGTGATCCGCTCGCCCTACCTGCTGGGCATCGCGTTATGGATCGTGTTCATGGCGATTTCCAATACGCTCATCTATTTCACCCAAGCCAACATCATCCTCAATCGAAGCGACAATTTCAGTCAATTGGTGAGCTCGTACGCGCTGATGGACGCGCTTACGCAGATCGCGACGCTGATCACCCAGATATTCATCACCACCCGCCTGATCCGCAAGCTCGGGGTTGGCTGGACGCTGGCCATACTGCCGCTGGTCACGCTCGCCGGTTTTGCGGTGCTGGCCATCTGGCCGATTTTCGGGGTGATGGCCGTGTTCCAGGCCGTGCATCGCGCCACTCGCTACGCGATTTCCCGCCCGTCCCGCGAAACCCTGTTCAGCGTTGTGCCGCCTGCCGAACGCTACAAAGCCAAGCCCGTCGTGGACGTGTTCCTTTACCGCTTCGGCGACTTGGCTGGCACCGGCATTCACGCAGTGCTCAGCGCCCTGGGCAGTCTGGTCCTCATTGTGGGCGCCACCGTGCCCTTCGCCGCCGTATGGTGCGCGCTGTCCGTCGCGCTGGGGCGCGCGCAAACGTGCCGCGATCCGGAGCAGCAACCATAAGGGTCGCGCGTCACGCTTCTCCGATAATCTTTATGCAGGTGTTTCGCTAACCGCCGGTTTGGGCTATGCGGCGCGCCATCCACTCAACGTAGGCGGTTCGAGTCATCCGCCGCCGGCGGGCTTCACTGTTGATGAAATCGGCCACGCCTTCGTCCAGAGTCAGGTTGGCCCGCACACGGCGTCCTGAAAGACGGATCAATGGTATCGAGACCAGTGCTGAGCCCGCTTCGGGCTTTATGGACTCAATGGCGCTCGGTTGCACTAAATCAACACCGTCCCGCTCGGCTTCCAGCGCGTAGTCCCGCAAGGCTTCCTCGGCATTGATCATTGCTTCGTCCATGGAAGCGCCCATGGCGACGATTCCCGCCAAGTCCGGAAACGTTACGCCGTAAGAGCCGGATTTCCCATCAATGAGTGCCGGATACCGGATCATATTTCCCACCTCATTTGTCATTGGTATTATTGCTGTTCGAGTCCTTCCATCCTGTCTTCTTCGCTATCGAGCGAGTTACAGCAGGCGACACCCGGCGGTGGCGAGGCAAGATCAAGACGCCAAAAATGGACGGGCGACGGTAAATGTCGTGCCCCGACCCGTGGCGAAGTAGATACCATCCTTCTCGTTGAAGCCTGCTCCTGATCCGCCGCCTGTTAGTCTCCACGTGCATATATTTGCACGGGAAACCCATTCGTCAAGGCACAAATAGCTGTGCAAGACGGCGCATTAGCAACCACGTTTCATATTGTGGAGAATGAGCGCCATTCGGTAACCTTAGCAGCATGGGTTTGAAAAAGATTTGCCTTTGCGATCTTTGTGGGGACCTTCGTTAGCGTATGCGCCTTTCATGGAACGAGGTTCGGGTCCGCGCGGCCACATTCGCCGACGAATGGAGCAACGCGGTTCGCGAGACAAGCGAAACGCACAGCTTCTACAACGCCTTCTTTCGGGTGTTCGGCGTCGAGCGCCGTTCGGTGGCGCGCTATGAAGAGCATGTAGCGAAACTCGGCAACCGTTCCGGCTTCATCGACCTGTTCTGGCCCGGCGTCCTGATCGTCGAGCAGAAGAGCGCCGGCCGTGACCTCGGCAAAGCCTACGGTCAGGCAGGCGAGTATTTCGACGCGCTCAAGGAGCGCGACCGCGCCGTGGGCCACCTCTACCGGCGCAGCGGCTTCGTCTCCGAACGCAAGCGCGTCGAACACCTCTTCACCCTCTACGAAAAGATGTAATCCCCTCTGGGAACGGGCGTTAAGACAAGACAGGGAAGAAGGAAGAAGCGGCGAGATTCGGATGCTGCCCTATAGCTCCCGTGTTTTCGGTTTGCCGCACACGCATACGATTGAGCATGAGACGGCGGTGGACGAAGAGCATATCGAGTTTCACGTTTGGGCGTTGTCGTTCTTTCTGGGCATGAGACTGACTACGACCGAGGCAGGCGACGGCGCGTCTACCATCAATCGCGCATTACTGCGTTCATATTGCAGGCAGCAATGGCATAATGCGTTCATGTCCGTGCAATTGACCATTCGGGGCGTGCCCGAGAAAGTGCGCGACGAACTTGCCTCGCGCGCCGCGCTGCAGCGCCAGTCCATGCAGGAATTTTTGCGTGGCGAGCTGGAGCGGATTGCGGCTCGGCCGTCTCCCGAGCAATGGCTGAACGCGGTTCGTGACCGAAAGGAGGCCGCAGGGACGCGCGTCACTCCCTATAGCATTGTGTACGCGCGCGATGCGGATCGAGAGTGACGCTGGTCCTGGATGCGTCCGCAATCGTCGCGGCGCTGGTTGACTCGGGCCGCGAAGGGCAATGGGCCGAATTACTTATTGCCCGTGGCTCGCTTGCCGCTCCGGAACTTGCCATGGCGGAGTGCAGCAACATCCTGCGACGGCTGGAGCGGGCCGGCAATATATCCGCGCTTGAGGCGAACAGCGCGCACCGGGATCTGCTTCGGCTCGACGTTCAGTTGTTTCCCTTCGCGCCCTTTGCGGGACGCGTCTGGGAGCTGCGAAGCAACCTGAGCAGCTATGACGCCTGGTACGTAGCCATGGCCGAAGCTTTCGACTGCCCCCTGGCGACTTTGGACCGGAGGCTGGACTGCGCCTCCGGGCCGGTTTGCGAGGTCATAACGCCTGCCTCAGGCCGCCCGGTGGCCTGAGGATCGTAGAATGCTCACGTGGTATTGACGCGATACTCCCTGGGCACCCTGCTCTTTTCGGCCTGGTTCCTGCCGGCCGGCGCCGCGGCCGGCCCGGCTGAGTCATCAGGAGCTTCCGACTACTCCCGGTCCATCGCCGAGTGGCGCGCAGAGCGGGAAGAGGAATTGAAAGGGCCGGACGGCTGGCTGAATCTGGCCGGGCTCTACTGGCTTGAACCGGGCGTCACGCGCATGGGGGCGGCGCCCGACAACGACATCGTGCTGTCGGACTTGCCGGCCGCTCCTTACCTCGGCGCGTTTGTATGGGAAAACGGGACAGTCGAGTTCAGGGCGGATCCCGACGCGGAGGTCTTCAGCAGTGGTGAGCGAATCACGCAGTTGCGCCTGGTGCACGACGAGGAGGGCGAACCCACCGTCCTGACCCACGGTTCGCTTTCCTGGCATGCGATCGGCCGCCTGGACCGGATGGGCGTGCGCATCCGCGACCTGAACCACCCGGCGGTGAGCGCTTTCCCTGGAATACCGGCCTATCCCACTAACCCCGACTGGCGCGTGCAGGCGCGATTCGAGCCCTACGCACAGCCCGAAGAGCGCATTCTGACTACGGTGGTGGAAGGGCTTGGCTGGAAGCCCACGGCCCCGGGCGTGCTGGCGTTCGAGATTGGCGGCGAGCCGCTTTCACTGGAGGCCTATGCCGCCGGACCCGGGTTCCTGCTGATTTTCGCCGACCTGACCACAGGGAAGACGACCTGTCCCGCGGGCCGATACCTGTACGCCTTCGCCCCCCGCCGCGCCGGCGGGGCCGTGACCCTGGACTTCAACAAGGCCATAAGCCCGCCCTGCGCCTTCACCGACTTTGCGACCTGCCCGCTGCCCCAGCGGCGCAACCGTCTGCCGATCGCCATCGAGGCCGGAGAGAAATACGCCAGGGCCAAACGTTGACTTGCGCTGTAAGATGCATCCTGACGCGCTGAAGGGTGCTGGTAATGGCGAAACTCAACGCACTGCAATCCGAGGACGAACTGAGAGGGTATTTTCCCGTCTCAGTGGAGCGGGCCAAACTCAAGGTCCTTGACCGGCTCGACAAGCACTGCGTCGACTTCATCGCCCGTTCGCCATTCCTGTGCATCGGCACGTCACGCCCCGACGGCTGCGCCGACGTGTCGCCCCGCGGCGATCCGCCGGGATTCGTGCATGTGGCGGACGCGAACACGCTGCTGATCCCCGATCGTCCCGGCAACAACCGTCTGGACACGATGAGCAACATCATGCACAACCCGAAGGTGGGTCTGCTGTTCTTCATCCCCGGCCTCGGGGAGACCCTGAGAGTCAACGGCGATGCAAAGATCATCGACGACGAGGCCGAACTTGCAAGGTTCGAGTTCCGGCGCCACATACCCAAAGTGGCGATTGCCGTCTCCGTCAGGGAAGCCTTCATCCATTGCGCCAAGGCCATCAGGCGGTCGCGGCTGTGGGAGGAAGACGCGAAGATCGATCCGAAGTCGTTCACACGGATCGGCGACATCATTTCCGATCACATCAAGGGCCGCAAGTCCGGCGACGAGATCGAAGAGATTCTGAAGGAGAACTACCGCACCCAGATGTACTAGAGCTGAAGTTGCTTTCTGCAAAGCTCTCTCCAAAATAGTTGTAAATGTATCCCTAAAAGTATTGCAAAGGAATTCCTAAAAATATTGTAAAAATATCTCTATAATAGTTGCGGAAATATCTATGGAGAGATAAATGGCAATCGCAAAGAGCAATTACCGGCCCCGAATAGTGGACGAGGAATTGCGCGAACGGCTTGACGCTGCGGCCGCTGTCCTGATTGAGGGACCGAAAGCCTGCGGCAAGACATCCACAGCCCGCGAATGCGCCGCGAGCGAGGTTTTCCTTGACGTGGACGCCAGTGCGCGCCAGGCAGCTGCGGTAGATCCCGAAATCGTACTCCGGGGAGATGCTCCCCGACTGCTCGACGAATGGCAGGTTGCTCCCGGAATCTGGAACCATGTGCGGCGCGCGGCCGATCTCGATCCGGGAAAGGGCAGGTTCATCCTAACCGGATCCGCAGCTCCTACTGATGACCTTGTGCGTCACACTGGCGCCGGTCGTATTGCCCGAATGCGCATGCGCACGATGTCGCTCTATGAGCAGGACCATGCGACGGGAGAAGTCTCACTTGGTGACCTTTTGGCTGGCCGCAAGGTTTCGGCTTCCGACCCAGGCCTCTCCTTGCCAGACTTGATTGAGTTCATCTGCCGGGGTGGATGGCCAGGCTCCCTGGACGCCAATCTACGCGGAGCGATGCGTTTTGTTCGGGACTTCGTCGAGGAAGTTCGCCGGACGGAAATCCAGCGTGCGTCAGGTACGCGTCACGATCCAAATGGGGTGCTACGCCTGATTCGGTCGCTGGCGCGCAATGTGTCTACGACGGTTTCAGTAGCTACGCTCGCGCGAGACGTTTCCGGCGATGAAGGTAACGTGATGCAAGGCACGATCAGCACATATCTCGGTGCTTTGGAAAGGTTGTTTGTGGTGGACAATCAACAGCCGTTCGCGCCACACCTGCGCTCACGCTCGCGTCTTCAGAAAGCTGTCAAGCGTCATTTTGTTGATCCGTCGCTTGCCGTAGCGGCATTGCGATCCAGTCCTGGCCAGCTGAGAGGTGATCTCGAGTACCTTGGCCTGCTCTTCGAATCTCTGGTTGTAAGAGACCTGAGGGTATATGCTGCTGCCCACGACGCTGAGGTGAGTCATTACAGGGACAACACGGGGCTTGAAGTCGACGCCGTAATTGAAACAGCAGCCGGGCATTGGCTGCCGGTAGAGATAAAGTTGGGAGGAAGTGACTGGATAGATGCAGCTGCCGCCAATTTACGTAAGCTGGAAGGAAGGGTGGACACCAGGAGAATTGGCGCGCCATCCAAGTTGTTGGTGATTACTGCGACAGGTTATGCATACGAACGTCCGGATGGTGTGTCCGTGGTCCCCTTGGGAGTCCTCGGCCCTTGATTCCGGGTCGTGATGCGGGCGCGCCTGATTCGTGAGGCTTCAGATGGAGTGATGATTCGGTCGATCCCGGAGCGGACCCGGGAGCGGATCCGGTTGCTAGAAGACTACGTGAGGGCGAATCTGCTCGCGGAGGACGGTTCGTTCATCTGCGGCAGTTACGCGCAATGCAGGGCGAGTCGAGCGGGGTTGCCTTTCCACAAGGGCCAGATGAACCATGTCGGCCGGCACTACGACCTGGAAGTGGACGGAAGTGCGATGCGCATCGTGGTACTGGGCCAGGAATATGGACAGGCCCGCGAGTGCGTGAATCTCGCAGGGCGTTCGGAAATGCTCGACTTATCGGCGAAAGCAGGTTTTCGAGGACGCAATCCGCACATGAAGGGCGTGACCTCCACGATGCGATTGCTCCTTGGGCGCGAACCGGGCGAAGACGAAGAAGGCGAGCGCCTCTTCGACGGGCATGTCTTCGATGGCTGCGCGCAGGTGAATTATCTGCACTGCACAGCGCTGGAAAAACCCCGAAGCAGGGACGCGCACGGGGGAGGGCGGGGCAACTCAAGTCTTGCGATGCAACGCAACTGCGCCCCGCATTTCCTGCGGACCATGGAAATCCTGGAGCCCACGGTGATCGTGGTGCACGGGCTGGGGCTGCGGCGTTGGATGGCTAACGCCTTGCCGCTGCCGCCGAGAGCAGAAATCGCCGAGGTCGCGGAGATCGCAGGAAGGCCGGTGGACTTGCTGACCTTCACCCATCCCTCGGCGGGCGGTCACTCGGGCTGGTGGGGAACGACTCCACGGACACGTTATCTCAACGAGACGGTCGCTCCGGTGATTCGGGACTACCTTCGTCGCAGGCGGGCCTACGGCTGAGGCACGCCGCCGGCGAGCACCTCGCGAAACACCTCGGCATCGACGTTGCCGCCTGACAGGATCACGGCGACTCGCTTGCCCTTCATCCGCTCCCGTTCCCGCATCAGCGCGGCGAAGGCGGCGGCGCCCGCCCCCTCGGCCACGTTGTGCGTATTGCGATAGAGGATCCGCATGGCCTCGGCGATGTCCTCCTCGCCGACTTCGACGATCCGGGCGGCGCCGCGGCGCACGATTTCCAGCGGTTCGGCCATCGGCACCCGGCAGGCCATGCCGTCGGCAAAGGTGTCGGCGGAGTCGGTCGCAACGACTTCGCCGGCTTCGAAGCTGCGGGCAATGGCTGGAGCGCGCTCCGCCACCACCCCGACAATGTCGGTCTTCAGCCGCAGCAGGTCCCGCGTGTGTATGAGTCCGCAGATGCCGGAGCCCATTCCGATCGGCACGTAGACCGCGTCCAGGTCGGCGACCGCCTCGAACAGTTCCGCCGCATAGGTCGCCACACCGCGCGCCAGGGCCGGATGAAACGGCGGCAGGAACAGCGCGCCTTCGGCCTCGACGCGACGCGCCGCTTCCTGGCGCGCTTCCTCGTAGTCGTTGCCGAATTCGACCAGTTCGGCGCCCCAGCCGACCATCGCGGCGTTCTTCTCGGTGCTGTTGCCCTTCGGCGCCAGGACGGTGACCGACACGCCGTGCGGGACGGCCGCGAACGGGATGCTCTGGCCGTGGTTGCCGCGGGTCGCCGTAATGATCTTCCTCGGCAATTCGCCGGCGCGCTTGAGTTCGTCCAGCAGCACCAGGCCGCCGCGCACCTTGAATGCGCCGGTGGGCGTGTGGTTCTCGTGCTTCACCCATACCTCGCAGCCGGCGTGGCGCCGCAGTCCGGGCCACCGGTACTGGGGCGTAGGGGGCATGACCCGGGCGACTACGCGCCGGGCCTGATCAAGTCCGTTAGAGTCAAACATCGGAGGTTCGGCTGCGCCGGCGCAATATAGCAGAGCGATGAGGGCCAGGAATCGATGAAGCCCCGTCCTTGCATCCAGGAACCGGCAGTCGTTGCTCGGCTGTGCGCAGGTCTGGTCGTCGCGTTTTCCCTGGTTTCAGCGGCCGCCGCCCAGCAGGCGGACCAGGATGCCCAAGAGAAGGAGCTGCTGGAGCTGGGGCGCCAGGTGGTCACGGGCTCGCGGATCCGGCGGATCGACGTGGAGGAGGCGCGTCCGGTCGTAGTGATTACGCGCGAGGACATCGAGTTGAGCGGGCGGGAATCGGTGGCCGGCGTGCTCAGGAACAACCCGGTCAACACCCTGGGATCATCGCGCGAACGTTCGGGCAATGCCTGGATCGGCCAGGCCACGATCAGCGTTCACGGAATCGGCGCGAACCGCACGCTGGTGCTGCTCGATGGCCGCCGGATGCCGCGGTCGCCGGTCACGTCCAACCAGGCCGTCGACCTCAACATCATTCCCCTGGCGGCCGTGGAACGCGTCGAAATCCTCACCGACAGCGCCTCGGCCATCTACGGATCCGACGCGATCGGCGGCGTCGTGAACGTCATCCTGCGCAAGGACTACGAAGGCATGGAGATCCATGCTTCGACCGACCGGCCCACGCGCGAGGGCGCCGACGCGGAATCGGGCGTGCTGACGCTGGGCGGCGCCACCGATCGCGGGCGTTTTCTGTTCAGCGGCGATTTCCGCAACAAGGAACACATCGCCTCGGCGGACAGGTTCTATACGCTGGGAACCACGGGCTACGAGGGGGGTGCGGCCGCGTATCCGAATGCGCCGTTTCCGGCCGCCTGGTATGCCTGGGAGCACGCCGACAACGTGAGTTCCTGGGGCAACACGATCTGGCCCAATCAGTTGGCCGCGCCCAATTGCGAGCAGGTCGTGGATCCGGCCACGGGACAGCGGCTGCTGGCCGGGCCCTACATTGCCGCCAGCGGCGAGGAGCATTGCGGATTCCACTACGCAAGTTCGGCCTGGGAAACAACCGACCTCGATCGTGCTAGCGTCTTTCTGCATGCGGATTACGAGCTTTCGCCGGAGCACGCGCTGCGCCTGCAGTCGCTTTTCAGCACTCAGGATGTGCATGGCCGCTTTGCGCCCCCGCCGGGCGACATCCCGCTGGACGCAGCGGCGGCCGCCGGACTGAAGCGTGGATTCGATTTCGAGGTTCCGTATCCCGAGCTGCTTCCCTATACGCTACGGCATCGCTTTGCCGGCATGGGCAACCGCGATTTCGAGGCCTTGCTCACGCTGTCCGAGACCGCACTGCTGGCGTACGGCGGCGCGGGCATCTTCAGTTACGAACTGGAAGCCCGGCACACCCGTTACGATGGCCGCGAGGACAGTTGCTGCTTCCCCAAGGCGTTCACGACCCTGGAATACGTCTCGCAGGGCCTCTACAACCCCTTCGATCCCCTCCATCCCGGCAACGCCGGCGCCCTGGCCGCGATTGCCGCCAATTCCACCCGGGAATCCCGCGCGGATTTCCGCTCCTACAGCGGCAACGTGAGTTTCGACCTGTTCCGGGCGCCCGGAGGCAGCCTGGGATGGGCCTTCGGGTTCGATTACTTCGACGAGCAGTACCACGATACCTACGATCCGTTGAGCGCGGGCGGCGACCTGCTCGGCCGCGCCGGCGTCAACGGCCGGGGTGAGCGCCGCATCCGGGCGCTGTTCGGTGAAGCGCTGGCGCCCCTGCTGCCCAACCTGGAGCTGAGTGCTGCGTTGCGCTGGGATCAGTATGACGATTCCGCCGGCAGCGAACTGAGTTCCTACCTGTCGGCGCGCTACCAGCCCACCGGATGGCTGTTGCTGCGCGCCTCCTGGGGCGAGGGCTTCCGCGCCGGCAGCATGAACAACCTCTATGACGGGGCTTCACTCTGGCTGCAGACGGGCTTCGACCTGGTGAAGTGCCGCCGCGACGGCATCGCCCCGTCGGACTGTATCGAAGGGGAAGTTCCCACCTACACCGGCGGCAACCCGGCGCTCAGGCCGGAACTGTCCGACAGCTACAACCTCGGCGTGGTGCTGGCATGGAACTCGCTCACGGCCCGCGCGGATTTCTGGAATGTGGACCTTGAGAACGGGATCGGACTGCCGCCCCTGCAGGGGCTGATCGGCCTGGAGTTCGAGGGGCAATGCCTTGACACCGGGCGGATCGAGAAAACGCGCTATTCGGCGACACCGGCGGCGATTGTCCGGTGCGGCAGCGGCAGCCTTCTCAAGCGCGACCCGGTCACCGGGACTTTGCTGGAAGCCGACGTGTTCTGGGACAACACCTTCCGCGCGCAGTTCCGCGGCGTTGACCTGCAACTGATCTACGAGCTGCCGACCGCGGGGCTGGGCGACTTCCAGTTTCGGGCCCACGCAGGGACCATCCTCCGGCTACGGACCCGCTCCCGCACCGCTACCGAATGGAGTTCGGGACTGGGCGCCATTTCCGGAGCCGCCGCGGCCGCCGGCGCCCGGCCTTCGGACCGCAGTTCGGCGGCGATCATCTGGCGCTACGGCGATCACACCGTCTCCGGCTACATCCACTACGTGGGCGGATTCGGCCTGCCCGAGGCCGAGTTCTCGATATCGGCGCACACCGAGTTCGACCTGTTCTATCAATGGTCCGCGCCCTGGGACGCACGCATCACGGTGGGCGTGAAGAACCTCACCGACGAAGATCCGGAACTCGGCTCGTTCCGCACTCCGCTGCCGCAGGCCTACAACCTTTACGGCCTCGACGGCCGCGTCTTCTTCGCGAGCTACCGCCAGTCGCTCTGACTAGCGATTCCGCCGTTCGTCGGCCGCTTGCATTCCGGCTGGCGCGCGAGGTCCAGCATGGCTTCGGGAGCCATCTCGAGGCCGCTGACGCCTTCGCGGTCCGAGGTGGTTCGACGATTGTTGCCTTGTGTCACGAGCTTGGGTCAGGTGCGGATGGAGGGCGGGAGTCAGGTCCGGAATCGGAGGAAAAAGGCGGCTGCGGCAGCTGCGAATAGCGGAATGGCGAATATAAAGTAGAGGTCGGGGCCTGTCCAACCAGTGTCGAGCAGAACGCCCGCAACCGTCGGTGCGGCCACGCCGCCCCATCTTCCTACCCCGATTGCCATTCCGGTTCCGGTCGTTCGCACTTCGGGGGGATACATCTGCGGCACCGCGGCGTACGCTCCCATGATGCAGCCGGTGCCGAACAGCCCGACCAGGAAGGCGAGCGCGAGTGCGGTAAAGAGATCTCCCGCGAGGGCGCCGAATGCAATCATGAACAGGCCGCCGATCAGGGCGTAGCCTGATTGCAGCCAGTTCAGCGGGATTCGCGACGCCATGAGTCCGAGCGCAATTCCGCCCAGGATCGCGCCCCCGTTGAGGAGGATGCCGCCGGAAAGGCCGGCGCCTTCGGAAAGGCCCGCATCGATCAATAGTTTGGGCGTCCACGACATGAAGAAATAGAACGCCAGAAGCGTGCAGAAGAAACAGACCCAGATCAGCAGTGTGTTGCGCGCCCGCCCGTGCCGGAAAAGGCTGTTCAATTTCGCGCTGGCGGGCTTTGCTTGCGTAACGGCGCCCAGTTCCCGGACCATGGTCTTGCCCATTCGCTTCAGCGTGCGGTTCACCTTTTCCAGGGTGTTCGGCGGCCTGCTGCTCAGCAGATAATCCAGCGATTCGGGCAGGAACGCCATCGCCACCGGAATCATCAGTCCCGAAAGCACGCCTCCGAAGACAAAGGCCCAGCGCCAGCCGTAGCCGAGAATGATCGGGGCGGCGACGATGCCCCAGACCATCGCACCGGCCGGAAACCCGGCCTGCAGAATGATCAATGCCAGCGTGCGCCGGCGATCGGAGGAGTACTCGGAGACCACGACCGTCAGGCTCGCGAGCATCGCGCCGATACCGAGTCCCGTGAAAAAACGCAGTGCGATCAGCTGCGGGTAGTTCGCCGCCGCCGCCGAGGCCAGCATTCCCGCCGTAACCGCAGTCAGCGAAAGAAGCGTCATTCGGCGCCGTCCGTAGAGGTCGGCCAACGGCGCCAGGAACAGGGAGCCGAGGGCCATGCCGATGAGACTGGCCGACAACAGCCATCCCGTAATGGTCTGGCTGAGCGCCCACTCTTCCGCCACGAAGGGCGCCGTGAAGGACATGACCAGTACGTCGTAGCCGTCGAGCATGTTGATCGCCAGGCACACGGTTACCGCCAGCACCTGGAAGCCGCTCATCGGCGTGTTGTTGATCTGGTCCTGGACCGATTTCATTGCTGTTTGTGGTTTATACGTTGTCTTGCGCCAGCCGCACTTCGGCCAGGACTTCAGTCTCTTCTCCCGCACGCGCGGCTCCAATGACCGTGACCGCACCCAGTTCCGGGTGTTGCGCCCTGGCGCCGCTGCGAATGTCGACTCCGGGCGGCAACCGCAGGCGGCGCATGCGCCGCTTGGGCCTGCCCCGGTGCTCCATGCGCGCGATGATCTCCTGCCCGACGTAACAGCCCTTGGTGAAACTGACCGCGCCGGACAGATCGAGGTTGAGCGAGTGCGCCAGGAACTTGCCGCTGGTGTCGGAGTCCACCCACGGGATTTCCGCCTCGATGTCCGCAAGTCTCCAGCGCTCGGGTGTCCAATTGGAATCTTTGTCGGTGGCAACATCGGCGGGCGGTTCGCCCAGCACGAGCGCCCGTGAATCGCGGCCGGGCAATCGCACGGCGCAATACTCCGGTGCGCCGATGGATCGCCAGGCCTCTTCCGGGAAGGAGGGCGTCTCGCCTTCCGCATGAGCGCGGGCGCCCTTGCTTCCGGGGAGTGTGCAGCCGAATACGGGGCCCGGCGCCACTTCGATCCGAACCTTCGCGCGCAGGATGTAGCGGCCGAGGCCGTCAGCGCATGTTTGGGCCATCCCGGCCGGCAGTATCAGGAAGATCGCATCCTGCCAGTCGACGGCCACCATCAGGCACAGCACGCGTCCCTGGCGGTTGCACCAGGCTGCCGGAGCGGCCTCCATCGGCGTGACCCTGCCCATGTCCTGGCTGAGCTGACCCTGCAGGAAATCCACGCGGTCCTCGCCGCTGACCCGCAATGTGGCAAAGTCCTCCAGGCGCAAATGCCCGGACGGATGCGGGCTACAATTGCTCACCCTCAAGACCATCCTCCCCTAAGATTCTGTCGATGCCTTCCGCCGCCAACCGGCCGCTTTCGCCGCACCTGTCCGTATATCGCTGGCAGTACACCATGGCCCTTTCTATTCTGCACCGCTTCACCGGCGTTGTGCTGTCCGTCGGCTCGGTGGCTTTGGTGGGATGCCTTCTGGCGCTCGCGTCGGGGCCGCAATGGGGCGGCAATCTGGAAGGACTTTTCGGCCTGCGGATCGCACGCCTGGCGGCTCTGGGCTGGACGTACTGCCTCTTCTATCACTTCGCCAACGGCGTGCGGCACCTGGTCTGGGACATCGGCCGGGGATTCGAGCCCGGGCACGCCCGGCTTTCCGGCTGGTTCGTGTTCTTGGCCTCGCTGGCCGCCACCGGAGCGTACTGGTGGTGGGGGCCCTTCGCGGGGCAGATACTGTGAGCTTGCGCACGCCCCTGGGCCACGCGGAAGGACTCGGCTCAGCCGGTCACGGCGTCGGACACTGGTGGGCGCAAAGGATCAGCGCGGTGGCGCTTGTTCCGCTGGCGCCCTGGTTCCTTTGGCGGCTGGCATCGCTGCCGACGCTGATGTACGAAGACCTCCTGCATTGTTTCCAGGGACTGGGCGACGCCACCCTGCTGACCGCCTTCCTGCTGGCGCTTCTTTATCACTCCGAACTCGGCATACGCGTGGTGCTCGAGGATTATGTGGGTGGCGGATTGCGTGTGGCCGGACTGATCGTTTCCAGGCTGGCGCACCTCGGACTCGCGCTGGCCGGCCTGTTGGCGATCGCCCGCATCGTTACCCAGTTCTGAGCGGGGAAGGCGGAGAGAAGTGCCGGGCGATTACACCGTAGTCGAACACACCTTCGACGTGGTCGTCGTCGGCGCCGGCGGCGCCGGTTTGCGCGCCACTTTCGGCCTGGCCGAAGCCGGGCTGGACACGGCCTGCATCACCAAGGTCTTTCCCACCCGCAGCCACACCGTGGCGGCCCAGGGCGGCATCAGCGCGGCGCTGGGCAACATGGGCGAGGACGACTGGCGCTGGCACATGTACGACACGGTCAAGGGGTCGGACTGGCTGGGCGATCAGGACGCCATCGAGTACATGTGCAAGGAAGCGGCGCGCGCGGTCATCGAACTGGAGCACTATGGTCTGCCGTTTTCGCGCACCGAGGACGGGCGCATCTACCAGCGCGCCTTCGGCGGCATGACCACGCATTACGGCGAGGGCCAGGCCGTGCGCACCTGCGCGGCCGCCGACCGCACCGGCCACGCGATGCTGCACACGCTCTATCAGCAATCGCTGCGTCACGAAGCGCAGTTCTTCATCGAGTATTTCGCCGTCGACCTCATCATGGTCGACGGGGTGTGCCGGGGCGTCGTGGCGATCGACCTGGAGACCGGCCATCTGCACCGCTTCAACGCCCACCGCGTGATCCTCGCCACCGGCGGATACGGCCGGGCCTACTACTCCTGCACTTCGGCGCACACCTGCACCGGCGACGGCAACGGCATGGTGCTGCGCGCCGGGTTGCCGTTGATGGACATGGAGTTCGTACAGTTCCATCCCACCGGGATTCTGGGCGCCGGCTGCCTGATCTCGGAGGGCGTGCGCGGCGAGGGCGGCTACCTGACCAACTCCGAGGACGAGCGCTTCATGGAACGCTACGCTCCTTCAGCGAAGGACCTCGCTTCACGCGACGTGGTCAGCCGCGCCATCACGATCGAACTGCGCGAGGGAAGAGGAATCGGTCCGCGCAAGGAATACGTGCATCTCAACATCATGCACCTCGATCCCGAGGTGATCGCCGAGCGGCTGCCCGGCATCGCCGAAACGGCCAGGGTGTTCGCCGATGTGGACGTCACCCAAGAACCGATGCCGGTCGTGCCGACGGTTCACTACAACATGGGCGGCATACCCACCAACTATCACGGCGAGGCCCTGATGGACAGGGACAATATCGCGCCTGGACTGCTGGCGGTGGGCGAAGCCGCCTGCGTATCGGTGCACGGCGCCAACCGTCTCGGCTCCAATTCCCTGCTCGATTTGGTGGTGTTCGGCCGCGCCGCCGCGCGCCGCTGCGCCGACACGCTGCGCGGCGAGGGCCCGCCGCCGCCGCTGCCGGCCGGGGCCGGCGATGAGTCGATCGCCCACGTGGACCGAATCCGCCACGCGGACGGAACGCGTCCCACCGCGGAGATTCGCGTGGAGATGCAGCGGTTGATGCAGGACCACGCGGCCGTGTTCCGCACCGGCGAAGTGCTGGCCGAAGGCGTGGCCCGGCTGCGCGATACGCTCAAGAGTTTTTCCGACGTGAAGATCTCCGACCGCTCGCTGATCTGGAACACCGACCTGGTCGAGACGCTGGAACTCGAGAACCTGCTGGGCCAGGCCATGGCGACGCTCGCGTCCGCCGCCGCGCGCGAGGAAAGCCGCGGCGCGCACGCCCGCGAGGACTTCCCGGAGCGCGATGACGACAACTGGCTCAAGCACACGCTGTCGTGGGTTGACGGGAAAGGCCGGGCGCGCCTGGCCTACCGACCGGTGCGGCTTGAGACCATGACCGGCGAGGTGGAAACCGTACCCCTCAAGCAGCGCGTCTACTGAGCTTCGTGAGCTCTAAGTTAACCGCGAAGCTGGAGCGCTGGGTATCTTGCCGGGTCATTCCGGGAGACGCATAAATCCATCCATGGAGCTTGGTTCCGCTCTGACGGCAGTGCCGCCAGTGGCTCACAAACTCCCGGAACGACCCGGCAAGATACCCAGCGAATGGCGTAAGCAAGCGCCATCGCTCAATAAGCTGATACGCAAGGCTCTTTCGCGATGAAACTCTTACCGGATCCCGAAGAATTCGCGCACCGCTATGACGCTGGCGAAAGCCAGGTCGTCTGGACGACGCTGGTGGCCGATCTCGATACGCCAGTTTCAGTCCTGCTGAAACTGGCTGGGGGTTCGCCGAACAGCTTTCTGCTGGAGTCGGTGGAAGGCGGCGAGGTTCGCGGACGGTATTCGATCATCGGAATGAAGCCCGACCTCATCTGGCGCTGCCGCGGGAACCGCGCCGAGGTCAACCGCAGCGCGCTGACGCGCGCCGACGCCTTCGAGCCCTGCAGCGGCGACGCGCTGAGCGAATTGCGCCGGCTGATCGACGACGCGCGCATCGAACTGCCCGAATCGCTGCCGCCGATGGCCGCCGGCCTGGTGGGTTACATGTCCTACGACACCGTGCGGCTGATGGAGCGGCTGCCGCGGCCGAATCCGGACGTGCTGGGACTCCCCGACGGTATGTTCGTGCGCCCCACGGTGATGGCGATCTTCGACTCCGTCAAGGACGTGGTCACGCTCGTTACGCCGGTGCGTCCCGCCGAGGGGGTCGCGGCGCGCGCGGCCTACGACAGTGCCGCGAAAACGCTGTCGGATGCGGTAGCGGGCGTCGAGCGGGGGCAGTTCCACGCGCAGGGCCGGCAGGGGGCCACGCCGGGGCCGTGGGAGCCCTCGTCCAACCTGAGCCGCGAGGCCTTTTGCGGGATGGTGAACAAGGCGAAGGAGTACATCGCCGCCGGCGACATCTTCCAGGTGGTGCTTTCGCAGCGGTTCAGCCTGCCCTTCGAGCTGCCGCCGTTCGCCCTTTACCGCGCACTCAGGCGGACCAATCCCTCACCGTTCATGTACTTCCTCAACTTCGACGGGTTTGCGATCGTGGGATCGAGCCCGGAGATCCTGGTGCGCTTGCGCGACGGTACGGTTACGGTAAGGCCGATCGCCGGAACCCGCAGGCGCGGCGCCAACCGTGCCGAAGACGCGGCGCTGGCGCGCGAACTCCTGGCTGATCCGAAGGAGCGCGCCGAGCACCTGATGCTGCTCGATCTCGGGCGCAACGACGTGGGACGGGTGGCCAGGATCGGTTCTGTGAAGGTGGCCGAGCAAATGGCCATCGAGCACTACTCGCACGTGATGCACATCGTTTCCAACGTGCAAGGCGAAATCGACGATCGCTATGGCGCGATGGACGCGCTGTGCGGGGCTTTTCCGGCCGGCACCGTAAGCGGAGCGCCCAAGGTCCGCGCGATGGAGATCATCGACGAACTCGAGCCGGAGAAGCGGGGCGTTTACGCGGGTGCGATCGGCTACTTTTCCGCCAACGGCAGCATGGACACCTGCATCGCCTTGCGCACCGCAATCGTCAAGGACGGAACCATGTACGTGCAGGCGGGAGCCGGCATCGTGGCCGACAGCGACCCCGCCGCGGAGTACGAGGAAAGCCGCAGCAAGGCCAACGCTTTGATCCGCGCCGCCGAGGAGGCGGTGCGGTTCGCCGCACTGGACACCTGAAATGCTGGTCATCATCGACAACTACGACAGCTTCACCTATAACCTCGTCCACTACCTGGGCGAGTTGGGAGCGGACTGCCGGGTCTTTCGCAACGACGCCATATCCGTGGGAGAGGTTTTCGCGCTGGCCCCCGACGGCATCGTGCTGTCTCCGGGCCCCGGGTATCCGCAAAGCGCGGGCATCTGCCTGGAACTGGTGGAAAAGGCTGCCGACGCCGTTCCGCTGCTCGGCGTGTGCCTGGGCCATCAGGCCATAGGGCAGGCCTTCGGCGGCCGGATCGTGCGCGCGCCGAAGCTCATGCACGGCAAGCTCAGCGCCATTCGCCACGAAGGTGACGGCCTCTTCGATGGCCTGCCGCAAGGCTTCGAGGCCACCCGCTACCACTCGCTGGTGGTTGAGCGCGAGTCGTTACCGGAAACTCTTCAAGTGAACGCGGAAACCGAACAGGGCGTCATCATGGGTCTGGCGCATCGGGAGCGCCCCGTCTTCGGCGTCCAGTTTCACCCCGAAAGCATCGCCTCCGAGCACGGTCACGCCCTGCTGGCCAACTTCCTCCGCGCCACCGGCCAACAGCCCTCCGGGATTACCTGTCCGCAGGCTTGAAGCGCCATTCGCGCCAGCGCCTGCCGTCGCGGTACTCGACCACCACCAGGGACTTGACCGACCGGGCGCCGCCGTCCTCGGTGCTGTAGAAGTCCTCTTCGATTTGCACCAGGGTGTTGTCGGTGAGCCCCCACTTGTAAACATTGGCGCCCAGCCAGGCGCCGGAGCCGAACACGCCGCTCAAGGCCGCCCGCACCTGTTCGATGCCGCGCACCATTTCCTCGGCGCCCTCGTCGGTGATCTCGTACATCGTGAAATCGTCGTCCAGGCTGAGGATGGCGCCCTCGACGTTCATGTTCTCGAAGTGTTCCTCCGAGTGGGCGATCACTTCGGCGTAGGGGTTGTCGTGCTCATAGAACTGGCCGTAGAGCTTTTCGTAGCCTTCTTGATCCGTGCCGGCTCCATCGCTTGCGCAGGCGGCCAGAAAGATCGCACCCAGCAGTGCGGCTGCCTTGTCCGGAATCCTTGTCATTCCTGTTCTCCCTCCTGTTGTTCCGCTTCCTGCCTGGCTCTTTGCTCGGCAAGATATTTCTCGATCTCCGCCGCCGGATCCATGATGGTGTCCGAGTACATGCCCAGGGCCATGTTCCAGTAATCCCCGCCATCCAGGTTGTCCAGAACGAAGGTGGCGAAGTCCTCGTAGGTGATCACGCGGGCGCCCGGCGTATCGCCGGTGGTGTTGAACTTCATGTCATGGCGCGCCGGTTCCTCCACCATGAAACCGGGCCGCAACAGCATGTAGTCCAGGCCGCTGTTCGCGATCATTTCCTCCATCTTCCACATGTCGTCGTAGAGTTGTCGTGCGAGCCAGCGCCAGCGTTCGGTCAGGTCCCCCGGCGGCGGCCGGGAGGCGTTCACGTCCATGCGGTGCTCCACGCCGGTGGAACTGGCCATGATGAGCCGGGTATTGCCTTTCTCCTTCATTGCGTCGATGAGGTGCTCGCCCATCACCGTGTAGATGTCGACGGGTCCGATCTCGGCAGCGGGATCTTCGGGTGCGGGCACGCCGATCATGGACACAACCACTTCGTGGCCTTCCAGCACTGGGTCGATGGTGTCGCGCTCGTAGATGTCGCCCTTGAACAACGTCAGGTTCTCATGCTCGACGCCGAGCTTGGACGGCGTGCGGGCGAAACCCTTGATGGTGTGGCCCCGTTGAAGACCCTGGCGAATGATTTCGCGCCCGGACCGGGCCGTGGCGCCGAACAGTGCGATGACCGGTTTCTCCCCGTTTCCGGCGGCGCGCAGGCGCCAGGGCGCGGTGCCAAGCGCGGTCAGCGCCAGCGCTCCCTTGACAAATGTTCTCCGTTTCATGCGTTCCTCCGGCACTCCAATACCACCCTATACTAGCCGCATGCGGCTGCTGGAAATACGTTTTCGGGGTCCGGCGATCGAGCGCGGCAGGCTGCCGGATGCCCCGCCACAGGCGGAACCAGACCAGCCTGAATACAAGAAGCCATAAGGTAAAACCATGAAATAAGAATAAGAGCAGTTCTATTTTCATGGTATTCTTGCGCGATGCTGGATCGGCCAACAGCGACCGCGGCAATCGAAACTGCCTTGAACCGGGCGCCCGTGGTGGTTTTGGTGGGTCCCCGCCAGTGCGGGAAGACGACTCTGGCAAGGCAATTTCTGAGCGCCGATTCAATAAATTACTTCGACCTGGAGTCGCCGGCCAGCCTGGGACGGCTGGATGAACCGCTCACGGCGCTGGAGCCACTGCGCGGGCTGGTCGTTATCGATGAAGTGCAATTGCGGCCGGATATTTTTCCGGTGCTTCGAGTGCTGGCGGACCGGGACACGGCGCCAGTCCGGTTCCTTATTCTCGGAAGCGCGTCAGGCAGCCTCCTTCGGCAGACCTCCGAGAGTCTTGCGGGGCGCCGGGAAAGAGTGCCGCTGGGCGGTTTGCGATTGAGCGAAGTGTGTGGTCAAGTCGGGAGCGAAATGGAAGCGCAGGCCATGTTGTGGCGCAGGGGAGGATTGCCCCCTTCATTCTTGGCGGAGCGTGAACAAGACAGCGTAGCCTGGCGGCGCGAGTTCATCCAGGCGTTGCTTGAACGGGATTTTCCGCAATGGGGCGTGCGGGCGCCGGCTACCGCGATGGGTCGATTTTGGACCATGCTGGCCCACTATCACGGCCAGACCTGGAACGCGGCGGAGCCGGCGCGGGCGCTGGGCGCGCAGCCGCTGGCGATGCGCCGGTATCTGGACGCGCTGACCGACGCGATGATGGTGCGCCAATTGCAGCCGTGGTTCGCCAATATCCGCAAACGACAGGTCAAGGCGCCGAAGATCTACATCCGTGATACGGGCCTTCTCCACCAGCTGCTGGGAATCCAGGGGGAGAAAGACTTGTTGACCCATCCCAAGATTGGCGCCTCCTGGGAAGGGTTTGTGATCGAGCAGGTTTTGCTGGCGGAGCCTCACGAAGAAGCGTTTTTCTGGGCGACGCACCAGGGAGCGGAAATCGACCTTATCCTGCGGCGGGACGGTGCTCTTTATGGAATCGAGTGCAAGTTCGCCGATGCGCCTCGCATTACGCCGTCGATTCGCAATGCGCTCCGGGACGTTGGCCTGGCCCGGGTCGCCATCCTTTATCCGGGCAGCCGCCGGTTTGCCTTGTCCGATCAGGTTGAGGTTGTGCCTGTTTCGGCTCTCGCAAGCGCTGAGCCTGTGTTTGCGGCTGACTGAGCGATCTGTGCCTGCATACCCGGCGTCGAGTCAGCGAGGCGTTGCTGCATTTGCGGCGTGCCCGGACCGGGTAGAACCGTGCCGCTCGGGGCTGTTACCACCGGATGTTGATCTCCGCGCCGATGCCGTGGTCGGGAGGTGCGGCCGGGGCCTCCGAGCGGGTGATCTCGAACCCGAACGTTAGTTGGGGCGCGTCCGGGCCGGCAGGCTCCAATCGCCAGCCAAGGCGGTAGTCGCGCCCCGTGCCGGATCGCCCGTAGCCGAAGTGCGGGGCGCCGGTGAAGCGCTCGCGGAACGCGGGCAGGCCGTAAGCGGCCTCCGCCGTCCAGCGTCCAGCGTCGCCGCTGAACGCGCCTTGGCGTCCGGGCGCCTCGTGTGCGAACAGCGCGTCCAGGCCGCCGCTGGCGGACCCGCCGAGTTCCTGCTTCAGCGACAGCGACAGGCCGCGCCCGCTCGACGGGTCCGGATCGAAAGCGATGGACGCCGACAGGCCCCGATCCGTGCGGCCTTCGGCCTCGTGCGCAAGCAGCGTGCGCGCCGCGATGTCCACCGACAGGCCGATGCGCGGGTCGGTCCAGACCACCCCGCCGCCGAGCTCCACACCGAACCCGGTCTCCGCGTCCCCGCCGTCGTGGCGCAGCCCGGTCTCCAGCCGTGGCTTGAGTTCGCCGCCGCCGGGCAACTTCAGCGACCAGCTCCCCTCCAGGCCGACGCGCAACCGCGTCACGCCGGAGATTGTGGCCACCATATCGCTCGTCTTCTCCGAGCTCGTGCGCGACCACAGCGCGTCCGCGATGACATCCAGCGCCGGACCGCCGCGCCCGTCCGGCGGCGCGAACAGCCCGCCGCGCGCGCCCGCCGCGGCCATGGCCCAGTCGATGCCGGCGGCAAAGGCAGGGACCCCGCCGCCCGCGAGCGTCACTTCGCCCGCGCCGTAGCCCGCCGCGCCCCACAGCGAGAGCCGCTCGGAGGCTTCGAGCGACGCGTAGGGGATCGCCGCCGTCAACGAGGACGTTACCTCTCCCGATCCGGCCTCAGGATGGGCGAACGCGCCGTTGCCGACGCCGTGCGCGATCGCCAGGCCCACCAGCCACCGGCCCTTCGCGTAGTCCGCCCCGAGAAGACCCGTCGAGACCTCCCCGTCGATGTTCACCGGCCCGTCGCGGCCGCCGAAGGTTGTGCGCCCGCCCCGACCCCAGAAGGCCAGCGTGCCGCCGCCTGCATCCGGCTTGCCGGTCACCGAGAAGTCGGTGCCGGTCACCGCCGCGAGGCCGGGGCCACCCAGTCCGGCGCAGGACGCACCGGGACGGCCCGGCGGCGCGGATGGACGCGGCTCGGCGCCCGGCTCGACGGCGCCCGGTTCGACGCCGCCCATGGCCCCGCACGCGCCGGGCGGCTCGCCGCGTTGCGGTTCGCCGCGGGATGCCCCGCCGCCGAGCGGTATTCCCCCGAGCGAGCCCCGCCAGCCCGGTTCGCGCGAGGCATCAAGCCGCGCCGCCACCCCGTCCAGCGCCTGCTCCGCAACCGTGCGCCCGAAGCGGGCCAGCCACGCCGCAGGCATCGGGTCGGTATTCTTGATTGTGCCCGTCGCGCGCGAGCGTAAGATCGTTACCTCGCTCGGCTGCGCCTCGCTCAGATCCAGGTACAGCGTTTCCTCGCCCTCGTCGACCAGGTCGTCCTTGACCAGTACCGTCACGAACTGCTGACGCTCCCCCGCCTCGAAGCGCACCGGGGAGTACGCGTCCACGTAGTCCTCGCCGCGCCGCGCCGTGCCCGGCTCGAGGCGCGTGCGCACCGTCACCGGGCCGGGCGCCGGCCGGTCCAGCGTCACCGGGAACCGCAGGTTCTCCTCGCCCTCGCGCGCGGTGGCGTCGGCTACCGACACGGTTAGGCCGGCGAAGTCTCCGCCCCCGCCGTCGTTGTCCAGGATCATGATCTCGACCGAGTCCGGCGTTCCCGCCACCACCCACTCGGGCAGCTCGCCGAACGACACGCTCAGCGTCTCGTCGTCCTCATCGTCGTCTTCAAGCGCGTTAAGCGTTGCCCGTCCGCGAAGATCCCCGGCGTAAATCGTCAGGCCGCTCGGACCGTCGTGGTCGTCCGGCTCCGCCGTGCCCGCCGACCACACCAGCGGGATGCGCACCAGCTTCGGCAGTGGCTCGGCCAATCTCGCCCACAGCAGCGTGCGCCCGCCCTCCTCAAGCGTCGGCGGGGCCGCCTCCAGCGTCACCTCCACCGGCTCCGGCGCCGCCTCCGCCTGGAGAATCGTCACCACCACGTATGCGATCTCGCGCCCCAGCTCGATGCGCCGGTCGGGCTGGGCCAGCGACGGCATGGAGGTGACCGGATCGGCCAGCAAGGCGCCGCGCGGCCGGTCGATCTGCACCGTGAACTGCTCGTGCGGATCGTCGATGCCGTCCTCCACGATCCAGACCTCGCGCACGATCTCCGTCTCCCCCGC
>VYBN01000035.1 GCA_009844425.1 Gammaproteobacteria bacterium | reverse complement strand
CCACGGTCACGGCCGCCGCCTTGGCCGAGGCGTCGAGGTCGTAGTCCGCGCCCGCCAGCAGGGTGGCGGTCAGCTTTCCGTTGGGCTCATCGACGCGGTCCTGCACCAGCGAGACCGTGAAGGTTGCATCGCCGTTGTCAACCAGGGCCACCGTGCGTTCGCCGAGGTCGCCGGAGGACACGAAATGGCCGCTCTGGGAGACATCGACGGTCACCGACGGCGGCGCGCCGGAAAAGGAAAAGGCGTTGCCCTGCCCATCGACCGCCTTGATGGTGAAGGTGTACTGGCGACGAGCCTCTTCAGCCTGCACGGCGCGAGTGTCGGCATGAATGGATACCTTGGGCTTAGCCTGGGCATAAACGTCGATGGGCGCGGCGAACGCCAGCAAGGCGGCGAGCAGGACAACCAGCGCTGCGGGCGCCAGCGGTCCGCCGCCCAAGCAGGCCGCAAGAAACCCCTTGGCGGCTTGTGCCGCGCCGCCACCAACTGCCTGGCTCATCCCCTTACCGAAGCCGGTGGCCACCCAACAGGACTATTGCTGGCCCCTTCGCCGCAACGTGGCGGCATACCCCGTGCAAGGTGTGCGCTCGCTCCATGCTCACTGGCCGTTCAGCGCCGGCTTTCTTGCTTGTTTCTTGTTTTTTTGGCGGATGGCGCAAGACGCCGGCAAATCCCGTAATCTCTGAACAGGCCGCGAGGTTGCGCCGGAGGAGGAGTCGGCCAGCTGCTTTGCTGATGGCGGCTGCGCCGGAAATCGGCATCAAATACAGTTCTCGCGCCGGGCGCTTATTCGCATCGTGTTCCGGCTCTGCAATCCTCACCTTGCGCACCACTCAAGTTCCATTCAATGCACACCGTGAATTATCGCATAAATCAGATGTTAACAGGCTGCTCAAGCCGCTCACACAAGTCGTTCACCACAGTAAACAATTCGCAGGAAATGCCGCAAAAGATTCGCCGAAATGGCGGGGCGTGCGAAACCCCCCGCTCACGGCCGCCTGGCCTCAGGTCACGAGCGCGAAATGCCTGCCCCGCGCTGCCCGAAGATCAAAGGTAAAGGTTTGCGCGCAGCCATGCTCCACGCATATGAGGGCATATGAGGCTAAGCGCTTATTTTGAAAGGGCGGCGGCGAGGAGCTGCGCGCCGCCGGAGGCGCCGCTGTTGCTCATGAACACGACGGCGTCGCCTGGATGAACGGACGCGGCTGCGGCCTGCGCGGCCTCGGCCGCATCGGCGCAAGGCGTCACGTGCGAAACGCCAGCGAATGCCGCTGCCGGGTCCCATTGGAGGCTGCCCGACGGGACCAGCCAGACATGCTCGGCCCCGTCCAGGGCCGCCGGCAACCTTGCAAGGTGCGCGCCGGACCGCATGCTGTTGGAAGCGGGCTCGAAAACCGCCAGAACGCGCGAGTGGTCCTGCTTCAGGGACTCAAGCGTCAGCCGGATGGCCGTGGGGTGGTGGGCGAAATCGTCGTAAAGCGCAATGTCCGCATCGGCGCCGTAGCGCCCGACGAGCTGCAGGCGCCGGGCGGGAGGCCGGAAACCGCCGAGCGCCCGGCAGGCGCGCTCCAGATCGACCCCGGCGCGATGCGCGGCGGCCAGCGCGGCCAGCGCATTGGAGAGGTTGTGCGGGCCGGGAAGCTCCACCACGCCTTCGGCCTCGCCCGAAGCGCAATGGAACCGCGCGCGCGCGCCTTCCACGCGCTCGGCGCGCCAGTCGGCGGTGGCATCGGCGGCAGACCCGGCCGAAAAGCGTTCCACCGCCGTCCAGCAGCCCTGCTCCAGCAGCCTGGCGATATTGCCGTCCGCGCCGTTGACGATCAGGCGCCCGCCGCCCGGAGTGCGCCGCAGCAGCAGGTGAAACTGCCTCAGCACCGCGTCCACATCGGCGTAGATGTCGGCGTGGTCGTGCTCGATGTTGTTGATGATCACGGTGCGCGCGCGATAGTGCAGGAATTTGGCGTTCTTGTCGAAGAAGGCGGTGTCGTATTCGTCGCCCTCGATGACGAAATGCCGGCCGCTTCCGAGCCTCGCGGTGCGGTCGAAATTTCCGGGCGCGCCGCCGATCAGAAAGCCGGGTTCGAGCCCCGCCTCGCGCAGCAGCCAGGCCACCATGCCGGAGGTCGTGGTCTTGCCGTGCGTTCCGGTTACCGCGATGACCTCGCGGCCGGGCAATACCTGCGCACCCAGCCACTCCGGGCCGGAAAGGTAATCGAGGCCCGAGTCCAGCAATGCCTCCACGATTGGCATGCCGCGCGACATGACGTTGCCCACCAGCACGAGGTCGGGTTCGGCCTCCAGTTGCGCCGGATCGAAGCCGATTACAGGTTCGATCCCCAGTTCCCGCAGGCGCGTGCTCATCGGCGGCCAGGCGGCGCGGTCGGCGCCGGTGACTTCGTGGCCGAGCTCGCGGGCCAGGGCGGCAAGCCCGCCCATGAAAGTTCCGCAAATGCCGAGAATATGAATGTGCATCAGGAAGCTGCTTCCAGCGGGATGCCGAAAAGCTGCGTCAGCGCGACGTAGAGGATCATGTAGAGGAAAAAGTGGGCCACGGACAGGAGCAGCCCCGCCCAGATGCCGCGATCCATGGACCGGGCGAAGATGTTGCCCATGGCCAGCAGCCACCACGCCAGGAAGCCGTATTCCGCGGCCTGAATCAAAAGCCCCGGCTGCTCCTGCGACGTAACGGCGTAAACGAGCGGCAGGTTGAGCGCGTTGATGATCGCCTGCACCCCGAGCAGCGACACGAGCGTTTGCGGCCAGCGCTCGGGTTTGCCCGCCATCCACAGCACGAATCGCGAGTAGCCGAGCAGGAGCAGCAACTCGAACGCCGCGACGGTCAGGACGAACAGCGCCGGCGCCGGCAGCAGCATCAGGTAACCGATTGCCGTTACCGCAGCCCAGGGAACCAGGCACAGGGCCAGCATTTCGCGCGAACCCGGCAGCGAGTCGGGCCCGCGCAGACCGAGCGACACCATCAGAACGCCCTGGAATATTGCTATCATAGCGCCGCCGCAACCCGCGCAAAAACTTCATCGGGCGAGCCCAGTCCGTCAACGCGGCGCAGCAGGCCCGAGTAGTGCTCCAGCAGCGGGCGGGTCTGGCGCTCGTAGACGGAGAGCCGGTTGGCGATCGTCTCTTCCCGGTCGTCGCCGCGCTGGATCAGTTCGCCGCCCGCGGCGCGGCTGGCCGCCAGTTCCTCCGGCGGCGAGAAATGTATGTTCAGCAGTTTGCCGGTGGCCGAACAGGTCCGGCGGCCGGTCAGCCTCTTCATCAGGACGCCGTGATCGACCTCCAGCATCAGCACCGCATCCAGTCGCTGCCCCGACCCCTCAAGCAGCTTTCCGAGCAGCCGGGCCTGCGAAAGGTTGCGGGGAAACCCGTCGAGGATGAATCCTTCGTCACAGTCGTCCCGCCCGAGCCTTTCGCCGAGAAGCTGCATGACCAGTTGGTCGGAAACCAGCTCCCCGGCATCCATCGCCGCCTTTGCCTCAATTCCCAGCGGGGCGCCGGCCGCCACGGCGGCGCGCAGCAGGTCGCCGGTGGACACCTGGGGCCAGCCGTTTTGCTCTTCAAGCCGGCGCGCCTGGGTGCCCTTTCCCGCGCCCGGGGCGCCCAGAAAAACAATCCGCATCGAGTCCTCCGGCCAGCGGCAAAGGGGGTGCTATCGTACACGCTGGTCCACGCAGAAGAGCTACTGTCCGCATGTCCGCGCCCAACGCGCTCTACGCCCAGTCGGGCGGTCCCACGGCCGTTATCAACGCTACCGCCCAGGGCGTTATCGAGGCGGTGCGCCGCGCGAGGCCCGCGGCCGGCAAGCTGTACGCCGCGCGAAACGGCATCCTCGGGGCGCTGCACGAGCAGTTGCTGGACACCGACGCCGCCTCCGCGGAGGACGTGGCCGCGCTGGGCCAGCGCCCCGGAAGCGCCTTCGGAACGGCCCGCTACAAGCTGGCCAGGTTCGAGGACGACGAGCGCGAATACCACCGGCTGATCGACGTGTTTCGCGCGCACGACATCGGCCTGGTGTTCTTCAACGGCGGCAACGACTCCATGGACACGGCGCTGAAGCTGTCCGAACTCGGGCGGCGGCTGGATTTTCCGCTCACATGCATCGGCCTGCCCAAGACCGTCGACAACGACCTGCCGGTCACCGACTGCTGCCCGGGCTTCGGCTCGGCGGCGAAGTACGTCGCCGTGTCCACGCGGGAGGCCGCGCTGGACGTCGCCGGCATGGCTCGGACCTCGACCAGGGTCTTCATCCTGGAAGTCATGGGACGGCATGCGGGCTGGATCGCCGCCTCCGGAGGGCTGGCGGGAACGGGCGCCGGCGACGCTCCGCACATCATCCTGTTCCCGGAAGTGCCGTTCGAGGCCGACCGCTTCCTCCAGCGGGTCCGGGAGTCGGTCGAGCGGCACGAATACTGCGTGATCGTGGCCAGCGAGGGGGCCCGCTACGCTGACGGCCGCTTCCTATCCGAGGCGGGCGGCGCCGACGCCTTCGGCCACAAGCAGCTCGGCGGGCTGGCGCCGGTGCTGGCGGACATGATCCGCGAGAGGCTGGGCTACAAGCACCACTACGCTATCAGCGACTACCTGCAGCGTTCGGCGCGGCACCTGGCGTCGGCCACCGACCTCGAGCATGCCTACGCGGCCGGACGGTCAGGCGTCGAACTGGCGCTCGCGGGCGGCAACGCGTTGATGGTGACGATCAGCCGCACCGGCGACGATCCGTACAGCTGGGAAACGTCGTCCGCCCCCCTCGACCGGGTGGCCAATCGGGAAAAGGAACTGCCGCGTGAATTCATCACGGAGGATGGCTACGGCATCACCGGCGCGGCCCGAACCTATCTTCAGCCGCTGATCGAGGGCGAGGCCCTGCCCCCGTTCCGCGGCGGACTGCCCGTCTACGCGGAAATCGACCTGCCGTCGGCGGAAAAACGCCTCGACCCGTTCGAGTAGGACCGCTCAGCCGTGGCGGGCGGCGAAGCGGCGCATCTGTTCTTCGGTGGCGGGCTTCTGGTATTTCTTCTTCCAGCGGGCATAGGGCATGCCGTAGATCCTTTCCCGCGCTTCGGTTTCGGTCATTTCCAGGCCGTGCTCCGCGGCGGCCTCCGCGTACCAGCGGCCCAGGCAATTGCGGCAGAACCCTCCGGCGATCATCAGATCGATGTTCTGAACGTCCCTGTTCTCGTCGAAGTGCTTCAGCAGGCGGCGCAGCACCGCAGCATCCAGGTTGCGGCCGGTTTCCTTGTCGATCATGCAAGTGCTCCTCGAATCCAATGCACGGGGCGGGGGAGTATACTCGCGCCGTTTTCCTCGGAGCGCCACACGCGTGAGCATCGCCTATCAGGGCATCGCGGGCGCCTGGTCGCATTTGGCCTGCAGCGCCGTTCATCCCCAAAGGGAAGCCATCCCCTGCGCGACGTTCGAGGATGTGTTCGAAATCGTGGAGGCCGGGCGGGCGGACCTGGCCATGATCCCGATCGAGAACAACCTCGGCGGGCGCGTGGCGGACATTCACCAGCTCCTCCCGCATCAGGCCCTGCATATCGTGGCCGAATATTTTCAGCCGATCCGCCACGATCTTCTGGCCGTGCCCGGCGCGAACGAGGACCAGCTCCGTGCGGTATACAGCCACCCCCAAGCGCTGGCGCAATGCCGGCGCTTCCTGCGCAAGCTGGGCGTGGAACCCCGCGCAGCCAGCGACACGGCGGCTGCGGCCGAGAGAGTCGCACAGCGTGGCGACCCGACGGTCGGCGCCATCGCTTCCCGCCTGGCGGGAGAACTTTATCAACTCGCCAGTTTGCGCAGCGACATTCAGGACGGGCATCACAATACGACCCGCTTCATCGTCCTGGCCAGGGAAAAGAACAGCGGGCCGGCCGAGGCGGACACCGACTACATCACGGCGCTGTGGTTTCAGCTTCGCAGCGTGCCGGCGGCCCTGTACAAGGCGCTGGGGGCCTTCGCAACGAACAAGGTCAACCTCACCAAGCTCGAGAGCTATATCGGCACGGAGAACTTCGACCGGGCGCGTTTCTACGTCGAGGTCGAGGGCCACGAGTCCGATGCCCCGGTGCTGTCGGCGCTTGAGGAAATCGAGTACTACACCGGCATCGTCCGCGTGCTCGGCAGCTTCGCCCAGCACGAGTTCAGGAACCGGGGCAAAACGCCTTAACATAGTCGGCCAGACTTGGCCCTGAATGACGACACTACGGACGATGAGGAGAAAGGTAATCGGGCAATGCACAAGCTACTTGTTACTTACACACGCCCGCGCGACATTGACGCATTCGAGAAGCATTTCGGCGAGGTGCACGCGCCGCTGGTGCGCAGGATTCCCGGGCTCAAGAAGCTGGTCATCAACCGCATTTCGGGTAACGCGCTGGGCGGACCGCCCTCGCTTTACCTGCTGGTGGGTCTTCAGTTCGGCCCCAAGGAGGACTACGAAGCGGCAATGCGATCTAAAGAGCAAGCCGCTGCCGCAAAAGACGCCGCGGCGCTTTGCCGAACCACCGGTTCGCACTCTGAAGTGCTGACTGCGCATGAAGAGTAATCCCGCAAGACCGCACGCCGGTGCGCATGTCCGCCGCCTCTGGCCAATCCCATGAAGAGCGATGCGTTGCATTTGCTCAGCGGTGTTGGCCGCTATCTGCCCCTTCCTTCCCGGGAGTGTCGGCGACAGGAGTCGCCGCCAAGCCCCATGGATGGGTTCATGCGTCTCCCGGGAAGGAAGGGGCAGATAGCGGCCTGCGCCCGGCTCGCGGGAAACAGAAATGACTGAACGGATGACGGGAGGCGAGGCGCTGGCGCGGTCCGTGCTGGCGCACGGCGTCGACACGGTCTTCGGGCTCCCGGGGGGGCAGACCTACGGACTCTTCGACGCGCTGGCGCAACACGAGCGTCCGGTCGAGGTCATCAACTCCCGACACGAACAGGGCGTGGCCTATATGGCGCTCGGCTATGCCGCCTCCACCGGGCGTCCCGGCGTGTTCAGCGTGGTGCCCGGGCCGGGCGTCCTGAACGCCGGGTCCGCCCTGGTCACGGCCTATGCCACCAACTCGCGCGTGCTGTGCCTGGCGGGGCAGGTCCCCTCGCAACACATCGATCAGGGCTGGGGCATGCTGCACGAGATCCACGATCAACTGGGGATACTGCGGCGCCTGACGAAGTGGGCCGAGCGTATTCCGAGCGGCGGGGATGCGCCGGAAATGGTGGCCGAGGCGTTTCGGCAATTGCATACGGGGCGGGCGCTGCCGGTGGCCCTGGAAATGTCTCCCGACGTGATGGAGGGCGATTGCGAAGTCGCGCTGCTCGAACCGGCCTCCTCGTACGAAATGAGCGCGCCGGACCCGGACGCGGTGAAGGAGGCGGCCCGCATTCTGGGTTCCGCGCGAAATCCGATCATCATCGCCGGCGGAGGCGCGCTGGATGCCGGAGCGGAGCTCAAGCGCGTGGCGGAAATGCTGCAGGCGCCGGTGGCCGCCAACTTCAATGCCAAGGGCGTCGTCGACGAGCGACACTACCTGGGGATCAACCTTCCGGCGGCCCACGCGCTGTGGGCCGATGCGGACGCGGTGCTGGCGGTCGGCACCCGGTTCACGGAACCCGAACTGGAATGGGGCCTGGACGACGGCTTGCCGGTGGTGCGGCTGGAGGCGGACGACAGCGCCTTCGATCGCGGGCGCGCGCCCACCGTGGCGCTGTGCGCCGGCGCCGGCGCCGGGTTGACGGACCTGGCGGATTCGCTGGAGGGCGTCAACCGCAAGCGGGAGTCGCGCAAGAAGGAACTGCTGGGCCTGAAGCGCCGATTCCAGAAGGATTTCGAGCGCAACAATGCGCCCCAGCTTGCGGTCCTCAATGTGGTCCGCGACGAGTTGCCCGAAGACGGCTTTCTGGTGGACGAGGTCACCCAGATGGCCTATACCTCCTGGTTCGCGTTTCCTTCCTACCGGGCGCGGCACTACATCAGCAGCAACTTCCAGGGCAACCTGGGCTACGGCTATCCCACCGCGTTGGGCGTGCAGGCGGCCCATCGCGGCCGCAAGGTGGTCGCGTTCGCGGGAGACGGCGGATTTCTCTACGCCGGCGCGGAAATGGCCACCGCGAAGCGCCACGGACTCAACGTGGTGGTGATCGTGTTCAGCAACGACGGCTACGGCAACGTGCGCCGCGACCAGGCGCAACGCTATTCCGGGCGCGTTTTCGCCTCCGGCCTGACCAATCCCGATTTCAAGGCCATGGCCGAATCGTTCGGGCTGGAAGCATGGCGGGCCCGCACGCCCGAAGAACTGCGCAAGGCGCTGCGGGAGGCGCTAAAGGCCGACGCGCCGGGCCTGATCGAAATGCCGGTCAGCGAAATGCCCAGTCCCTGGCCCTACATCCTGCTGCCGCGCGTCAGGTAGCGGCGAAGCATCAGCGCCCGTCTGTCTGCAGGGGGAGAATAGCTGGAATTCTCCGGCAGCGGAAACGCCGTGATATAGTCGCGAACAGCCATTTGCCAACGATGCGGACGGGCGTTAAGCCCCCGCTTTACCGGTTAACGTCATGGAAGAACAAATCAGCATTACCGTCGAGAAACACCCGGATGGATACGTTGCACATGCGCGTTGCCTGGGGGGGTTGGTACTGGGCCAGGGCGACACTCAGGAGGAGGCGCTGGCCGATCTTCATTCGGCGATTGAGTTTCACAAACGGGAATTCGTGGAAAAAGCCACGTTGGCCCCTGAACGAGCTACAACAAAGGACCCAGTCAGCCAAGAGCCAAGCATGAGCTACTGATGCCGCGCTTTCCGCGGGACGCGCCACGAGGGCGCGTCATCCGGGCATTGGCCGCACTGGGGTTTCATTTGGTGCGTCAGGCGAACCACATATCCATGCGGCGCGAAAATCCGGATGGGAGCGTAACTACGTTGACTCTGCCGGGTCATCCAAAAATCAAGGCATCGACTCTTCGGACCGTCTGCGCTCAGTCGGGAATAGCCAGAGGCGATTTTTTGGGGGCTTATATACTGAGTTAGACGCCCCTTCCCGATCCCGGCGTCCTTCAGAATTTTTTGGATGCCTATGGCCGAACCTGAACGCGTTGCCGGAAAAATTCAATAATCGGAGTCGCGGGCGAGGTAATCCTCGAGCCGGGTGGCGCTCAGGCCCGGCACCTCCTTGGAAACGAACTCTTCTTCCCGGCCGAATGGCCGGGTGGCGTCCAGCCCCACACGGCCGGCGAAATCGTCCTGCATGTCACGGTAGAACCCCGCACGGCCGCTGATGACCCGCGTGCGGGCATCCACCCGCCCGCGCGTGATGAATGCGTGCATGACCGCGTTCATGTCATGCAGGTCCACGTCTTCCTCCACGACGCAGCAAAGCTGGTTGTAGTCCGCGTGACTGTCGAATACCACATCCATTACGTCGCGGGCGTGGGCGGCGTATTGCGGGCGGATCTGCACCGTGGTGTTCATGAAGGCCGGCGCGCAGGATACATCGACTATACCGGGCAGGCGACGGCTCAGGTCGCGGTACACTCGAGCCGCGTTAACCGCCTCGAGCAGGGCAAGGTCCTCGCGCGAGCCGCAGAGCAGACTGTGGAAAATGGCGTCGCGGCGGAGTGAAACCCCGTCCACCTCCATGACGTGATTCAGGCCCTCCGGCACGTAATAGCCCAGCACCTCTCCGAACGGGCCCTCCGGACGCCTTTCTCCCGGGAGGATTCGGCCCTCGACGACGACTTCGGTGGCAACGGGGACCGGGAGGCCGCTGTCCGCGCCGGAATACACGTCCACCCGCCTGCCCGCCAGTTCGGCGGCCAGCGCGTACTCGTCGACTCCGGCCGGCAGGTGAGTGCCGGCGGCCATGAACACGGCCGGCGGCACGCCGATCAGCAGCGCAACGGGCAGCGCCCGTCCGGCCTCCTCGGCGCGGCGCTGGTAGTCGGTCAGATCGTGACTGTCGCCCAGCCGCAGGCGCAGTTCCCGCGGACCGGCGTACATCGCCCGGTGAAACGACAGGTTGGGCACGCCGGTATCGGGATCGCGGGCCAGCACGATCGCCGCGGTGAAATACGGACCCGCGTCGCGCTCGTGGTAGGTGATCAGCGGCAGATCGGAAAGCTGTCCCTGTTGAAGGTCGCCGGGCGGCGGGGCCTCCCGCGTCGGGGGTTCGACCCGGGACTCCGCCGCGTCCAGCATGCTCGCGTAGGCGGCGGCGAAAGGCCCGTCCTTGACGGGCACCAGGCTTCGCAGGCGCGCCGCGTCGGCAAACAGGTTGGTCACGACCTTAAGCCGGGTCCCCTTGACGTTGCGGAACAGGATCGGGCGATTGCCCGCCTGCTGCGCGCGCTTGGTGACCGCCGCCAGCTCGAATCGCGGATCGACCGCCCTGTCCACGGTCAGCAGTTCGCCGGCCCCGGCCAGCCGGTTCACCCACTTCCTCATCGAGGCGCCCTCGCGGCTTCGGGCCAGCGCGGCAGGAAGCCCGTGATCAGCGCGGCGAGGGCGCAGCAGCCGGCGCCCACGAGCAGCATGGCCGCGTAGGAACCGTCGGCGTCGTAAGCCGCTCCGTAGGCCCAGGGACCGAGCGCGGTGCCGGCCAGAAACGCGCTGAACAGCAAACCGTAAATCACGGCGAAGGACTTGAGGCCGAAATAGCGCCCGGCGAGATAGGCGAGCAGATCGATTTCCGCGCCCATGCTCAGGCCCAGCAGCAAAGCCGCGGGTATCGCGAATCCCGCCGCGTTGCCGGTGGACAGAACGGCCATTCCCGCCGCGGAAAGCAGGAACACCACCAGTGCGACGCGGGGCGCGAAGATCCGGTCGATCAGATAGCCGATCACGACCCGCGAGACCATCACGGCGATGCCCACCATGCCGGCGATCCATCCGGCTTCCTCGCCCGGAATGCCCATGCCGCTGAGCATCGGCTTGAAGTGCGCCAGCATGCCGTAGAGGCTGAACGACAGCAGCGCGAACACGCAGATCAGCATCCAGAACACGCCGCGGCCCATCGCCTCGCGCCAGGCGTCCCCGGCGGTCTCGCCGGCGGGTCCGTGGGAACCCGGCGCCACCGTGCTTCGCGGGCGCGGCGGGTCCTTCAGGAACAGGGCCACCAGCGGCGTGGCCACGAAGATGATGATCGTCCCCAGCGCCAGGAAGCTGAACCGCCAGCCGTACGCGTCGTTGATGTAGCGCACCATGGGCGGCACGTAGGCGTAACCGAGCCCGGCCCCCGCCATGGCCGTGCCGATCGCCAGCCCGCGGCGGCGATCGAACCAGGACGAGACCGTGCGCATATAGGGCGGGCTGTTGGCGCCGGCGCCGAGCACGCCGATCAGGACATAGACGGCCAGCAGTATCCAGAGCGCGTCCAGTTGCCAGCCCAGCATGCACAGGCCGGCGCCGAGCACCAGCATCGAGGGCGCCAGCACCCGCCGGGAGCCGTAGCGGTCCACCAGCCGCCCGATGAACGGCAGGGTCACGGCAAGGCAGAGGGTGAACAGGGTCAGCGCCAGGCTCATGTCGGCGCGCGCCCAGCCGAATTCCTGCTCCAGCGGCTCGATGAAGAGGCTGAAGGCGCCGTAGGCGAACTGGCCGGGACTGGTGGACAGCCCGAAGGCCGCCACGGCCACGATCCACCATCGCCCTGCTCGACTTTGCACGCCCGTACTCATGGCCCGCGCATACTATATGCGGCCATGGGAGCAAGGGCATGTCCCTCGCGGCGTCCCGCCCTCCTCGAAGGCGGGACGCCTTCGCTCCCAAAGTGCTCGCCGCAGCCATATTTTGGAACCTGGGAGGGGCCTGCCGATTGCTGCGGCTTGATTATCGGACATTACTGTCCTAGTATTCAAAGCGTGAAGGGAAGGGAATTCCTGAACCGGGTCTTCGAGATCGGCAAAGCACGAGGCGTGCCGGTGCGAGTAGATCTCAAACGCGGAAAAGGAAGCCACGTTACGCTGTACTACGGCAAGAGCAAGACAGTGTTGAAGGACAGAAGAAAGGACCTGCCAAAGGGACTTCTTTTTGCCATGATGCGGCAGCTTGGCCTGAATCGAGGAGATTTTCGTTGAGCTCGTTTTGTGCAAGATTGAAAGGGGCATAGACATGCGGTTTCGCTATCCAGTGCGGCTAGTTCGCGACCATTCTGGCGAAGTAATCGCGTCGTGCCGTGATCTGCCGGAATGCCTAACCTCGGGGTTCGACGAAGAGAACGCGCTTTGGGAGGCTCAGGATGCGCTGGAGGAAGCCATCGCGGGGCGTATTGACGACGGTGAACCCATTCCTGTACCCAGCCCCAGGCGAGACGGAGAAAAACTGGTGACAGTGCCACCCCAGATGGCGGCGAAAGCCGCGTTTGCGCTCGCTTTTCGGAACAGCGGGCTTTCGCGGCTCGCCTTCGCTCGCCGCATGGGGGTGAACGAGAAGGTGGTGCGGCGAATGCTGGATCCCAGACACCACACCGCGGCCAATCGAATTCATCGGGCCCTACGCCTTCTCGGACAGGAACTCGTCGTGGAATCTCGCGCGGCATAACTTCGCGCCACTTCGCATGTTCAGGCGCTGAGCATTGAAATGATGAAGAAGCTTTGGCTCGCAGTGTTCGCTGCCGCGTTGACTCTTCCAGCCTGCACAGCCGGCCCAGCCGCAGAGAAGCAGCGGCCGAACATCATCTTCGTGCTCACGGACGATCAGCGACATGACGCGCTGGGTTTCCTGAATGACGAAATCCACACGCCGAACATGGACCGGCTCGCGGCGGAGGGCGTGCATTTCAGAAACGCCTTCGTGACGACCTCGCTATGCTCGCCGAGCCGCGCTTCCATCCTCACCGGCCTCTATGCCCACGCGCACGGGGTGGTCGACAATCTGGAGCGCAGCCTGAGTCCCGGCATACGCTTCTTTCCCGAGGACCTGCAGGCAGCCGGTTACCAGACCGCGTATGTCGGAAAGTGGCACATGGGCCTGCACGGCGACGAAAGACAGCCGGGATTCGATCACTGGGTCAGTTTCGCCGGACAGGGCAATTATTTCCCCGTTGACGGCAGCACAATCAACGTCAACGGAGACCGCGTTCCGCAGCAGGGCTACATTACCGACGAATTGACCGACTACGCGATGGAGTGGCTGAAAGGGCGCGATCGCGGAAGACCGTTCTTCCTGTATTTGTCGCACAAGGCCGTGCATGCGGATTTCGCGCCCGCGGAGCGGCACAGGGAGCTCTACGCGGACGTTGAAATCAGGCTTCCCGACAGTTCGGCGGACACGCCGGAAAACTACGCGGGCAAGCCCATGTGGGTCCGCAACCAGCGCAACAGCTGGCACGGCGTGGATTTCGCCTACCACGGCGATCTCGACATTCGCGAATACAAGCGCAATTACAACCGTGCGCTGGCGGCGGTGGACGACAGCCTGGGAAGGCTGCTCGCATGGATGGACGAACAGGGCATCGCGCAGGACACGATCTTGGTGTTCATGGGCGACAACGGCTTCCTGTTCGGCGAACACGGCCTGATCGACAAACGCAACGCCTACGAGGAATCCATTCGCGTGCCGCTGCTTGCCTACGCACCCGGGCGCTTCCCCGCGGGCACGGTGGTGGACGAGATGGTGGCCAACATCGACATCGCGCCGAGCCTCCTTGCGTTGGCCGGCGTTACGCCGTCCAGTCCCGTGCACGGCGTCGATTTCGGTCCGCTGGCCCGTGGCGAGAGCGTGCAGGACTGGCGTTCCGAGCTGTATTACGAGTATTTCTGGAACTGGGTATTCCCCCAGACGCCCACGACTTTCGCGCTTCGCACCGACGACTTCAAGCTCATTCAGTACCACGGCATCTGGGACACGGACGAGTTGTACGACCTGCGAAGCGACCCGGGAGAAATGCGCAATCTGATCGGTGACCCCGACCACACGCCGGTCGTACGGCAGCTGCGGCAACGCCTGTATTCACTGAACCTCGAAACCGGGGGACAGCCGCAGGTTCCCTACACGATCAAGGAAGGTCACGGTTTGCGCTTTCGCACGCCCGCCGGCGCCGCACAGGCCGAATTTCCCGAATCGATCTATCGGCAGCCGAACCCGGCCGATATCGAAGACTACAAGGACTAGAGGCCGTTAACCCTGGTCCATCATCTGCGGAAGCGGCGGCAGCGTGTGAATCTCCAGCGCCGTCGTGACCGCCCGGGTTGACATCACGGGCACGCCGGAGCCGCGGGACGTTTCCTCGAGAATCGCGAACTCGACGCTCAGCGCGTAGCGGCTTGCGGGCGCCAGCGCAGCCGCGGGAATGACGCGTTCGGTGTCCGAATAAAGCATGAACCGCTGGCCCTGGAAGGGGCGGCCGCTGTGGTCCACCTTGTAGTTCTCCTCGTCGCGCAGTATCACGAAGATCATGTCATCGACGATTTCGCGCGGGTCCGAGCGGCCGGAATCGAAAGGCGTGTAGCGGACGGCAAGGTCGAACGTGGAATCGACGCTATCGAAGGAAACCGGCCCGCCGTTCTGCTCCAGCCACACCCGCGGCCCCTCAGGGTATGCGCCCTCGCCGAGCCGGATGGGTATGGACACCGCATCGGTGGCGCCCGGCGGCGAGTAACGGAAGACGTACTCGCCATTGGGCCATTCCCGGTCGATTTCCGCCTCGCTGTCGTAGGTCCGGCCGCCCCGGATCAGCAGTATCCGGTCTCTTGAAGGACCCACGACGGCCCGCTGATCCGTGAACTGAACCTCGCGGCCATCGGGCCGGACCAGCACAGCTTCGCCCAGCGGCGTCCCGTCGGCGAGGAAGATTTCCGAGAAGAAAGAGTAGTACTGGCGCCTGGGCTTGCCGGCGCCGGTCTGCTCATACCCCGCGTGCTTGCCCACAACGGCGAAATTGACGTCCCGGGTCTGGGCCGCAACCGGAGACAGTGCCAATGCTGCCGCCAAGGCGACCAAGCAGCCAGCCAAGCATGTAGATAAATCGAAGCCGGCGCTCGATAGCTTTTGAGCCGAGAGTGCACGAATGTCGTATGGCAAATTCATCACCATCGCGTCGCCGCTCTGAGTCCGAGGCCGTACTCGGCCTTTTGTCCGTTTGGTATTTGCCGTCTTGTTCCTTCGATGTCCAGGTTTCCGTTCTGGCCCATTGCCCATCGCCAGCCCACTCGGATTGTTCGGCTTCCGGCGTTCTCGAGCGCCCAGGCGGCATAGGGCGTTTGCATGCCGAGGCCCTTGGGGCCGTTGGCTGCATAGCTGACTTCCGCGTCCATGCGCCCGTCCGGATCCAGGCCGCCGTAGGCGCTCCTGCCGAGCATTCCCTGCTGCGTCCACAGCCTCTCGGCGCCGCTTGCGGCATGGCCCCACGAGGGCTTAAGCGTCAGCATCAGCCCGCGGCCGGGCGTTGCGGGGTCGAACCGCACCGCCGCGCTGGCGCCCCATTCGCGGTACGCTTCGTTCTGATGCGCGATGAAGCTTCGCGCCTTGACCTCGATGCTGAGCCCCATTGCGGCATCCCTATAGCGCATTCCGGCGCCGAGTTCGATACCGGTTCCGGTTTCGGCGTCCCCGGCGTCGTGGCGAAGTCCCAGTTCGACGTTCGGCGTCAGGCTGCGTCCGCCGTCCGCCGTGAACGTGCGCGCGCCTTCAAGGATCAGCCGCAAGCGGCTCGCATCGCCTTCGGAGGCCGCCAGGCGGCCGGCGGCGTTCCCGCTCTCGCCCGATGCGATCGAGGCCCAAAGCGCATCGGCGCGCACCGCCAACTCGAACCCGCCGGTATAGGCCGCTGGTTTGAGCGCGCCTCGCGCGCCGATTGCCGCCATCGTCATTGACGTATCGGCGTTCCAGCTTCCTCCGCCTTCCCGGTCAAGCGTCAGTTCTCCCTGTCCGTAGCCGAGCGCGCCCCAGGCCGTCAGCCGTTCGCTTGCGGCATAGCGCACATACGGATGCACGCTCATAAGCTCGCTTGTCATCTCGCCGCTTTCGCCTGTGGAGGCGTCATAGCCGCCTGCGCCCCGGCTTTGCGCCAGGGCGACGCCCGCAAGCCAGCGTCCGAAGGATCGATCGGCGCCGAGCAGCCAGGTCGCAACCTCCCCGTCCAGGCGCAGGCCGTCCCCGGAACCCGCAAAGCGCGTCGCCATGCTCCGGCCCCAGAGCGTGAAGCGGGCCGGAGCGTTCTCTTCATCCCGTCCCAGAGCGACCGTAAACGCGCCGCCGGACAGCAAATCGCGGGCAGCCGGGCCGGGAGGCGCGCCCATCATCGCGCCGCGCGGCCCAGCATCGCCATGCGTTGCCCGGCCGAACGGCGGCGGGCCGAAGCGGGCGTCAGGCCCGAAGCGGCGGGGGCCGGACCCGGCGAGGCATCCGGCTTGCCCGTGCGTGTGGACAGCGCGCGGGAAGCCAAATTGTTCCAGTTGCGCTTCAGTATGCGCGCATGCAAGTTCTTCGCCTGCGAGCGGCGCCAGGCCGCTGAAGCGGGCGTGCCCGCCGCCTTCGGGCTGCGCCAGCCGTTCGCCGATGCCGTCGGCCACATGGCCGGCGGCAATGCGCCCGAACCTCGCAAGCCAGGCTTGCGGCAAGGGATCGGTGTTGACGATCGCCACTTCTCCGTCGCCATCGGCAATATCCGCGCCCGCGGCTTTCAGCAGCAGCAGGCGGAACGTCTCGCGCGACTCATCCACCGCGTCATCCAGCACCTTCACCGTGACGGTCTTCGAGGTCTCGTTGGCCTTGAACGTCAGCGTGCCGTTTACCGCCTCGTAATCTTCGCCCGACACCGCCGTGCCGTTCGCCGTGGCGTAGGCCGCCGTCACCTCGCGGTCCACCGCCGGCGCCAGCGTGACCGTAAACACAACGGTGGCGTCCGGCCCTTCCTTCACATCGGGCGGATCGGCCACCGACAGGGAAGCGGACACGTAACCCTCCAGCACCGTCAGCGGCAGGCTTGCGGACTTCGCCAGCGCATAACCCTGGTGGTTCGTATTGGGCAGCTTGGGCAACTCCGCCAGCGTGGCCGTCACCGGCCCGGACCCGCCCGCCTTGCGCGATACCGCAAGCGCGCGGCTATGCGTCTGCCCGGTGGCGATGGTCACGCCATGGTCTTCGCCTTCCAGTGTCCCGTTTGCGCTTACCGCGACCGCCACCTTGATATCGAACGGCGCGCCCGTGGGCAGCACGGCGCGCACGCCGTCCCCGCCGGTCTTCTCCACTGACATAACGAGCGAAAACGGACTGCCGGTGTTCTCGTCCAGGCGCACGCTGGTCAGCGATCCAAGGCCCTTGAACAGGCCATCGGGGATAGCGGACAGGCGGTTGTTGATCAGGTTCAATATCTCCAGAGCAGTGAGCGGGGCAAAGATGTTGGAGGGCAACTGCGTAATGCGGTTGCCCCTGAGGTTCAGGATCGTGAGCTTTGACAGGCCCGCGAAGACCCCATCAGGGAGCGAAGTCAGTGACGTCTTGCGCAGGTTGAGATCCTGCAGGCCGCTCAAGCTGGAAAAGACGTTCGCGTTCAGGCTTGCAAGGGCGTTGTTCTCCAGCGTCAGGCGATTAAGGCGGCTCAAGCCGGAGAACACGCCATCGGGCAGGGAGGTCAATCCGGTGTTCTTGAGATTAAGGAGCTCCAGCGCGCTCAATCCCGCAAAGATGTCCGGGGGAACGGAGGTGAGCGCCACGCCGCGGAAGATCAGCGTCTTAAGGCTACTCAGGCCGGCGAAGTCGCCGCTCTTGAGCGTCAGGGACGCCGCGGCGCCGCCGGAGAAGTCCAGCGTCGCAATGGCTGCAAGGGCGGCGGACGTGACGCTGGCGCAATCTGCCGCGCCGGTGGCGGACACCAGCGCATCGCGCACTTCGGGAGTGCGCGCGCATACGCCTTCGGTGATCGTCAGATTGACGGGACCGGCATCGGTTCCACCGTGTTGCATCGTGACCGCCACGGTCTCTCCATCATCGGACACGGAGTCGCTGACCGCCATGATCTGCGCTTCGATGGAAGACGAACCGGCGGACAGGACCAACTCATAGGGCGGACCGGCCAGCGCCAATCCTCCGGACGTTACCGAGTAATCGGCTCCGATCGACGCCGTGCCCGAGAACGTCAGGCCCAGCGCCTGGTCCGTCCCGTAACTCACCCCGCCCGTGTCCGCTGTCAACACGGCGGAACTGCCTTCCGTGATCGAAGCGGGCGTCAGTCCTAACGTCCACTCCGGCGCATCGTCATCGGTGATCGTGATCTGCGCCTCGGTCACCGCCGCTTGTTCGGCTGCGCCCATCAGCACAACCTGCCTGGCGTCCTCCACGATGCGGTCATCGGCCGGAGTCAGCGTCATCGATGCTTCAACGGCGGTCTCGCCCGCAGGAATGACAAACGACAGGGGCGCCGCGTCGAAATCGCCGCGCTCCGTATCCGCGCCCGGCAAGGCGTGCAGGTTCACCTGCGTGTCCTCTTCGCGCGCCCCGTTGAGCGTGCCCGTCACCGCAATGGCCGTGGCGCCGGCGCCTTCGGCTACGGACGCCGGCTCCGCCGACAGCGTCACCACCCAGCGCGGGTCGTCGTCAATCACCGTCACCGGGAACGCCACCGGCTCCAGCGCGCCGTAATCGCCGCCTGATACGGTGTGCGTGAACGAGGCCGCCTCGTCGTCCGCGTCCTCATCGTGGCCGGCCTGAACCGCAACACGCTGCGGCGTAAACCAGTCCGCCGCCGTGAACACCAGGCGCTCGGGCGAGACTTGAAGGCCCGTGTCCGGCGCATAGGCAATGCGTACCGTAACGTCCGAAGCCGGCTCGCTGGCCAGGCGCATCTCGTAGGCGCCGGTGGCGCCCTCCATGAAGCGCAGTTGCTCCGGGCCCAGGATCAGGCCGCGCTTGTCGTTATCCTCCAGCGCCACGATGGCCCCGGCCGTCTTGCCGGACAACACCTCGTCAGGGAGATCGCCGAAGCGCAATGACACCTGCTCGCCATCATCGTCGATGTCGTCGTTGATGGCCGTGACCGAAAAGATCGCCCGTGTCGAGCCGGCTTCAAAGGTCAGGCTCTCGGGCACGCCCTCATAGTCCGCGCCGTCCTCTCCGGGCGGGGTGGCTCCGCCGCCGGGCGTGGCCACAAGCGGAATCGTCACAGGCGAGGACAGCGGACCGCTCAGATACACAGCCAGTCCCGCCGGCACAAAGCCCTCGCGGGCCTCGTAGCGCGCCGCGGCAAACGAGACCGAAGGCTGCGCCTCGTCTTCCTCGATGATGAGCGTGACATCCTCCGGATCGCCGGCAATGCCCTGCGCATTGCTTGCCGTCCCCGACACCGTCACCTGCTTGTCCGGCGCATGGACATCGTTGTCCACGGCGGTGACCGTCACCGTCCCGCTGCTGTCCGTGTCTCCTGCGGCAATCGTCAGCTTCTGGCCGCTTTGCTCGATATCGCCCGCCACGGCCGGAGACACCGGCGATGTTGTGAC
>VYBN01000012.1 GCA_009844425.1 Gammaproteobacteria bacterium | reverse complement strand
ATCGTACCACGCACTTTTCAAAAATGAAACACGCAGGTGTGATCTACGACGTTGTGTCGTTTATGTTGGAATTTCGGGCGTGCCGACAGTGTTATATGTCGGAGTTTCGGTCACCTCGACAGTGTTATATGTCGAATTTTCGTCAGTTGAGTGTCACGTCTCCATGCGGGTAAAGCCAGTCCTGGACTGACTGTGAATCGTCGCGCTGCAAGACGACCACTGCGTCGCTCTCAAAGCCGTTGAGGCTGACCGCTGCCATCCAGACTGCGACTTCGTCCGGGTCGTCCGCGTTCCGCAGCGCCTGCAGTGCCTCGATCAGGCGGTCGATCTCACCGACGTCGAACGCAGCCAGGTGCGTGGCAGGGATGCTGTCGCCCATCACATGCCGCCCATCGAGAAGCCGTAGGCCAGCGTGCTGCTCGTGCGGAGCAGCTCGCAGCGCCGGCATGGCTTGTCGCCGCCGCACGGCCGGCAGGTGTGCTCGACGTACTTCACGGCCTGGCCCTGGCCGCTCCTCGCCGGCGAGTGAACATGGCAGGTGCACTCAGTCATCGCAGTACTTGTCCGCTGCCTCGCGCATGAACTCGAGCACGGCTTCTTTAGCCAGCGTGATCTCTGCGTGGGCGGTGTCGCTGCCCAGCGCGCCGCTCTCGAGCGCCTGCTGGCGCGCCTCGTCGATAGCTTCGAGCCGTGCCTTCAGACCGTTCACCGGCCTGTCCTTTCTGTCGTCGCGGTCAGTCATTGCGCGCACGCCCCTCCGTGCATGAAGCATGCCGACCCGTACTCGACGATCGCCTTGGCGACGTCGTGCTGGCCTGCTTCCGGGTCGGTCGCCAGGACGACCGCTGCCTCGAACTTCGTCTGGCGCAGTGCTTGGAGCTCGCGCCTCTTGCTGTCAGTCATGGTCTGTGCCTTTTTGTCATGCGCCTCGCGATCTGCGAGGCCAATGTCCTGGCAGCCGCCCGCTCGCGGCCGCTGGCTATCTGAGCCAGGTCGTTGTCGGTGAACCGCCGGTTGCACCGCGGGCACATGTGCAGCCCGTCGACGAACTTTTGGCCCGGCACGCCCCAGACCAGCGCGCCCTCCGGCACCGGCAGCAGCGTAACGCCGTCGTGGTTGCATGTCTTGATCTCGGTCATACCCTCTCCGCTTCTCGACGCAAGAAATCGAGCACGACTTCCTTGATCGCCGTGGTCTTCGCCTCGCGGACGACGAAGGGGTGCACGCCGGTCACGCGCTCAGCTGCGTGCTCGATAACCCTGACTTGCCGCTGCAGCTCCTCTTCTGATGTCAGCTGTAACATGATCTGTCCTTTCTGTTCACCACGACCCGCGTCGCAGCTCTGTTTCGCACTCCATGCGCTCTTTGCCGATCGGCACGTCCAGCAGCCCGTTGGCATGCTGCATGATCGACCGCGCCTTGTCTATTGGCCAGCCGAGCAGGTACAGGTGCCACGACAGGCCGTTCAGCGCGAGCAGCTTGTTGTCGTTGGCGTCGCAAGGCTCGGGCTTGCGTGACACAGTCCCGTGCGGCACCACCGTCGCAGTGCGCTCGTTCTTGATGGTCGTGAGCACGTCGAAAGCTGCGTTCAAGTCGGCGATCGGCGCGTTGTGGAACACCACGTAGCCTGCATTGCCAGGGCCGACGCACTGGTGGCCGCCGCCGTGCTTGATGTCGCACCAGCCAGGCGCTGGCACGTGGCCGGTGAGCCTGCCGCGCAGGTACACGTGCTGGCCGCCGGACGGGGTCCTCACCCAGAGCGTCTCTATCGACTCGAGCATCGGCCTGTAGTGCTGGGGCGGCTGCCTGTCGATGTCGATCACGACGAGCCCGTCGAGGCGCACGCCGTAGCGGTCCGCTTCGAGCCAGGTGCTCTCGCTGAACGACTCCGCCTCCGTCCACCCCCGGACGAACGGCTGCTTGCCCTTCAGGGGGATCAAGGTCTGTCCCGCCAGCTGGGGGATGGTCTCAGGTTGCGCTTGCATGGCGGTACCAGGTCTTTCTGTCGGCGTCTTCGTAGTTGACATAGCCCAACTTCTTCATCCGCATGCCGACGGCTTGCGGTGACATTTTGACGGTGAGCTCCGCGAGTGTCTTGCGCGAGCTGTCTTGCGCGACCATGTGCTCTGTGCCGACGGCATCCTTGATGATGGTCTGCACTTCCTGCAGCGAGATCGACGCCCCGCGCAGCGTGGCTTGCCGCACGTTGTCCGCCACGATCCGGTCGAGCGAGTCGAGCCGCGCTCTGTCTTCCGAGCCGCTCGCCTTGGCTATGTGCTCGCGGTCCTGCCCGCGGCCCCAGAGCTCTTCTCCGCGCGAGTTCGCCATGCCGGTCTCCTGCTCGAAGACCATCGTGCGCACGTCCGGGCTGAAGTCCTTGAACCGCACCGGGTCCAGGTCGAACGCGCCGCCGCCCCGTGGCTCTGCATGCCAGACGCACTGCAGGCTCGGATGCCAGGACGACCCGCCGCGCATCCGCTTGGGCGCCGAGTGGCCGGTGTGCGCGATGAGCACGGTCGTTATGCCAGCGGCGGTGAACGACTCGAGCTCAGTGCAGAACGCCTCGACGTCGGTGTTGTTGTTCTCGTCGAACGCGTCCGCCTTGGTCTTGCCGAGGGTGTCGACGACGAGCAGCTTGACTCCTTCGACGAGCAGCTGCTCTTTGGTCCGCTGCAGCATATCGCGGTCGCCGACCAGGCCGAGCGGCGCCGTGTGTATCTTGATCATGTCCGCCGTGTGCACTTCGGGGTCGGCCATCGCCTTGAACCGCTCGAGCCAGCCGGAGCTGGACTCCGACAGCAGGAACGCCGTTTTGACGCCCTGCTCCGCGAGCCGCAGCCCCCATTCCAGGGCGACAGACGACTTGCCAGACTGCGCGACTCCGATGAGGCTCGTCTGGTAGCCCTCGGCGATGTAGCCGTCCAACAGCCACACCGGGGGCTCGATCTTGGCCGCCCACGGGTCCTGCAGGTCCAGCGGCCAGTCGCCCGCGCCGAAATCGAACCCGGCGTTGTCTTCAGCCATCTCGGCTCCTGACTCTTCTCGTTGCCACTTGATGCGCCCCGCCGCCGCTACTGTCAGCTGCAGCCGGGGGAACGTCCCCCGGCCGGCAGCCGTCAAGTGCGCAACGAGTGAGCGCTGAGAGCACTGTAGCACGTTCGCGGGCGAACGGGAACATGCCCGCAGAGAAGTTGGCCCGTTGGTCAAACGTTTGAACGAGGGTCAACTCAGGTCCGCCCGGCACGGAACCCCGGGACTTCTCCCTACCCTAGGCCTGGTTCCGGGTTCCGGGTTACGTAAGGCTCTCTCTACCGGAACCCGGAACCTTATCTGGGCCTTAAGTAGGACGAGGTCCCGGGTTCCGTGCCGGAATCGGGCAAATACGACGTCAGAGCGCGTTTGTGCGCCGCGGGACCTTGAAATTGAGGTTCCGGGCGCGTCGGCGCGTGCGAGAATGGAGGGGTGAACGCGCGGGTGAGATTGCCGGCGTCGCTCGGGGGCGGCGTCGTCGAGCTGTCGGGGGAGCAGCAGGCGTTGCTCGATGAATGGGCCGCCGAGGCGCGGACGGACGATTTGGCGGGGCGGGCCGGAGGCGCTGCCGCGACGCCCCAGCCGCTGTCGGAGTCCGGCGACGTGCTGGAGCCCGAGTTCGACC
>VYBN01000023.1 GCA_009844425.1 Gammaproteobacteria bacterium | reverse complement strand
GTCCGGGTGGCAGCCTTCACATGGAACAGGCGGCAACCTTCAGCGGTTTACGCAACTCGCGGACCGCATCGCGGTCCAGGCCGGCAAGCTCTGGCCCGAATACCGTATCCACATCCGTTTCGGTGTAGCCGCAAATGGCGGAGTGTTCCGGCTCCAGAGTGATGTCGGTGAGATTATTCAGCCCCGAGAAAAGATTCACCTTGGAAAACTTGCTGACACCGGTGATGAATGCAAACCGGACATGCTCTGGCGGTCATCGGGCGGCCGGTCAGGCCGCGAGGGTTTCGATCACGTCGCCTTTGCGCTGCAGCACGGTCACGCCCCGCCCCAGGGCCGCCTGCTTGAGTTCGTCATGTATGTGGAAAGCGGCCAGCGCAAATCGCTGCCGCCGGCTGGCATGTTCCGGGAACAGATTGCGGAAATTGACCGCTTTCTTGTTCAGCAATCGCTCCAGGTCCCTTTTGTGCGCCTTGTATTTGACTTCCACGACAAATACTTCCCGGCCATTGACCAGAATCAGGTCGAATTCGTCTTCCAGACCGGCGTGGCTGCGCGTGACGTTCTTGTCGATAATGTCGAAACGCATCCCGGCCAGCACCGGGTCGGCCTTTAGGCTGTTGTAATAGAACTCCTCGGTCACCGCGCCCTGGCTATTGCCCACACCGCCGTACATTTCCGCCAGCCGATCCAGCTTGGCGTCAGTTTTGGCCATTTGGGCGGCGTTTGCCGCCAATTGGGCATCAATCTGGTCCCGCGCCGCGCCCTGGCTATTGCCCACGCCGCCGTACATTTCCGCCAACCGGTTCAGCTTGGCGTCAGTTTTGGCCATTTGGACTGCATTTGCCGCCATCTGGGCATCGGTCCGATCCTGGGCAACGGCCAAGTTGGCAACCAGCGCTTTCAGTTCATCGTCCGTCATGGAATAAACCTGTCGAGTGGCTCCGCGGGAGAAGTATATCCTTGCGGCATCCTGCCTGTCTTCAGCCTTGGTAAGCATAGCCTTGGCAAGCACAGTTTTGGCAAACGACGCCGTGGTAATGTTCCGACTCACCTGCTGCCCGCCAACCAGGGTGCAGGTTCCCGGATGCCGATCACCAATAGCAATAATACCGCGTCCTCCTCGGGGGGCTCGAACAGCATCGAGGCGCCTCCCTTCGCCGAAGCTGATGCTGAAGCCGAAGCCAGGGGCGATGCGCCGATCCCGCGCGATGACGATTCGCTTGATACGCAACCCAAACAATCCCTCGGCGTCACGGCCCCGTCCGTCAATCGCTTGCGTGATGATGATTCGCCCGGCGCTCAACCCAGCCAGTCGGCCCTTCCGCTCAGAGTCGATTTTGAAGGCGCCGACACGCCATTCATTCCCGCGCGCATTCTTAACGAGTACGTGTACTGTCCCCGGCTTGCCTACCTGGAATGGGTGCAGAAGGAGTGGCAGGAATCCTCCGACACCATGGACGGCCGGCGGGTTCACCGCCGCGTGGACAAGAAGGGCGGCGAACTGCCCGAACCGGACGAGGATTTTGCGGAAATCAAGCCCGTTCGATCAGTTGAGTTGTCTTCAAAGGCGCTCAACCTGATTGCGAAGATTGACCTTCTGGAGGGCAGGGCGGGGGCGGTGCGTCCGGTTGATTACAAGCGCAGCAAGCGGCCGCATGTGCCGCGCAAAGCCTACGATCCGGAGCGCGTGCAGCTTTGTGCGCAGGGCCTATTGCTCTTGGAGCACGGCTACCGGTGCACCGAAGGCGTGCTGTATTACGCCGGTTCGCGGGAGCGCGTGCGTGTTCCGTTTGACCGCGAGTTGATCGAACTGACACACCAGTCGCTTGATGGCCTGCGAGCGCTGGCTGTGCACGGCAGCATTCCGCCTCCGCTGGAGGACAGTCCGAAGTGCCCGAGGTGTTCGCTGGTGGGCATTTGCCTGCCGGATGAAATCAACTGGCTGCGCGCGTCCAGCGGGAAGGTTCGGCCGTTGAGCGTGGCGCAAACACGCGCCATGCCCGTGTACATCCAGGCCCACCATGCGAAGGTCTCCAAGCAGGGCGAACGGCTCGCCATCACGAAGGGCGATGAAGAAACAATCCACGTGCGCCTTGGGGAGGTTTCGCAACTCGTGGTGATGGGCAACGCGTACGTGACCACGCCAACGCTCCACGAGCTCATGATCCGAAATATTCCGGTTACCTGGAGTTCCTACGGCGGCTGGTTTATCGGGCACACCGTTGGGGCCGGGCATCCGAACGTGGAACTGCGAGCCGCCCAGTACAAGCATTCGTTTGACGACCGCGTGTGCCGGAATCTGGCGCGCGGCTGGGTGCGGGCAAAGATACGCAATTGCCGAACGCTGCTTCGGCGCAACTGGCGCCGGGAAACCGGCATTGAGCCGGTACTCGTGGATCTGCGGCGGCTGGCAAAAAAAGCGCCCAGGGCAAAGGACACCGGCGTCTTGCTGGGAGTCGAGGGCGCCGCCGCGGCGCGCTACTTCCAGTCGTTTGCCGGCATGCTCAAGCACGATGCCGAAGGCGCCAGCTTTGATATGCAGGGCCGCAATCGAAGGCCGCCCACCGACCCCGTCAACGCCCTGCTTTCGTTCGGCTACGCGATGTTGACGCGAACCTGGGTAGTTGCGCTGTCGTCGGTGGGCTTGGATCCGTATCGGGGCTTCTTTCATCAGCCTCGTTACGGGCGTCCCGCCCTGGCGTTGGACATGATGGAGCCTTTCCGGCCGCTGATCGTGGACTCGGCGGTTGTGACCGCTCTCAATAACGGTGAAGTTCAGCCCACTGATTTTGTGCGCACGCCGGTAGGCGTTAATTTGACCGACTCCGGGCGGAAACGGTTCATCGCCACCTTCGAGCGGCGCCTCACCCAGGAGGTTACGCACCCGCTGTTCGGCTATCGCGTTGAGTATCGTCGGCTGCTGCACATTCAGGCGCGGCTGCTTGGGCGCTTTCTGCTGGGCGAAATCGCCGAATACCCCAACTTTGTGACCCGATGAACGAGGTGCATGCATCCGGCAGCGTACGGGTATGTCATCATGGCTGCCGATGAAAGGCTGTATTTTGTCGCCTACGACATTTCAAGCCCCAAGCGTTGGCGGCGGGTGTTCAAAACCATGCACGGGTATGGTGAACATGTGCAGTTGTCCGTCTTTCAGTGCCGCCTCAGCCGCATGCGTTACGTGGAGTTGGTGACCTTGCTTGACGATCTCATCAATCACAAGGAGGATCACATCGTGCTCGTGGATGTGGGACTGGCCGATCATGTCGAGCCCAAAGTAGAGTCGCTGGGCAAGCACATTTACACACCGGTGAAGCGAGAGCCGGTCATCGTATGATGAACTGCCGCAAGCAATGCGAGTGCTGTAGTGGTGAAGGTTGTGCTGGTAACCGCTCGCAAAACGGAAAGCTCTTTCAAATTCAGCAAGTTATTCCACTCCGCGTGAGGCCGAGAGGCAGCGGGCGGTTGCTTTGCCTTGTTAATCAACGCCCATCCAGTCACCTCTCGCAAGAAGTTCCTTTCCGCTATACTGGCCGCGGCACTCAGAAGGCGGGCCTTTCCCCCGTTTTTTGCGGGGGCCTCATTGAAGCTCCGGCAGCGACGTGATCTGCGTGCCTCGGAGGTCCACCTTTCCCCCGTTTTTTGCGGGGGCCTCATTGAAGCGTACTCCGCATCGTAAACGCGGTGCACGGCGTCAGATACCTTTCCCCCGTTTTTTGCGGGGGCCTCATTGAAGCACTAGTGCGCGCAATAATGCTATATAAGGAGCATTAAACCTTTCCCCCGTTTTTTGCGGGGGCCTCATTGAAGC
>VYBN01000021.1 GCA_009844425.1 Gammaproteobacteria bacterium | reverse complement strand
TCACGCTCACCGCCAGCCCGGACACGCTGACGGAGAACGGCGGCGCGGTGAGCGTCACCGTCACCGCCGCCGTGACCGGCGGCACCACCTACGGCGCGGCCACCGAGGTGGCGGTGCAGGCCGGCGCCAGCGACGACTCTGCCGAGGAGGGCAAAGACTACTACAGGGTGGACGACTTCAAGATCGACATCCCCGCTGGCAACACAAGCGCCACCCACACTTTCACGCTGACCCCAAAGCAGGATGCCGTCGCCGAGGGCAGCGAGACCATCACGGTCTCCGGCAGCGCCGGGCAGACTGTCAGCGTCACCGCTGACGAGATCACGCTCACCGACGACGAGGCGCTGCCGGTGGCGACGCTCAATCTGAGCCCATCCACGATCAACGAGAGCGGCACCGGCAACGTCAGCACGGTCACCGCCAGCCTCGACCGCGCCTCGAGCGCCGAGACCACGATCACCGTCAGCCTGCCGGCGAACGCCCCCGCGACGCTGAGCAGCAACAAGGCGCTCACCATCGCCGCGGGCGCTACCGCCAGCTCCGGCGTGGTCACTGTCACCGCCACCGACAACAAGGTGGACGCCGCTGACGCCACCGTCAACGTCCAGGGCACCGCGTCGGGCGGCCACGGCATCGCCAATCCGACTGCCGCCGCGCTGACCGTCAAGGACAACGACACCCGCGGCCTGGTGTTCTCAAAGGAATCGCTGGGCGTGACCGAGGGCGGCCAAGGCAGCTACACGGTGGCGCTGAATTCGCAGCCGACGGCGGAGGTGACCGTGACGGTGTCCGGCCATGACGGCACCGACCTGACGCTGGACAAGACCTCGCTGACGTTCACCACGTCGAACTGGAGCACCGCGCAGACAGTGACGGTCACGGCTGGCCAGGACGACGATGCCGGCAACGATGCCGTCACGCTCATCCACGCCGCCAGCGGCGGCGACTACGGCTCGGTGTCCGCGGACCTGAAGGTGGCGGTCACCGACGATGAGTCGCCGGGGATCGTGCTCAGCCCGGCCTCGCTCACGGTGAACGAGGGCGCCAGCGGCAGCTACACGGTGGCGCTGGCGACGCAGCCGTCGGCGGAGGTCACGGTGACGATTTCCGGGCACGACGGCACGGACCTGACGCCCAACAAGACCTCGCTGACGTTCACCCGGTCGAACTGGTCCGCCGCGCAGACGGTGAACCTGGGCGCCGGGCAGGACGACGACGCGGGCAACGACACGGCGACGCTCACCCACGACGCGTCCGGCGGCGACTACGCGGACGTGTCGGCCAACCTGGGCGTGACCGTCAACGACGACGACACCGCGGCGATCACTCTCACCCCGGCCTCGCTCACGGTGAACGAGGGCGCCAGCGGCAGCTACACGGTGGCGCTGGCGACGCAGCCGTCGGCGGAGGTCACGGTGACGATTTCCGGGCACGACGGCACGGACCTGACGCCCAACAAGACCTCGCTGACGTTCACCCGGTCGAACTGGTCCGCCGCGCAGACGGTGAACCTGGGCGCCGGGCAGGACGACGACGCGGGCAACGACGCGGCCACGCTCGTCCACGCCGCGTCGGGCGGCGACTACGCGGACGTGTCGTCGTCGCTGGCCGTGACCGTCACCGATGACGACACGGCGGGGATCGTGCTCGACCCGGCGGACGGCCTGGCGGTGGACGAGGGCGGCAGCGGCAGCTACACGGTGGCGCTGGGCACCGAGCCATCGGGCACCGTCACCGTGAAGGTCACCGGGCAGTCGGGCACCGGCCTGACGCTGGACAGCGCGAGCCTGACGTTCACCGCCTCGAACTGGGCCGAGGCGCAGACGGTGAACGTGAGCGCCGGGCAGGACGACGATGCGGGCGACGACACGGTCACCCTGACCCATACGGCGTCCGGCGGCGGCTACGCCGGCCTGTCGGCGGCGCTGAAGGTGACCGTGGATGACGACGAGACCGCCGCCCTGACGCTGACGCCGGGCGCGGTGACCGTCGCCGAGCCGTCCGGCACCGCCGCCTACACGGTGGCGCTGGCGGCCCGGCCTTCCGGCACTGTGACGGTCGCGCTGGCCAGTTCCGACAAGGGCGCCGCCACCGTCTCGCCGGCGGAGCTGACGTTCACCGCGTCGAACTATGCCAACGCCCAGAACGTCACCGTCACCGCTGTGGACGACAAGGTGGACAACACCGGCGACAAGCGCGCCGCCGCCATCGGGCACACCGCCAGCGGCGGCGGCTACGCGGACGTCACCGGCTCCGTGGCGGTCACCGTCACCGACGACGACACGGCGCCGACATCGCTGACGCTGGCGGTGGACGCCGACACCGCCAAGGCTGGCCCGCAGGCCGCCGTGACCGAGGACGGCGGCGCGAAGACGGCGCGGGTGACGGCGACGCTTGGCGGCACCACCACCTTCGACGAGGCCACCGAGGTGACGGTCACGGTGGGCAAGGCTGGCGACGCGGCGGTCAAGGGCACCGACTACACGGCGCCGGCCTCCTTCAAGATCACGATTCCGGCCGAGTCGTCGAGCGCCCACAAGGACTTCACGCTCACGCCGACCGACGACGCCCTCGACGAGGACGACAAGACGCTGACCCTGAGCGGGTCGGCGGACGCGTTCACCATCGCCGACATCACCATCACAATCGAGGACGACGACGCCATGCCGGTGCTGTCCATCGCCGACGCCAGCGCCGTCACCGAAGGTGGCCAGGCAAGTTTCGACATCACGCTCACGCCGGTATCGGGGCGCGATGTGACGGTCGCATGGGCCACGGCGGATGACAGCGGGACGAACGCGGCCACCGCGGGCGAGGACTACACGGCGGCGAACGGGACGGCGACCATCGCCGCCGGTGACGCCAAGGCCACGGTCACGGTGAACACCACCGACGATGTCCGCGACGAGCCCGCCGAGACCTTCCTCGTCAAGCTGTCGTCTCCAACCAACGCCAACCTTTCTTCCACGGCCTCGGACGCCACCGGCACGATCAACGATAACGACCGGGCGCCCACCGGCGTCACGCTGACCGCCAGCCCGGACTCGGTGGGCGAGGGCGACGATCCCGCCACCGTCACCGTCACGGCGGCGGTGACCGGCGGCATCACCTACGATGCCGACACGGACGTGACGGTAAGTGTCGGCGCCAGCGCCGACACTGCCACCGAAGGCACCGACTACAACACGGTTAACGACTTCACGATCACGATCGGCGCCGGCGACGCGAGCGCGTCCAAGGACTTCACACTGACGCCGAAGCAGGACGACCTGCGCGAAGGCAGCGAGGCGATCTCCGTCGACGGAAACGCCGGGCAGACCGTCGCCGTCACCGGCGACACGATCACACTCACCGACGACGACGGCCAGCCGAGCTTCTCGGTGGCCAACGCGAGCGCCACCGAGGGCAGCGACGTGACCTTCACGGTCACCCGATCAGGCGCTTCCGGCAACGCGGTGTCGGTGCATTGGAGCACCAAGGCGGACGCGACCGGAACCAATCCGGCCGGCGCGGGCGACTACACGGCGGTGACCACCGCGACCAAGCTCGACTTCGGCGCGGGCGTCAAGACGCAGACGTTCAAAGTGGCCACCACCGCGGACGTCGTGGACGAGCCCAACGAGACTTTCCGTGTGGTGCTGTCCTCGCCCGGCGGCGGCGCGGCGATCGGCGCCGCCGAAGCAGTGGGCGCCATCAATGACGACGACGACCCGCCGGTGCTGTCCATCGACGCGCCGTCGGCGGACGAGGGCGGCGACCGCAGCCGGGACGCCCTGCGCTTCACGGTCAGCCTGTCGGCGGCGAGCGGCAAGCAGGTGACGGTCGC
>VYBN01000017.1:173200-272988 GCA_009844425.1 Gammaproteobacteria bacterium | reverse complement strand
TGCAACTCGCCGCGTTCATGATCCTGGCTAAAAAATATTTATGAGATGGCCTCTAAAAGCCGCCGGCCAGCTCGAGCAGGTACGGCACGGCCATTGCCGACAGTGCGATCGCCGCCTCCAGAATTCCGTACACCAGAATCGGATTGCGAATACGATCAACGTAACGGGCGGCTACGGCTGCACCAAAGGCGAGACCCGCCATGTAAGCGGCCAGCACCGTCGCGACGGCGAGTTCCGAAGTCCCGAAAACCGTCGACAGCTGCCGCATCCACGCGGTTTGATACAGGAGCGCGGCGAATCCCGACAGGACAAAACAGACCGCGACACCGGCAAACATTGCGCGATCACCGTATGAACCCTGAAGCTTGCCGGTCATCGGTCCGCAGTGTACCCGTTACTGGTAAAACGCCAGCAAGCATCCCGCCGGGCACGTGGCGCCGCTGACAGGAGCCGCCATTTGAGTCAAAAAGGCTTGATGTCGCCCTTGAAGCCGTAAATCCTGCCGTTGTATTCGGGCGTCGCGCCGTCGATGACTTCGACAAAGCCGGCGACGACCTCCGCAACAGGCGTTCCGCGGTTTCCGATTTCATCGGCGCTCATTCCCTGAAAGCGCTCCGTGATGGTAAAACCCGGCGCCAGGTTGAATGTGATGGCTTCCGCGTCGATCGATCTCAGGTGTGCAGCCAGGTTCACCATGTTCCTGTTCAGCGCGGCCTTGGTGCTCTTGTAGAAAAAGCCCGTGCCGGCGAACATTTCCCTGCCGGTTGTCATCGAGCCTGCGCCGGATGTCATATTGAGGATCATCTTGCGGTCGCTCGCGAGCACATTGTCGATGAGCGCCTCGGACACCAGCAGCGGCGCCAGCACGTTGGTTGTGAAGTAGGGCAGGAAGTCTTCGCGTTGCAGCGTGCCGAAATCTTCGTTCGTTTGCGTTGCCAGTGTGCCGGCGAAGCTGATACCCATTACGGCCGCATTGTTGAGCAACACATCGATGGGCATGCCATCGAGCCTTGCAACCAACGCCGCGAGATGCCCGGGATTGTTGACGTCGAGTGTTTCCACCTGCACATTGCCGTATTCGGCAGCCAGCGCCGCCAGCGTTTCCGGAATTTCGTCACGTCGATGAGTCGCTACAACGTGCCACCCCCTGGCTGCGTATTGTCTCGCGAATTCCAGTCCGATTCCCCGGTTTGCTCCGGTGATCAGAATCGATTCGGCAGCCGAGGCCGAGGCCGCCAGCATGGCTGTCAGCAACAGGCATATCCTGAATTTCATCGGCGTGTTCCCACGGAGCCTGGCAACGGCTCCCGTTCGCCATCGACCTTGCAGGTCTCGCTGAATTCAGGCGCCGCCGAAGTTGTATCGGAGCGTTACGCCATACGTCGCGGGGCGATTGATGACGGCCACTGCATTACCGAATATCCCCACCTCGGAGGGTTGGGTTTGCCAGTAGCGCTCGTCGGTGAGATTTCGGGCGTACGCTGCGATTTCCCACCTCCCGTCTCCGGGATAGATTGCCGCCCGCGCGTTGATCAGCGTAAAACCGTTTTGCTGGCGGAATTCGTACGGCGTCTGGGATGCGAACGGGCGCGTCCGGTCGAAATCGTCGTACGTGGTCAGGTTCGTGTCGAGGTTCATGCGCAGGTTGCCGCCCAGGGCAAAGTCGTAGCCGAGACCCACGGTTATTGTCCAGTTGGGGATGCCGTCAAACTCCGTGCCGGACAGATCGATGCTGCCGCCTCCCGGCCTGCACCCGCCAAGCATCATCCGCTGCTCCGCACGGAAGCAGGCAGCATCGTCAAACAGGTCGTACTCGCCTTTCGCATACGATGCAGCCAGGCTGAAGCGCAATCCACTCTCGGCGAGATAGCGCAGGTCGCCTTCCAGTCCATTGATCGAGGAATTTGCGGCGTTCTGGAAGATAAGGAAGGTGACGCCGGTAACCGGGTCGTCGAACCGTTGTTCCACCTGGCGCTCCTCATAGTTGGTGCTGAACAGCGTGACATTCGCCTGGCCGCGCCCATCGGCGAAACCGAACCGACCTCCTACTTCTATGCTGTCGGCCTTCTCGGCGTCGTATATGCCTTTTGTGGATACGATGAACGATGAACTTCCGCGGCTGAACCCACCCGGCTTGAATGCTTCGGCGTAGCGGAAGAAAACACTGGAGGAGTCACTGAAGGCCCAGTTGACGGTCAATTGATGCGTAAGGTCGTTCTCGTCGAGGGACAGGTCCGTGTCTCCCCAGGCCGCCAGAACCGCCGGGTTTATGTTGACAGTGCAGTCGTCGTTATTGGGCGTGTTGCCCAGGCATCGGTCGCCGGCAACCATCTCGCCCAGCAGACCCGAATAACCGGTTGCCTGGGTGCCGTTGGGCACGAGGGTGAGTGGCGTCATGCCCCGATTGGGCGGCCCGGCGTTGGAAATTCGATTACCGGCGGCATTTGTCAGGTACGAATCCACTTCCCAGAGGTAGGCGTCTTTTTGCACATCGTTATGCCGAATGCCGTATTCCAGCGTGACCTCGTCGGAAACCTCCCAGGCCACGGCAGCGAAAGCGCCGAAGTACTGGGCTTCTTCGTTGTACTCGGTTGCGTTGGTGCCCGACGGCCCCATCGGGTTCGGCAATGCAGACACGATATCCGCCTGGAAGTTGAGTTCCTGGTCCTGCCAGTAGAGACCGGTCATCCAGTTGAGGGCTCCGTCATTGTCACTCTGCACGCGCAATTCCTGGCTGACCTGGTCGAACTCCTCGACATTCGGAAACGCGAAATTTGCGTACGGTGAAAAGTCAAAATCCTGTGCGCGGTCGGCCTCGTAATCCGAAAAACCGGTCAGCGAGGTCAGGATCAGGCCATTGACGGGCTCCCAGACAAGTTCCAGAGCGGCTGCCGAGCCTTCGATGTCGATCGCGATCGCGTCGCGCTGGGCGATATCCAGTTGGGTCAGGTCGAGATTGCCGAAGGGCGCCCTGCCGAACGGGTGTGCCGAGATTGACCCACCGAAGCTGACCGTGTCGTTGTATTCGAACTCGCCAAGGCCATTCCTGATCGCGTCATCGCAGAACACCAGCGGAGGCGCCGCAGAAAGCCCGACGTTGCACGGGAACGCATCGGTCGATGATCCATCCGTGTTCGCCTCGAATTGTTCGTACTTGGCCCAGACCGAGAAGTTATCCGCGATATCTCCGGAAAGCTGCAAACGAAATGCCGAGTTTTCGTTCGGGTTGCCATCCTCTCCGGTGCCGAACACCTTGGTCCAGCCGTCGTCTTCAACGATCTTCGCGGACAAGCGGCCGGCCCAGCTGCCGCCCAGCGGGCCGCCGAGGGCGCCCTCGATTTTCGTGTGGCCGATGTTGCCGGCCTCGGCAACGAGGTACCCGTCCAGCTCGTCGGTAGGCCGCCGGCTCCGATAGCCGATCAGGCCCGCTATGGCGCTCTGGCCGAAATAGACGGGTTGCGGGCCAAACAGGACTTCCATTTGCTCGATGTCGTACACCCCCGAGAGCGCCTGCAGTTGCCGGCCGTAATAGACGCCGTCATTGAACACGGCCGTCGCCTGTTCAAACGCGACGTTGAAGCCTTCATTGGAGATTCCGCGGATGCGCACGGTTGCGCCACCCTCCGTCTGCTCCACCTGCAGGCCGGGAATGAAATTTGCGGCATCCTCAAGCGTATTGAGTCCCTGCTCGATGAAGTCCTCGCCGGACAGGACCTGAACAGAGACCGGCACGTCAGTCAGCGATTGCTCGCGCTTTTGCGCCGTGACGACAATCTCTTCCAGGGCTGCCTGGGCAAGCGCACTTGCCGGTACGGACAGGCTTGCGGCGAGAATGCATACGCGAACCGGATTGGCGTGTTGGAAATTCATATCAGTAGAGCCCTCTGAGCAAATTGGTATTGCCCTAGGCTCAATGCTAAATGCGCCGCACTCACCGACGCTAGCACGCGAGTGCTCAATTATTAGTGTTTCAGCGCACCCCTATTGGGGGCAAATCGGGAGCGAAAAGCCGGCTCTTGCACCGATCGGCTGTTTATTGGCGCTGTAGTAGTGAGTTTCGCGGCCGGATTCGTCAGGTTCGCCTGATCTTGATCTTCGTTTTCAGTTCGGTGCGGCAAAACGCATGCAGAAAACAGGTTCGCTCGCCCATATCCAGGACCTTGCGGGCGAATTCCGCTTCTTCCGAAGTATCCAGGTACGTATGTGTCTCGACAGGGTCGGCCACGCCCGGTTGGCCCGTACGCCCGCTGGCGCCGCCCAGAGAGAAATGCGTATCCTGGATGACCTTGTATTCGTCCAGGTTCTTCTTCACGATTTTCGCGTAGCGACCGAGCTGCGTCATGAAACAAAAGGCAATGCCCGCGGACATGTACGTCACCGCATCCGGCGCGGCGTCCTGGCCGCCGAACTCTTCCGTTTCGTCCGACAGAAACCGGAACCTTGAGCCAAGCGGACTCAGAAGGTCCTGGGTTATCTCCTTGACCCCGTCCGGCCGCAGCCGGCACCGGGCCCGGACGTGCAGTTGACGGCTCTGGCTGGCCTGTAAGCTGGTGCCCGCGCCGCCGGCGACTCCATCCTGTACTGCAACCTTGTCTATGCGCCGGATCAGTTCATCATGGCGGCCGGTGTCGTTGCCCGCGCTGATCAACGCGAAACGGTCGCCCGGGTCCTTTTCGGCCGGGGCATTGATCGATGCGACCTCGCCGACACCGATTTCGCTGCCGTTCATTGTCAACGTGAAAAGCGACTCGTGGACTTTTCTCATCAGTCCGTTCAACGGCGACGCATGCACGGCATGCACCAACAATTCGTTCAGCCCGGCATCGTCCGCATCGCAGTCGATTTGCACCTCCAGATCGACCGGCAAGGCTCCGCCGATCATCGTTCCGCGCAACGCCGAGCCTTCCATCGTGTAGTAGTTGTCCTGAATCAGAACGAGATCCCGGATGTTGATGTCACGCTGCCGGGCAAGTGCCTGAATCTCATTGAAATATGAACTCACCATGCCGGTGGTCAGGAACGACAGCGGGCAGGGCGCGCTGTCGACCCCGTCGAGGTACGGCCCCTCATCGCTGGCGAGACGCCAGGCCTTTCCCGATCGCGCCGATGCCACGATCGCCTCTTTCTGCATGACGGACAGGGACCGCGCCCAGACACGGACGGACTGTCCGTGGCGATTGTCCGTCGGGCTTAGATCAAGTTCGTCGAAGTTGTCGATCTCAAAGAAGATCGGCAGGCCGCTGGCCAGCAAAAGGTCCTGCTCGCTGCTCGTCATGTCTTTCTCCGCCTCACATCTTTACCAGACTATTTACCGGCGAAAACACGGGCTTGTGCGGGAGCGAGCAATTGTTGGATTGTGAGCGCATTGTCCAAAAAATGCGTGTCCGTGCACTCGAATAACGACGTAAAGGGGGGGGGCTGCATATTGCGCCAAGCCTCTGTGTCGGCTGCTACTCCAGCCGGTCGAACGGCAGCCCTACGTAGTTTTCCGCGATCGTGGTCAACCCGGCCTCGCTGTTGAGGTAGTAGTCGAGTTCGGCATCAATCAGTTTCCGGTCTATGTCGGTGCCGTCCAGGTGGTGCAACATCGTGGTCATCCACCACGAGAATCGCTCGGCCTTCCATATGCGCCTGAGACAGGTTTCCGAATACCGCTCTATGAGATCGGTACGACCCTGCTCGTAAATACTGACCAGCAGAGTGAACAGCGTGCTGATGTCGCTGGCTGCCAGGTTGAGTCCCTTGGCCCCGGTTGGAGGAACTATGTGGCCCGCATCGCCGGCCAGAAACAGCCTGCCGTACTGCAGCGGTTCGGCGACGAAACTCCTCAGCGGGGCTATGCTCTTTTCGAGGGATGGCCCGGTTTCCAGAGTTGACGCTACGTCGGCCGGCACACGGGCCTTCAACTCATCCCAGAACCGGTCGTCGGACCAATCTTCGACCTTTTCGGACAATGGAACCTGCAGGTAATGGCGGCTGCGCGATTCGGAACGCATGCTGCACAACGCAAATCCACGATCGCTCTTGTTGTAGATGAGCTCATCCGACGCAGGCCGGGTATCCGACAACAGCCCCAACCATCCGAAAGGATAGACTTTTTCGTGCTCCCGAAGCGTGTCACCCGGAATGCTCCTTCGCGAAACGCCATGAAATCCGTCGCACCCGGCAATGTAATCGCATTCCAGCACGCAATCCTCGTGGTCCGAGCGAAAGACCACTGTCGGCTTGCCGGTGTTCAGTCCACGCAACTCGATGACCTCGCACTCGTAGTGCGTCGGCAGTCCCGCCCCGATTCGCGCTTCCATGAGGTCGCGCGTGACTTCGGTCTGCCCGTATACGAGGACCGACTTGCCGGCCGTCAAGCCATGCAGATCAATGCGTGTGCGATCTTCTCCGATCGCAATCTCGAAACCGTCGTGGCGCAGGCCCTCCGCATCCATACGGGTGTGAACGCCGGCCTCCCGCATGAGATCGACGAAACCGTACTCCAGGATGCCTGCGCGAATGCGTCCGAGAACATACTTTGCGCTGCGGCGCTCGATGACGACGTTGTCGATGCCCGCCTTGTGGAGCAGCTGACCAAGCAGTAGTCCCGACGGCCCCGCACCAATAATCGCTATCTTCGTTTTCATCACGTTGCGCTTTTCCAGAGATCGATGCCCAAGCCGGAAACCGTGCGCGCGAGCCGAAGCCCGCATGTCTCACCAGGGCGTTGCAAGCGCAATCCGTGACGGAGATCGGATCATCGCGGCATAGTAACCTATGAACCGGAAGCCGATCGCATTTGCTGAAAGAGCCGGAATTGACGGATACGACGATCCGCCTGCTGATCATCGGGGGTTACGGCACGTTCGGCGGCCGATTGGCCGAATTGCTGTGCCGCGAGCGGCGTGTCTCACTTGTGATCGCCGGCCGCTCAAAGTCCGCCGCGCTGGCTTTCTGTCATGCGCTTCCTCCCGGGGCCTCGCGTGAAGCACTGGCGGTGGATCGTGATGGGGACGTGGCCCGGCGGATCGAGAAAGTCAATCCGGACATTGTTGTTGACGCGTCCGGTCCGTTCCAGTCATACGGGACGGACCCCTATCGCGTGGTCAAGGCTGCGCTGGCCACGCGCACGCACTACCTCGACCTGGCCGACGGCCCCGAATTCGTTCGGGGTATCCGGCAATTTGATGGGACTGCCAAGGAGAAAGGGCTGGTGGTCTTGTCCGGAGTCAGCAGTTTTCCGGTGCTGTCGGCTGCCATGGTTCGCGATCTCGCTAACGATTTCGGGCGCATTGATTCGATAACGGGAGGGATCGCGCCTTCCCCGTATGCCGGCGTCGGCTACAACGTAATCCGTGCCATTGCCGGTTACGCGGGCAAGGAAATTCCGGTTCGGCGGCAAGGAAGCAAGCAATTTGCCTGCGCCTTGCGGGAAACGAGGAGGTTCACGATTGCGCCGCCGGGCGAAGTTCCGCTGTTCCCACGCACGTTTTCGCTGGTCGATGTGCCGGATTTGCAGTTGCTGGCCGACGAATGGCAGCAGGTAAAGGAGGTCTGGATGGGCGCCGCCCCGGAACCCGCGATCCTGCACGGCCTGCTGCGCTGGTTTGCCGGGCTGGTAAGTCTGGGACTGGTCCCTTCGCTGGCGCCGCTCGCGCGGCTCATTCACTCGACGGCCAACAACGTGCGCTGGGGCGAGCATCGAGGCGGCATGTTCGTGGAAGTCAGAGGAAGGAACGCGGACGGAGCCGATATCAGCCGATCGGCGCACCTCCTGGCGGAAGGCCATCACGGCCTCTACATTCCGTCGATGGCGGTGGAGGCGATTGTCCGCAACTGGCTGGACGGACGGCCGCCCAGGGCCGGCGCTCGGCCCGCGCCCGCCGAGCTGGAGTTATCCGATTACGCGCGCGTGTTCGCGGAACGGCCCATCTCCATCGGCATACGAAACGGCACGGAAGCCGGCGAGCAATGCCTGCATGAGCGGATTCTCGGCGCGGCCTGGCAATCGCTGCCTGCCGTTCTCAGGGCCGTGCATGGTGCGGGGCCGGCACTGACAGTCAGCGGGGAGGCATCCATAACGCGGGGCAGGGGAGTGCTGGCGCGCATACTGGCCCGGATCATGCGCTTCCCCGCTGCCGGCGAGAACGTGCCCGTGTCGGTGACTTTCGGGCGCCATGGGCATTACGACAAGTGGACGCGCGATTTTGGAGGCCAGGTCTTTGCCAGCACGTTCAGTGCGGGCTCCGGTCGCTTCGAACACCTCCTGTGCGAGCGGTTCGGTCCGTTGACGTTCGGCATGGCCCTGGTTCCGGACGCCGGGCGCCTGAACCTGGTCATGCGCAGGTGGAGTTTCCTCGGATTGCCGCTCCCGCGCAGCTTGATGCCGGGCGGTGACTCTTACGAATACGCGAAAGACGATCGATTCTGTTTCAATGTGGAGATCCGCCTGCCGCTGGCGGGATTTGTCATTCGCTACTGCGGCTTTCTGGCGCCGCTGGGCCCTTCTCATGATCCAATAGCTCAGATGCCAAGCGCTTCAAGCTCTTGATCGTGTCCTTGAATCTCTCGTCATCAGGCCAAACACGCGTGTTCCCGCCGCAAAACCCTACAATGCCCTGAGTTTCCGCAAAGAAGACGTATTCTTCCCCATCGTAGATGTTTAACCTGCAGGATGAACTATTGCTGGTGTAAACAGCCTCGAGAAGTTGCGGCGATCCCTTGTATGTCTCCAGCAACTTGAACCGGGCCCGAACCACGGTGCGCGTGCGGCCCTTCCATTCGCGGGCTGAAGGCATAAGGAAATGAACGCCTACCAAGCGCTTGGGCACGGGAACGATATCCACGGATTCAACGCGGGCTCGAAACACTTCGGTAGCCCGGGAGTAATGTTCGGTGGTCGTAAAGAACTTACAGGTGCAGGCGAGGGCAGAATCGCAGCAAACGAGAAGAGTAATCAGGATTACGAGTTGTTTCATAACTGCACTATTGCCTGCCTGATCCAGCCCGGTAGGTCTTCGATTGTTCTCATGGTTTCGGGCTTTTTCGTGAGCTTGAAGGTTACGGCCTGGCCTTCTGCCATTCGTACCAGGGTGCCGGCTATCTGTTCCGAAACTTCGCCTTTACGCCACGCCTCGAAGCGAATCTCGGCGGGTCGGATGCCAAGGCACAGGAGGTAGTCGTAGTTCCTGTCGAGCCGGACATGGTTGAACTGGAATGATCCGCCGCTATCCTCGGATGCAGTCTTAACCTCAAAGCGCTTGCCCCTGATCTCCAGATCCCACTCCATGATTCGTGACTCACTCCTGTGCACCGGGATGTCAAACGACTCAAGGTACCGTGCGACAAATTCTTCCCCGATATCCCCACGGTTGGTGTTGGCGACCTGGCGAAAAGGTTCCAGTGGGGATCCGGTCCATTTTGATTGTGGCGTATGTTCCCTGATTACTCGAAGCATCAGGTCGATGGGGTTCATTGGGGCGGGGTCCAGATTGAGCCGGTCTTGCCTTTCTTCCAGAAGACAAGGAAATAGGAATGATTCTTGCGCGCGTGCACCTGCTTCGCCGTGCGGCTAACGCCCGGGCGATTGTTGCGCATTACGATAAACAGGTCCTCAGCAACAAATCCCAGGCTTTCGTATTCCCGGATGATTTCAATGTGCGTGAATCGCTGGCGGTTTGAGCATACTTCGTCTTGGCACTTGACGATAAACACTCCTCTCTCGCGCAGAACTCGATAGGCTTCCAGGCCCGTATCCGCATACAACTCCAGTACCGCTTCGTGATACTTGCTCTTTGTCTTGTTGCCGGTGACGTTATTGCGGTAATAGTTCTCAAAGGGCTGGTGTGTGGAGTGAGCGGTGCCTCCCGGCGTGTGCATGTAGGGAGGATCAAACACGACGCAGTCCAGTTCGCCGTCGTCATAGGGCAGGTCGCGGCAGTCGATGCCATCGGTCAGGTCGGTTGCCTTGAGACGGAACCTGTCGGCATCCACGTTGCGCCAGAAAACGCCCTTTCCATAGGTAATGTCTGCAACGAGGCTCCCCGGCGCTACATACAAATCAAGTATTTTCGGAAAGACATGCTCATTGGCGGCCTGATACGCGCTCAGCACGAGATTGTTGGTGGGTGAACCGCGCCGCACAATCCTCTTGTTGCGCTTTGTATGGGGCTGTTCCAGAAACAAATCCATGGCTCGCTACCTCCCTGTGCAGGCTAGTATATCGTTAAGTCAGCCGAGCGGGTTTGGCGCCCACGACCTGCTTGCGGCGTTAGAAGTTGTCGATAAATCCGAATTTTATCGACCCTATGAAGCCCAAGTGTCGATCAAATCGGCATCGTCCCGCGGAATCAGGTTCGCGCGGGAGCTACTCTCCGGGCGGGCAGGCGGAGATCGCGAACCAGGCGGAGTTGCTTCATCAGCAGCAGGCCGAGCCAGGTGACGTCGAGCTGCCACCAGCGCAGTCCGTGCCGCGCGGAATAGGCCCAGCGGTGGTGGTTGTTGTGCCAGCCTTCTCCGAGGGTCAGCAGGGCCACCAGGAAATTGTTGCGGCTGCCGTCGCCGGCGGGGTTCGGCCGCGTGCCCCACAGGTGGCAGACCGAATTCACCATGAAAGTGGCGTGCCACAGGGCCACGGTGCTGATGAAGAAGCCCCACACCAGCATCTGCAGGCCGCTGGTCCCCAGGGCCGGGTTCAGCCAGTTCAGCAGCGCGCCAAGGCCGAACAGGGCCGCGGCCTGGGCGAGGATCAGGAAAACGTAGCCTTTCTGTAGAATCCTGATTTCCGGGTAACGGTGAAGGTCCTTGATATTGGCGTAGTTGCCCGAGAAGCAAACCGCATCCCACATCCATCCGATATGCGCGTACCAGAAGCCACGCTGAACCGGCGAATGCACGTCGCCTTCGCGCTCGGAATAGCGATGGTGCCGGCGATGATGCGACGCCCACCACAACGGTCCGCCCTGGGTAGCGCAGCTGCCGAGGAAGGTCAGCAGGAAACGCACGGGGCGGGACGCGCTGTACGAGGAATGGGCGAGAAGGCGGTGAAAGCCCGCGGTGACGCCGAAGGCCCTCAGAAAGTAGAGCGCGGCCGCGACGATCACGGCGGTCCAGCTCACGTCCGTGTAGATGGCGCCGAAGCAGGCCAGGTGAAAGGCGATCATTCCTATGACTACTATCCGAGCCTTGTGTTGCGCCTTTCGCGTTGCGGTCTTCACCAATCGATCCCTCCCGGGCTCCTCGCTGCCTGCGCCTGAATCCGGCGAGCGCGAGATCTGCGAATTATAGCCGGATGGACGTTGAAGTAACCTGTATCGGGACGGCCAACCCACTGCGCATCGCCGTCATCGGCGCAGGAATTTCCGGGCTTGCCGCGGCCAGGGAGCTGGACGGCGAACATGAGGTCACGCTGTTCGAGGCGCGCGAAAAGCCGGGTGGCCATACCCGCACCCTCGAATTCGAGCGCTTCGGCCGGGAATACCGGGCGGACCTGGGCTTCATGGTGTTCAACGAGGCCAACTACCCGCATTTCACACGTCTGTTGCGGGAGTTGAACATAACCGCGCGGGACACCGAGATGAGCTTCAGCATGCGCTGCGACCAGTCCGGCCTGGAATACCACGGCAGCACGATGAACAAGCTGTTCGCGCAGCGGCGTAACCTTCTTCGCCCGAGGCACTACCGGATGCTGCGGGACATCCTGAGGTTCAATCGCGACGCAAACAGGGCGCTGGCGGAAAGGGAAGGGGAGCTGGCCGCGACCAGCGTGGCGGAGTTCCTGAGAAAGGGCGGTTACGGCCCGGAGCTGGTGAACGATTACCTGCTGCCGATGACGGGCGCCATCTGGTCGTGTTCCGTGCAATCGATCGAGCGTTATCCCAGCCTCTACCTGCTCCGTTTCATGGCCAACCACATGCTGCTGGGCGCCAAGGGGCACCGCCAGTGGCGGATGATTCCCGGTGGCGCCGACCGGTATGTGGACGCCGTATTGCGCGGCTTCGGCGGCCGCGTCAGGGCCCATTCTCCGGTGCGCTCGCTTGAGTCCGCGGGCGGCGAGGTTCGCGTCGCAACGGATCGTGGCGTGGAGACATTCGACGCCGCCGTGCTGGCGGTGCACAGCGACCACGCGCTGCAGCTGATCAAGGATCCCAGCCCGCTCGAGCGGCAGGTGCTGGGCGCCATATCGTATCGGCGCAACGAAGCGATCGTGCATACCGACCGCGGCGTTCTCCCCAGGAGGCGGCTGGCCTGGGCTTCCTGGAACTACTACAGGGCGCCCGACAGCGGACGCGAGGCATCCGTTACCTACAACCTCAATGTGCTGCAGCATCTTCAGTCGCCGGAACCGATTTGCGTCACGCTCAATCCGCTGCGCCCCCTTCGCCGCGACAAGGTGATCAAGAGGCTCAGCTTCGCGCATCCGGTATTCAGCGCCGACGCCTTTGCCGTGCAGGGCAGGGTAGAGGAGCTGAACGCCGGCGGAAACCGCTTTTTCTGCGGCGCCTGGACCGGGTGGGGCTTCCACGAGGACGGCCTGGTCAGCGGCCTCAAGGCGGCAGGCAGCGTGCGCGAATGGGCGGCCAGGCCCGAGATTCAGGCAAAATTCGCATATGCACAGCGCGATCTACGAGGGCTGGGTCAGGCACATCCGGCACAGACCGGCTAGGCACGCATTTCAGTACCGCCTGTTCATGGCGTACATGGACCTGGACGAACTGGACCAGGTCTTCTCCGGCAGGTGGCTTTGGTCCACGCGGCGTCCGGCGATCGCGCGCTTCCTGCCGAGCGACCACCTGGACGGAAATTGCGACAATCTCGCCGACGGGGTGAGGGCTCTGGTGCGTGAACGGAGCGGCCTGCGTCTGGACGGACCGGTGCGGCTGCTGACGCATCTGCGGTATTTCGGCTACATCTTCAACCCGATCTCGGTCTATTACTGCTTCGACGGGGATAACCCGACGCCCCGCTGCTACGTGCTGGAGGTGAGCAACACGCCCTGGAAGGAGCGCGTATGCTACGTGCTGCCGGCTTCTGAGGCGAAATCTGGGGGCAGGGGACAATTATTTGATTTCAATAAGGAAATGCACGTATCTCCATTCATTCCCATGGACATGTCCTATCGCTGCTGGGCAGGCCCGCCCGGTGAGCGCCTGTCACTGAGCATCGAGGTGCTCAAGGAGGAAGAGGCCACGCTTCAGACCAGCCTGGCGCTGACCCGGCAGCCGGTCAAGGGTAGCGTCCTGGCCCGCAGCCTCTTGCGCTACCCGCTGATGACCGCCAACGTCACCTTGCGCATCCATCTCAACGCGCTACGCCTGTGGCTGAAAGGCGTAAAGCCGCTGGCGCATCCTGGATCGTGAACGGGCGGGAGAAGATCGATCTGCCCGCCTCGATTTGGCGGCGGCCGGTGCAAAGACGCCTGGCCCGGCTCGAGAACGGCCGGCTCGAATTACTGGAGGCAGGCCAAAGGGTCGTACTGGGCGGGCAGAGGGATTCGGGCGATCTTCCGCTGGCTACTTTCGAAGTGCTGGACAGTGACTGCTGGCGAGCGATCGCGATGGGCGGTGCGCTGGGCGCTGCGGAGTCTTACATGGACGGACATTGGCGCTCGCCCGATCTGGCCGGCCTGCTCAGGTTGATGCTGCGCGACCAGGACGTGCTGGAGGGCCTGGGTGGCCCGCTGTCGGCGCTGGGCTCCATTCCGCGAGGAATAGGGCATGCGCTGCGCCGCAACACTCGCTCGGGTTCCCGGCGCAACATTTCCGCGCATTACGACGTCGGGAACGACTTTTTCCAGTTGTTCCTCGATCCCACCATGCTGTATTCCTGCGCATTCTTCCCGTCGGAAGACGCCAGCCTCGAGGAGGCCTCGATCGCCAAGCTGGACCGTTTGTGCGAAATGCTGCAACTGAAACCCGGCCTTCAGGTCCTGGAAATCGGCAGCGGCTGGGGCGCCTGCGCCATCCACCTGGCGCGGAAATACGGCTGCCGTGTGGTGAGCATCACGATTTCCGAGCGGCAGCACGCGGAGGCCGTGCAGCGGGTCAAGGCAGCGGGCCTTGAAGACCGGGTGGAGATCCGGATGCAGGATTACCGCGACACCGGCGGGCAGTTCGACCGGCTGATATCAATAGAAATGATCGAAGCGGTGGGCGCCCAGTACCTGGACCTGTTCTTCAACCGTTGCAGCGAGTTGCTGAAGCCGGACGGGCTGATGGCGCTGCAGGCCATCACGATTACCGACCAGGCGTACCGGGCCGCGGTCAAACGGGTGGACTTCATCAAGCGCTACATCTTTCCGGGAGGCTTTCTGCCGTCGGTCGAGGCGATCATGGGCGCGGTGCGCCGTCGGACCGATTTCCGGCTGGTGCGCATGGAAGATATCGGCAGCCATTACGTGCACACGCTGCGGCTTTGGGCGGAGGCGCTGCGCCGGAACTGGGACGCGGCGAAGGAGCTGGGATACTCCAGCGAGTTTCTGCGCATGTACGAGTTCTACTTTCGGTACTGCGAGGCGGGGTTTGCGGAGCGCACGATAGGGGACTCGCAAATGCTCTTCGCCAAACCCGGGGCTCATTGCTGACCCTCGGTTCCTCTTGCCCACCTGTTCCGGGACACGCCTGCAAGCACATCCCTGTGGGCTCGGCGTCGGCATCCTGCCTCCGACGTTCCCGGAACAGGTGGGCAGGAGGAACCTTTAGTCGAATGCAGGCCGGCCCGGAAGAAGGGGGTCGACGAACGGCTACAGCGGTTGCCCTCTATAAGTTGGGCATAATATATATTATGTTAAGTATGAGGTAAGTAATGGACTTCCACACTTTCGTTCTTTACGCGCACCTGGTGCTGTTCGTCTATTGGCTGGGGCCGGACTGGGGGGTCTATGTCACGACCCACTACATCTGCAAGGCGCAACTCCCGATCGAGGAGCGGCGGCGCTTCCTGACCGCCATGTTGTGGATCGACCTGGTGCCGCGGTCGTGCCTGATCCTCATGTTTCCGGTGGGCCTTACGCTGGCGGACAGTCTGGGCCTTAGCCCGATTACGGGAACCTGGCTGTGGCTGGTCTGGATCGCCTTTCTGGCGTGGCTGGTGCTGTCGTGGGCGGTCTACCTGAACAAGGGCCCTTCCGCCGGGAGCACTTTTCGCATCATTGACAACCGCATCCGCTGGGTCGTCGCGCCTGCACTCGTGATTGTCGGCGCCGTATCGCTGGTGATGGATATCGGCTTCGGCAGCAACTGGCTGGGTTTGAAGGTGATGCTGTTCGGGGTGCTGGTATATCTAGGCCTGTGGCTCAGGTCCTACGTTGCCGACATCGGAACGGGATTCCGGCGACTGGCAGCCGAAGGCTCGACACCCGAGGTGGAGGCCATCTTCACCACGATGCTCGGGCAATCGAAAAAGGTGGTCTACCTGTTCTGGGGTACGTCGCTGGCGCTGGCCTATCTCGGCCTCGCCAAGCCGTTCTAGCCGCCCGTCAAGGCGTCATGTAGCCGCGCCCGCTTGATTGGGGCGCGGTTGGAGCCGCGAGCAAAGCTGCGAAAGCGCTGCTTTCTATTCGGCGCCCTGGCCCAGGCTGGCGATGACCGTGGTGGGGCCTGTGCTGGGCGCCGCGATGCCCATGACGTGCACTTCGGTCGTCACGATTTCGCTGATCTTCACCTGCTGCTCCCAGGCCACGTGTGAATTCCCGTCGGCATCCGTGGCCATTACCGGGAAGCGTGACTGGCCTTCTTCAGGCGTGGGCAACTCCCAGGGGGCCGTAAAGGTTTCGCCGTGGTCGTAGGACTCCGACATGTACAGCCGGTAGGGGCTCTTGCGGCCCTCGCGCGAATGCCAGACGACCCGCACTACCCCGCTGGGCGTCACGGTGATGACCGGCGCGTCGCTGTATTTGGAGTCCGGATGCATGTGTATGGCTTCCTCGAAGTCGAGGGCGGCGTTTCGCGAGCGGCTGAACCAGACGCCCTGTTGCTCGGGGCCGGCGGAGAACGCCACGGAATACACGTAGTTCTCGTTCACGGCCATGTCGGTGGGCTTGAGCGGGCAGCCGCCGATATACCAGGGATCGATCGGCAAGCGGGCCAGCTCGGGCCAGGTTTGCCCGTCGTCCGTGGAGCGCAACACCACGCTGTCGCGGGAGCCGTCGTCGAACACGTGCCGGTAGGACACGAGCACCGCTTCGTCGCCAACGAAGTCGGTGACCAGCTGGCAGCAGGGACAGACCACGTCGCGGGCAAATTCAATCTCGTTGCCGAATGTCGCTCCGCCGTCTTTCGATGAGGCCGTAAACAGCGTGGCCCCCATGCTGGGACCACCCATGTAGCGGGTGTCGAGCCAGAAAGTGTGCACGGTGCCGTCCGGCGCCACACCCATGGTGCCGAAGGCGTGCGCCGCGCCAAGTTCTTCACCCAGAAGCCCCCGCCCGTCCTTCTTGACGTGCGAGTTCAGCAAAACGGCCTCGGAGAATGTCGCGCCCTTGTCCAGCGAGCGCGTGTATTGCGAGGCGATGACGTCCAGCCGGGTCTCGCTGGACTGCGCGTTGCCCGGATAGAAGATGTGTACCGTGCCGTGGTCGTCAATGTTGACCCGGGGCTTGCTGACCTGGAAGCCCCAGATCACGCCCTGTTCATGGTTGACGATGGAGGGGGACTGAAAGCTGGACCCGCCGTCGTCGGAACGCGCGATCCACAGGTCCACCGAGGAGCGATGGCTGTGTTCGCCGTGTTTGCGCTTCGGAGGCGGCGCGGTCGGGTCGGGCCGGTCCAGAAACACGACATATACTTCGCCGCTGCCGGATACCGCAATCTCGGGACTGAAGGCCGCTCTGTCCGGCAACCCCAGTTCGTTCTGATAGAGAATCTCGGCTTGTGTCCAGGCTGTGGACGGCAGGAAGAGAAACGCGGCCAAAAGCGCCAATGCGCTAAAGTATGCCTTCTTGAACATGAGGCTAGCTCCCGTGAACCCTGTTCGAACAACCCCAGATCATACACCCATTCGCCGATATGCCGTTGCGTTGGTTGCGGCGAGCCTGGCGCTGGCCTCTCCTGCCCTGTGGCCTGAAGACCAGGCGCCGGAAGCCGCGGCAGGCGGCGATGAACCCGTCCTTGAGTGGGTCCGGGCGGACGGTTTGCTGCCGCTGCTGGAAAGCCACCGTGGCAAGGTGGTGCTGGTCAATTTCTGGGCCACCTGGTGCGGGCCCTGTATCCACGAGATTCCTGCGCTGATCAATCTTCGGGAGAAGCTGGACCCGTCCCGGTTCGCCCTCGTGGCGATATCGCTGGACGACCAGGCGGACGCTGCCTGGCTTGTGCCGGAATTCATCGAGACCCGGTTCCCCGAGTGGCACAGCTATCTGAACGGGGAATTCGAGGACTATCTGCTGGTGGAAGAGCTGGATCCCTTCTGGCCGGGCGTCATGCCGGCGAACTACGTGATCGGCCCGGACGGATCAATCTTCCGGACGCTACTGGGCGGACACAGCGAGGAGCAGTTCGAAGAGGCCGTCCTGGCGGCCATGCCGTCCGATTAGGCCGTTCAGTCGGACAAACCCAGGCGCTTGTGCATGATCGGGCTGGTGGTCGTGTACTGCAGATGGACCTTCTTGCCGGGAGTGAGTATCGCCTTGGCCGCGAAGGCCGCCAGCGCGGCTTCGTGAAAACCGCTCAGGATCAGCTTCTTCTTTCCAGGATAGTGGCAGATATCGCCGATGGCGAAGATTCCGGGCACGTTGGTCTGGAACTTTTCCGGATCCACGTTTACGGTCTTGCGGTTCAGGTCCAGGCCCCAGTCGGCAATCGGGCCCAGCTTAGGCGCCAATCCGAAAAATACCAATAAATCATCCACTTCCAGAGGATCTCTCTCAACGTCCTCAACCGTGATCGTGACCGCCTTGAGGTCTTCGCCGGCAAGGTGCAGGTGGGTAGCGCGGGCCTTCTCGTAGAGTTGCGCCCTGCCCTGATCAACCAGCTCTTTCAACTGCGCCACCGACGCCGGCGCAGCGCGGTACTCGTCGCGTCGGTGCGCCAGCGTCACCGATTGGGCGGTTCCGCTCAATTCCAGCGCCCAGTCCAGCGCGGAGTCGCCGCCGCCGAGTATCAACAGACGCCTGCCGCGGAAACGCGAGGAATCCTTTACCCGGTAATGAAGCTGCCGGCCTTCCAGGGTCTCGGCGCCGTCCAGGCGCAGCTTGCGGGGTTGAAACGAGCCCACGCCGCCGGCGAGAAAAAGCGTTTTTGCCTGAAATCGCGTCCCGGCACCGGTTTCGACGTGAAAGCCATCCCCTTCTCCGAGCGGCCGGACCACCGTTACCTCCTCGCCGAGGTGAAAGGTGGGATTGAAGGGTTTGATCTGCTTAAGAAGGGCATCCACCAGATCCTGGGCGTTGAGCACCGGTATGGCCGGAATGTCATAGATGGGCTTGTCCGGATAGAGTTCCGTACACTGCCCGCCGGGCTCCCGCAGGGCGTCGACCAGGTGCGCGTTGATGCCGAGTAGTCCGAGTTCAAACACCTGGAACAACCCGCAGGGCCCCGCGCCAACGATCAGTGCATCGGTTCGTATGGTCATAGGCTTCCGGGCGCCGGTGCAGGACGGGAGTAGTCGCGAACGGGATTATAAGTGTCGCCTGCGGAGCGATACACTTGCGGTATGAGAGACCGGATCCGTTCGCTGATCCTGTTCGGCGCCGCACTGCTGATCCTGACCGCGGGTTTCGGCCTGCGCGATCCCTGGCCGCCCAACGAGCCGGAAAACGCGCTCGCCGCCGCGGAAATGCTCAGTTCCGGCGATTGGCTGGCGCCCACGCTCGCAGGTGAACTGTTCGTCAAGGAAGGGCCGCTATACCTTTGGATACTGGCGGTTTTTCAGTGGCTGTTCGGCATCAGGATCGGGTTCCTCCTGCCTTCGCTGCTGGCCGGCATCGGCATGCTGTGGATGACCTGCGACCTGGCCCGCCGGCTCTGGGACGATGCCGCCGGTTTCTGGGCCGGGGTCGCACTGCTGGGCTGTGTGCAGTTCGCGTTGCAGGCACACGGCGCCGGCGGCGACATCGTCTTGTGTTTCTTCATCGCGTCAGGCCTTTACGGGCTGTCCCGCCACCTGCTGCTGGGCCCCGCCTGGGGCCATTGCGTTCTCGGCTGCCTTGCTTGTGCGCTGGGATTGCTGATCGACATTTCCGGCTTGTTGCCGCTCCTGCTGCTGGCGCCGTGGCTCTGGGCTGCGCGCCGCGGCTGGCTGTTGAGGCCGGCGCGCTGGAACCTCAGGTTGCTGGCGGGCATTGCCGTGCTTGCGGCGGTCCCGGCGGCCTGGCTGGCCCTGCTCTGGGGATCCGGCAGCGAGGCCGTGGCCGCTTACAGGCTGGCCTTGCCGGAAGCCTGGCCTCTGGGCCGCGGGCCCGCGTCGTGGAGCGACCTCTACCCATTCTGGTACTACGTCTTGCAGGTCGTCCCCTGGGCCTGTTTCCCCCTTGTGCTGACGCTTCCCTGGGTCCGCTACGGCTGGGGGGACGGCCTGCGTGCGCGCGACCCCGCCCTGCTCTGCTTCATCGTCTGGGCGGCCGCGGTCCTGCTTCTCATTTCCGTCAGCCAGGCGAAGCGGGCCGCCGATTTCCTGCCGGTCATTCCGGCGCTGGCGCTTGCCTGCGGCCCGCACCTCGCTGGCGCCCTGCAGCGCAGGAACTGCCGCCTGACGCTCTGGTTCGGAATGATGGCCGTGCTGCTGGTTCTGCTTTTTTCGATGCTGAGCGTGTACGGCGTGACGCCGGCCGACGAGCCGGCGGTTACGTCGCTTTCGGACGGTTCGCCGTTCTGGTTCAACCTTTTGAATCCGGGACGGCTCGCGCTGCTTCTCGAGATCAATTCGGTCCATCCCGTAGTCGTGCCGCTGGTGATCGTGGCCAGCGCGGCCGGTCTGGCGGGCCTCTTGTCCGCCGGCAGCCGCAGGGCGCCCGCGGTCACGGGTTGCATCATCGTGCTGTTCTGGATGCTGCTGGGCTGGGGATCGTTCTCGCTGCTCAATGAGGGGCGCTCCGGCAAGACGATAACGGCCGCGGCTCTTCAGGCAATTCCCGAGGGCACGGAACTGGGACTGGCCGACTGGCGGGCCCAGCAGATGCTGCACGTGGACCGGCCGGTCACCCATTTCGGGCGCCGGCGCGCCGACCGCCGCCAGGAAATCCTCGATGCTTCGGCCTGGCTCGGAGAAGCTCCCGACCGGATGCTGCTGGCGCCGGAAGAATATCGAAACTGGTGTTTCACCGGCGATTCGGGAATTCGTCTGGGCTATGCCCACCGCCGCTACTGGTACCTGCTGGGCGCCGAAAAGCTGCGCCCCGAATGCCGCGTCCAGCAAACACCTCAGCGCGTAGTGCGATTCTCCGGTTGGCGCTGAAGCGCTGGCACGCGGCGTTCTTGCCAGTGCCTTCCGGGAGACGCATAAATCCATCCATGGAGCTTTGTTCCGCCATCCATGGCTCACAAACTCCCGGAAGGCACTGGCAAGAACGCCGCGAGGAGCGTCAGTTGTTCGATCGTTTCAGAAGCGGGCCAGGAGCGCTTCGGCCGGAGACGGTGCTTCGCGCACGATTCGCCTGATCGTTTCCGCCAGCGCCTGCCCTTCCTCGCCGTCGAGTGCCACGCCGGCGCCCGGCGGCTGTCCGGAGAGATCTTCCGCGCTTATCCAGGCGATGCTGCCGGCGACGCTGCGCTTTTCGCCGTCGGGAAGTTGCAGCAGGAGCACGACTTCTTCTCCCGGGAAATGATCCCGGCGGGTCGCAACGAACAGTCCGCCCGGTTCGAGGAACGGCAGCCAGGCAGCCGAAAGCGAATCGGCGTCCTCCAGGACCAGGGAGTAGAAGCCGGGGACGCTCATCGCTGGGTGCCGAAACCCCCGTACCAGTCCTTGAGCAGCACCGTTACGGCCAGTTCCGCGTTCGGCGTGAAGCGTTCAATGCGGCGGCAATCCATGACGTTGTCCAGGTGAACGAAGCCGTCCCTGATCATTGCCTCCTGCAAATCCGGGGACAATACCGAAAATCTCTGCTTGTAGGCATTATTTTCGTTTGCGGTCCAGTCGCTGATCCGGCGAAACGCGCAACGGAACAGGAAATCGCAACAGAATCGCATCGGCAGGTCCTTCCAGCTCCGCGCCACTTCCAGCGGCGTGGATGCCCGCCGTTCCAGGCCGGCCAGTTGGCCGCTCATCGTTCTGGCGCGTTCGTCGAGGCCGTCGGCGTGAATCTGCCGCGCCGCGAGCGGTCCGCCTCCGGCCAGACGCAAGGCGTTGTCCCAGTTCGCGTCCGGTTCCTGCTGCGCCAGCCAGGCAAGCGCCGCGTCCCGCGGTACGGCCGGAGAACGCAGCAGGCGGCAGCGGCTGATGATCGTGGCAGGCAATTGCGCCGGATCGTCCGCGACCAGGAGGATATAGCTGTTCGGCCGCGGTTCCTCGAGAATCTTGAGCAGGCTGTTGGCGGCCGATCGCGTCATCGACTCGGCCGGGCAGACCGCCGCAATGCGCGCGCCCGAGCCGTAGGTGCTCAGGAGCATGAAATCGATCAGCTCCCGGATACGTTCTACCGAGAGCAACTTGCCGGCCTCCGGCGCGGCCGGGTGAAGATTCGCGTGCAGGGTGGTCTCCGGAGCGGATTCCGCGGGCCATACGGGTCGGTCGGAACCCAGTAACTCCTGCGCCAGCCATGCGGCAAGGCGCCGTTTCCCGGTGCCGCGCTGGCCGTGCACCAGCAGCGCATGAGCGAGTTGGCCCGAACCGATCTGGGCCGCGAGTTCGGCCTCAAGAGGCTCCAGCCAGGGAAGCTCCGTCCGGCTCATGACACTAGAGTCCGACCAGCGGACGAACCGCGTTTCTGAGGTCCGTTTGCACTTCCTCCAGCGACTTCGACGCATCGACAATGCGGTAACCGTCGCCTCCCAGCGCGGCCCGCTCCAGATACCCGGCGCGCACCCGCTCGAAGAACTCCCGGCTCTCGCGTTCGAACCGGTCGGCCCCTTGCGGATCGGCCTTGCGCGAGAGACCGAGGCGCACCGGGGTATCCAGAAGAATGGTGAGATCGGGGCGCAGGCCGTCCAGGACCTGCTTTTCAAGCGCCTCCACGTACTCCAGCGAAACGCCGCGGCCGTACGATTGATAGGCGTAACTCGAGTCCACGAAGCGGTCGCAGATCACCCACGAACCCTCGTCGAGCGCGGGAAGGATGACTTCCTTGAGGGACGCGCTGCGCGCGGCGAACATCAGCAGCAACTCCGCCAGCGGCGGCATGCCGGTCAGTTCGGGATCCAGCAGTATGTCTCTGAGCCGTTCTCCCAGCGCGGTCCCGCCCGGTTCCCGGGCTGCAACCACGGCAATGCCCCTTTGCCTGAGCCAGCCGGCCAGGAAGGCGGTGTGAGTGGACTTGCCGGCGCCTTCTATCCCTTCCAGAACTACGAATCGTCCGCGGCTCATATCGGTTCAAGCATAGCCTGCAAAGCCGCGTCGCGGACGGCGTCATTCAACCGGCGCGTTGCCGCCGTTGCGAGCGCGCTGGCTGCGCCCGAGCAACGCGACCGCGGCGTTGTGTCCGTCCAGCGTCTCGTTGAATACATGGCTGCCGTCGAGGTCCGCGGAAGCCACGTAGTAAAGGAACTTGCCCGGCTGCGGCTGCACGGCCGCCTGAAGGGAAGGCTCGCCGGGCAGCGAGATGGGCGTGGGCGGCAGCCCGTATCGCGTATAGCTGTTGTAGGGCGTGTCTTCGCGCAAGTGGGCGCGGGTAATGTCGCCGGCGTACGACTCGCCGATTCCGTAGATCACCGTGGGGTCCACCTGAAGGCGCATGCGCAGTTTAAGTCGCCGTGTGAGTACGCCGGCGATGACGGGGCGCTCGGCGTCGATCCCGGTCTCGCGCTCGATGATTGACGCCAGGATCAGGGCTTCGTAGGGATCTTCGAGGGGCATTCCGGCAACGCGCTCCGCCCAGGCCGCCTGCAATCGGTCCTGCATCAGCGCGTGGGCCCGCAGAAGCACATCGGCGTCGGTTTCACCGCGCGTATAAGCGTAGGTATCCGGGAAGAACCATCCTTCGGCGTGTCCATATCCAAGCGCCAGTTCTCCGGCCAGGTCTTCCGCGTCGCGCGCCTGCAGGGTGGAAACCAGCGGTTTGGCGGCAGGCAGGGCGCGAAGAAGCTCGCCAACGGTCCACCCTTCGATGATGGTGAAGTAGTGCTGAACGACCTCGCCGCGAACCATGCGATCGATGAGCTGGCGATGGGTGTCCCCGGCCCCGACCCGGTATTCGCCTGCCTGTATGCGCGCCGAGCTTCCCGTCACATAGGCCGCCAGCTTGAACAGCCACGGCCGCTCCAGGATCATCCGTTCCTCAAGCCGCGCGGCCACCGCATTCAGCGAGTCGCCCGGTTCGACGATCACGGTCCGATCGGCGGATCCGGCAGCGAGAGGGTTTTCCAGCGCCAGCCGTGCGGAATACAGCCCGGCAAGCGCGAGGAGGGCCGCCGCGGCTACCCCGGCAACCACGGTCTTGGCGTTGCGGGTCATCAGACCCCGCGGAAGACCAGGCAACCGTTGGTACCGCCGAAGCCGAAGGAGTTGCTCATGCTCACCCGCACGCGCATGTCGCGCGCCGTGCCGGGCACGAAGTCAAGGTCGCAGCCTTCATCCGGATTGTCCAGGTTGATGGTGGGAGGAACGGCTCCATCGCGGATCGCCAGGATCGAATACAGCGCCTCCAGCGCGCCGGCGGCGCCCAGCAGGTGGCCGGTCATCGACTTGGTCGAACTGACGGCCAGGCGCCCCGCATGGTCGCCGAAGACGTCCTTGATGGCGATCGTCTCGACCAGGTCGCCCAGCGGCGTGGAGGTGGCGTGGGCGTTGATGTAGTCCACTTCCTCGGGATCGAGGCCCGCATCCTCGAGCGCAGCGCGCATGCAGGCGGCCCCGCCCGCGCCGTCCTCCGCCGGGGCCGTGATGTGATACGCGTCGCTGCTCATCCCGAAACCGATGACTTCGGCGAGTATCTCCGCGCCGCGCGCACGGGCATGCTCGAACTCCTCCAGCATCAGGCACACGGCGCCGCTGGCGAGCACGAAACCGTCCCGGTCCCGGTCCCAGGGCCGGCTGGCGCGTTCCGGTTCGTCGTTGCGCAGCGACAAGGCGCGGGCCGACGAGAAGCCGCCGATGCCCAGGTAGGCGATGCAGTGCTCGGCGCCGCCGGCGAGACAGGCATCGGATTCGCCGTAGGCGATGGACCGCGTCCCCAGGCCGATCGAATGCGTGGACGTGGAGCACGCGGTTGCCGTCGCAATATTGGGGCCGCGGGCGCCGATCTGTATCGAAAGCAGGCCGGCGGGCATGTTCACGATAATGCCCGGCACCAGGAAAGGTGAAATGCGCCGCGGATTGTTCTGCTCGGCGTAGCGCTCATGCGAGGCTTCGATGGTGCGGATACCGCCTATGCCGGAGCCCACGTAGACGCCCACCCGGTCGGCGTTCGAATCGTCGATCACGAGCCCGGAAGAGCGCAGCGCCTGGATTCCGGCCGCGACGCCGTAGTGGTTGAATGCATCGAAACGCCGGACCTCGCGACGCTCCATGTATTCGGTAGGGTCGAAATCGCGGATCAGTCCTGCGATTCGCGAGGGGAAAGCCCCGATATTGGGCAATTCCTCATGGGCCGTGATGCCGCTCTTCCCCTCGAGGACCGACTGCCATGAGGTCTCGGGATCGTTGCCCACGGGAGTAATCGCTCCCGCGCCCGTCACGACTACGCGACGTCCTTTCATGAGAATTACTCCAGGCGGCCAGGCGTGCCGGAAATCACGCTGGTGCTGTCAGTTCTTTGGTCCGGCCGCGCCGGTTCGGCTATTCCTCCAGGCGGGCGGAAATGAAGTCGATCGCTTCCTGAACGGTAGTAATCTGCTCGGCGTTTTCGTCGGGGATCTCGGTTTCGAACTCTTCCTCAAGCGCCATCACCAATTCCACGGTGTCCAGCGAATCGGCGCCCAGGTCGTCCACGAACGAGGACTCGTTCGTGATGCTGGATTCGGACACGCCAAGCTGCTCGGCGATGATCGCTTTGATCTGTTGTTCAACATTGCTCATAGATCCAATTCCCCTGGGAGCCGGGCGAAGCCGACAGTAATGCCGAAGCGCGTATTCTAACGGAATACCCGCCCCGACGGGCGTTTGCGCGTGAAGTCCCGATCAGCCCGTTTCGGGCATCAGCCCATCCACATTCCGCCGTTCACGTGCAGCACGGTGCCGGTGACGTAGGACGCCGCGGGCGACGCCAGGAAGACGGCGGCCCCGGCCACGTCCAGCGGCGAACCGGCGCGTCCGGCCGGAATCTGCGTGACGATCGCGTCCTTGCGCTCGGACGTCACTCCCGCGGTCATGTCGGTTTCGATATAGCCTGGCGCGATGGCGTTCACGGTGATGCCGCGCCCGGCCACTTCCAGCGCCAGCGCACGGGTGAAGCCCAGCAGTCCGGCCTTGGCAGCCGCGTAATTGGCCTGCCCTGCCGCTCCGGCGGCGCCCACCACGGAAGACAGGTTGATGATGCGCCCGCGCCGCGCCCTCAGCATGCCGCGCAGACAGCCCTTGCACAGGCGGTAGGCCGAATTGAGATTGGTGTTGACGACGTCCTGCCAGTCGTCCGGCTTCATCCTCAGCAGCAGGTTGTCGCGGACGATGCCCGCGTTGTTCACAAGGATGGTGGGGAGGCGCTCGGCCAGGTCTTTCATCAGGGCCTGAACGCTCTCGTCGGACGCCACGTCGAGCACCTTTCCCGCATCGTCGCCGCCCAGGCGGTCGGCGATTTCAACTGCGCCCGCAGCCGTCGTCGCGGTCCCGATCACGTCGGCGCCGGCGGCCCGGAACTGCTGCGCAATCTCGGCCCCGATGCCGCGCGTCGCGCCCGTGACCAGGGCGATCTCTCCGCTCAGGGAAAACAGGTTCGTATCGTCGGACACGCAGAAAAATTATAGGCGATAGCGCCCTTAATCCTGCTCTGGCATGATTGCCGGATGAAGCGCGATTCTTACGGCAGACAGGATTCCGCCCGGCGTTCCCGCGGTTTTACGCTCATGGAACTGCTGGTGGTGCTGGCCATCATCGGCATCCTGGCCGCGATCGCGACGGGCGTTTACGTGGGCCGCGTCGATGACGCCCGGATCACCCGGGCCCGGGCGGATATCCAGACGATAGAGGCGGCGCTGGACATATTCCGGCTGGACAATTTCCGCTACCCCACCAACGCGGAGGGACTGGAGGCGCTGGTGGAACGGCCCAATGATCCCGACGTCCGCTGGCCGGCGGGCGGCTATATGCGCCGCCTGCCGCTGGACCCCTGGAATCGCCCCTATCTGTACGCCAGCCCGGGCCGCCGCGGAGACGTGGATGTATACACCCTGGGACGCGATGGACAGGAAGGCGGCGAGGGTCAGGACGGGGACATCGGCAACTGGAATCTCGACCGACAACCGTGACGGCATCTCGGGAAGCCACGCGGGCGAAGCGTGGTTTTACGCTGATCGAAATCCTCGTCGTGCTGGCGGTGATTGCGCTTCTGACCGGCCTTGCCGCGCTGTCGGCCGGCGCCGGGGGCAGCCCGGTAACGCGGGAGGCGCGCCGGCTCGCCGCCACCCTGCAGTTGGCCACGGAGGAGAGCCGCTTGCAGGGAACGGTGCTGGGACTGAAGTTTCGCCAGGACGGCTATTCTTATCTTGAACTGGTTCCCCGGGAGCGGGACACCGAGGCCGGCCCCGGTTTCGTCTGGAGACCATTGCTCCGCAGCGGAGCGTTTGCGGCTCGCGCCTGGCCGCAGCCGATGCGCTTCGAATTGCGTATCGACGGCCGCGCGGTGGCGCCCGCGTTCGGGGCCGCCGATTCAGCGCCGCAGATCCTGCTTCTGCCTGAAGGCGAGTTCACGCCGTTTACGTTGCGGCTGGTCGGCACGCGGGAAGCGGGCGCTACGATGCGCTTCGCTTCTTCCGGCCAGTTTGTGCTTGAGGGCCTGTGAAAAGAGGATTCACGCTGCTCGAAGTGCTGGTGGCGCTGGCGGTCGTCGCCCTGGGCCTGAGCGCCGCATTCGCCGCAACCGGCCAGTCGGCCCGCACCGCCGAGCAACTTCGTGTCCGCACGCTGGCCCAATGGGCGGCCGCTGACGCGCTGACGGCCCTGCGCCTGGCCGGAGAACTTCCGCGCGGGCAGCCGCGCCGCGAAGAGGAAATCGCCGGCCGGGTCTGGTGGGTCGAGTATCGGGTCCGGCAATCGGCCGCCGAGACCCTGCGCGACGTGGAAGTGCGGGTTGGCCCGGAACGCGACGCCCCGGTTCTGGCGGCGGCCAGGGGCGTGGTTCGGGTGCGGGTCGAAGCGGAGGAAGAGGAATGAGCAAGCGCGGGTTTACGCTGATCGAGTTGCTCGTGGCCCTGGCCGTCTTCGCCGTGATGGCGACGCTGGCCTTCGGCGGGCTCGGGGAAGCGGTCAGGCAGTCGGAACGGCTGGATGGGCAGCAACAGCGCTGGCACGGCGTGCAGCGAGCGGTGCGCCTGATGGAAAACGATTTCGCCCAGTTGCGTGGGCGTCCGGTGCGCGGCATCCTGGGCCAGGACCATGAGCCGGCATTGCAGGCAATCGGCGCGGGCGAACTGAGCTTCACCCGCGGCGGTTGGCTGAATCCGGGGCTGCTGCCGCGCGCCGAGTTGCAACGGGTGCGTTACCGGTTGATCGACGGGCGCCTGCTTCGCGAATACTGGCCGGTACTGGACCGGATCGGGGCTACCCAGGCCGCGGGCGAGGTGCTGCTGGCGGAAGTCGAGACATTTCGGGTGGAATTCCTGCCCGAGTCCGGAGCGGCGCAGGCCGCATGGACGGATTTCTGGCCGCCGCCCGGCGAGTTCGCCGTTGCGACGTTGCCGGCCGGAGTTCGGATTACGGTTGTGGTTCCGGGTATCGGAACCGTTGCACGCCTGATTGAGGTGGGCCATTGAACCCGGATCGTTCCCAGAAGGGGCTGGCGCTGATTTCGGCGCTGCTGATCGTCAGCCTTGCCGGCGTTCTCGGCGCCGCCCGCATGTTTGCCCTGCAGCTTGAAACGCAGGCCTCCCGTGTTCTTATCGGCGCCACGCAGGCGCGCCTGGCGGCTCTGGGAATCGAGGAGCTGGCGGCCGAGATCATGGCCCGGGATGCGCTCGACAGTGACACGGACCATTACGGCGAGCCCTGGTTCCGCGGCATCCGCGACATGAGCGTGGGGCCAATGCGGATTCGGGGGACAATAGAAGACATGCAGGGGCGGTTTAACCTGAACAACATGATCACTCAGCAGGGAACGCCGGACATGATCGCGGTCGATCAGTTTCAACGCCTGCTCGGCGTGCTGGGACTGGACGAGACGCTTGCCCTCAAGGTGCTGGACTGGATGGACGCCGACAACCTGCCGCAGCCGTCGGGCGGCGCCGAAGACGAAGCCTACACGCGGCTTTTCCCGCCCTACCAGGCCCCCAATCGTCCGATGGAGGACGCTTCGGAGCTTTTGGCGGTGGAGGGGGTAGACGCCGAAACCTGGCGCCTGCTCTCGCCGCATGTCACGGCATTGCCGCTGACCGGTGCGCCGGTTGCGGTCAACGTGAACACGGCTTCCGAGGAGGTGCTGCTTTCGCTTGCGGAATACCCGGATCGCGCCCGGGTGCAAGGCTGGCGTGATCGGCAGCTGGCCGGCGGCATGACGGACCTGGGAGAAGTGCAGGCCGCCCTGCCCTCCCGGATGGCCGGGCGGGTGTCGCTTTCCAGCAATTGGTTCGCGCTGCGCGTGACCGTGAATGCCGACGGCACGCGGTTCTACCTGACCAGCCTGCTGGAGCGCGGGCCCGGCCGGATCCGCGCACGCCGGCAGGGATTGCCGCCCGAAGCCTGGCTGGCGCCGGTGGAGGGCTAGTGTCGTTAATTGACACTGACTCCTTGAGTTCATGGAATACTTGGTAATTCGGATCAGCGACCTGGAAGGCGGCGCCTCCTGGCAGGCGGTGGACGCCCATGGCGCGCCTCTGGCGCATTGCGGTCAGGGGGAGCTGGAGCAGGCCGCCGAACTGGCCGGGGGACGCAAGGTCGTCCTTCTGGTCCCGGCGCGTGAAGTGTTTCGGGCCCGCCTGGACCTGCCCGCGCGCGGGCGCCGGTCGGCGGTCAGGGGCGCGAGATACGCGCTGGAGGACCGGATTGCGGGCGACGTGGAGGACCTGCACTTTGCGGTCGGACCCGCGGACGGCAATCAACTGGACGTGGCGGCCGTGGAGCGGCAACGGCTTGTAGATCTTCTGGCGCGGCTGGAAGCAGCGGGACTGCAGCCGGCCGCCGCTTATGGCGAAGGCGATGCCTTGCCCCATCTTCCCAACGCCGCCGCCGCCCTGCTGGAGAAGGATGCGCTGCTTTTGCGCGACGGCGGCGGACAAGTGGTATCTGCCCAGCCCGGTGAACTCGCGGGACTTGTCGATATCGCGTGCGAGGAGCATGCCGGCGAGGAGGCCGCTCCATTCCGGCTGGTGATCTATTGCGAGCCCGCCCTGGAAGATGCAGCAAGGGAAGCGATTGCCGGCCTGAACGGACGGGACGTGGAGCTCCGGCTGCTGGAACAGGGGGTGATGCCGCAATTGGCCGCGGAGTCGATGTCCGGGGGCGCCGTGAACCTGCTGCAGGGTGAGTTCCGCCGCCGCGACGACCGGGCCGGCCGGCTGAGAAGCGCCGCTATCGGCCTGCTTGCCATGGCCCTTTTGATTCCGGGCTACCTGGCCATTGACGGCTGGCGCGCCCAAAGGGAATACCAGGCGCTTGCCGGAATCGTGGAAGGGCGGCTGCGGCAGATGATGCCGGATGCGGGAGCATCGGCCGACATCAGGGGCGAGTTCAGGCGCCGGGTCGCTTCGGCCGATCTTTCCGCCGCGGCCGACAGCGACGGGTTCCTGCGGGTGCTGCAGTCCCTGGAACGCGCCGGCGGCAGCGGCGCCCGCGTGCTCGGCCTGAACTACGGGAACGGATCCGCCCAGGTCCGTTTGGCGGCCGCGGACATGGAAACGCTGGAACAGGTTCGTCGAAGCCTGATCTCCAGCGGCCACTCCGTGCTGATTCAGACCGCCGTGCCCGAGTCCAACGGATCGGTCACGGGTGAACTGAGTATTCGTGATGGCCGCGCTCGCTGAATTCTGGCGCGGGAGATCGGCCCGCGAGCAGGCCCTGCTCGCGGCGCTGGTGGTGATGGCGCTTGCCGCGATCTGGTATTTCGCGGCCGTCGGCCCGCTGCTTGACCGGGCGGAGGCCAGCGAGCAAAGGCGCGAGGCCGAAGCCGCGCTGCTTGAACGGCTGGACCGCGTAGGCAGCCGAATGGCGGCGTTGCCGGCGCCGCGCCCCCGATCGGACGCGTCGCTGCTGCTCCTGGTCAACCGTTCGATCGGCAACGCCGGCCTGGGCGGTTTTCTGGAAGAAAGCGCCGCGGACAGCGAAACACGGGTTCGCCTGCGCCTGCTCGATGCGCCCTTTCCCCAGGTCAGCGCCTGGCTTGCCGGCCTGGCGGTCCAGGAAGGCATCCGCACCGTGAGCGCCGACATCGAGCGCAGCTCGGCGCCCGGCTTGACCCAGGTCAGCCTGGTCCTCGAACGAAGCGACTAGATTCCCGGACTCTGATCCGCCGGGGTGACCTCGCGGAAGGCGCTGTGCCAGGGGAAGTAGAGGGCGGTGCGGATGGGCCGGCTCTCGCGTTCCTGCATGGCGAGGCGGTAGCGTTCGAGCTGCGGGGCGTAGCGGCGCTCCTCCTCATCCAGGAAGGCTTCCAGGTCGCCGCCCTCGTGGCGGGAAGTCTTGTAGTCCACGATCCAGCGTTCGCCCCCGTGCACAAAGCTGCGGTCGAGGATCAGGCTGCGCGTTCGGCCATCTTCCTGCAAAGACAGCGGCAGTTCGCTGGCGGCATCGTCGTGCGGCTCAAGCGTCCAGCGGCCCGTTTCATCGTCGAGCGTATTGAGCAGCGCAGTTTCAACTTCCGACGCAAGTGATTCCAGTTCGTCCGCCGGCACGCCGTGGAACTGCAGCATCCGCCGAGTGCGGGAGCGCTGCGTCTCCAGGCGCTCGCGCGGCCAGGCGCCGGGTCCTTCTTCGGCGATTTCCTGAAGCCAGCGGTGGACCGCCAGGCCCAGCACCCGCGCCCTTTCGCCGGCCCAGACGTATGAAGGGGACCGGGTTTCCTCCGGGCTGGGTGCGATCATCGGCGCCGGGGGCTCCGGCGGCGCCCAGCCGTCGGGCACGCGCTGGATCTCCGGTTTCACCAATCGCCGTTTCCTCGCGCTCCTGCGCTTTGCGGGGAGTTCCCCGGGAGCTTCCCGCTCGAAGAGTTCCCTGAGAGCCTCCGCAAGGTCGGCAGCCATGGTCCGCGCCGAGGGCCTGAACTCCCCCGGGCCCTGCGACTCCTCGTCCCGGACCAGGCCCACCAGCAGATGCAGGCGGGTGCGCGCGCGGGTCGCCGCCACGTACAGGAGCCGCCTGCGCTCGGCATCCTCACGGGCCTTCTCCAGTTTGTCCAGGTATTCGTACACGGGGTCGGTGTCCTTTTCTCGCCGTGACGGGGGCACGGCCAGCAGGGTTGCGGCGCCCTGCTCCGCCGGCAACCAGTTCTCGCCGGGCGGCGGCTGCCACCAGCGCAGCACCGGCGCGCGTCCGCCGCGAATGTCCCGTCCCAGCCCCGGCAGGATCACGGTGTCGAACTCCAGGCCCTTGGCCTTGTGCATGGTCAGGATCTGCACGCGCGCGCCGGTCTCCGGGTTGGACACGAATTCGTCGGTGAGTTTGAGCGTGCGGGCAACCGCGTTGTCGATCTGACTTCCCTGGCTGGTTTCGGCGAGACTGTCGAGAAACTCGGCCGCATGACGCAGGCAATTCTCGTCGCTGTTGCCCGCGGGACCGCCCAGAGCCAGCCAGGTTCCTTCCACCCAGCTTCGAAAGTCCAGTTGCCCGCGCAGGCGCAGCGCCCGTTCGAGCACCGGGACGACGCGGGCCAGGCGGTCGCGCCCGTCACGACTGAGGCGGCCGACGCGCGCGGCGTCGCGCAGCAGGTCCCAGATCGTTTCGCGCGGGGCATCGTGGCAAAGCGCGTGCAAATCCTTGAGCGAAAGCCCGCACCACGGCGCGCGCAGGACCGCCAGCCAGGCGATACGGTCGGACAGTTGCGCCAGGGCGCGGGCAATCGCGGCCAGGTCCTGCACCACGCTGAAGCGCTTGCGGCGCTCGAACTCGGTGCGGTTGACCGCGATGCCGGTCCTGCCCAGCGCGTTACTCACTTCCTCTCCGTGAGTTCGGCTGCGGACCAGGATTCCGATGGTCCCGTCGGGACGGTCCTTGAGCGTGGTTCGGACTATTTGCTCGACGATCGCCACCTCGGACTCGTGATTCCCCTTGCGGAAGTAGTGGAGACGGGCATCGGCATTTCCGTGCTTCGCCTCGGACGCGGGCCTTGCCCCGGGCGCCGGCTTGCAGGGCGTATAGGCCACGGTGCCCAGCAGCATGTCGCCCTCGGCAGGGAAGACCCTGGGGAAAACCATATTGAACCAGTCCACCAGCCCGGGCGTGGAACGGAAGTTCACGGTCAACCGGAGCAGTTCGGGTCGCAGGGCCGCCAATCCCTGTTCGCACACCCTGAGGTAGCCGCGTACGTCGGCCTCCCGGAACCCATATATGGACTGCATGGGGTCGCCGACCATGAACACGGTGCGGCCGTCGCCGTCCTGCCACTCGCGGGTCATCTGCTGGAGCAGGTCGAGCTGGGTGCGCGAGGTGTCCTGGAACTCGTCGACCAGGATGTGGCGCAGCCGCGTATCCAGGCGTTCGGCCAGCAGCGACGGCCGGTCGCCGTGGCCCAGGGCCTTGAGCGCCGCCTGGCTGACTTCCGTGTAGTCGGTTTCCCTGCGCTGGGCGAACAGCACCTTCAATTGCGCAAAAGCGCCGCGCAACACGCGCATGACCGACTGCACCAGTTGCAGACGGGCCGCTTCGTAACCAGGCGACTCGAGAATCCTGAGGCGGGACAATCGTTCCCGAAACTCGTCGGACTCTCTGAGCGTTCGCTCCAGTTTTTCGCCGAGCTGCTTCTTGAACCGTACGCGCCATTCGTTCTTCAGCGTGAGCAGGTCGTTCGCCGCTCGGCCCCATCCGGAAAGCGCATCGGGGTTGGAAGGGTCGTCCCGCTCATCGTCGGTTACCCAGTAATCGGCAAAGGCCTTCTCGAATTCTCCGCGAACTTTCCCCAGGCATTGGAGCATGCGGCCGATTTCGCGGCCTGCGAGATTGCGCAGCGCCGCATTGAGCGCCGCTGCGTTGTCCCCCGCTCCCAGCAACGGCAGCCACTGTTCGCGCTTGGCCAGCATTCCCGCGACCAGTTCGGTGAATTGCTGCCCGCTGCCGTCCAGGTGGCGAAGCAGGGTCTGCACATCCTCGTCCCCAATCCGGATGCCATCTTGCAGCAACATGCGGGCGGCCGTTTCGTAGAGAGGCACTGCGTCGGCGCGCAGGTTGCCCAGCGCTCCGCCGCCGCTGGACACCGGGGAACTCGCCGCCAGCCACGAACCGAGCGAGTCGATGGTAATGATGCGCAGGCGCGCGGGATTGTCCGGAAGGTCCCAGCCGCGCTTGCGGGACTGTACAAGCACGCGCCTCGCAAGCTCGAGGCTCCGTTGGCGGTGAGGCGGAACGTCCTTGTTGTCCAAAGCGGCCTCACGCAGGCTGCGGGCCACGCGCTCGCGCATTTCAGCGGCCGCCTTGCGCGTGAAGGTGATCGCCAGCACCGCGTCGGGCTCGGCCTCCCGCGCCAGCAGGCTCAGGTAGCGCTGGACCAGAATCTCGGTCTTGCCGGAGCCGGCCGGCGCCTGCACAATGAACGAGCGCTCCGGGTGCAGCGCCCGTTCGCGGACCGCCTGGTCTCCGGGCGCGGTCATGCCTGCTCCAACTCCTGGATACGGCTCAGTACCTGGTACTGTCCGCGACCGCCGTCATCCCAGGAAAAAATCTCGACGCGCGCATCGCCCCGGCTCAGGTCCATCGCCGCTTTTTCCAGTGCTTCGCGCCAGGCCGCCAGGACGCTTTCCCAGTTCGCGTAATGCCTGAAATCGCGGTGCTTCGAAATGGGTGTCAGCTTCGGCAGCTTCTCCTTGCCCGGAATATCGGCGCTCGGGTCGCATATGCCCTTCACCGCTCGCTGTCTTCCGGAAAGGAATACGTAGCCGACACCGGACACGTCTGGCGTGACCAGCGCGTATGCCGGAAGCTGGCTGGACCGCAGACGCTCCGGGTTGAGCCCCGAAAGCGGTATTTCCCGCCCGGTCTTGTAATCCAGCACCAGCGCGCCCCCGTCGGCGCCCGGTTGATCGACCCGGTCCAGTCTCATCCGCAGCGTGACAGGTCCCAGGCCCAGTTGCGCCAGTTCCTCCAGTTCCCGGATGCTGAATTCTCCGCGCTCCAGGTCAAGACGGACCCAGTCCAGCGCAAGCTGCACGGCCCGCTCGCGTTCCATCCGCAGCAGCCCCAGCACCAGCGGCCGGACTCCCGGCGGGTCCTTCCGGGGGATTTCCGCCGCCCATGCCTCCAGGCTGGGCGCCAGGTCGGGCAACGCAGCGGCCAGCGACGCGGCATCTCCGAACTCGCTGTAGAGCCGGAACAGGAGCTTGTGCACGATGTCACCGCGGTCCAGCGGGCTGATGCCGTCCCATGGTATCGGGTACTCGGCCGCATGCAGCCGGTGCTCGGTAAATGCGCGAAACGGGTTCCTTAGCTGATGGTCCATCAATCGCGTACCGCCTCCTACCTCTTCATCGACCTCAAGCGGAGGCGCGGCATCATCCTTGAGCGTCTCCAGCAAGGCGCCGGCGCGAAGGACTTCGACGTAAGCAGCGCCTGCCCCCGTCTCCACCACGCTTGAAGCGTCGCGCAGGGGAACCTGGGCAATGAGTGGGCTGCAGCTTGTCTCCACGCCTTCTTCCGCAACCTTCGACCAACTGAACACCACTTCGTCGGCGCCGTGCAGCAAGGCGTCCGTTTGCCGGCGGGCCTGGTCCAGTGCCGACTGCGCGCTTGCCTGAGGCATCTTCATGCGGCGTTGCAATCCAAGAGGAAGCAGGGGCGCCGGCCGGATCCCCCGTGGCCACAGATTGGCGCCCGCACCCGCCACCCACAGTCGATCGAAGTGCATGCCGGCCGACTCCCCGACCGGCAGGAGTTCCACGGCCTGGTCGGGACCCTGAGGCTGGAACTTGCGCTCCCGGGCCATCGTGGCCAGGCGCGAGAGCGCTGCGGACAGGGGGACGGGCCTTGCGGCAATGGCGTCGCAGCCGCCGTACTCCGAAAGCAAGCGGCTGAAGGCTTCCACCGCCTGCTGCTCGCTGCTGACCAGCGGCCGGTTGCCCGGCCAGTCCAGTTCGCGTAAAAAGGTCGTGAATACGCCGGCCCAGGTGCGGTAGGACTGCGCCCTGCCCTTTCCGCGGGCCTTTCGCGACGCTTTCCATGCCTTCTGCAGCGCCTGGGCGAGCAGCGGCGCGCCGGACAGGGTGCGCGCCATCAGTTGCGTTCGGGTAATTTCGCCCCCGACCAGTCTCTCCCGTATCCGCCGCTCCACGCGTGCGCGCCCGCCGGCTTCCGCGTCCGACCCCTGAAGGTATGCGCCGCGCAGCACCCGGCTGACCACCTCGAATTCCACTACGGTCGGCAACAGGCAGAGTGCGTCCAGTGCCATTTCCGCCGGCCCGACATGCCCCAGCGGTGGCGCTTCAGCGGAATTCAGCGGAGCGTCCTGAGGGAACCCGCGCGTCTGCCACGCCGGCTGCATCCTGTCCAGCAGCGCCTGGCGCGCCCGGGGGGCACGATCGGTGAAATCGACCAGCACCAGACCGGCGTTGCCTTCGACGGCCCAGCTTGCGGCGGCCTGCAGTTCCTCGTCGCCGTTCTCGTACTGAATCTGACAGACGCTTGCCGCCCTGGGCGCTGCAGGGCCTGTCTCCACGGAGATACCAGCGACGCGTATGGCCTCCAGCAACTGGGCTTGCGGTGCCGGCAGCGGATCGTTGAACCCGAGCAGATACAGCCGCCCGCGAGCGGCGATCGCACCGTTCTGAATATCCTGGGCCAAGAGTGGCGGGAGACCCGCGGGTTCCAGCCAACTCCCCGATCGGCTCAGTTCCTCGAAGCGCGCGACCCAGCGGGCGAAACGGCGCTCGTCTTCCCCGTCCACCTCGCTGCGCAGGCGCTCAAGGTTCAGCCCGTATTCGAGCGCCTGGTTCCAGCTCCTACGGGCCAGTTCCGCATTCTGCTCCAGATCGAAGCCGGCCACGGCATTCTTCCCGACAGCCTGCTCCCAGAGCATCAGCGATCCGTGGGAAGACAGCAATGTGTATTCGCCGGCCTTTCCGCCGCGCAGCAGCGAGTCCTCCCACAACCGGCGCATCCATTCCTGCCACGACATCACGGCCGGTCGACGCCACACGGTTGCGTTCGCGGCGCGGCGCCACCGGCCGTAGCGAAAACGTATTCTCCGCGCCAGCCTTGAAGTGGCGGTCACGGCCAGGGCGCCCTCCCGCAGCGCGGGGAAAAGGTCCTGTTCGAGAATCTGCTGGTAGGAAAGCGTGCTCAAACTGTCGGTTTACAAGCTCTGGCTAAAGGTTAAGGTACGCTCGCTCAATTGCCAATCCGTTCTGGGCGCATGGAATATCCGCTTCTGCTTGAACCGATCACGCTGGCCGGGAGAACGGTGCGCAATCGCGTGGTCCACGCGTCGATGAGCACGCGTTACACGCAGAACCAGGACATCGACCCGCGCCTGGTGCGCTATCACGCCAACCGCGCAGCGGGCGGAACGGGATTGATCGTGACCGAGCCGCTGAACGTGCTGCCCTGGCACGATCGTTCGCACCGCCCGGCCCTGTTCGGGCCGAACAACCTCGATGCCCTGTCCCGTTGGGCGGACAGCGTGGAAAGCAGGGATTGCCGCCTGCTGGGGCAGTTTCAGGACTCCGGCCGCGGTCACCGCGAGGCGGGCCGGTCGCAGCAGGCCTGGGCGCCCTCGGCGCTGCCCGATGACCTGAGCTGGACCATGCCCAGGGAAATGCCCAGGCACCGCATTCACGAGGCCATCGAACACTTCGGCAAGGGTGCGCGCCGCCTTGAGCAGGCGGGCTTCAGCGGGGTCGAGCTTTCGGCCGGGCATGGCCACCTGTTTCATCAGTTCCTGTCGCCGGCGGCCAATATACGTGACGACCAGTACGGTGGCGACCTGGAAGGGAGAACCCGGTTTGTAAGGGAATTAATAGATGTAATAACAAGTAGTTGTGGAAAGAATTTCATAATAGGGTTAAAACTTCCGGGTACTGACGGGATTCCCGGAGGCATCGATCATTCCGAGTCCGCGCGCATTACCGCCCGGCTGGCGGAGGCCGGCGGCTTTCATTACCTGGTCTATTGCGACGGCTCGCATTCCCATACGCTGGAGACGCACATTCCGGATATGAGCTATCCGCGCGCCCCGTATGTCGAGGGGCACGCGGAGATCGCGGCCCACGCGCCGGGCGTGCCGCTCATGGCACTGGGTCTGATTACCGACCCGGCGGAGGCGGAGGGCATACTGGCCGCGGGCAAGGCGCAGATGGTGGCTCTGGGCCGGCCCCTGGTCACGGACGCGGCCTGGGTCAAGAAGGCGGCGGAAGGCCGGCAATCCGAGATCCGTTACTGCGTGTCCTGCAACACCTGCTGGGCCACGATCGTCGAGCGCAAGCCGATCCTCTGCGACAACAACCCCCGCCTCTCGAAGCCCGATGAAGTGGACTACTGGCCGCAGCCTGCCAGGCGCAGGCGGCGAGTCGTGGTCGTGGGGGCCGGTCCGGCGGGCATGGAGGCGGGTTGGGTGGCTGCCGCCCGGGGACACGCAGTCACGGTTTTTGGAGCGTCGGAGCGGCCCGGAGGCAAGGCGTATCTGCACGCCCAACTGCCCGGCGGAGAGAACGTAAGCAGTGTCTACGACTACCAGGAAATGGCCGCCGCAAAGGCTGGAGCGACAGTTCACCTGGGGATCCGGGCGGGCGTCGACGACGTGCTCGCCTGCGAGCCGGACGTCGTGGTCCTGGCGGAGGGCGCGACAATGCTGTGGCCGCACGGCTGGCCGGAGGAATGGCGCGATTTCGTTTTCGATATCCGCGAGGTCAGCCGCGAAATGCTGGACCGTCCGGAAGAAACCATCGACGGCACGGCCGTGTTATGGGACCAGGACCATACGCTGGCTACCTACTCCGCCGCCGAACTGTTGGCGCAGCGCTTCTCCCGGTTGGTCGTCGTGACCCCGCGGGAGCGCCTGGCCAGCGACGTGGGCCTGGTAACGCGCCAGGGCATCTACCGGCGCCTGTACGGCATGCCGAACGTCGAGGTCGTGCTTCTTTCGGACATTCATGCCGATTCCGCGCTGGATGAAGGCCGCGTGAACTGCCGCAACGTGCTCAACGACTCGCTGATGGATATCGACGACCTGGCGATGCTGACCTGGTCCGGCAGCCGCGCCCCCAACGACGAACTGGCCGCGCCACTGCGCGCGGAAGGCTTGGACGTGGTGACCGTAGGCGATTGCGACATGCCGCGTACGCTGCTCGCCGCCACCACCGACGGCCACGCCCTCGGCCGCTCCCTCTAACTTGGGAGAGAGGACATCTCGTCCTGTCGGAGGGCGGGACGCTGTGCGGGCAATGCCCCCTATCCCAGGGCAAAATCCGAATATTGGAGACGCAGGCTAAGCAACCTGCCTGCCGGCGACAGCCTCGCGTAGCCCATCAAGAAGTCCTTCCGTACGCGCCATCCGTTCCCGGAGTCCCGCCATTTCCTTTTGCAGCCGGGAAACATCACGGCGTAAATCCGCGATTTCGCTGCGTACTATCGAAAACTCATCCCGCATTTCCTTGCGCAAAGCAGCAATATCCGCACGCAGCCATGCGAACAGGCCCACGATCAATGTCGCCAGAGCAACTGCCGTCATCCAATCCATGCCGCAAGTCTATCCCAATGAGCGACACGGACATACGCATAATCCCACGCGTTTCATCACGTAATGCGACTGAATTGCTTTTCGGTTGAACTCTGAACTTATTTCCTTAAAGCAACTGCGGCAACCATGGAATTGTAGATACTCAATGGGGGGCCTATCACCGCGGCGTCAGGGCAGCTTTATCTGGTTCGTAGACGTAATCAACGAGTGTGCCGTCCTTGATTTTTTCTACCGCTAGGTCAATCACGTGCAGAGGAACCAGGAACCATTCGCGCGGCGCAACCGGATTGCCGAAACGATCCGGGATTTCCATTTTCAGGCGTGCTGAAACGAAAACCCGATGGATTAGCTTTTCCAGCTTGACTCGATTGATGTTGTAGAGCTTGTAGGTCGCCACAACCTCCACGTCAGCCATCAGGAAGGTTGGCTGTAGCCGGGCGCCCGCGATCCGCTGCCGGACGCTGGTGTCGGTGACTCCGATCTTGTGCAGGATTTTCCGGTTTCGCGCAATGTAGGGTTCTTCGGATTTGCTCCGCAGCACGTAGATCGTTCCGGTAGCGACATCACCCTTTTCTGCACTTCCCTCGAAGAGAGGGCCGTCGGCGGCCTCCATGATTCGCCGGCTTGTCTTGTCCTTGTGCAGCGCCCGCTGAAGCGATCGCATCAGCATGTTACTTTCCGTGCCATTGTCGAAAATCACAAGCAATCGTGCATCCCGCCGGCCTTGCGCGTTGGTGAACACATCGTTCTTTTCGGCCACATAAGCTTTCTGTCCGCTCACGATGAAAAAGCGTCCTGGCTCGATTTCCGCTTTCAGTTCAAAAGGGCGTGTTTCGCGACTGCCGGCGTCAATCTCCTTTTGAACCTGTTCAAAAAGTGGTTGGAACTTCGCAAAATCCGAACATGTCTGTCGGCTGGCAATTTCTTCCACCGCGCGCTTCTCTGCCGCTGTTCGCACATGCCGGAGTTGTTCAATATCGCTCGAACTTTCGGTAACGCCCAGTTCGGCCAGCAGGGCATCATCGTCCAATTGGTCGATGGGCGCGTCAACATCCTCGATTGAATCAGCGAGCAGTCCCTGGTGGTCCAATGGATCCAGTAAATTTCGGGATTCCTCCTGCTGCCGAATCCGGTTAAGCCGCTCCGCGTACAAGCGCTCAAATATGCCCCGCTCCTCACCATGCTGAGGCATTCGGCCATTTTCCGTTACAAAGCGCTGAATTTCCTCGAAACCGGCGATGATGCGCTGCTCGCGCGGCGTCCGGCTGGCTTTCCTCGCGGGAGTTTTTTCAACCCCAAGCTCGGCAAGCAGCGAGTCGTCTTCCGGCGTGAATTCCTTACTTCGCGGCATCGGCCTGTTGCGATTGCATTCGACTCAGAAAGCTCACTCCCTCGGCCATGCGCCTTTCCCACGGATCGGTTGCGTCAAGTGATGGCAGGCGGTGGCGCTCACGCTTGAACTTTAACGCCCGCTGGGCCAGTTCACGGGCCTCATCAAGCGTGAGCGGCGATTTTCTCGCGGAAATGACGGCTGCGATCTGCCGTAGATTGTCCTCATTCATCGATTTGCCGAGAATCGCGTAGACCTGAGCGAAAGGATTGATGCGATCAATCAGGTCTATGTCGAGCTCGCGAACATCCATGCAAAACTTGCGTACGCCTTCAATAAGCGCGGTGTTCCGCTTTTCTTCTGAATCCGCGTCTTCCAACACCAGTTCCTTGGCGCCCTGGTTCAGGTTCAGAGCGGCAATCGCATGCTGTCGGACCGCTTCCTGATCGGCGTCATCCAGTTCCGGGTACTTGTCCTTGACGATCTTGCCCATTCGCACCTGGGTCAATTCTTCCGGCACCAGCTCCGCATCGAATATGCCGCGTTCGATAACGGCCTTTTCCTGCGCGAAGGTGGCAATCAGTTCATTAAGGTCCTCACGGCAAATTCGCTGGCCCTCGCGCGTCGAAGGCTCCGTAAGCCCCTTTATTTCAATCAGGCACTGGCCGGTTTGTTCGTTATGACCAACGTTGCATGTCCCGGCGTCGTAGCCATTCTCGCCATAATCAAATCCATCGACCGGACCGCTGCCAGCCGCCTTGGGCCGGAATTCAAAGCGCGGCGCGAGTACCTGCTCCATCAACAGGCTTGCGGCTATGGCCTTGAGCATGTCGTTCACGGCTTCGGTCACGGTTTGCTCGGAGGCATCCGGTTCGGCGATCAAATTGGTGAAGCGGGTGCGTGTCTTGCCGGGCGCATCGCGAGTGGCGCGGCCAATGATCTGCACCACCTCCGTGAGGCTTGAGCGGTAGCCAACGGTAAGAGCGTGCTCGCACCAGATCCAGTCGAATCCCTCCTTGGCCATGCCCAGGGCTATGATGATGTCCACTTGATCCCGGTCATTCTTCCGGGCCGGGTCCTTGAGCGCGCTGGCGACGCGTTCGCGAGTAGCGGGTGTATCGTCCACCAGATCTGCAATTCTCAACAGGCGTCCTTCAGGCGAGCGGACCAACTGGAAACCGGTTTCCTCATCTCGGCCTTGCCAGTCGCCTAATTCCCCGAGGATGTGCTCCACCTCCTTGATCTTGTCCGTTGTGCTCTCCCGCGAGTTCACGCTGGGAATGTGCACGATGGTTTTTACCGACGGATCAAGGACCTGGAGAATTTCATCCACGTAGCTGCCGGTGTAGAAGTAATAGCCGATGTCGAGGTGCTTCAGGTGCTCATAGCCGTTGAGCTGTTCGTAGTAGGTGTAAGTGACCGTCTCGAACCTGGCCTCGTCTTCGGGCGCCAGCACAGCCTCGGCATCGCCCCGGAAGTACGATCCGGTCATCGCCACGATGTGCGTCTTGCCACGGGCCAGCAACTGGCCCACATGCGATCCGAGCCTGTTGTCTGGATTGGCGGAGACATGGTGGAACTCGTCCACTGCAATAAGGCGGTCGTCGAAGGCTTCAACCCCGAAGCGATCCACGGCGAAACGGAAGGTGGCGTGGGTGCAAACCAGCACCGAATCTCTGCTTTCGAGAAACCTGCTGACGGACTCGACCTTGCCGCCCTCCGTGCCGGGCGCATTGCAAAGGTTCCATCGCGGCGCCACCACCCAGTCGCTCCAAAAACCGAAATCACTCAAGGGCACGTCGCTGAAGCTGGCGCCGATGGTTTTTTCGGGTACCACGATGACCGCTTGGCGAAGCCCCTGGTTCTGGAGCTTGTCAAGCGCAATGAACATCAGCGCCCGGCTCTTTCCCGAGGCGGGCGGTGACTTGATCAGCAGATACTGCTCTCCGCGCTTCTGCCACGCCCTTTCCTGCATGGGCCGCATACCCAGTTCGTTGGATTGCGTGGAGCGGCCGGTGCGGGCGTAGGTAACTGAAACCGAAGGAATACTTTTATTGTTGTTCATGCGCCTCTTTGCAGGGCGGTTACATTCGTCCGGCGTTACCGGCTGCTACCACCTTCACGCCCGCCCTGCCCCTTCTAGGGCGAGGCTCAATATAGCGGAATATTACGGGGTATGTGGACTTTAGCTGTTTGCATGAACGAACGCTATAATTGGATATCATGTGAGCCGGTATTTGCCTTGGCGAGCGGCAGCGTCACGGGGCCTGCTCCTTTATGAAAAGTGGCCAAGTAAGGCTTTCTGATGTGGCTCCGGCGAAATTGACAGGCCCAAGGAAGTCAACTGCCGCCTTCCGTCATTGTTGCGTACATCTCGAACAGCTTTTCCAGCCGTTCGGTGTCATTCCTGAACCGGCGCCCGATGTAGATCCGTTCCAGAACCTCGTCATTGCGTTCGTGTGCCGCCTTGAGATTTGCCGGCATTCGTGCAGGGTCATAGAGTTCCGCGATGGTTGCAGGAAAGTGAGCCTCGCGCGCCAGCAGTATGGTCTCGGCGCATTGGGCGAGATCGGCCTTGTTCTGGCGTGTAAGCGTGGGAACCGGGAACGTGTTCCAGCCTAGCGTGTTGGAGTAGGAAAGTCGCATTTCCAAGCGTCCACAAACGGTTGCGATCCAAATGTAGTGCAACTTCGACGCAATCAACCCCAAATTCCAGAGCGGAGCATCGTATAGGGCGAAGTTTCGGTCGCCGATGATCGTGCCAGCCGATACTAACCCGACGGGAAGGTACTCGCGGTTCTCCGAACTGACCCTTGGAACAACGATCGCAATCTCCTCTCCGGTCTGACGGACTTCCCCGAATCGAAAAGGAATCTCAGCCAACGCTCTCGTGGTCGATCTGTTGGACTTTAGCCTGTGTTTTCGAACCCTCTCGAATCGAGCGCGCAGCCAATCCGACTTTCGAGAAGCTCCATACTCTCCATCCCTAACCCAGACGCATCGCCGTTCCAGGCCGCTAATGAACTCTTGCGAACCGATGTATGTGCGGATGAAACGGGAGTCAACATTGTCGTACTTGATCGCGTTTTCTGCTTCCGCGGTGTTCATGAGTAAATGTCCGCCATCGTTCGGCATATTGCCGAAGCGCATTTCCGCGAGCTTGCCGGAGGGAGATGGCGTTGGCTGAACAAAGACATTGGGTGTCGGCACGAGATAGGGGTTGACATTGCCTGTTTTCCTGACCATAACGCTGCCATCTCCGGTCGTCGAAAAGAGACTCCGTTTCCTCCCACCTATCCGATTGGCGATTCCGACAATAACCACGGACACTCCTGCATTGTGAGCAGCAAGATTGGCCCATTTGAATGACGTGTAGGCGAATGAGATTTCGTAACCGGTAGCGAAAATCAGCGGCCATAGAGTGCTGACCGAGCGACCTTGACAGACTGAGTTCGTCGCCACCATTGCGGCGGCGGCATTGGTCCTCGTGCCATAGTCAGCAGCCTTCATCAGCCACCCTGACACGTAATCCAATGACTTCCAAGTCTTCGTGCGCCCTTCGAATATCGTTTTGAGATCTGCTTTCTGGATATTCGACTGCCATTGGCTCCCCCTATATGGAGGATTACTGCAGATGTAAGTCTCGCCACCCTCGTTTACAAAATCGATCTCGGGCTGATCGAGCGGCGATTCGAAAAGGTCGTCGGCATTCAACTTGATACCCGTGCCGGTGGCCGGACATATGTCAAGCCATTCCAGTTTCAAGGCATTGCCGCATGTGATCCAGTTTCTGGAATCCAGCGGCAGAAGTTCCGCTAGGGCTTCCTTTTGGCCGCGATACAGCACATCGCACTGGTATTCGGCGATGATGAGCGCGAGGCGGGCGATTTCGGCGGAGAATGCACGTAGTTCGATGCCTCGGAAATTGGTCAGCGGGATAGATGACTTTTCGCCCACTTCGCCACGCCGGGCGTTGATCTCGGCCTCGATTTCCCGCATCTGTTTATAGGCAATTACCAGGAAGTTGCCGGAGCCGCAGGCGGGATCGAACACGCGGATTCTGGCCATGCGGTTGCGGAGATTAAGCAGCTTGCGGGAGTTACCACTGACCTCTTCAAGCTTGTCCCTCAGGTCATCCAGGAACAGCGGATTGAGCACTTTCAGGATATTGGGAACACTGGTGTAGTGCATTCCCAACTGGCCGCGCTCCTCATCGTCCGTCACCGCCTGAATCATCGAGCCGAAGATGTCCGGGTTGATTTTCTTCCAGTCCAGCTTGCCAATGTGCAGTAGGTAGGATCGGGCAATCCGGCTGAAACGCGGCGCTTCCAGGGAACCCGAAAACAAGCCGCCGTTTACATACGGGAACGGCTCTGCCCAGCGTGGCAGGCGGGCAGCCTTGCGTGCGTTCGGCTTCATGTTCATGGCCCGGAATAGCTGGCTGATTACCTCGTGCGTGTTTGAACTTTCCCGGGAACTCATCGTTTCAATCGTTCCCGTAAACAGGTCGCCGCTCTGGAAAATGTCGGTATCCTCGGCGAAGAAACAGAAGATCAGTCGCGCCATGAACTGATTCATGTCTTCGCGGCGGTCGGACGCGCCCCACTCCGGGTTGTCCTCAAGCAGTTGCACATACAGCCGATTCAGACGGCTGGTGGCTCGAATATCAACGGGGTTTTCGCGGATTTGCCGGACGGTGGTGATCCCCGCCAGCGGCAGGAAAAAGCCGAAGTGATCGGGAATGTCCGGGTAATCGCATACCAGGATTTCTCCGCTGGCAATCTCCTCGGCCTGAATTTCCCCGCCGTCGGTAGCCAGCAGGAATTTGGCCTTGGCGCGAGGGGTGGCGGCGCTGTGCTGGAGTTCACGCAGCGTAGCGGCGGCCTCGCCTTCCGCGCAAACCTTGATGTGGATGTTGTTGCGCTGCAGCACGCCGCCCACATCCGATTGATTTGTGGCGCCGGAGCGGAGGCGCTTTATCGTGGTGGGCTTATTGCCGAAGGACTCCAGAAAGGCAAAGGGGAATTCGACGGGATCGAATGGCTGCCCCGCCAGCTCGGATACAGCCTGTTCGATCTCAACCGCGTTCATCCATCATTACGCGCTGCGGCTGCTTGCGGTGACGCCTACGGCGTGCCCCGCTGCATGGACGGGCAGCATCGCTTTCCGCCAGTTTTTCTTGAGGCGCACGAAAGGCAGTTTGTTCAGGCGTTGGTTTTTCGGGTCGAACTCAATGCCGGCTGAAGCCATTGCCGTTGAGCCCAGCACAGGCTCGGCGTTGGCGTCGCCGAAGATAACCAACCCGGCGGTGAATTCGCCGAGCAATTCCATTGCGGCGCCCACAACATCCATCCTGACCTCGGTCCCGTCAGCCAGTTCGTAGGTGCGTTGCGTTAACGGCTCAAGGCCGATCGCTTCGAGAATGGGCCGTGGCACAAGAGATTCAATGGCGCCCGTGCCCACCAAAAACTTGCCTTGCCACTCCCGCGTCATTTCTGCCGGGTTGCGAATGATTACGTCCACGTATGTCGGGCCCATGTCCTTGCTCCTTCTACATGAACGGACGGATGTTCTTGTTCGACTCCATGTAGCAGTACGACAGCATCCAGTAGAGGTTGATGCCGATGCGCTCGGTGTCGGGCTCGGCGAAGACGTAGCCGTGGGAGGTGATTCCGTCTTCGAGGTATTCGAGCACATACAAGACCAGTACGTCGCGGGTGAAGACGTCGCTGTAGTTGTTGAGCGGCCAGTCGACGTTCGATAGCCGGAGGCCGATTTGCCGGCCGTCGGTATGGGTAATCCGCGCGCCTCCGCCGCGGTCATGCACTTGCAGGTTGTCGTAGCGCTTGTATTCCTCATCGCGTCCGCCGCTCACGCCGGGAATGTCGATGTAGCAGCTCATCATGCGTGCCGCGTGCAGCTTGTAGGTTCCGCCCGGGTGATCACGACCGCCGGGCGCATCCAGCCACAACTGCTGTTCGCCCAGCAGAGACTTGTCCGCCCAGGCGGCGCACCCGCCTTCCGCTTCGCCTCGGAATTGCGCGGCCTCGCGGGTCCAGTAGACGACGCAGTCCGGTGGCGCTTCCGGGCGTTCGGAGACGCCCGCGCCTTCAGCCATCGGATCCAGGCCTGCCACCGGACGGTTCCAGACCTCCATGCGCGAAGCGCCCCGCTCATTGTCGGGCGACAGCGCCAGCGCACCGGCGCGAGTGAGCGCGGAATAGTCGCCGCCGGAGAACTCCCGAAACGCAAGCAGCATGGAATCCGGCCCGCCCACGCGATCGACGCGAAGCTCGATGCGGTCGTGGCGTTCGTTTTCCGGATAGCCGATGCGCTGGTCGAAATACACCTGGTTGTAGTTGTCGTAAACGCGCGTCAGCAGCTCGGCCAACACCAGCACGTCGCGTTCCGTTGGCGTGGAATCCTCTCCCTGCGCGAACGCCGGGCCCGCGGGCAACAGCGTCACCAGGCAGGCAGCAGCAAGTGTCGATTTGAGATTACGCATGTTCCACCTCCAGGTCCATGAGTTCGTAGTAGGTCATCATGTAGCCGTAGACGGCGCCGCGAAGGAAGATGTAGTGGCCGTCGGCGGTGCACCAGACGTCGTACCTCGGGTGATTGTTGGCCAGGCCGACATTTACGCCGAAACGGAAATGCAGGGCGTCGAACTCGCCCGCGCCCACCGTGATCCGGTCTTCGCCGACGTACTCGATCGCCGTGGGGATGCAGTGCAGCATGGGCCCGGTGGCGCCGCGGTGGTCGGGAGACGACATCAGCAATTGCGGGAATTTCTGCACGCCCGGTCCCTTGCTGAGATCGAGCATGCTCAGGACCCAGGAGTCGCAGATGATGGCGTGATCGACAAACGCCCGCGGGCGCTCGATCAGGCTCATCTTCTGCGAAACACGGCCTTCAACGGCCGTCCAGGTCTCGCACTCGGCTTCATTCTCGCCGAACCGGAACCAGCCGCTGCCCATGAACCGGTCGCCCACCGAAATGCGCACGAAACAGTCCAGCGGATGCCAGTTCTCGTCCAGTGTCAGCGCCACATTGCGCATCACGCTGGGCCTGTCGTCGATTTCGCTCTGCGCCGTGCAGGTGCGGTGGCCGTCGGAGTGCACGGTGATGGTGAACCGCTCGCGGCCGCGTTCCTGGTCCATGCGGTCCGGTTTCTTGCTCAGGTAAGCAATGCGACCGTGATAGTTCACATGGTCAACTTGAAGAATTTCGCTCACTGGGACCCCTCCCCGGTTTTATATGTGTGGTTGGCTAATCCATAACGCCGTGGCCGCGCCTGGGCACGAGCACGGTTCGGTCGAATACGCAGACCGCGTCGCCGTGCTGGTTGCGGCCGGTCGTGCGCACCGTGACGACGCCGGTATTGGGACGCGATTTCGAAGGCCGCTTGCGAATGACCTCGGACGAGCCGTACAGCGTGTCGCCGATAAACAGCGGGTTCGGCAGGCGGATATCGCCCCAGCCCAGGTTGGCGATGGCTTTCTCGCTGACGTCCGAAACGCTCATGCCCACCAGCACCGACAGCGTCAGCGTGCTGACGATCAGACGCCGGCCGAACTCGGTCTTCGCCGCGTATTCCTTGTCGAAGTGCAGCGGGTGCGTGTTCATCGTGAGCAGCGTGAACCAGGTATTGTCGGTCTCGGTCAGCGTGCGCGCCGGGGAATGCTCGTACACGTCTCCCTTGCGGAACTCCTCGTAGTACCGTCCACCGCCGCGCCGCACGGAGCGGTTTTTTTCGGGGCTTGCCTCAGTCACCTGCCGGCTTAGAGGTCCTGGCAGTGGATGAAGAGCGGATTGTCGGTGAACTGGCGGAATTCGGCGGCCAACTTGCCGACCGCGTCCGACTGAAGGTCCTCTCCAAACTTCTCCATGCTGTTCAGATAGATGACCTCTGCGTACTGATAGGGGGGTGCGCCCGTCCCGCCCAGCAGGCCGACGCAGCGCAGGATACGGAAGTGGTCCACCGACGGCAGCCGTTGGACTTCCACCAGGTCGCGCTCAAGCGCCCAGGCCTCGTACTCGGCCTGATCGGCGTCCTCCCTCAGGTTAAACAGCACGATGACGCTATCCATACTCAGTTCTCCTCTTCTTCGATTTCCGTTACCAGTTCTTCGATGGCGCCGGCGTCTTCATCTTCCGGCAGCGGAGGCTGGGCGACGGCCTGGCCGAAATGCGCCCGCACGGCCGTCTGCGTGACGGCGTCCAGCCGGTAGACGCCGGTGACCGAAAGCGGAAACGCGCCGAAGGTGCCGCCGCTGATCTGCAGGCGCTCGCCCGGATTGCCGCAGACACGGCCGGTCGATGAACGGAACTGAATGCCGTAGGCGTGGCGAAGGTCCATGGACGGCGGCGAGATCTCCACGTGGTAGACGCGCCTGCGGCCGTCGAAGACCAGCAGGTTTGTCTCGTTCAGCACCTCAAAGTTGTCGATGCGGTTCTGGAAGAAGCAATCGGCATTCGCCATGTTGTGCGGGAAACGGGCGATCCGTCCGGGCCGCGAGGCGGCGGATTCTTCACTGTCCGTTGTGGCGCAGGAGGTCAGCAGCAAGGTCGCCGCAAGCGCGGCCAGGGTCGGCAGCGCGAATCGGGATGTTGCACGCTGCAGCATCATGAGGCGGGTCCTCCGGGTTCGGAGCCGCGCGCTATCGGGCGGGCGTCGGACTGCGACCATTCGCTCCAGGAGCCTGGATACAGCGCGGCGCCGCCAAGACCGGCCAGCTCCATCGCGAACAGATCATGGCAGGCCGTCACTCCGGAGCCGCACATCACGCAGGCGCCGGATGGATCGGCGCCTTGCAGGAGGTCCAGGTAATGCTCACGTAGTTCGTCCGGGGACCGGAAGCGCCCGCTGGCGTCCAGGTTCTCGCGGAAGAAGGCGTTGACCGCACCGGGTACGTGACCGGCCCGCGAATCCAGCGGTTCCGACAGGCCCTGGTAGCGGGCGCCGTCGCGGGCGTCCAGCATGCACATGCCGCCGGCAAGCGCCGCGCGCTCCACTTCGGCGAGCCCCACGACCGGCCGGCAGTGGCCTCCGACCGGGTAATCCGCGGGCTCGATGATCGGTTCGGTGCGCTCCAGCGTCAGGCCCGCTTCCTCCCAGGCCTGGATTCCGCCATCCAGCAGCCCGGCGCGCTCATGTCCCATCCAGTTCATCATCCACCAGAGTCGTCCGGCAATCGCACAGCCCATGTTGTCGTATGCCACTACCAATGTATCGGGTTTGATGCCCCAGCGCCCCAGCGTGGTCGCAAATTCCGCCGGTTCGGGCAGCGGATGGCGCCCTCCCTCCCCCGACGCATGACCGGCGAGATCGTGATCGAGGTCCGCGTACGGCGCCCCGGGGATGTGGCTCTCGGCCCAGAGCGCGCGGCCGCCGGCAGGATTCATCAGGTCGAAGCGGCAGTCCACCGCCCGGGCCTCGCCGGTCTTGATGGCCGAGTGCAGTTCTGCCGGGGTCAGCAACAAAGCGGCCAATCAGGAGCCCTCCACCGCGGCCTGGATCTCCGGAACGATCGCGAACAGGTCGCCCACCAGGCCGATGTCGGCGATCTCGAAGATCGGGGCCTCCGGATCCTTGTTGATCGCCACGATCACGCCGGCGTCCTTGATCCCGGTAAGGTGCTGTATTGCGCCGGAAATGCCGATCGCGAAATACAGATCCGGGGCGATGATCTTGCCCGTCTGTCCCACCTGCATGTCATTGGAGACGTAGCCCGCGTCCACCGCCGCGCGCGAGGCGCCGACCGCGGCCCCCAGGCGGTCGGCAAGATCGTAGAGTAACGAAAAGTTCTCGGAGCTGCCCAGCGCCCGTCCGCCGGACACGACCACGCTGGCGCTTTGCAGGTCCGGGCGTTCGGATTCGGCCGACTTCAGTTCCAGCCAGCTCGTATGGTCCGGCAGCTCCGCGTCGGTTTGCGCCCCCTCGACGGCGGCATCGCCGCCTTCCCCGGCGGCCGGCCATGAAGCCAGCCGCGCGGTCCCGACCACGATATGTCCGGCGGGCGCCTCCACGGTAAGCACGGCGTTGCCCGCGTAGATCGGGCGCTTGAACCGGCGCTCGCCCTCCACGCTCATGATGTCGCTGACCTGCGGCACGCCCAGCAGGGCCGCCACGCGCGGCATCAGGTCCTTGCCGAAGGTCGTGGAGGGCCCGAGCACATGGCTGTAGCCTTGGCTGGCCAGCGCTGCAACTTGCGGCGCCTGAATTGCGGCCACCGGATTGGCGTTCTCGCTCCGGTCCAGGCTCAGCACGCGCGAAACGCCTTCAATCCGTGCGGCCTGCTGCGCCACCCCTTCGCAGTCCAGGCCGAGGACCGCCACGTCCAGGCGGTCCGCGCCGATCGCCAGGCCGCAACTTGCGGCCCTGGCGACGCCTGCGTGCAGCGTCTGTCCGTCGTGCTCGGCAACTATTAGTACTGAGCTCACACCGCTACCTCAATTCAAAAAGCCGCGTTCGCGCAGCATGCCCATCAGGGCCGGTACATCTTCCACGACTACGCCCTTTTCACGCTGCGCCGGCGGTTCGTACGCCAGCGCCTTCAGCGCCGGCGGCGCGGCAAGTTCCAGGTCGTCGGCCGCCAGCGTTTCCAGCGGCTTGCGCCGGGCCTTCATGATGTCCGGCAGCTTGATGTAACGGGGCTCGTTCAGGCGCAGGTCGGTGGTGATCAGCGCCGGCAGTTGAACCTCCAGGACCTCCAGCCCGGCGTCCACTTCGCGGGTCACCCGGGCCGTGTCGCCGTTCAGGTTTAGCTCGGATGCGAAGGTGGCTTGCGGCCGCCCCCACAGCGTCGCCAGCATCTGGCCGGTCTGGTTGCAGTCGTCGTCGATGGCCTGCTTGCCCATGATGACGATGTCCGGTTCCTCGCGCCGGATCACTTCCAGCAGGATGCCGGCCGCCGCCAGCGGCTCCACCTCGCCTTCGCATTTGACCAGCAGGGCCCTGTCCGCGCCCATCGCCAGCCCCGTGCGAAGCTGCTGCTGGCACTCGTCGCCGCCGATCGTCACGGCCAGGATTTCACCGGCCTCGCCGCGCTCGCGCATGCGCAGGGCTTCTTCCAGCGCGATCTCGTCGAACGGGTTGACGCTCATCTTCAGGCCTTCGACGGCCATGCCGCTGCCGTCGGGCTTTACCCGCACGCGGACGTTGTAGTCCACCACGCGTTTGAGCGTAACCAGTATCTTGCGCATTCTTCCGCGGAAACTCTGCTGCCGTTACGGAACGGCGAATTCTAACCCGCCTGCACCCTCTGGGTTGACGTCACAAGCGCGCCCGCGGTGTGCCTTGGCCTTGTCCGCGCCGTTATATACTGTTGACCATGTCAAATCGGAAGCGGGCTGTAGAGGAACCGACGGTCCCCAGAGTCAATCTGGCGGATCCTGATGTCGATCCCACCGACGAAGAACTGGAAGCCCTGACGAGAGCCATGCGGCGCACTGTTCTTCGGAAAGACGCTGAGTTGGCTGCCATGTCGAGAGAGAAGCTTGCGCAAGCAATGCAGGACGCCAACGACGCAGATTCGTCCGCGCCTTCCGCTGCTTCTACTTGAAGCGCTCTTCACGCCGCCCGGTTCTGGTGGTTATCGCCGGCCCCAACGGAGCCGGAAAAACCGAATTTACTCATTCAGCCCTGGGCCACGAGTGGCTGGCGGAATGCGAGCACATCAATCCGGACGAAATAGCCCGTGACGTTTTCGGGAGCTGGGATGACGAGAAAGCAGTCCTGGACGCACTGCGCCACGCCGAGAACATTCGCCGCAAGTGTTTGGCGGAGCGGCGTTCGCTTGTCTTTGAGACCGTGTTTTCCACCGGTGAGAAGATCCAGTTCATCCGTCAGGCCAAACAGGCTGGGTACTTTGTCCGTTTCTTCTTCATCGCCACGGACACGCCGCAAATCAATGCGGCGCGTATTGCCAAGCGCGTGGCGCAGGGCGGTCACGATGTCCCCACTCGCAAAGGCTTTGAGCGTTTCTATAAGTCGGTCGGCAACCTTGTGTCTGCACTTCGCCTCGTAGATCGCGGATACGTTTACGACAACTCCGTTGATGGCGAAAGTCCGGCGCTACAGTTCCGGACCGATGCTGGGCAGATAAAGAAAATCTACCGCCAAAACCACGACTGGGCTGAGCAGGTTCGCCAAGCGCTTACTCGAGGATTGTAGAACCTTAGAAAAAATCGCTCGTCGGAATGATGGACATAATAGCGGGAGGCCTGAGTATCCAATCGATTCTGAATGTTCGGGCTAAGCAAGAACATGGGCTGGCCATAGTCCAAGACGGTCACGGTCCACCAGCGCAACGCTCTTTTCACGCGCAAGGTGTTGGGCAGCGAGCGTAAAGCCCTGGGCATTGGTAACAACTGCGAGTTGTGGATTGCTTACGTCATATCGCCCTCTTGCGTGCATGATTTCGAAAATCGCAGATCGATCCAGTATGCGTTGGCGGTTCTCAGTGTGCTTCACTTGAACGAGGGCGGCATCATGACGCCGTCGGCGATGGCGCAGCACTGCGTCGGCGCCGCCATCACCGGAAGCTGGCGTCCTGGCAACTTCCCAATCGCCGCTATCCCGGGCGCGCGTCATGACCCAGTCCTCAAATCGCGCCCAGTCAAGATTGTCGATTTCGGAAGGATCGGTCGATTCCCCACCGCTGAGTCCGGCCATCAACTCGCTGATGTCATAGTCTTTATTGGACGGAGGCCATAAGGCCGCGTGCGCCAGTGAGGATTTGCGTTTCATCAACTTGTTCAGCACGCAATCGAATGAACGCTCGCGGTGGATGGGATGCACGGCGAGCGGCAGATGCACGGTAACGTCTTTCTTCTGTCCGATCCTGTAGATGCGATCATTGCATTGTTCTTCGACCGCGGAGTTCCACCAGCGGCTGAGGTGAATTACATGGGTCGCGGCAGTCAGGGTCAGCCCGACTCCCGCAACCCTTGGAGAGAGAATCATCACACGGAAGCCGCAATCATTCTTAAGATGCTCTTGAAATCCTAGGACGTAACTCTGGCGCTTGGAGATCGATGTCGCTCCATTGACGATCGGCACCTTGCCAAGCTGAAATTCTGATCTGAGCCATTGCGCCAGGAACTGCTGCATTTGCCGGTGCTCTGTGAATATCAGTACCCGCTCGCCCAATTCCTGGATGCGTATGAGAATATCGTGCATACCCGCAAAGCGCGCCGAGCAGGTGAAATAATCCTCCATATCCATTTCTGCTGTTTCCGGCGGGTGAGGATGCAAAGAAACGCTTCGAAGATGATGCAGCATCTTCAGCGCCGCCCCCTGTTCTCCGGCAGCAAGATGTTCACGAGCCTTTTCATACACTGTTGCTTGAATATCAGGCATTGTTGAGGGATAGAGGCGGTAGTCTTTACGTGGCAACCCCGTAATTTCGTTCTCTTTCAAGTTCCGCTGGGCGACTGGTGGGTAAGACCTGTTGCCATTGCGCCTGTCCCTAAAAAGCCTGGCATGTAATTCCTCCATCCCGTGCGGGGTTATCTGCCTGTAACGCTCAGCAAAGTCCTTCAGGGTCCCCAGGCTGCGGGGCGCAACCGCATCCATGATCGCCCAAAGGTCGGCAACCTGGTTTTCGATCGGGGTTCCCGTCAGGCCAATCCGAAAGTCGCCCTTCACGGAGCGTGCCGCGAGCGCAATGCGAGTCTGTGCGTTTTTTATTTTCTGAATCTCGTCGAAGACAATCACCGAAAAGCTGATCTGACGAAAGCTGTGCTGATAGTTACTTAGGGTTTCGTAAGTCGTCAGGAGCCAGAACTTGTGGCCATTTCCTTTTCTTATGGCCGACTGAATGTCCTTGAAGTCGAGCCGTGGACGACCGTCGTCCGTATCCAGGCCAGCCACATGCGGGATTCGACGTGCTTTCAAATCGGGGCCGTACACGCGGACGCGGGCACCAAGACCGATACCGGTCAAATGATGGGACACCTCACTTTCCCAAGTTCGGAGCAATCCGCGTGGCGCAACAATCAGGAAGGGCTTGCGCCGCGAAAGCCGAGTCTGGTCCATATCCGCTTGCAGCCAGGCCAGAAATGCCAAGGTTTGAAGGGTCTTGCCGAGACCTTGATCGTCGGCGTTCAAGATTCCCGGAAGACCGGATCGCCAAGCTTCAATTTGCCATTGCAACGCTTCCTTCTGATGAGAGAGTAATTGGGTGCGAACCCTTGGGGCCTGATCGGTTGGCGTGCGAATCTCGCGTGTTGGAATTTCCGGTGGCCAGTTCTCTTCCACGAAATTCTCGTGAACCTGGACTACGATGGAATCTTGGGTCTCCTGTTTCTTGCGGCCAGACCCCGTTTCCGGCCGATCTTGAGGTTGCTCCACCCCAATAACTTCGGCCAGTTTCTGGCGCACCTCGTCCGTGACCGGAATTTGCTGTCCGCCATATTCGACCAATGTGTGCCCGGCTTCAATTGCATCGTCAACCTTTCCCCTGAGCTCCGCTACCGTGTTCCGATCCAAACGAACCCATACGCCGCCAAGATTCAGAGAGAACGTTTCGGGTAGCCAGACTTCGGGTTGTGGTGTGAAGAACGCAAATTCGGGCTTCTTCCATAAGCCAATCCCGATCGCGCGGTCGGCGTACTCCGGAGTCTCAACCAATAACACCTCCGCCAGAGCCTCACTTTCTTCTTCGCCGATCTCCTTCTCTTTCTGTATCCGTTCCGCTATCCCCGCGCGCGGATTGGTGGCGAAAGCCTTGCGCTCTGGCGCCTCGGCCTGCTGTTTCTCGCGAACTATCTGCAACACCGTTTCAAGGTCGTCGTCGATAATCAGATAGGTGTTGTGGTCCAACAAGTAACTTTTCTTGGCGTCGTCAAACGCGCGAAAACCCGTCCTGGCGTGATTCTGGAAGCTGTGAAGCTGGGGACCTTGAAGCAATCCATCTTGTTCGGTAAGAGGCCGTTTTTCTTCCCGCGCCTCCCGCACTTTATCCGGGTGGAAGAGCACCGGATCAAAAGTGACGTCTTCGCCGTCTGTGCGCAGGGCCAGTGACAGAGCAGTCCCGGTATAAATCCGCAAACCTTCCAGGAAGGCACTCATTTCCATTTGCTCGGTTTCGCCTGCCGCTACACTCCCGAGCAGGCTTCGAAACTCCGACAGCGCGGCCCAATGGCCCGGAAGATCATGGTCACCTGATTCAAAGCTATCCGCCAGTTCAAGGGCGGAAAACAATGGTTCAGGAATCAGAAAGGTTCCGTCGCCGGTTTGTAGGAAGGCACCGTCGCGCTGTGTCGCAATTGGGAAGTTACCGGCGAGCCATCGCGTCGTCAGCTTGAAATTGCGCGATCCAATGACCCCGCTCGTGTCTGTCGCAAGAACATAGGGTGGGCGATCCGGCAGGCTCATTGCTCGAGCCTGGCTGATGGAAAGCGAGGCTATCGCTGCTTGTCCGGCAATAATGCGGTCAGGCTCGAATAGGACGGTTCCGGGATGTTCATCGGCAAATCCGCGGAACGCTGCCAAGGCGCCGCAGCGCGCCGCGCTTCCTGCAACCCAGTCATCGACGCGCTGGTTGGCGTTGGTGAAGACTACTTGTTTGCCGTCGCGTGTGTATTGGATCGGCATCACGTCATCAGGGCGCTGAATACACTGTACCGCCAGTTGGCATGATGAACAAAGCGTTCAGGTTCACCTGGTCCGGTCATTTCCCTGAATTGCTCGCAAGTATAGAAATCTTCGTAAGGCGTGACGCGCGCTTCGCCCGTTCTCGGAAACACATGAGTCTTGAAGCTGTGTGACCCCTCCACCACCCACCGGTCGTTGACCTTCATGATTAGCAGGCACTTTTGACGATCCTGACTATTGCAGGATACGTTTCTGGCGTACGCCCGCAAGGCGTGCTGCAGTTCGTTGTTACTCGGTTCTCGCGCAAGCCGATCAGCGTAACGCACGCCCGCATCGCTTAGCGCAAACCATCCTTCTGTAATTTGGCCCTGCCCGTGCAAATCAAGCCAGAGGTCCCTGCGATCCGCCCACATATGCGATTCGACCACCTGTGAAATGACCTTGAAAAATGCTTTGATTGTGTCGCCAATTAACCACCTGAAAATAACCTTCCGGGCTGTAGCCGAACACCGTGACCAGGCCCCAGCCTGGGTCAGACGCGGGTCACCGTAGCCTGCAACCAGACGCGCCGTAATGAGTTCCTTGATTGCCGAATCGGGTTCTTTACGTGTCCAGGGCTCCAGGAGCGCGTCAATTGCAAGTTCAGCACCTTTGTCTAGCGATTTTTCATGCTCCGGAGGGCTGATCCAGTCCAGCAATTTCATGATGCCTGTGTCAATACCCCGCCTCATTTCCTGTTTGATCAAATCCACATAATTCCTGTGGGCTTCTTGCATGAGTCCGGCGCCATGAGGCGCTTCCATACCGGCGTTTCGCAGCGCGGTAAAGGGAGACTTGTGCTCCCTCATACGGTTTGCGATCCATCTGGGGGCGTCCTTAACCTCGAAAACATGCCAATCCTTGATCAGCGACTCAATCGGTAAGCCGGTTTCACGCCAATTTTCTTCGCTCTGCAACTTCTCGGCCAATCTGACCGTCAGCCTGCTACCACTCTGAAATGTCGCCAAATACTTTCGAAACAGGGCGCGGATGTACGCCCGATTTCCGTCCGTGCCATTGGGTCCGATCTGATCCAACAGCAGATTCAGCAACTTACGATATCTGCGCCGTTCCCATAAGTCACTTCCAGCAAAGGCCAGTGCTGTTTGTGTCGCGTCTTTCCAATAAAAGTCCGACCACTCGCCGCTCTTACGCCGCCGATCCATTTCCTTCGCCAACTTTTCGGGGTCACTGACAGACACTTCGGATTCCGCGTGTGGCCAACGGCGCCTGATGCTCGCCGCGGCGCGAATCACCCGCTGCGGATTACCTGTCCAACTCGGCAACCGGAAAGAGCCAGAGCTGCGCAGCAGTTCAGACAAGGAAGTCACAGCGCCTGTCCATCCTGCAAAGGCAGTAGCCGCTGGCGATTCCTGATCAACCGGTCCCTGATTTCTTCCACCTCGCTCACGTTCTGCGGCGTTTCCAGTATGAAGCGAATGTCGATGCGTCGGTTGAAAGCACGCGCTTCCTCGCTATCCCCGGGCTCGATTGGCCGCATCTCACCATAGCCGGCGAACGACAAGACAGGCTGTCCCTTGCGGTTGCGGTAGGACATCAGATCCGGCCGGTAGCGGTCAGTTACAGCCCGAAGAGTTTCCGCTCCTCGTCGCGCCGAAAGATCACGGTTGTCAACCAGCCCTGTTTGCGCTCGCCGCCTGTCGCTAACCGGGACATCGTCCGTGTGACCCTCAATCTGTATGGTCTCGATGGCGGCGACCACGTCGGGACAATCCACGACCTGAATGTCGGCGGGTGGCGTCAGCGTGTAGCAGGGCAGCGTGTCGGCAAGCGCATCTCCAACGGCGTGCGACATCCTGTAGGCCAGGCTTCCGGGTCTGATTTCCCATGATCCGGAGGCGAAAAGCTCCTCGGCACGGAATCGAATGACCCCGTGCTTAACGTCGACTGTCACCTGAATGCCCGGCAGATTCCGGCTGAGTTCGTCCTTCAGTTTATCGAGCAATTCCACGCGTTCAGACGCAATGCGCTCAAGGTACGTCGCAAGCGTGGTTTCTTCCATTTCCACCTTCTTGGCAAAGAAAGCCAGGAGAATAAGAATGATGAAAAGAAACGAAACAGTCAGGTCTGTCATCGAGACGAAAACCGATTCGCCTTCTTCTGAGCGCGCGCGGGTTCTCGTGGAGCGGATAGCCATTGCGCTCAAGTCTCTTGCCGGGGCTCAAATGGTTCGGCCTGCGCGATGACCGTCTCCAATTGCCTCAGAGCGCGGCCGAATTCATCATTCAACTTCCTGTTGAAATTGCTGATTTCTTCAATATTGGCATGCACGCTACCTTCGATTGACTGAAAGGCGTCACCAAGTTGCCCGTCTATCTTGTCGTAATTCTCCAGAACACGCTGAAACTCCTTTACAGCCGCATGGAGAGAATCAAGCGATTTCGTCGCCGCAGTCTGCGAAGCAGTTATAGCGTTTCTTGTCTCCCGTAGAACGGCTTCCGTCTGACGGCTCGTTTCTCGCGCGCTATTTAGCATCGTGCTGGCGGTTTTGTTGACATTTTGCGTCATCGAGCGAGTTGCCGATTCGATCCGGTCAGCCGCTCCGCGCACCGGACTAGCCGCCGCTGCCAAGTGTTGGGCGGATTGGCCCAGTTCTTCGCTGGCCGAACGCGCCACACCGATTCCGCCTTGCAAGGCTTCGGCATATTGTCCGAATCGTTCGGCCGCAGCTTCTACCTGAGAGGTCAGCGTCTGCACCTGCTCAAGCAAGACGTTCATGGGCTGCAAGAGATTCTGCTGTGTGGTGGATGCGGCGTTGCCAATGGCGTCGGCCATTCGGGCGCTTGCTTGGTCAATTCCTTGCGCCCCCGCTGTCGTTTCGGCCCGGATTGCCTGAAGCGCCTCATTCATTTGTTCAATCAGCGCCTCTGACCCGTCGTTCAAAGTTTGTGTAGCGGTTTCGGAAGACGCCGCCATAGCAGCCCCAAGGGTGTTGATTTGATTGGACAGAGCCTCCACAGCAGCACTCACCTGCCCGCCCATTTCGCTAGATGACTCGTCCAGCCGCTGAGCCACTGCCTGGAGTTGGGATGCAACTTGTCCAACCGCCTCGTTCATTTCCGTTACCGCGTCACGAACACCGCCTGCCAGCTGGCCGCTAACATTTCCGGCCAGTGACTCAATGCCTTCACCAGTGGTTGCCGCGACTCGTTCCATCGCCGGCGCCATGGCTTCTGCAATTGACTCGCGGAGGGCCGTCGGCATTTCCCTTAAGGGACGCGCAATTTGAGCAACAAGTTCTGTGCTCAGTGTTTGCAGATGCGCCGTTTGTTCTTTTGCCTGGGTGAGCCTTTCGTGGCCCAGCCACTGTTCGCTCACGTACTGGCAACCTCGCTCTAACTCCGCGCAGAGATCGTGCAGCACTCCATTGGTGGCGTTGGCTCTCCATCTCAAGACCAACGTAAAGAGGATGGAGCACAACAATCCGGTCAACGACATGATGAACTTGGCGCTGGCCACGTTCAGTAAGGTTCTCAGCCCTTCGCTAGCAGCACCCCCCGATGTGCGAAGAATTTCGCTGGTTTGATCCAGCGCCGCGACCAGGCCAAGAAAAGTCAGGAACAATCCTACGGAGACGAACAAGGCGGGAATCTGTCTCCATATTCCGCTTTCCAGGCCAAGTTCTTCGCGCGCGAAGAACACCGACGGTCTTTCCGTATTTCGCAATGGCGAATGATCATCATCCGGTTCGATCGTCGTTTCCCTGAACTCTTCCCAAGCAGTCTTCAGTCGTGTGTAGTGGATGCCGTGGTGAGCTTCGCGAATCCTCTCTTCTATTTTGAAAAGGCGTAGTGCTGTAACCCTCTTTTCACCCGCATCAACGCTTGCCGGTTTCAGGATGTCCGCAAGCCAATTCGCCGCTCTACAGAAATTCCTTGTTGCGAGCACATGCCAGACCGACAGGACCGCCAACAGGAAAAGCAGTCCTGCGGATATGATTCCTGGCGCCGCTTGTCCGCCGGTGATCAATCGTGCCGTCCAAAGGATACCTTCTACGAGCCATGCGCCGAACTCGGCTGCGATGGCGAATGGCGTGTCAAGAAAACTCATGGGTGGGTGCGCGATTCAAGTTTGCGCTGCGGGCAGGGACAGAATATGAGGGATCGGCTCTTTCAATGGTTGCTGAGCATTGTGCCAATTATGATAAGTCAATCCCCGCAAGGCGCATTGAGAGTTTCCGCAGCAAGTTCACGGCGGCGTTGGCTCATCAAATTCATCAAGTGCCCCGGAACAGCGCCGCGTTTTCCTCCCCATCCGGTGATGGGCTGTAGGCCACCGTGTGGAACGGGGGTTAGACTATGAGCCGGATTAACGGAGGGGAATGTTTATGACTGGAGCTGAAGGCGATCTCGGTCACACTATCTGGCTGATTCTTCACCTGGTGCTGTTTGCCTACTGGCTGGGCGGCGACATCGGCGTGTTTTATTCCACGCGCATGATCCTCAATCGCTCGTACAGCCCGGACCAACGGTTCATGGCGTCGCGCATCATGATGTGGATCGACCTGCTGCCGCGCCTGTGCCTGAGCATGATGCTCACCGTGGGAGGCATTCTTTCGGAATACGTAGGGGTGTCTCATCCCCCGTGGCAATACGCGATGATCGTCGTGCTGGGCCCGGTCTGGTTCACGGTGCTGCTGGTCATGCACTTCAAGCACAACGCCAGTTTCATGCCGATGCTCACCAAGCTGGACCTGTGGTTCCGCTGGTTCCTGATCGCCGCGATCGTGGTTTCCGTTTGGTGGTCGGTTTCCACCGGGCGGCTGGACAACGCGCCCTGGCTTGCACCGAAGCTGATCGTCTTTGCGTTCATGGTCCTGTGCGGCGTCATGATCCGCATCTTCCTTCCCGGGTTTATCGCCGGCATCCGGGCGCTGAGTCAGGGCTCGATTACCGAGGAGCAGGACATCGCCTTGCGCCGCAGCATCCATCGCGTGCGCCCGTGGGTGTTCATGATCTGGGCCGGTCTGATCGTTGAAGCCTTCCTGGGAATCTTCAAACCCGGCGCGCCGGAAGCGGCCGCGACCATGGGCAACCTGATCCACGGCGCCCACGCGTTTGTGGCTCCCCTGCTCGGGTAGCGAATGCCGCAGCCGCAGCTTCCGCGCGTAGCCCCGGAGGCCATGCCGGAGCGCATCCGGCAGGGATGGGAGCGCTCGATGGCGCTGCGTGGCGACGCCACGTGGTTCGAGATCATGGCGCATGCTCCGGAGCTGTACGACTGGTACGGGGAGTTCTACGAGCGCCTGTTCAACGGCGGGCGCGTGGAGCGGGTCATCAAGGAACTGGCCCGCCTGCGCCTGTCGACCACCCACGGCTGCCGCTTCTGCAACCAGGGCAACCGCCCGGACGCGCTCGCGGCGGGGGTCAAGCAGGAGCAGATTGACCGGCTAGACGAATACGAAAGCGGCCCGTTCTCCGAACGCGAGCGGGCCGCTCTGGCCCTGGCCGACCAGATGGTGCTCACGAATCCCGCCGGCTCGCTCGACGAGGCTCTGCATGAGCGCCTGAAGCGGCATTTCAGCCCAGCCGAAATCATGGAACTGGGCATGGTCATGGCGGTCCTGACCGGCATGGCCAAGATGCTGTTCACCTTCGACTTGGTGGAAAAAGAAGAAAGCTGCCCGTTTCCGGCAAGAGCGAACGGCTGATTTCGGGCTGGCGAAGGCGCTTCGATTTCGCCCTATTCGTTGACCCTTACTCTCCGGAGGCGCCATCCTTGGCTCGATTCCGCCATCCTGGCTCCAACGCTCCGGCGAGTAAGGGCCAACGAATAGGGCTTGCGGGCATGCGCGAGGCCACGCTCGTTTGAAGGCTGCGGAGTTACTGATCTATGTCAATTGCAAGAAATACGACTGATCCCGAATCATTTAATCAGGAGATCAGTCTTCCTTATGAGCTTCGACTGGATGATTTTCGCGCGGCTTTGCAGGATGTTTACGATTTCTTCTTCGACGTAAACAAACATCTGCTCTCAAGAGGCCTGCAACGGCTCGACGATATGCTAAGGCCCGCAATTATGTCGGGCGTCTTGTCGGATATGTTGACATCCAGTCTTGCAATGCATTCCCGGGCCCTCGTCGAGAATCAATACTTCAACGGCCATCCCGACCTTCTGGTCCAGGGTGTTTATCCGCATAACTCGATCAAGGCGGGCGAAGAAGGAGTTGAAATCAAGACGACCCGCAAACGAGGAGGCGCCGTGGATACGCATGGCGCGCGCGACCAGTGGATGTGCGTGTTTGTTTACCAGGTGGATACCGTCACGGAGCCCGCTGTAAACCGGCGTCCCATGACGTTTACCGAAGTCTATCTTGGAAGGGTTACCGTGAATGACTTCAGAAGGAACCCAAGGGGAGAACTTGGCACACGAACGGCCACGCTGCACGCAGATGGAATCAGGAAACTACGCGAAAGCTGGGTCTATAAGGTTTAGCAGACCCTCCGGGCTCGTAGGCCGTGAGGTTGGGGATTGCGTCAACAGCGGAGAGGAAATAGTCCCTGTCTTTCTCTATGCCGATACTCTCGTAACCGATGGCGTTGCTCGCGGCCAGCGTAGATCCCGAGCCAGCAAAAGTGTCCAGCACAACTCCTTCACCCAGAGGCAAAACGCCCCGCACCAGCGTTCGGAGAAATGCTTGCGGCTTCAAGCTGGGGTGAGGCGCCAGATCTTTCTCCGCGCGGCGCGTAGGCGCTGAAGGAATGACATCGCCAAAGGGTTTCGCAGGTTCCGGCCGGCGGAATCCACCCGTTTTCCATCTCCTTAAGTTATCCTGAACTCGCCCTTCCACGGGTTTCCTGAACACCAGCCAGGGTTCCCACATAGACCGCGGCATCACGCTTACATCCTGAAACTCATCGTGGGCGCCCTTGGGGCGGTCCCCGCCCCGCATCGTCATCGTCAGACGGATGACTTCTCCCCGACGTTCAAGTCCCGCCGCTGACAAGGCAGTTGCAACAATGTGGGAGACCAGGGGGTTGGAGGCCACTACCACATTGGCACCGGGTACGAGAACAGACAGGATCATTTGTCCCCACACAACAAAGAACTGTCTTATGTAGTCAATTTGCTTTTCATTGAGTGTTGTGAATCGCGGAAGCGGTGATCGCCGGTGACCGTCGAAAGATGGCGGCAAACGCCATACGCCACCTTTGCCGACACGAAGTTTCTGCTGCTGCTCGTAGGAATACTCGTGCATACCATAAGGGGGGTCCGTTACGACGGCATGCACGGAATTGGAAGGTTGCTGATCGAGCCAGGCGAGACAATCATTGTGATACAGAGTAGAGCGCGCGAAGCGAAACGGCTGCTCTTGCTGTTCTACAAGCGCCAGGAACCTTTGTCCCGGACTAACCTGGGTTGCTTTCGCACGGTATACGCCCCTGGCTTCACGAACAAAAAGCTCTGGCGTGTTCAGCCTCAAGTAAGAACGGATTGATGAAACAGGCGTCTCGCCGATTTCTCTGTGAACAGCTTTCACGATGGAGGAGACGGGAAGCGGGCTGCTCGAATCCCCCAAGGCTTTGAGTATGGCGTCACGAACACGTCCCGGGGGCTGTTTGTTCGAACGCTTCATGCTGGAAGGTTAGACGTCTAGACGTCTTGCGTCAACTCTGCCGCCGACTGTGGCTAACGCGCCCAGTGCAGATCGCGGGCTTGTTAGGGAATAGTTGCGAAAATATTGGTCAGAATCAGAAGCTGGAGTCGGGTTCTTTCAGGAATTCCAGTTCTTCGGGGGTGGATTCGCGAGCCAGCGCTTCGTTGCGGTGGGGGAAGCGGCCGAAGCGTTCGATGATGACGAAGTGCTTGCGGGCCCAGTCCAAGTCATCCCCGACGGGATCAAGGCGCTCGGCCATCAGCTTCATGCAAAACCGCTGGTCGTCGAGGTCCTCGCTGTGCTCGAAGGGAAGGTAGAGGAACTTGCGCATGTCCCTGCTCATGCCCTGCTCCATGTCGAGGCCTGAATCGACGGCATGCCGCGCTATTGCCAACGCTCGGGCGTCGGTTGCGAACGCCCGTGCGTCGTCGCGAAAGAGGTTGCGGGGGAACTGGTCCAGCAGCAGGCAAAGCGCGACGCAGCCGGCCCCGCTGTTACGCCAGTCATCGTGGTCGCCGCGGACGGCGGCCTCGTAGTCCGCGAGGAAGCGCTCCCGTATCGTCTCGTCGAACTCGTCGCTTTTCGCGAACCACCGCTCGGGGCCGGACTCCTCGAACCAGAACCTGAGCAGTTCCTCCATGAGGCCTGGCTTGCGGCTCATGGCAGGCGCAAGCTTAGGCGAACTGCACCAGCGCCTTGCCGACGTTCTTGCCGCGCATCAGCCGGCAGAACGCCTCAGGGGCCTTTTCGATGCCTTCGGCGATGTCCTCGCGGTAGCGGATCCGTCCTTCCTGCAACCAGCGCATACATGCCCGCAGAAAGTCCTGCTGCTTGTCTTCATGGTCATAGACGACCAGTCCCCGGACTGTCGCGCGGGCCATGACCAGTGGAATCAGGCTGGGCCCCGGGGGCGGCGGCCCGGTGTTGTTGTAGCCGCTCATCATTCCGCACAGCACGACCCTCGCGCCCTGGGCAAGATTGGCCATGGCCGCGGTCAGCACATCGCCGCCGACGTTGTCGAAGTACACGTCGATCCCGTCCGGGCAGGCGGCCTTCAGCTTCTCGCCCAGCTCGCCGGTCTTGTAATCGACGCATTCCGCGAATCCGAACTCGTCCTTCACGATGGCGCACTTTTCGGGGCCGCCGGCGATCCCGACCGCCCGGCAGCCGGCAATGCGCGCCAACTGGCCCACCATGCAGCCCACGGGGCCGCATGCCGCCGACACCAGTACCGTTTCGCCCGGGATGGGTTCACCGAGGTGCAGGAGTCCGGCCCAGGCGGTCAGCCCCGGCATGCCCAGAATTCCTATTCCCGTGCTGACGGGCGCCGCTTCCGGGTCCAGTTTCCTGAGGTCGATAGCGCCGGCGCTGAGCCCGTATTCCTGCCAGCCGTTGGAGCAGACCGCGATGTCGCCGGGAGCGAAGTCCGGGTGGCGGGATTCGACCACTTGCGCGACCGTTCGCCCGGGCATGACGTCCCCCGGTTGCACCCTCTCGGCGTAAAGGTGACGGCCGGAGATCACTCCTCGCAGATAGGGGTCCAGCGAGAGGTACAGGGTGCGGGAAAGGAATTCGCCTTCCCCGGGCCGCGGCACCGGCCCCTGGGCAAGCTCGAAATCGGACGTCTCCGGTACGCCCTCGGGGTAGCGGCGGAGCAGTATCTGCCGCCGGGTTTCCGGGATGTCCTGACTCAAAGCTGTTCGAGTGCGGTCTCGGCCGAAGAGCAGCTCAGGCCCCCGCCGTTCTCCAGGTTGAGTTCCGTGACGACCCCGTCGTCGACCACGATGGAGAAACGCTGTCCGCGCATGCCCATGCCGAACCCGGAAGCATCCAGCTCCAGGCCCAGCGCCCGCGTGTAGTCACCGTTGCCGTCGGCCAGCATCAGGACCGAATCGCCCGCGCCGGCGGAACGGCCCCAGGCGTCCATCACGAACACATCGTTGACCGCCATGCACGCGATCTGGTCGACGCCCTTGGCCTGCAGGTCGCCGGCGTTGTTTACGTAGCCGGGAAGGTGCTCATTCGAGCAGGTGGGCGTGAACGCGCCCGGTACCGAAAACAGGACCACCTTCTTGCCTGAAAACAACTCGCCGGTGGTGATCCGGCCCGGTCCGCCTTCTGTCATGACGCCGAAGACCCCTTCGGGCATCGCCTGCCCTTTTTCGATACTCATACTGGTCCTCCCGGAAGCCAAAAAAAGAAGCGATATTCTAATCCAGCAACCGAGCTGCGCCAAAGGCATCAGGGCTGATCCCGATGCGTGCCGCGCGCGACGCAGCGCATACAATCGCGCCATGCGAATGTCGGCAGAAGAGTTCAGAAATGCGCCGCGCAAGTCCGTCACCCTGATGGGCATGTCCGGCGTGGGCAAGACGGTGCTCGCCAACCGCCTGCCCGCGACCCGCTGGTTCATCTATTCCGGCGACTACCGAATCGGCACCCAGTATCTGCGCGAGCCGATACTCGACAACATCAAGCTGCGCGCCATGGAAGTCCCCTTTCTCCGCGACCTGCTCCGCAGCGATTCCATTTACATCGAGAGCAACATCACCGTGCACAACCTGCGGCCCATCTCCACCTTCCTGGGCAGGCTCGGCGATCCCGCCCGGGGCGGTCTGCCGCTGAAGGAATTCCGGCGCCGCCAGGAACTGCACCTCGACGCGGAAGTCAGGGCGATGCGCGACGTGGCCTCGTTCATCGAGAAAGCCGAGCGCATCTACGGCTACTTGCATTTCGTGAACGACGCCGGCGGCAGCATATGCGAACTGGACGACAGGAATGCGCTCAGGACTATGATCGACAACACCGTGATTCTGTACCTCGAGGCCTCGGCGCAGGACGAGGAAAAGCTGGTGGAGCGCGCCCGCGAGGAACCCAAGCCGATGTATTACTCGCCCGAATTCCTCGAGCGTTCGCTGCCTGAATTCCTGAAGGAGCAGAATCTCGACGATATAGAGAAAGCCTCGCCCGACGATTTCACGCTATGGGCCTTTCCCCGCTTGATCGCCCACCGCCGGCCCCTGTATGCCGCCGTGGCCAGGGAGCACGGCTACACGGTGCCCGCCCGGGACGCGCAGGGCGTCCGCACCGAAGCGGACTTCGTGGACCTGGTGGCGGACGCCATCAGTGCCCGCGGCACGTAGCCGCCAGAGCCGAACCGCGGAGGCTTCGGTTGCGCGACGAGCGCGGGACGCCCTCGTTCCCGGAGGTCAGTCGTCCTGCGATACCCGTAGTTGCAGGTAATAGTTGCGCCCGAAGTCGCGGTGCGCATCGGCAAAGTAACCGAAGAAACGGTCCGCCAGGGGCGCCCGCTTGTCGAACACGTTATTCACGCCCAGCCGCAGCCGCCAGTCCCGATCCGCCAGTTCCCAGTTGTAGTCGAATGTGGCGTTCCAGGTCGTAACCGCCGGAATCCAGTACAACTGCCCGTCGTTCAGGGTCAGCGAGTTCTGGTAGAAAGTCCCGATATTGCGGCCTGAAAGCGCTATGCGCAGCGGGTCTCGCCGCCAGCTGAGAAACAGCGTATGGCGGGCCTTCTGGTTGCCGTCCTTCTGCAGCAGATCGGCGAAACCGGCCACCGGAATGCTCGCCGGAATCAGGCCCTCATCCTTGGCGGCAACGAGTTCGGCGGCCTGCCCGCCCGGCACCTGGTCGAACTTGGTCAGGAAAGAAGCCAGGTAGGTCAGGTTGAAGTCGCCCACCCGCGTTTCGAGCGCGTAGCGAAGGCTCACGTCCCAACCCCGCAGCGTGCGCGTATCCAGGTTCACGTACTTGTCGTCGATGTAGCGGATTAGTCCCGCCGGGCAAATGCCCGCGGCCTAGTATATCGCCGCCTCGTCCTCGGCGACTTCCGTTTCGCGCACAACCGCCGGGTTGAATTCGCCGCCGCAGTTGCCGGGACCGCTTCTCAGGCGCGTAAGCAAGTCCAGCACGGTGTGGTTCTCTTCGCCCAGCAGGCCGATGGTGTCTTCCTTTTTGATGGACCACAAGTCCACCGTGAGCGTCAGCGTGTCCATGGGCTGGATGGCGATGCCGATCGAATAGTTGTCGGAGCGCTCAGGTTCCAGCAGCCCGCTCCCCTGCGCGATCCGCTGGGTGCTGTTGCGGCAATCCAGCGTATCCTGATCGGGGTCGCCGCCGTTCTCGGCTGCATAGATGCAGGCATAGTCGTTGCGGGTGTTCTGACGAGCGACGATGTCCTCGTTGATCGTGACCAGGTTTGGCGCCCGGAACGCTTCCGACCAGGACGCCCGCAGGAGAAATGTCGGCGAAATCTGCCAGCCTGCGGCAACCTTGCCCACCACCGTGCTCCCGACGTCGGAAAAATTCTCGTACCGCGCGGCAAGCTGCACGTCGATGTTGTTCATCAGGGGCAGCTGCAATTCGGTAAACAGTGAAGTCACGTTGCGGTCGCCGGAGCCGTCCGGGGTCGGGCTGGAATTGACCACGTCGGACACATAGGGGTAGGTGTCGCCCTGGTAGTCGGTGAACACGATCGTGCCGTCCAGCCGCGGGTCGCGGTCGTCTTCGAAGGACTCGCGTCGGAATTCCACGCCGGCGAGGCCGCCCGCCGGCCCCCAGGGAAGCCTGAACAGTTCGCTGGTCGAGACCTTGAGGTCCGACAGGAACAGCGTCATCTCGTTGTTTCTGTAGACGTCCACAAGAGCGCGCTCGATGTTGTTGTCCACGCCGCCGCTGAACGGGTTGTACGCATTGGGAGTCGGATCGAACAGGGCTTCCGCCATCAGCAGGTTGGAAACGCGGTTGCGGGTCAGGTCCTCCCGCTCGGCGCGCGACCAGAGCACCGCGCCTTCCCAGTCCCAACGGCCGGCCTCGCCCCGCAGGCCCTGAAGTACGCGCACGACGCTGCCGTCGTTCTCGACGATCCGCGGCACCTCCGTGAATCGGTAGTTGTCGATCTCGAGTTCCAGGCCCTCGCAGGGAACGCGCGGAATCACGGATTCCGGAAGACGATTGGGCGAGCCGCAGGGACCGAAGGGGTTGTAGTAGTTCTGCGGCCCCACCCTCAGCTTGACCGTGCTGAACGGCGCCGAGGCATGACGGTACATGTGGGTGTCCGAGGCGTAGTAGTGCAGTTCCGAAAAGCTCTCCAGGCCGTTGCCGAAATCGTGATTGACGAACACGAACACGTTGCCGCGCTTGAGGTCGGAGGAAAGATCGCGCGTGGCGTTCAGGTTGTGCCGATACGTTCCGTTTCCGTCGATGGCGCCGCAGGTCCCGTAGCCCAGGTCCCAGTCGCAATCCTCGTGGCCGGCCGGGAAGGTCTCGAATTCGCCGACGCTGTCGGTCAGCGTGTTGCGCAGGCCGACGCTGCTTGCGCTGACGCGCACGTCGTACTGCCCATAGATCGAATTGGCGCTGTTATTGCGAAAACGCGTATCGCCCGCCCACGGGGAGTCGTCCGGAACGCGTCGCCGGAAATCGGCGTCCGCCCAGCGCTCGTCTTCGCTGGCGCTGACGCGGTCGCGCAGGTAGTAGTCCGCCGTGATCCCGATGTGCGTGCGGCCCTGGTTGAAGAAATCGCCCCATTCCAGCGAAATGCGGTTGGTCTTGCGGCTCAGCTCGTCATACCAGCCGTAACGGGCATAGACCCGTATGCCCTCCCGGTCGGTCCTGAGCACGTGATTGACGACACCGGCCACGGCGTCGGCGCCGTACAGGGCCGAGGCGCCGTCCTTGAGGATCTCGACGCGATCGACGCCGTATACCGGCAGGGTATTGGCGTTGACCGTGTTGACCGGCACGAAGCTGCCGCCCACTTCCTCGGTCTGGTAGCTGGCGGCGTTGACCATCCGCCGCCCGTTCAGCAGCACAAGCGTGTTGCCCGTGCCCAGGCTGCGCAGATTGAAGGCTCCGATGTCCCCCCGGGCGGAATTCACGCCGCCGCTGATGTTCTCGGCTTCGCTGAAGAAGTTCTGCCCCTGTTCGGGTATGAACTGCAGCAGCTCGTCGCCCGAATCGACGCCCATGGCCTCGATCTCTTCCGAACTGATCACGGACACGGGCAATGCGCCGGTAATGTTGGCGCCCTTGATGTGGCTGCCGGTTACGACGATTTCCTCGATTTCCTGTTCTTCCGCCTGTCCTTCCCCGGCCTCCTGGGCCAATCCGGCCATGCTGCCGGCAAAGAACAGGGAAAATGCCGTCGCGATCGCGAAATGCCTGCGTTTCCGCATGAGACCTACTCCTCACAAAAGTCCGCGAATTCTAGCCGTTCCCGCCGCCCAGGACTTGCACCAGCGCGTCCGCCAGGACGCGGGCCGTGGAAGCGATCTCGTCCCGGGAGGTGTCGTCGCCCGTCTCTACCGTGATTGCCGGCACGCCGAACCGGCGATAGAAGTAGTTTTTGGCAATCGTGGTGTTTTCCGAGGATCGCGGCGCCTGTTCAAACTCGTACGCGGACCCGCTTGCCCGGGCCAGGCGCAGCCAGCGGGTGGCGAACGCCGGCGGGTGGGTCTTATCCTCAAGGGTCGGAACATAGAAGACGTTTCTCCAGGTCGCGTGGAAGTCCAGCATGACCGCGATTGTTTTTCCGCTGTCCTCCAGCGAGTCGACCAGGTCCCGTACGGCCCGCGTCTCGGGCTGCGCAAAAGTCCCCCAGTCGCGGTTCAGATCGGTCCCTTCGAGGTTGTGCCGCCAGTGACCCAGGGCGACCCCGTCGGGATTGAGGTTGGGTATGAAGACAAGGCTGTGGCCGGAATAGAACGCACACTTCGCCGAGGAAGGGTCGTCGCAGGCTACTGAGCGGTCCTCGAGCAGCCGTTCGGCAAAGGCTTTGAACATCAGGGCGCCTGGGATTTCTGGCGGGTGCTGCCGGCCGATGAAAAGCAGGTAGCGGACCGCGTCGGGAGCGGTCTCGGACGCGAAAATCGGGCGTCCTCCACGCGATTCGCCGATAATGCGCCATTGAAGCCTGTCGAAGCGCTCGGCCGAGCTGCGGCGCCACTCCGCGTAGAAGTCCAGTCCGAGGTTCTCCTGCGCGGAAACGAACAGCCCCTCCGCGCCGGGTTTGAGTTCCATGGTCGCGCGGCCGTCTTCGTGGACCAGCCATTGGCGCTCCGGCAGCGGGGTCCACTCCCGCCCGTCAACGCTGGTCCTGGGCGCGTAGCGGTGCCGGCTGGTGGAGTAGCGCAGCGTGACCACGACGGTGCCCTGCTCGTTCGCGTTCCTGGGGCGAACGTGGAACCCGAACCAGGGGCTGGGGTTGATCGGGGGCGGGTCCTCCGGATCAATGGTCAGGATCACGCCGCGCGGATTGAAGACCCGGCAGGCGTTGGCGCGCGCGCCTTCGTGGTCCGCGCTGATTTCGTACAGGCCGGTGTCGCAGGGCAGTTCGCCGGCGGCATCCTGCGCGTACGCGAGGGGAGCCGTGGCCAATAGGCAGGCGACGCCTGCGGCAAGTGTCGGGAAGCGCTTCACGGCTTGAACGTCATTTCCTGCCGCGCGTCGGCGGCGATGGCGGCGTCGGAGAACCACCAGTAGCCGATATCGCCGGACAGCCATGCGGGAAGCTGGTCGTTCAGGTGCGGATCGAACAGGCGTGAGCTGACGCCGCCGGGTATGACCGCCAGGACCTTGTCGGGATCGCCGAGGTCGGCCACGAAACGCAGTGAGTCGATTATCCGGGGGTCGTAGTTTCCGAATCCCGGAAAGCGCGCCCGGCCCAGCGTTTCTCCGGAGCCGCGGCCGGGATAATTCCCGCCGCCCAGCAGCCGGTCCGCCATTTCGCCGGGCACCCATGGATTGCTGAACCGGAACCGGCTAAGGTCCCCCCAGCGCCAGGCGGCCGGGTCGGGCCCCAGTCGCGATTGCAACTCGGACCAGGCGTCGCGCGCCGCGGCGCGAAACAGGTCGTCGCGACTTTCCACCGCTTCGGTGCGTATGTCGTCGAACCACTCCCACTCGCCCGCCAGCAGCATCCGGTACACGCGCTCCTGCCAGTAGTAGATGTCGCGTGCGTATTGCCGGGCCAGCACCTCGCCCAGCTCGTCCTCGAAAATGCGCCGCACCAGACTGTCCATCGTTGCCTGGAAAAGGGCCGGCGCCGCCAACTCCGGCTCGTCGTGGAAGTTCCAGTCGGCCAGCATCTCGGCGGCGGCCCGGGTGTCGGGCTGTGTTTCCAATACCCGGACCATGACCGGGACGAGGCCCCGGGCCATGGGATTGAGCGTGTCGTTGATCGCCGACCAATGGTCGGCATCCGACAGCGCGCCTTCGCCGCCGAACAGTTCCTGCATGCGCCGGTAGCGCCAGGAGGACGCAACGTAACTGGTCCAGTGCCCGTCAAAATCGCCGCTCACGGTGCGGTGGTTGGCGTTGCCGACCCATCCCCGCGGCGGGTTTATGTACGTGGGCGCCCGGGCAAACGGGACGAAAGCCGGCCAGTCGTCCTCAGCGTTCACGACGGGAAGGGGCAGCGCTCCGTCGCCCCGGCGCCGCACCGGCGCTTGGCCGGCCGTGTAGTGCGCTATGTTCCCCTTCGTGTCTCCCACCGTGTAGTTGTATGGCGCGTTGATCTGTCCAATGACTTCGGCGGCCTCGAACGTATCGCGCGCGAGCATCACGCGTTCGATGCCCACCTGCGTGCCGATATTCTCGGCCATACTCCAGCGTAGCGAATACACGCGGCCGTCGCCTCCGGTCAGGCCGTGATCGGAAATGACCGGGCCGCGCCGCGTATGGCGAATCGTCAAGGGATGCTCGCGGTAGCCGCCCGGCGCGCTGCGGTCGCGTATGCGAATGATTTCCTCCACGATCCGGTAAGGAACGGACTGTTCCCCTTCCAGGTAGTGTCCCGGCCGGTCCGGATCGTCGCGCTCGATGAACAGGTCGGCGACGTCGGAATAGGCGTTGGTTATGCCCCAGGCCACGTGGCTGGAGCGCCCCGCACCCAGTCCAGGCAGGCCCGCGCCGGCTGCGCCCACCGCCCGCCATTCGGGTGTGATCAGGCCCACCGGATGCCAGATGCCGGGCAGGCGGCGTACGTCGATGTGCGGGTCGTTGGCCACGATCGGCGCGTCGCCCGCCGACCGACGGGCCGATGTGGCCCAGCTGTTGGAGCCATCCGCCGGCTCGGGCAGCTCCGGGAAGCTCCCGGGGCCGCCCGCCGGCATGCTGTTCTTTGCCAGGCTGTAGTCCGATGCCCACTCGCTCTCGTCGTCCGGGTTGACCGTCAGCATCGAGATTTCCGCCGCCTTCGCCGTGCCGAGGTGATCGACCAGCGCCTGGCTGAGTACTTCGGTGCGCCAGTTTCCCGTGCTGTTGAACGCCAGGAACAGGTACTGCGTCGTCAGGTCCTCCAGCGTGAACGGCGCCGGCGGTTCCCCGGAAAGCCTTACGGCCAGCGGGAATTCGTCGGCCTGCGTCGCGATGTAGGCGTTGACCCCCTCGAGGAACCATTCATGCAGTTCGCGGCTCGGCGATTCGAGTTGCGCCGCCCAGACGGACCCCATGCGGTTGAGGCCCATGACCCGGATCAGCGTATCGCTGCGCAGCCCGGCCTCCCCGATCTGCTCCGACAGACGGCCGTTGATCAGCTCGCGGGTCAGCAGCATTTGCGACAGGCGGTCCTGTGACGTGACGAAACCCTGAACGCGCAAGGCGTCGGCCAGCGTCTCCGCGTAGATATAGGGGACTCCCTGCCGGTCCCTCTTCACCCGCACCTTGTCGTCCAGCATCGCAAGGACCGCTGCGTCGCCGATGTCCCGGTCACGGTCCGGGATGTTGCTCTCCCTGAGCCAGGCGATGCCAGCGGCTGCGGCCAGGACAATCACCAGCAGCAGGGCGACGAGTGCGATTCCGATTTTTTTCAGCAATCTAATACCATATTGATATCAATGTGATAAATGAAATAGCTAATTTCTTTATCACGTTCAGTTCACATTCAGGTCGCCGTCCAGGTCGAAAATTGCCGCCAACAGCGCTACCCGCATCCACATGCCGTTTCGTTCCTGGCGCCAGTACATGACGCGCGGATCGTTGTCGATGCCGGGGTCGAGTTCCGGCCCCCGCGGCAGCGGATGCATGATGATCGCGTCGGAAGGAAAACGCCGCAGCTGTTCGGGACCGATCGAGTAGGACGCGTAATCGGCGGTCTCGGATTCGTTCTGCTCGTCGTATTCCTCCTGCAGACGCGTCACGTACAACGCGTCCAGGTCGCCCAGCACGTCATCCAGCCGGCTGGTGCACGCGTACTCGACGCCGTGCTCGTCGAGATGATCGAGGATGTCCCGCTTGATCTCGAAACCCGGCGGCGCGACAAACCGCAGGCGAACGTCCCGGTAGTTCTTCATCAGGTAGCTGAGTGAGCGGACGGTCCTGCCGCGGCGCAGGTCGCCCATCATGGCGATGGTCCTGCCGTCGATGCCGCCGCGCTTCTCGAAGCTGCGCTCCAGCGTGTAGATGTCCAGCAGGGCCTGGGTGGGATGCTGGTCGGGACCGCTGCCGGCGTTGATGACCGGGACCGGGCGTGGAATGGAGTCCATGAGCTCGGCCGCGCGCGCGGCCTTTCCGCCTTCCGGGGTGCGCATGATGATGATGTCCGCATACGAACTGAAGGTGCGGATGCTGTCTTCGAAGGTCTCGCCCTTCACCTCCGAGGAGATGGACGGATTGCGGATTTCGCTGGTCTGCATGCCGAGGATATGGCAGGCGCTGTTGAAGGACAGAAAGGTGCGGGTGGAAGGCTGCGTGAAATAGAGCATCGCGCGGCGGTTGGGCGCCAGCCGCTGCAGGGTTTGCGCGCCGGATCGCGATTTCGCGAGAGTCCGGATGTGGGTCGCCAGGCGGCACAGACGGTCGAGCATCGGCCGGTCGAACTGCCGGGTATCGATAACGTGAAACAACCCGTTACTCCCCATACCGGCGCCATTATCGTTGAACGGCGCCGCCGGTGTCGCATCACGGGTAAACTTTTCGCCGCCATGCCCACCAACGTCACGCAGGAATACAAGAAGGCCGAGCAGGCGTTTCGCGAGGCCAGGGAACCCCAGGACCGCCTGCGCTGCCTGCGGGAGATGCTGCGGCTCATCCCGAAGCACAAGGGCACCGAGCACGTCCAGGCGGACATCAAGACCCGGATCAAGCAGCTCACCACCGAGCTGTCCCGTCCGCGCAAGGGAGGCGCACGATCCGGTCCGGCGCATGCAGTACGTCGCGAGGGCGCGGCCCAGGTGGCGCTGCTGGGCGCGCCCAACGCCGGCAAGTCGCAGCTGCACTCGGCGCTCACGGGATCGCAGTCCACCGTTGGCGCCTGGCCGCATACCACGGAAACGCCGATACCGGGGATGGCGCCCTATCACGACATCCATTTTCAGTTGGTGGACCTGCCCCCGGTGGCCCTGGAGCGCACGCAGCCCTGGCTGGCGACCGCCCTGCAGCCGGCCGACGGCGCGCTGCTGGTCGTGGATATCGCCTCGCCGGACAGCGCCGCCGAGATCGGGATCGTGCTGGACAAAATGGCCGAGAAGCGCGTGACCTTCGTTCCCGAATGGCCGGGACTGCCGGATCCGCGCAAGCGCCGCCGCAGGAAGTGCCGGGCGCAGAAGCAGGAGACTTTCGAGGACCTGTTCCGGATCCGCCTCCCTGCCCTGCTGGTGGCCAACAAGACTGACCTGGGCGACTATCGGGACCGGCTGGACTCCTTACGCGGGAAGCTCGGCTTTCCTGCGCTTGCCGTGTCTGCCGAAACCGGAGAGAACCTGGATGCGATACCCGAGTTTCTGTTCAGGGGACTGGGCGTGGTGCGGGCCTATACCAAGACGCCGGGCAAGCCGCCGGATCTCGGGCGGCCGTTCACGCTGCGGCATGGCGCCACGGTCGCCGAGCTGGCTTCGCTGGTGCACAAGGACATTGCGGGGAGTCTGCGGTTTGCGAGGATATGGGGGGAGAAGGTCTATGACGGGCAGCAGGTGAGTCCGAAGCACCTCATCCACGATGGCGACATCCTCGAATTGCACCACCGCTAGTGTGTAACGCCTGCTCGGGTCCGCCCGTTTGTGTGCCTTCCTCTCGTTGGAGTCGCCATCCTGGCTCGGAATCGCTATCCTGCTTTTACGCTCCCACGAGAGGAAGGTACACAAACGGGCTACCGTGGGCGCAGACCCCGACAGGAAGGCACCGCATAAGCCTTCTCCTTGCTCCCTTCTTCCGGGAGACGCATGAATACATCCCTGTAGCTTGCTCCGCCATCCCTGGCTCCAATACTCCCGGAAGAAGGGAGCAAGGAGAAGGCGGATCAAAGCGCCGCCAAGGCTTCACTTGGTGGTCAACCGCCCGGTTTTAGGATGGAGAGGGTGGTGATGGCGGCTATGCAGAGCCAGAGGAGGCCGAGTATCGAGGTGCCGGCTGCGTAGTTTTTGCGGATGGCGTGCTCGCGCGAGGAGTTGGAGCCGCTTGCTTCGATTTGCCGCCAGATGCCGAAGAACTGGATGATGTAGTAGCGGATGCCGATGCCGCAGGCGATGACGGCGCCGAAAAGAACGAGCTTCCATGCCAGCCAGGTTTGAAGCGCCAATGCCCCGAAGACCGCGGCCAGGCCGCCCAGCACCAGTGCTGCCAGCAGCACGTATCGGACCAGGCGGTCCAGCAACGCCAGTTTTCTTCCGGATGCGCCGTGCCTCAGGCGGTGGACGGTCTCCACGAACGCCAGCCATAGCAGTGTGGCAAGGCCTGCTGACCAGGCCAGCGTTGCGCCTCCGGGGAAATAGCCGAGCAGCGCCGACAGGACGGTTCCCAGGCCGGCCTGCAGGACCAGCGCGTAGCGAACGTGCTGGTCCACGTCCATGACATGCTCCATCAGGCGCTTGCGCTCCTCGAAGGGCATGGACGCCGCCCGGCAGACAAAGCGAAATTCGCTGTTGATGACGAACTCGGCCCCCAGCCAGTACCCGAGCACGGCTATATGGATAACGAGGAGTGCGTCAACCGGCATATATCACCAGGGCACGGACTCGCCATGCAGGTTCAGGAACCGGCCGGTGTCCTCCGGCCCCAGGGCCGTGACGACCTTGATCTGTTTCGCCACGCTGTCTTCGACGCTCCACGTGGCGGTCCACCCACCCAATGCGGTCTGTGTCCATCCCGGCGCCATGGAAATGACCCGGATCCCGCGGTCCCTCAGGTCAACCGCAAGACTCCTGGCGATCATGTTCAGCGCGGCCTTGCTTGTCCGGTACGCGTAACTCTGACCATGGTCATTGTTGCCGATGGCCCCCATGTCTGACGACATCATGACCACCAGCGCATTGTCGCTCCGCATCAGGGACCCTTCCAATGCCCGGGTCAGTCGAAACTGAGCGATCACATTGACGCGCATGATCTCTTCCCAAAGCTCGTAGTCCATGCTGTCGACGCTTTGCCTGTGAGAGTCCTCGGTCCAGCTGCCGCCATACAAGCCCGCGTTGTTGATCAAATAGTCGATTCGCTCCTCTTTCAAATCCCCTGCAAAGGAATCGATGGAGTCCCAGTCGTTCATGTCCAGTCGACCGATACTGAGCAAAGCTTTGTATTGCCTGGACAGTTCGATCAGCGATTCCGCATTGTCCGGGTCGCGGACTCCCGCAATCACTTTTTCTCCCATCGCAAGAAGTTGTCTTGCGTAACCAAGTCCGATGCCGCGATTGGCGCCGGAGATCAACCAAGTATTGCTCATCTGTTCCTCCTGATGAAAGTACGGCAGAGACAGGGCCGTTGGAACTTAAAACGGAACGAGTATAGAGCCGCCAGTGCGTCTTGGCCGGTCTAATGTATGATTGACTTATATATAGACTTACAGAAATATGGTATCTACTACCTATGAAAACCATCCAAATTACCATTGATTCCAACTTGGCAAAGCGCGTGGATGAATGCGCCCGGAGCATCGGCGCCACGCGTTCGGGATTCACGCGGGAGGCATTGCGGGCGGCCTTGCGGCGACACAGGGAGAAGGAGATGGAAGAGCGCCATCGAGCCGGATACCGCCGCGTCCCCAGCAACCCGCAGGAGTTCGAGATTGCGGAACAGGATCGCGCCTGGGGCGACGAAGCATGGAGTGACGAGTAGTGCGCCGCGGTGAGATTCGCTGGTACCGCTTTGCGCAGCCGGACAAGCGCAGACCTGTGCTGATTCTTACCAGGGATTCGATTATCCCCAGTCTCGGTGAAGTCACGGTGGCTCCGTTGACCACCCGGATACGCAACATTCCCAGCGAAGTGGCGCTCTCGCAGGTTGACGGCCCGCCACGTGAATGCGCGGTGAATTGCGATCACTTGCAAACCGTGCCGCGCAGCAAGCTAGGTGCCCCGGTGGCCAGCCTTTCCCCGCAAAAGATGGAACAGGTGGCGGAAGCCGTTCGCTTTGCGCTCGCGCTTGGCTGATTCGGCAATAACACGCAGGTGGAATTTTCATGAGTAGCGCCTTGAAGGCTCTGCATCATCCGTCGCTGAAGGACCGCATCGTCATCATCACCGGCGGCAGCCGGGGCTTCGGCTGGTTCATGGCGGAGGAATTGCTGCGCGCCGGCGCGCGAGTGACGCTGACCGGACGCAACAGCGACACGCTGGCGAGTGTGCTTGACGAAGCGCAGCGCATCGCGGGGGCCGGTCGGTGCATTGCGGTGGCCGGCGACGTTACCCGCCCCGAGGATTGCGCCCGCACCGTGGAAAAAACGCTTCGCGAGTTCGGCCGCATCGACGTTCTGATCAACAACGCCGGGCGATCCTACGGAGAGTTCGGAGACCGGCTCTCGAAGATTACGCCTTTCCACGACGTTACGGAATCCCAGTTCCGCGCCATTCTCGAGACCAACCTGTTCGGCGTCTTCTTCATGACTCAAGCCGCGATGCCGCACATGCTGAAGCGGAAATTCGGCAAGGTGATTTCCATCTCCACCAGCCTGCTCAATATGGTCCGGCCCGGGAATTCCGTCTACGGGTCCTCGAAGGCGGCTCTCGAAACGGCGCACCGTTGCTGGGCGGGCGAACTGAAAGGCACCGGAATCGACGTGAATATCCTGTTGCCCGGCGGTCCGTCGGACACCAAGTTGATCACGCCGGCCATGGTGCCCGGCATTGTCGGTCACCGCGCCGGCGGCCGCCTGCTGCCCGGCGACATTATCGTGCCGCCGGCCGTTTGGCTATGCACGGACGCAACCAACGGGATGAGCGGCGAAAGAGTGATCGCACGCTTCTGGGACGTGGAACTACCGCCGGACGAGGCCTTCAGGGGTTGTCTGCAGGATCACGTGGAAGAGCCGTCGATCATGTAGTTAAAGTGCTTGCCTGTTGACCTGCCATATCAAGGAGACCGCCCGATGCGTCCGACGAAAACCTATGCGCCCGGCCGTTACGGCCAGTTGCACTATCGGATCGTGACTCCCGAAGCGGCTTCGCAGCCGCCGTTGCTATGCCTGCACCAGACACCCAGCAATAGCCGCCAGTGGGAACCCATCCAGCCGTATCTGGCGAAGGACAGGGTGGTCGTTGCCCCCGACACGCCGGGTTACGGCATGAGCGACCCGCCGCCCGAACCGGTTGAAATCGGCGATTACGCCGAGGCGATGTTCGAGTTTATGGAACACCTCGCAGGCCACGGGATTATTGCGCCAGGCCCTTTCGACGTGATGGGCTACCACACGGGCTCGATTACGGCCACGGAGATGGCGCGCCGCGACAGCCAGCGGGTTCGGCGCTGCGTATTGTTCGGACTGGCCGCGTACCCGGAGGACGTTCGAGCCGAGAGGCTCGACCGGCTGAGCGAGCGTTTCCCGCCGCCGGACCGAACGCTGGGTCATGTCGAGAAACTCTGGTCGCTGATCGGCGAGCTGGCGGACCCGGGAATACCGGCCGAAGAACTCCACGTCGGAATGGCCGATGCCCTGCGCCTGGGCAGCCGGCTACCCTGGGGATATATCGCCGTCTATCGCTATGACTTCCTGGGCGCCATGGCCGAAGTCAGTCAGCCGGTGCTTGTCGTAAATCCCGAGGACGATCTCTGGGTCGTGACACACCAGACCTCGCACCTTTTCAGGAACGGACGGCGTCTTGACATCCCGGGCTTCTCGCACGGCGTCCTCACTCTCCGCCGCGATTTTCTGGTCGAGGAAATCGAGCTCTTCCTCAGGAAATAGCGGCAAAGGCCGAAACACGCTCGGCCCATTTCCGCGGATCCAGCATCAGCGAGAAGGAGCCGCCGTCGGAAAATACCTCCAGGCTGAAGTCGGAGCGTTGGGCGGCGACCTGTTTGTCCTGTTCGTGAAGGCTGTCGCCGCGGTCCGTGAGGATCCGGACGGGTGCGCGAATCCTGTCCAGGTCCGCCGCCATGTCGTTGGCGAAGACGGCGCGATAGGTGGGCGTATCGAAGCCGGCCCACCAGGCGCCCAGCGTTCCCCAGTTTGCCGTCGAAAGCCCCTGCGGAAACGGCGCGCGCGAGTGTATGGCCGAAAAAATGTCCGCCAGGTGCGATCCGTCCTGGCGCAGGTGGATCTCCGGCGCGGCCTGCGCGAGCCGGGATGCCCGCCCGGCCTCGTCGTAAACCGGACAGCCATGCAGCACGACATAAGCCGTGCGCTCCGCGTGGCGAGCCGCGAACGAGGCGGCGATGGAGGCGCCGGTGTGATGGCCGGCCACCGCAACCTGCTTTACGTCCAGATGATCGAGGAGATCGACCAGGTTGTCCGCAAGATCGGCGATCGTAACGGAGTCCGGCGGCGGGTCCGACATTCCGTAGCCCGGGTTGTCCGGCGCGATCGTGTCATGGCCCATCTCTGTCAGCATCGGCTGTATGTCGACCCATTCCGCCAGGCCGAACGGCGTCTGGTGCAGCAACAGGATCGTCGGCTTGGGGCCGCTTGCGGGCGGCGCAGCGCGCAAATGCCGGTAATGCAAGGCTCCAAGCCGGCACTGGGCATAGCCCTTGCCGCCCGCCAGGGCCGTTGCGCCCTTCCATTCCTCTCCCACACCCGCGTAACGGGCCTTTTCGGTACTCACCGTATCTTCTCCCTCCGCCATTGCGGCGCCTATGAGCCTGCCGCGGCTGAGCAATGCGCCGCCGACCAGGCCGCCGATGACCGATCTGCGCCGCATCAGAACTCCACCAGCCGCTGTCCGAGCAAACGGCCGAAGACGATGCAGGGCATGACCATCATTCCCCCGACGAATGCATTGCCCTGGAGCTGCCCGGAACCCAGGATCTCTCCCGCGGCGTAGAGGCACGGGATCGGGGCGCCGTCCGGGCGCATGACCTGCAGCTTCTCGTTGACCGCGACGCCCACGGTCGAGGATAGCGATCCGCCTTGCTGACGGATGGCGTAGAAGGGCGGTTTCGTGATCGGCGCGGGCAGATGACGCCGGCCCAGCCCATCCCTGCCTTCCGCTACTGAAGCATTGAAATCCGTGACCGTATTCGCGAGGACGTCCCCGGGTACTCCGATGCCCTGGGCGAGCGATTCCAGACTGTCGGCCTTGCGGAAAGCCTCGCGCATGTTGAACGACTCCGCCATCTGTTCACGCGACCAGTCATAGACGATCGGCGGCGCGTTGTGAAAGATGTGATCGTCGAAAACGACCCAGTAGCGCAATTCCGGCTGTTCCAGCAGCGCGTGTTCGCGGGCGTCTACGCTCGGTTCATCCTCGCGCACGAATCGCTGCCCGTGCATGTTCACATAGATTTCCCAGGGTGGCCGCGATTCCGGAAAGGTATTGAGCCGGCCAAGAATCGCCTTGGGGTACGGGCCGTCTTCCAGCAGCCAGCCGAAGTTGGAGAGGTAGTTTTCGCGCCCGCGCAGGTATCCGCCCGCCGCAACCGCGAGATCGTAACCGTCCCCCCGGGCGAACTCGTAGGACCCGTTCACGTACAGCCTGTAACCGCATAAGCGCCTGAACATCGCGGGATTGGCCGTGTATCCGCCACTTGCCAGCAACACGTTTTTCCCTTCAACCGAGGATTCCCTGCCCTCTCCATCGACGAGTTCCACACCTGACACAACCCCCTCGCGGTCCTGCAGCAGCCCGATCACCCTTGTGCCGGTGAGGACCTCGATATGGCCCAGAGCTTCCTGCTCCCGCATTGCGTGCTCCAGCACGTCCAGAACGGACCGGCCGAAATCGTTGCCCCAGTAGTAACGCGGCACTTCGTAACGTTCATGGGCGCTTTCGATCGACGGGCATTGATCCTGCACGTCGAAACCAAGTTCCATCATCCAGTCAAAGGCTTCGGCGGCGTTGAAGATAACCAGTCGAGCGAGTTCCGTGTTGATCGTGCCCCGACTGATGCGAATGACTTCCTTCAGGTGCTGTTCCGGCGAATCCTCGATGCCCTTCTCCGCCTGCAGGCGTGTGCCCGCGGCGCTTACCTGCCCGGAACTCAGGTGCAGCGTTCCGCCTATCCGGTCAGCCGCCTCGATCAGCAGTACCCGCCCGCCTCGCTTCGCGGCAAAGGTCGCCGCCGGGAGCCCCGTTGTGCCCGCGCCCACCACGATGACGTCCCACTGTCCAGATTGCGCATTGCTGCTCACGCCATTTCTCCCATTTGAAGCCGCGTTAAACGGCACAGTGTTTCACGTCACGCGTCTTCGCGGCGTAACGGGTGACGCCACCGAACGCCTGCGAATCGGCTGAAATCGGAATCTGTAGAAACCAGGGTGCAACCATGCTCCACCGCTATCGCTGCATGCTGAGCGTCGGCAACCAGTTTGCCCGTTGCCCGCGCATCACGGCTGGCTGCTACCTCAGAGCGCAAACCGCGCCCGGTCGTCCTGGGTATCGAGTGATCCGGACGAATCGAGGTCAACGCCCGCGCGCACTCGTGCGTTGCGCACCGTAACCAGGTGAAACGGAGGCGGCTCTGATTGCATGCGCTGCTTGAGCGCGTGGTCCAGAACCTTGCAAATGAAAGCGCTCACGCTGAGTCCTTGAGCGGCTGCCCTTCGGCGAACCTGTCTCCCCAAGTGTTCGTCAAGCGAAATGGTAGTTCTCACAATGCAGAGCATAATCCACCTGCTGCAGTTCATCGTTACCGCCTGACCGTGAGGTCAGAATCAGCGTCTCCCAAGGCGTGGAACTGGAACTCGATGCTATAGCGTCGCAGCAAGAGCGACGGGACGACTCGCGCTGCGGCGCGAGCCTTGTCGTCAAAGTCGCCCGCAACAAGGATGCCTCGAACCTCGTGGGGATACTCGGTGGCGATATCTCCCATGTAGCTCAGGATTTGGGCGATGGCATCGCGGCGAGCTGTTCCCGCCTTGAGTTCGATCACTACGACCGTATCATCGGGTGCCTTTGCCGTGATGTCGATGAAACCGGAAGCGACAGAATGTTCGCCGCCTCCATCAATGATTTCCAGACCAGGCTCCAATTGTCCGATTTGGTCGCGTAGTGTGGCCTGCAAGTCGCGCTCAAGCCCAAAGAGCCGTTCCCATCCGTCATCATCACTTTGCTCGATGGGCTCGGGGCTGCTGCCATCATCGTCCGATTCCAAGTATTCACGATATTTGTTTACCGCTACGCGGTAACTTGAGAGGCAATCATATAGGTTGCCATTTATGGGAATTTTCGACGGATTGGGGGCATTTCTTCGCTGGTCGCTTTTTGAATATTGGAGTTCCTGCAACACATTGGCAAGGCGATTCTCCGCGTATAGTTCGTCCAGGTCACCGTAGTGGTTCTCGACGCGTTTTGCGTCTGAAATGCGTGTGCCGAGGCTTCTTTGCGCGAGCCCACGCGCTTCAAGCCATGCTCGATAAGCCGTTGTTTTCATGCTCTTCTCTCAGCAAGCCACCAACAATTTGGGAAACTGCCGGCCTCGCGGGCCTAATGTTGAATGATCGCGCTAATGACTACGAGGTGGCGACCTGGTAGCGACGTAAGCGCAGGAAAGGTATCAGGAGTGCTCCGGTGAGCAGCACGATCATTCCCAGCAGAGACGGAACCAGCCGCATCAACACCGTGCCGAACGGTTCCTCCTGGTACTCGAACGCCGGGAACTGGTCGTAGTCGGCGGGTTTGAGTGGATCCCGCTGAAGGAACTTGACACTGAAATACTCGCCCCATCTCGCATGGAAGTCGTAAGCCTGGTTGAGGAAGTGCTCGTAACGGTCCGCGCTGGTGCCGGAGACCTCGTTCAGCGCCAATTGCATCATGATCGCGGGAGAAACGAACTGGAACCGTTGCACCAGGCTTTCCTGCCGGTTCAGCTGGCCCTGGAACTCGTCGTACAGCGGCCGCACCGCCTTCTCGATCGCGTTGCGGTTGGCCATCGCCACGGTCAGGAAATCTGTCGCTCGCTCGTCGCCCTCCGGAATGAACTCCAGGTGGTCGTAGTAATACTCGTCCAGCCGGGCCATATAGGTTTTTTCGGCATCGGTCTGCGCGTCCCTGGCGGCAACGGTCAGTTCCATGCGTGACGGAGCGGGATAGATCGTTGTCGCGAGCAGGCTCACGAGTGTCGGCAGAACCACAACCAGGGCCAGCCAGGTGCCCGCCAAGGCAATGCCGTTGGCGGCCGAGTTTCGGCCGTACACGTTCACCATGACCGCCATCGCGAACCAGAACATCGAATACAGGAGCGTGGCCGCCATCCACAGACTGAATCGCGCCCAGGTGTCGGCCGAATCCAGGTTTGTGCCTACCGCAAACAGCGCAACCAGCCCGAGCCCCAGTATGCTCGCGACCAGGACGCCCGCGCGCGCGATGATCTTCGAGGCCAGCAGTTCCTTCAACGATATCGGGTGCGCCAGGATCATCGCCAGCGTGCCCCTTTCCTTTTCGCTGGAGAGCAGGTCGTAACTGATCGCCAGGATGAAGATCGGCAGCAGAAAGATCAGGACGAACGCGATGTCGAACGATCCCGTCATCAGGTTCAGCGGGTTCTCGAGTTCGAGGTTGTTCGTGGTGGTGTGCGTGGGGTTCATCGAAACCGGCACGTAATTGAGCTGAATGTCGCTCTGCCCCACTGCGAACGACGCCAGTCCCGTGGGAGGCAACGTGAGGTACTTGGCGGTCTGTGCACCGACCACACCGGCATTGGTGCCCTGCGGGGGACCCGCGCCCGGCGCGTGCCGCGCCCCGGCGAACTCGTATTTACCCCCTTGCGCGGCCAACCGCGCTTCGTACGCTTCGGTATCGGCCCGCATTTTTGCGCGCTGGGCGTCCTCGAACGCGGTGGCCGCCATTGCGCCGTCAACCTGGCGGTCGATGGAGCGCTGCCCCGAAAAGGCGGCAAACGCCAATGCGCCCGCGACCAGTAGCAGCAGCGCTCGAAATGCCCCGGAGCGAAAGAGTTGCCGCGTCTCGTGCGAAATGATTATCCGTTTCATCAGTCTTCCTCCACCCTGAGGCGCCGCACCGCCCACAGCGCCAGTCCCAGCGATGCCAGCAGCCACAGCACGAGAGCGATGAGATTGCCGCCGTGCTCATCCAGCGTCGCTCCCAATCCCTGCGATCTGAATTCGAATGGCGGCACGATCCCGAAAACCTCCTGGTCCGAAACCAGCACGCCGCCGGCGGTATTCAGGCTGGCGGCCGCTTCGCCGAGGTAGGCGTTGATCCGGGTCACCATGTCGCGCCGGTAAGTCTCGGCGGCGTCGGCAAAGTCGATGTGCCGGATGAGATCGGTTCCCGCCAGGGCCATCGACAGCGACCGCAGGGGCAGCGTGGGCGCAACCACGCCCAGGCGGTCTTGCAGACGGCGCTGATTGATGTAGGAATCGCGCAGCCGGCCGTAATGCTCGTCGAACACGGGGAAGTCGTATTCCTCGAATTTCTGCAGACGAAGGGCGCCGACATAGACGGGAAGCTCGGCAATCGTCTCGGCTCCGTACTCGGCAAAGATCGCCCGGGACTCCTGCTCGAAGCGCACGAACGGCGGCACTCCGTCGATTCCGCGCATCTGGTGACCGCGCATGTCGGCCATCCACTGGCCGAAGGCCGGGGTCGGGTGCACGATCCTGGAGATTTCGCCGGCGGCTTTCGGCGCCAGGAAACCCACGAACGCCCAGAAACCGACCATGACCATGAGCGCGGTGCGGGCGTTCTTCGCCCAGGCGGACACCGCAAGCGTCAGGAACAGGAAGATCGCCGCGTAAAGAAGGTAGGACGCCGTCATGAGCGTCACCCGCAGACCGAGGGACTCACCCTCCGCATGCAGTCCGGTCAGTGAAAGCGCCAGGCCGCCGATCAGCACGCAGGCGCCGACGACCAGCAATACCGCCGTCCCGATTCCAAGCGCCTTGCCCCAGAGCAACTGGCGATTGCTTACGCCCATGCTCAGCACCTGGCGCAGGGTTCCGCTCTCGCGCTCGCCGGAAAACGCCGTGAATCCGAGGAAGATGATCAAAAGCGGCATCAGCAGCTGCAGGATCATGGCGCCGCTGAGATCGCCGAAACGCCCGATGGAACTCTGGTCGGTGGCGGGCCGGCCGATTGCGAAGTTCTGCTTGTGCGCCTCCATGAACAGCGCGGTGCCGGCGTAGTTGCTGATGCCGTTGTCGAAGAAGGCGAGCGGTCCGGCGGGCTTGAACGCGTAGTTGCCGTAGTGCGCCCCCGAATGCGGGTTCTTGTCGCCCTGGTTCAGCCACTGGTAGTTGGTCTGGTCCTGGGCCAGGCTCTGCATGGCCATGTGAGCGTTGTATTTCTGGTAGCCGGCGGCCAGGGCCGTCAGCAGCAGCAGCGCCATGATTCCGGCGGTCCATTTGAACCGCCCGTCGCGCACGATTTCGGAGAATTCCTTGCGTGCAATGGAAGCGATCATGATTTTCTCCTCTTGATCAGGCGGAACCGGCGCCCTCCTGCGCGTAGTGTCCGCCGGCGTGCATGTGCTGGAGATAGATTTTCTCCACGTCGGCATGGGATACCTCGCCAGTGCTGAGCTCATCGACCAGGCGTCCTTCCTTCATGATGCCGATGCGCGTACCGGTTTCCTTGGCGCGGAACAGATCGTGGGTGGCCATCAGGATGGCGGCGCCGTCCGATTTCAGTTTCAGCAGCAGTTCCGAGAATTCGTTGCTGGCCTTGGGGTCCAGTCCTGCCGTCGGCTCGTCCAGCAACAGCGCCCTGGCCTGCTTGGCAAGTGCGATGGCCACGCCGACCTTCTGGCGCATTCCCTTCGAGTAGGTCTTTACCCGCCGGTCCACGGCCTCCTCTTCAAGGCCCACTCGCCGCAGGAAGTCGCGATATTCCTCCTGCGAGTAGTCGTGGCCGCCCAGCTGGGAAAAATAGCGAAGATTTTCCAGCGCCGTCAGATTTCCGTAGAGCATGACCTGCTCGGGTATGTAGGCGAGCAGCTTCTTGGTTTCCAGCGGCTGTTCGGTGACGTCCAGCCCGCACACCGTCGCGGTGCCGCCGTCCGGCCGGATGAAGTTCAGAAACAGGCTGATGGTGGTCGTCTTGCCGGCGCCGTTGGCGCCCAGCAGGCAGTAGATGTCGCCGCCCTCCACCGTCATGTCCAGCCCCTTGAGGGCTTCTATCTCGCCGTAGCTCTTCGTAAGCTTCGTAGCTTGCAGCAAAGCGCTCCCTCCTCCACGCTCGCCCGATTATAGGATGTGCGTCAACCGGCTATGTGCGTGAATGGCGATCAATCGTCGTCAAGGCGCTGCTGTCTTTGATAATCGTAGAGGGAAGGGACCGATTCGAGAGGTTCGTTGAGCATTTCGACATACGGCGTGGGACGATAATCCAGCTTGAATTTCCGATTGCCGTGCAGACCGACGATTCGGGCCATCGGCCCTTCATCCAGGCCCTGCACCGTAACGACTTCATCCGCGTATGCGCCGCCCGTAACCAGGACACGCAGATTCCAGGTGGTATTGAATCCGCCATGACCGGGCTGCCAGTAGCCGGCGCCGCTTCCGTCAAACACCGGGACGACCGGCCCGTCGTTGCTTCGGACCGCCTGCATGTGCAGGGTTACGTTGTCGAACAGGTTCTGATGGTTTGCGCCGGCATGCTGGTCGAGCGCCGGGCTGACGAAAACCTCGGCATTCCTGAAGACGCATTTCGTTGACTGAGTGTTGAAGGACAGCGAATGCAGGACCGGATTCATGATCGTGATATTTTCCGCCAGCACGTTTTGCACGTTGCCCATGTGCACGGCGTAGTGAGCACGCCGGGCGCCGTCGGAAATCACGTCCCTGAAAGTCAGGTTGGCGCTGTTGTAGCTCAGGATTCCGCTGTCGGCGTTGGTGACGCGAATGTTTCTCGCCCAGGAATCGAACGAGCTGGTGAAGTAAATTCCGTTGTAGCCGCGCTCCAGGTGGTGGCCGAAGAACGGAGAATCGGGAAACTCGAGTCCGAGATCTTCGATTCCGACGTGCTGCAAGCCGTCCCAGGCGGCAACCTGCGCGGGAATCGTGTCATTCGCATCATGCAGCAGCGGGTCGGCCAGCTCTACGTTGCGGCCGTCGACCCCCAGCACCCGGGAAGTCTGGCGAACAAGCGGGCGGTCCGGAAACGACCAATGATGAGAGCCCGCGCTTTCATATTCCGATTCGTAGAGTGATTTGATGATCCCGGCATCGGGCCCCGTGCGATTGAGCCACTGCAACTGAATGATGTCGCCCGCGGCAATATCGGCCGTCGCGGAAAGCACGATGGTCCGGGCGCCCCTTGCGCCCGTCTCGATTTCCGCCAGTTTTTCGATCTCCGGGTCGTATTCCACCAGGTAAGGCGCTTCACGTACGCCCGGCTTCTGTATCCAGATGAATCCACCGCTCCATGAATACTCGGAGAAATAGTCATTGAGATTCCTGCCGGGATCCACTTCGCGCTTGTCGAGTTCCACCAGGTACTGCCTGAGCTCATCCAGCGAAGCACTTCTGTCGACTTGCTTCAGGGGTCGGGGAAAGTAAAGGACGGTGCCGCCGGCGCCGGAGCCTTCGCCCTGCAGCACAAAGTCCGAGCGTTCGATTCGCAGAATCTCGGAGACGATATACCGTCCGGCCGAAAACCGGACGATGACGGGACCGGCTACGTCACTTGCATGCGATATCGCAGCCAGAACCGCTTTCGTGTCGTCTGAGTCGTCGTTGGCGGAGGCGCCGAAATCGTCAACCCTGACTACGGTCCCGGATGCGTCCGGTATTGCGGCCAGGCCATTCCCATATCCCGCAAACGAAAAATCGGGCAGGTAATTGTCACGCCTTATTGTCTCTATGGACAAAATAGCGGGAATTTCACCCTTCGACTGGTCCGCAACCAGGAGCGGCGAACAGAGAAGCAGGATCGTCATGCCGAGCGTCGGAAATAAGTTGCTGTATTTCATGTAGTTGATACCGTGGAATAGGCGGCGTCTGTGGCTCATGACGTTTCCGGAACAAATGTTACCAAGTCAAAATCCGGGAGACAAACCTCCGTCGCTTGCCGCTGATATGCCGTGAATGTGGCACCTATTGACACCGGTGTAACCATGTGTACCTTATACGATCGAATCAGTTCATCCATTATGGAGTGAGAATACTCACTTGGGAGCAATTCAATGAAATATCAACCCAGTATTGCTGCGCTCACGCTGGGCGCGATGACGCTGGTCTTTTCAACTGCGGCCGTCGCGCAGGACGACGAGCCTTTGGAAGAGATTGTCGTAACGGGCATCCGCGGTTCCCTGGCTGCCGCCGTGGACCAGAAACGGGACTCGGACCAACTGGTCGAAGTCATTATCGCGGAGGATATCGGCAAACTGCCCGATCAAAACCTGGCGGAAGTTCTCGAGAATATTACCGGTATCCAGATTACCCGCACGGCGGGCGTCGGCACCGGCGTTCAAATCCGCGGCACCAATTCCAACCGGGTCGAATTCAATGGAGTTTCCACCGTGAATTCCGGCTCCGGCCGCAGCGGCATCAACTTCGAAGATGTCAATCCGGCGATTATTTCAGCGGTCGAAGTAACCAAGTCGCCCGACGCCAGGACCATCGAGGGTTCCGTTGGCGGCACGATCAACCTCAAGACGATACGCCCGCTTGATCTGCCGGCGACGTTGGGCGCGGTCAGGGTTCAGTACGAAGACAGCAGCCTCAGCTCCGAAAGCATGACGCCAAGATTCTCGGGCGCGTTCGGCGACAATTGGTCGACGGGCGCGGGCGAAGTCGGTTTTGTGATCAGCGGCAGCGTTACCGAGCAGGAGTCGGTGTCATTTCGTCCCCGTACCGACCGCGACAATCGCGTTTCGCCGGCGGCCGCCGTCGATCCCTCTGAATTTCTCGGCATCCAGTTCCTGGTTCAGGAGCAGGAAAACTACGACTACGACACCGTCAATCTGGCGTCGACCTTCGAGTGGGCGCCCAGTGACAGTCTGAAGTTTCATGCCGACATCGTGATCAATGAGCAGGAGCGAAGCCAGGACAGTTACAGGCTTCAGGCCTCCGGCGTCAGCACGCTGAGAAACCTCAGTGTCCCCACGGCCTATGAAACGGTTGATTTCGGAGTCGGTCCCGGCAGGTTCCCCGCAGCGCTTCAGGGTACGCTCGAGCCGGACCTGGCCAACGACGATGACGATCCCAACCTGCGTTTCTCGAGCGATACCGGGTCTCGCGTCACCGACAGTCAGATCATTGCGCTCGGTGGTGAGTGGAATAGCGACAGATGGTCCGTAAGCGCCGAGTACGCGATGACGACCTCGGACACGTCCAACCCCAACCTGAGCACGACCCTGAACTTCATCAACCCGAACTGCCCTCTCGACGGAAGCAGCAACGACAACTGCGTGCCGTTCATCTACGACCTGTCCGGCGGCACGTTGTCGTGGGGCGTCAATTACGATTCACCCTTTGCACCGGCGCAGGCCGATCTGCTGGACCCGGCCAATGTGGTTCTGGACCAGGTGATTATCGGCCGCAATACAACAGAAAACGAAGAGGATGCGTTCCGCATGGACTTCTCCTGGGAAGCGGACTGGAACGGCATCACCACACTCGACTTCGGTTTCCGCTACGGCGAGTCCTCAAGCCGGTTCAACCGTATTCAGGACCGGATCGGCGGCTTCAGCCGAATGGTGGACAGCCCAAACGGCGTCCTGTTCTCGGAACTGCTGGTGCCGGGCCCCAGTAACTTTGACAAGGGCGACGGCAGAACATTGTTCATTCGCGATTTCCTGCTCGTCGACCCGGATCGCGCCTTTTCCGACCCGGACGGCACGCTGGCCATTCTGGAGGCGGCGGTCGTAGCGCACGATCCGGTCAGTCCGGATACAGCCAGACTTGCTTCCGATCGGAATCAGTTCTATGACGTCAGCGAAGAGACCACGGCTCTGTATGCGCAAGCGAACTTCCAGGCCGGCATTTTCCGCGGCAACGTGGGCGTGCGCTATGTCGAGACCGAAGTCGATTCGGTGGCGTATGGCTTTGAGGACGCTGCCGGCAACAGGTCGCTGGAATCAACCAAGGGCAAGTACGACTTCCTGCTGCCGCGATTGAACGTGGCAGCCGAGGTCAGCGAAGACGTGATCGTTCGATTCGGCTATGGCTCCGACATCCGGCGTCCGGGTTTCAACCGGATAAGCACTGCGTTTGCGGCTGACAATCAGGAAAATTCCGCCATCGATCAGGGCAACCCCAACCTGAAGCCCGAGGAAGTGGATTCTCTGGATCTGGCGGTCGAGTGGTACTTTGCCGACTCGGCGCTGGTCAGCCTCGGTTACTTCACGAAGGACCGCACGGACATCATCGGGCAGGTCTTCGAAGGCGCATTGCTGGTTGAGGATGCAAGTTCCACCAGTGGTCTTGCCCGTGAAACGGACCCAAGTTGCCCGGGCGGCGGTATCTGGAACCCGACGGTCATACCCAACGTACTGGGCGACCCCAACAGGCTGGGATTGTGCGTCGACTACCAGACCTGGACCAACGACCCGTCAACCACCACCCAGTCCGGTTTCGAGTTTGCCTTCCAGTACGACCTTTCAGGCTTCGAGGACCGGCTGGGCTGGGCGTCCGGTTTCGGTGTCATTTTCAACTACACCAACCAGGACTTCAGCGGTGGTTCAATCGTCGATTGCACGTCGGGACGCGGTGCGCAGGTTCTCGGTTCCGGTGTCTGCATTCCTCGGGGACTGCTCGACTTCTCCGAAGACGCGTACAACATCACGATCTACTACGAGAAGTACGGTCTGTCGGCAAGAGCGCGCTACACGTGGCGCGAATCGTTCCGCACGCAGGACTTCGGTGGCGGCGCCAACACGAGCGGCAGCAGTACATTCAGCTTCCCGGTCCATACGCTCGACAGAGGTCAGCTAAACGCCAGCATCAACTACTCGGTGAACGATCATCTGGATGTTGGTCTTGAAGTGGTCAACCTTACCGAAGAGCGCATTGATCAACATTGCGTCAGTACAGCCGGACCGCTTTGTTTCGTCGGACTTCCCGACAGACGTATCGTTGTAGGTGGAATCTACCGCTTCTGAAGAAAGGATATCGACGATGACTTCTTGCTTCGCAGGCAAGCCCCGGAACATTTCCGGGGCTTGCCATGAGTCTCCCGTTGGACACTAGGGCGGACATCGACCCAATACCGCGAGAGCTTGACGCGATTTCCAGGCGCCTGGTGGCCGCGCGAGCGGCTGCCCAGGCATTGCCGGATTTTCCGGGCGCCCTTCCCGACTCATTGGATGGCGCGTATGCAATTCAGGCAGCATCCATAGCGCGTTGGGCGGACACGGTCGCGGGTTGGAAAATCGGGATGATCCCGGCCGATCAACGGTTACGGGTTGGCGACGAGCGCCTGGCCGGCCCGATATTCAAGTCTTCCATTGTCCGCATAGAGCCTGGCTCCGCCAGGACCATGCCGATTTACGCGGGTGGATTCGCGGCGGTAGAGGCGGAATTCATCCTGGAGCTCGGCCGCGCCGTACACCCGTCGGCAAGGGAATACTCCGACGCGGACCTGATCGACTTCGTGTCTTCGCTGTTCGTCGGGGTGGAGATTGCCAGCAGTCCCATGGCTGCAATCAACCAGCTGGGTCCGACCTGTGTTGTCTCCGACTTCGGCAACAACGCCGGACTGCTCCTGGGCCCTGCGGTTGCAAACTGGAATTCCAGGGACCTGGATTCACTGACGGCGAAAGTCATGATCGACGGCGCCGTTGTTGGTAATGCGACGGCGAGCGCCGTGCCGGGCGGTCCGCTGGCCGCTTTGCGATTTCTTTTGGGTCTTGCCGCGACTCGCGGTATTGAACTTCCCGAAGGAACGTTGATATCGACCGGTGCGGTTACCGGCATTCATGGCGTGTCGGTGTCCTCTGCGGCGCGCGTGGATTTCGGCTCGTCTGGCTGGTTCGACGTAAAGTTCAGGGCCAAACGCCACAGCGGTAACATGCCGAATTGACCAGTGTGGTTCGGGGAATTCCGTGGGAAGAAAGAGCCGCAAAGCCGACACCGATTTCAAGGCGGCCGCCCGCAGTTGGTTCGAGAATAATCCCGACGGCCGAAAGCCGACAATGGGTGATGTGGCCCGTCTGGCCGGCGTCTCGAAAAAAACGGTATCCCGGGTCGTTAATGATTCACCGCAGGTAAACGATGCGACGCGCGCCGGAATCAAGGAACTCATACGTGACATCGGCTACAGGCCGGACCCGCAAGCGCGCGGTTTGGCTTTCCGGCGTTCGTATCTTGTCGGAATGATCTACGACAATCCGACGCCGCAATACGTCGTCAATGTGCAACTCGGTATTCTCGATGGCCTGAAGGGCACTGATTTCGAGCTGGTGGTTCATCCCTGCAATCGCCAGAGCGACACTTTTATCGAGGACGCGCGAAAGTTCGTCGAAATGCAGAAACTCTACGGCGTCGTACTGACGCCTTCCGTATCCGAGGATGAGCGCCTCGCGGAAACGTTGCGTGAAATCGGTTGCGCCTACATTCGCGTCGCCTCCGTTGCACTGGATATGGAACGACGAATGATTGTCACGAACGATCGGGTAGGCGGGCGTGAGGCCGCCCGGCATCTGGCCAGCCTGGGGCATTCCCGGATTGCCCTGGTCGCCGGTCGCCGGAGTTTTCGCTCCGCACACGAGCGTCGATCCGGTTTCGAGGACGGCCTGATGGAGTTCGGCATTCGCCTGCCGATGGACTATGTATTGCAGGGCGACTATACGTTTGAGTCGGGTTTGGCCAGAGGCGCCGACATGCTCGATCTGGATCCGCCGCCGACGGCCGCTTTCGCGGCCAATGACGAAATGGCTGCCGGTGTGTTGCAGGCCCTGCACGTTGCCGGCCTGAAGGCGCCGGAAGATCTTTCGATTGTCGGTTTCGACGATTTTGAGACGGCAACCCGAATATGGCCCCGTCTTACGACGGTCCATACTCCGGCACGCAAGATCGGCCGGCTCGCGGCTCAAAGCCTTCTTGCATTCGGCGATGAAGATGTTCCGCTGGGGCCGAACCAGACTGTTCCCGAACTGATTGTCCGGGAGTCGACTCGAGAGTTGGAAAGTTCGTAATCAACCAGGAGTCACGAAGTGTATTCAAGAACCTACCAGGCAACGCACCCGGACATGATGGATGGAGTCGGTAACGAAGCCCTGCGCGATCTGTATCTCGTTACCGGCATGTTCGTTGCCGACGAAATCAACCTGAACTATTCGCACAACGAACGCATGATTATCGGCGGCGCCGCGCCGGTATCGGAAACCGTCGTATTGCCGGATCAGACCGAGCCTGTGGCGGGAGCGCCATTTCTCGATCGACGCGAGTTGGGTGTGGTCAACGTGGGCGGCGGCAGCGGAACAATATCTGTCGACGGCAAATCGTTCGAGATGAAACCTCGCGATGGTTTGTATATTCCCATGGGATCGCGGGAGGTCTCTTTCGAGTGCGTCAGCATGGACAATCCAGCGCGCTACTATCTCGCCTCGACGCCTGCACACGCGCGATTCGATCTGGTCAAGATCTCCATCGACGAGGCCGTTCCACTTGAACTGGGCTCGCTGGAGACGTCAAACGAGCGCACGATCTACAAGTACATCGTGCCCGAGACTTGCCGCTCGGCACAGTTGCTGCTGGGTCTGACGATCCTCAATCCGGGCAGTGTCTGGAACACAATGCCGCCGCACCTGCACGATCGACGATCCGAAATCTACTTCTACTTCGAACTGGATGACGATCAGAAGGTGTTCCACTTCATGGGCGAGCCCGACTCGATGCGCCATATCGTTGTGGGCGATTCAGAGGCGGTTATTTCTCCACCGTGGTCGATCCATATGGGCAGCGGAACCTCCAACTATTCCTTTATCTGGGCGATGGGCGGCGAGAATCTCGATTACACGGACATGAACGTTCTCGACATCTGCCAACTAAAGTAGCAGCGGCGCCCCTACCTTCGCGGAGCAGCTTACGCGGTTCGCCTGTGATGCTGCCTCGCCCTTCCGGGAGACGCATGAATCCATCCATGGAGCTTTGTTCCGCCATCCCTGGCTCACAAACTCCCGGCAGGGCGAGGCAGCATCACAGGCGCGAGAGGGCGGCGTCCAGAGCCTCGATCAGGTCTTCAGGATCTTCCAGGCCCACGGAGAAGCGAACCAGGCCGTCGCGCAGGCCCACCCGCTGCCGCTCTTCGGGCTCCACGTCGGCATGCGTCATCGTGACGGGATGCGTAATCAGCGATTCGACCGCGCCCAGGTTCTCCGCCAGCGTCCACAGTTGCACGTTGTCCATCAACGCTTTTCCGGCTTCGAGGCCGCCTTTCAGCTCGCACCAGAGCATGGCGCCGAAACCGCTGGCCTGGCGACCTGCCAGTCCGTGCTGGGCGAAGGACGCAAGGCCCGGATAGCAGACTTCGCCCACCGCCGGATGGTCGCTCAGGTATTGCGCGATGGCCATCGCGCTGGCCGATTGCCTGTCCATGCGCACGGAAAGCGTCTTGACGCCCTGCAGGGTCAGCCAGGCGACCATCGGCGACATGATGCTGCCGGTGGCGTTCTGCACGAAACGCAGTTTTTCGTCCAGCTCGAAGGTGGCCGCCACGTTGGCGCCCCCCACCGTGGCGTTGTGGCCGTCGAGGTACTTGGTGGTGCTGTGCAGGGAAACGTGCGCGCCCAGCGCAAGCGGCTGCTGGTAATACGGCGTAAGAAACGTGTTGTCGACGACGTGAATCAGGTCGTTGGCCCGGGCGATTTCCGACAGGGCCGCGATGTCGCTGAGCGCGAGCGTCGGATTGGCCGGCGTTTCGGTGAGCAGCAGCCGTGTCTCGGGCCTGATCGCCGCTTCCACGGCGGCGGGGTCCGAGGTATCCACGAAGGTGAAGCGGGCTCCGAAACGCGCGAACACCTGGGTGCACACCCGGTAGGTCCCGCCATAGGCGACCTGCGATACCAGGGCGTGGTCCCCGGCGTTCAGAAAGGCGTGCAGCACCGCGCTTACGGCCGCCATGCCGGTGGAATAGCAGGTGCAGTCCTCGCCGTTTTCCAGCCCGGCAAGGCGCTGTTCCAGGGCCCTCACCGTGGGGTTCCCGCTGCGGGAGTACGAGTACCCCTTCGAAAGGTACTCGTCGACGGACGGCTGGGCGAAGGTGGTGGACTGGTAGATCGGCGGCAGCACCGATCCGGTCACGGGGTCCGGTTCCGTTCCAGCGTGGATCTGTTTGGTGGAGAAACGCATTTCAGAACTGTTCCTCACCTAATGCCATCGTGTTGGCCGCGCCGGCCCGAACGCGCCGGGCGCGGGCGGCTACCTGCGGCATCAGGTGCTCGGCAAAAAAACGCGCACACACGCGCCGGGCCTGCATATCCTGCCGGTCCGATGCTTCAGCCGCCGCCACCGCTGAACGGGTGTGCAGCCAGCCTCCGCAGAGATAGCCGAGCATCATCATCAGGTTGAAAGCTACCGATCCGGGCAGGTCGTCGTCGCCGCCCAGTTCCCTGCGGAACCACTCCAGGGTCGATGCCGCCTCGTCCAGTCCGTCGCGGAGCGCCTTCGCGACGATGCGGTCTTCGGACGGCAGGGCTTCGGCGCTCGCCAGGGTACCCCCGATTTCGTCGAGCAGTTCGCCCAGGGCCCTGCCCTTGTCGCGGATGATCTTGCGGCCGACCAGGTCTCCGGCCTGGATTCCGGAAGTGCCCTCGTAGATCGTGATGATCCGGGCGTCGCGATAGTGCTGCGCCGCGCCCGTCTCCTCCACGTAGCCCATGCCGCCATGCACCTGTATGCCGATCGACGTCAACTCGATCGCCACTTCGCATATCCAGCCCTTGACGATCGGGGTAAGCAGGTCCAGCCGGCGCTGGTGCCAGGCTCGCCTGTCCTCGTCCGGGTGGCGGCGCGCATGGTCGGTATGCAGGGCGGCCATGTAACACAGCGAGCGCATCGCGAAGATCTGCGATTTCATTTCCATCAGCATGCGCCGCACGTCCGGGTGGCGCAGAATGGAGACGGTGCCGGCGCTTCCCGGCGCCTTGCCCTGCATGCGGTTGCGCGCGTACTCCAGGGCCTGCTGATAGGCCCGCTCCGCGATCGCCACCCCCTGCAGTCCGACCGACACCCGGGCGTCGTTCATCATCGCGAACATGTGCGGAAGACCCTGGTTCTCCTGGCCGACCAGGTAGCCCACGGCGTCCTCGTAGCTCATGACGCAGGTCGGGCTGGCGTGCAGCCCCAGCTTGTGCTCCACCGAGACGGCACGCACGTTGTTGGGCCGGTCGGGCTCGCCGTTCCCGTCCGGGATTACCTTGGGGACCAAAAACAGCGAAAGCCCTCGAGTGCCCTGCGGCGCATCGGGAAGTCGCGCCAGCACCAGGTGCAGGATGTTGCCGGCCATGTCATGGTCGCCGAAGGTAATGAAGATTTTCTGGCCGTTGATCAGGTAGTGCCCGTTTTCGCGTTTGGCCTGGCAGCGCACCAGTCCCAGATCGGAGCCCGCCTGCGGCTCGGTGAGGTTCATGGTGCCGGTCCACTCGCCGCTCACCAGTCGCGGCAGGAATTGCTGCCTGAGGTCCTCGCTGGCGTGCAGCTCCAGGGCATGCAGCGCGCCCTGGCTCAACAGGGGACAGAGCGACCAGGCCAGGTTGGCCGATTGCCACATCTCCTGGACCGGCATGGAAATGAGCTGCGGCAAATCCTGACCGCCGTATGCCTCCGGCGCCGAGATCCCTCCCCAGCCGCCTTCGACGAAGGCCTGGTAGGCCTCGCGGAAGCTGTCCGGGACCTGGACCTTGCCGTTCAGCACGGCGCTCCCGGCCTGATCTCCGGCGGCGTTCAGCGGCGCCAGCACGTTGGCCGCCAGTTCGCCGGCCTCATCCATCACGGCGCGCGCCAGGTCCGTCGTTACTTCTTCGCAGCCCGGAAGCCGGGCGACATTATCGATCCCGGCAATCGAGTCCAGGATAAAGAGCATTTCATCGACTGGGGGCCGGTACTCCGACATGGGGTCTCCGCGAGAACACGCTAACCGAAGCGCTATTCTACCCGCGCCCGCAAAAATCCCGCCGGCCCAACTGCTCGGAATCGCGGTGATTCTGGCTTATGCTTGACGCCGGACATACACCGCACATTTCCATCGGGGGACAACCATGCGAACAATTCCTGTACTCCTTCTTGCTACCTGCGCGGCTGTTCATGCGCCGGGTGGCGCCGCCGGCGAACCACCGGTATCCCGCGCTGCGGCGCCGGAGGTGCTGCGGACCTGGGTCGACGCGAGGGCGGGCACCGGCGCCCCGGTCCACTGGGTTTCGGAGGGCGGCGTTTATGACTATCCCTCCGGCGAGAAGCTGTTGGGAATGATCGGTTTCGACAGCTCCACCGTAATCTGGCCGGACGATCCGGACGGCGCCGTCATTCACCTGACTCGAAAAACGTACACGTATACCGATCCGGTCAGCGGGGAAATCCTCACCGAGTACAAGGGCCGGCCGGTGCAGCCGATCGCCTATCCCTACCAGCTCATCCGCTACCGCATGCGGGACGGTCGCATCTACGGGGACGTCGAGCAGGGGGTCGGCGAAAGCGTCCAGAGAATCAAGTCCCGAAACGGCATGCAGGTGCGCAAGCTGGGCCGGAGCACAACCGCGATTACCGCTTCGGTCTTCCTGGATTTCCCGGTTCCCGGCGGCGATCGCTACCAGGCGTGGGAAAACTATGACTTCTTTATTCACTCGAATGACATGGCGGACGAAACCCACCAATTGAGCTGGCAGCGCTACGGCGCGCTGCCGCCGTTCGCCGGAGAAGGGAATGCGATCTACCACATGTTGTCATGGCGGGTCGAGAGCCAGGACGAGTTCCCGCCGGCATTGCTTGAGTGGGCCCGGGAGGAGGCGGCCATGTGGCTGCGGCCACCCGCGGACCTGGACGAGGTCCGCGCCCTGCAGGCGGGCGCCGCCGGCGAAGGCTGGCCGGAGTAGGCCGAACTTTCGTCTGCGGACCGTCTACACGGGACGGGCGGTCAGTTTGTCGGGATGTTCGGCGTGCAGGCGCTCGCGATAGGTGGCGGGCAGCGAGTCGACCGAATCCAGCTTCAACCCCGCCGCGTGCCAGATCAGGTGGCCGGGCCGGTCGCCCATGTTCATCCAGTTGCGCCAGGGCATGAACACGGTGGAGGCGAATTGGGTGTTCAGGCGTTCCCTGGCGGGATCGGTGAATTCCTCCAGTGAGCAGTTCATGGTCTGCCTCTGAAGGCGGGGTTGGGCCATGCCGGGCGGGTACTCGGTTTCCTTCGTGAGCCAGATCCGTCCTCCGCCCGACAGTATCCGGTAGGCGGGCGGCCGTTCCGGCATCTGGTCCACGAACAGCGTCGGGCGTATGCCCCTGACGGAGTAGTTGAAGCCACGCCCGGCGCCCCCGCCCTGCGTTGCCGCCGGCACTTCCAGCAGTTCGCCGGTGTAGGGATTCCGCCATTCGCGCAGCCATTCCCCGGTTTGGCCGTCCTTGAGAAACGACACGGTGTGACCGATCAGTTCGAACTCGTCTTCCCCCAGGTGGCGCATCCAGTACATCTCCATACCTTCGAACGCGAACAGGAGACGCGGCGCCTGGCCGTCTTCCGCACCGTAGATGATGCCGCTGTACCACCAGGGCACGTCTTCCTCGCGCAGGCTCGCCTGGATGCGCACCAGGGCCAGGAGGTTGTCTCGCGGCGTCGCCAGGTTGATTTCAGGCGCCGAATCATCCGCCGCCAGGGCGCTGAAGGGCGCGCCCAGGACCGCCAGCCCTCCGGCGCCGGCCAGCAGCTCCCGCCGGCTCAGGCGGGCTGGCGCGCTGTTT